>DATFBD010000048.1:0-85604 GCA_035254005.1 Burkholderiaceae bacterium | reverse complement strand
GGCAGGTAGCGGCTGAAGTCCGCCACACCTTCGCCTTGCATGTCGGCCGCCGCGCAGTACAGCTCGTACAGCGCGAGTGCCGCCGACGTGGGATTGTCGATGACGGTGTGGCCGTCGCCGCTCAAGGTCTGGGTCCATTTGCCGTCGTTGCTGGTGTAGCTGTAGGTGCCGCTGTTGGTCGCGCGCCGTCCTTGCGAAAGAGATGCGACGAAGGCGGGCGTGAACAGGCGCGCCAGCACCTCCTTCGCCGCTTCGGCCAGGCGTGGCTGGTCCAGGATGGCGCGTTCCCTGGCGCGTAGGTCCGCGCTGTCGGCGTAAGCCTGGTAGGTCTGGCTGTCCAGATAGGTGCGGTACAGTGGATCGCCTGGATCGCTGACCTTGTCCTGCTTGGCGTTCAACTGGTGGAAGTAGAGCTGGTAGCGATCCGTCCCCGCGGGGCGCTTGCCGTCCGCGCTCGCGGTCCGCGGCGCGCGTGCGGGCGGATAGTCCAGCAGCGGCGCCAGCCCGGGTTGCCGCGCCAGCAGTGCCTGGACGAAGAAGGCGCCACTGTCCACGGCCCGGTCTTTGCCGGAGGTGACGATGGTGATCCGGCGCGGCTGGTGCGCCGCGCTGGCGGCGGCATCACGGAACAGTTCCGGCAGTCGTTGCTGCATGCGCTGGGCCAGCGCCGTGTGTTCCTGTATGCCCTGCATGGTCTCGTTGCCGTATCCGGGCTTGCCGATGCCGGGCACGCCGTGGCCGAGCAGGAAATTGGCCCGCATCAGCTGGCGCAGGTCCGGCCCCAGCGCCGCGCCCAGAGGCGTGAGCGCGCCTTCCTGGCTGGCCTGCAGCCACAGCTGGTACAGGGCCAGGTCGGTCTTGAAGCCGGTCAGCCCGCGCGAGCCGTGGCGCGCCAGCATCTGGGTCTGTACGGCGCGGTAGCCGGCCGGCACGGGCTCATAGCTGGCCATGTCCTGTTGCGGTTGATACGGGGTCTTGGTCTGGTAGTACCGTTCCCCGGCCACGCCGGCTTGCGTGCTGGCACACAGCAGCGCGGCCAGCGCCGTCCGTGCCGCCAGTGCAGATGCGGCGCCGGAACCCGCAGGCCGCCTGCCGATTGCGTCGCCGCGCATCAGAAGTCGACCCGCAGGTTGACGCTGGCCGTGCGCGGCGCGCCCACGTTCAGGTAGTTCTCCTGGTAGAAGGTCCAGTACTTGCGGTTGCCGGCGTTGGTGATGTTGGCGCGCAGGCTGACCATCTTGCCGCCGATGCGCGCGCGGTAGTTCAGGCCCGCGTCGAACAGCGCATACGAGGACAGCGTGTGCACGTTGGCCGCGTCCATCGCCAGTTGGCCCAGATACTGGGTGCCCGCGTGCAGCGCCAGTCCTGGCAGGGCGACGGGGCGCCACGTCATCTGCAGCGATGCCTGGCGCTTGGGCGCACCCACGGCGCGCTTGCCGGTGACGGCTGGCGCCGCGTCCTGCAGCGTCGCATCGAGCAGCAGCAGGCCGCCTTCGATCGACAGGTTTTTCGCGGCCTGCACGACGGTGTTGAACTCCAGGCCCTGGTAGCGGATCTGGCCGTCGGCTACGTAGACGTTGGCGGCGTTGGTGTATTGCGCGCCCCGTTCGATGCGGAACAGGGCGGCGCTGGCGTTCCAGCCCGCGCGCTCAGTCTTCACGCCCGCTTCGGTTTGTTTGCTCTTGAGCGGCGCGAAGGTCTGGTTGGCGTTCGCGGTGTTGGTGGGGGCGTTGCTGGCCTGTTCCAGTGCTTCCACGTAGCTGCCGTAGAAGGTGGTGTCGGCGGCCGGCTTGTACATCAGGGCCAGCGTGGGCGTCGTCTTGTTGGCCGGGTAGCTGGCGCTGACGGCGTTGGCGGTGGTGTAGGCCACGTCCTTGAAGCGGGTGTAGCGCAGGCCGGCCAGCGCCGACCAGCCGGCTGGCAGTTGCACCGTGTCGCTGGCGAACAGCGCGTCCTGGGTGGTCTTGCCGTCCTCGTAGGTGCCGCCGCTGTAGTTCACGTTGGCCACCGAGAACAGCGTGGGCGCGTACAGGTTGCCGGTGCCGATGTAAGACTTGGGTGTGACGACGGACGATACCGACGTCAGTTCCTGCGTCATCGCGCCGGCCACGATCTGGTGCCGCAGCGCGCCGGTGGCGGCGTTGCCTTCCACGCTGGCCTGCCACTGCTTGAAGTGGTAGCCATGCAGTTCCGACGTGGCGCGGTCGCGGTAATTGCCGCTGTCGCTGGTCAGGTAGTACTGGTCCTTCTTGTAGACGCGCGTGGAGTCCGAGGTGCGGTACGAGACGTTGGCGCGCCAGTCCGGCGCCAGCTGGTACGACAGGCCCAGGGTGCCGAGGTCGAATTCGACGTTGTTGCCGGCGCCTGCGCTGTTCAGGTGGGTGTCGCCGCGCAGTGGCGCAGGCAGCGCGAATTGCGGGCTGGTGATGATGTCGGTGCCGCCTACGGTGCGCCGCCGCTGGTACAGCGCATCGTAGGACAGGGTGAGGTCGGGCGTGACGTGCCAGTCCAGGTTCAGCCCGGCGGCATTGCGGTTGATGGCGCCGTCGTCCTCGGCCACGCCGCCATCCTCGTGCACCAGGTTCAGGCGGTAGCCCACGCTGGCGTCCTCGCCCACGCGGCCGCCCATGTCGACGTGTTCCTTGATGGCGCCACCTTGCTGGTAGCCCACCGCTGCGCTGAAGCTGCGTTCTGTGGTGGGGCGCTTGCTGACGTAGTTGACGATGCCGCCCGGCGAACCGAAGCCGTACATGAAGCCGGACAGGCCCTTGAGCACCTCCACGCTTTCAAACATTTCCAGCGGCATTTCCGTGCCGCGGTTGATGTTAGCCAGGCCGTCGATCTTGTAGCCGTTCAGGTCATCGATCCGCAAGCCGCGCATGGCGATGGTGGCCGGATGGGTGCCGACGCTGGGGCTGATGGCCGTGACGGAGGCGTCGTACTTGAGCACTTCGGCGATGCTGGTGGCCAGCCGGTCTTCGATTTCGTCGCTGCTGACGGCCTTGGTGGAGAACGGCGTATCGAGTTCGGAGCGGCGTCCCAGCGCGCCGCCGCTGACGCTGTCACCCAGCTTTTTCTTTTCGACCGTGGCCTTGACGACTACTTGCGCCAGCGCTGCCGTCGGCGCCAGCGCCTCGGCTTCGATGGCCTGCTGGGCATAGGCGGGATGCAGCGCTGCCGTGGACAGCCCGGCGATGGACAGGGCCAGGGTTAAGCGCTTGGCGCGCGGGATGGGGCGGGACGGGGTGTGCTGGTGCATGGTGAGCTGAAAAGATAGGGGCCGCACCGCATGCCGGCTTGCGGCGCGGAGCTAGGCGAGGTTGAAAAACCCGCAATGTTAAGCATTAGATATGACGGCCGTATGACGAACGGCGGATTTAGCGGCGATGGCGCTGATGAAGGGAGGGGCGGAAGGCAGTAGGAGTCGAACGTACGAGGGAGCGGCTGACGCCCCCCACCGGGTTTGAAGCCCGGCCCCATCACCGGATGAGTATGCCTTCCTCGTGGTGTATCAAGGTGAAGCTAGGACCATACGGCATTGGGCCGTATCAGGTGGATGTTGCCTACGCGCCGAGTATAGCCGACGCGGTCGAAGTATTCCAGCAACTGGATGGCGCGCTTGCGGCCCAGCGCCGTGGCGTCGCGGAACGAGGCAGCTTGCGCCTCGGGCAGCGTGGCGACGATGTGCGCCAGTTCGGCCAGCCGCGCCGGATGGTAGAACAGATCGGGCACCACCTGGCCCACGTCGCCGCTGCGATTGAGCTTGCGCAGCAGGCGGCGCACTTCGTCTTCCGCCATGCCCGTCGCGCGCGCGAGGTCGCGCACCCACGGCGGATCGTAGGCGCCGGCCAGTATCGACGCCAGCAAGGGTGCGGCCAGCGCCTGTTCCTGCGGACTCAGCTCGATGCGGTGTTCGGGCAGGTGCAGGCTGCGGCCGCGCTGGCACACGCGCCCCAGCGCGATCAGCTGTTCCAGCAGTTCACTCCATAACTTGTCTTCGGCCTCGGGCGCCACCATGCGCTTGAGCCGCCACCATTCCGGACCGGCTTCGTCGGGCGCGCGGGCGTGGAACTGGGCCAGTGCGGCGATGGTGCGTTCCTGCAGCGCTTGCACATTGGCGTGGGAAATCAGCAGGCCATCGTCGCCAGATAGACTTATGCGCATGGCGTCCGGCGGCGCAGTGAGTTGGCCGGCTGGCAGCAACGTCAGGCGCGTCAGCGTGGAGGTGCGCAGGCCGTGCGGACTGCATGCCAGTAGCGCGGCCAGGTCGCCGTTGGCGAGATAACCGGACATGGCCTGCAGCCAAGCCAGTCTTGCAGCGCTGCGCCGCTTGCGGGCTGGCGCGAACGGGTCCAGCACCACGCCGCCGCCGATGGTGGCGCTGGCCTGCGCGTTGCGGATCACGAAGCGGTCACCGGGCACGGCATGCACGGGCGCATCGAGCACCAGTTGCACGCGCCCTGTGCTGCCGGGCGTCAGCGTATCGCCATCCAGCGGCACCACATGCGCCGTGTGATGGGCCGCGCCCAGGTGCACGTGCACGGGCGACCACGATGCGAGCGGCGCGCCTGCCTCGACCAACAGCGTCAGTTCGGCGTCGAATCGCTCGCCGCATTCGGCCAGCGCGGGCGCGACGACCCAGCTGCCACGGGTGATCTCCTCGCGCGCGGCACCACTCAGGTTCAGTGCCAGCCGCTGGCCGGCTACGCCGCGTTCGGCCGCGCGGTTCTGCGCGTGGATGCTGCGCACGCGCGCTTGCTGGCCGCCGGGCGCCAGCCGCAGCACATCGCCTGGGCGGACGGTGCCTGCCAGTGCCGTGCCGGTGACGACGGTGCCTTGTCCGGCCAGCGTGAATACCCGGTCCACGCCAAGACGGAACAGGCGTTGCTCGTCGCGCGCGGGCAGCGCGCGGGCGGTGGCCGCCAGATGTGCGAGCAGGGCCGCCACGCCTTCGTCGTTCGCCGCCGTGGCGTTGGTGCGGAACAGGGGCGCATCGGCTAAGCCCATGGCGGACAGCAGGGCGCGCACGTCAGCTTCCACTTGCGCCAGCCGGGCCGCATCGGCGCGGTCGGCCTTGGTCAGGGCCACGGCGCCGCGCCGCACGCCCAGCAGACGCAGGATGGACAGGTGTTCCACCGTTTGCGGCATGATGCCGTCGTCGGCGGCCACGGCCAGCAGCGCGTAGTCGATACCTGTTACGCCGGCGGCCATGGTGCGGATGAATTTCTCGTGGCCGGGGACGTCGATCACGCCCAGCACCTGGCCGTCGTCCAGCGGCAGGTAGGCGTAACCGAGTTCGATCGAGATGCCGCGCGCTTTTTCTTCCTTCAGCCGGTCCGTATCGACGCCGGTCAGCGCGCGCGTGAGCGTGGTCTTGCCGTGGTCGATGTGGCCCGCGGTGCCGACGATCATTTGGCCAGCGCTTCCAGTTGGGCCATGAAGCGCCGCTGGTGATCGGCATCCAGGCAGCGCAGGTCCAGCCACAGCGCGTCTTGCGCGATACGGCCGACGACGGGAATGGGCAGGGCGCGCAAGCGCCGCTCCAGCACACCCAGCGCGTCGCTCACGCGCGAACCGGCTGCGGCGTGCACGGTCAGGCCGTGGCTGGGCAGCAGGTCCACCGGCAGCGCACCGCTGCCGATCTGGCTGGTCATGGCCTCGTCGCGCACGTCATAGTCGGCGCCCAACGCGCGCTGCAGCAGCGGCAGGATGGCTTGCGCCTGCGCGCGCATGTCGGCGGCCGGGCGCGTGAGCAGGCCCAGGGTGGTCAGGCGCTCGGGCAGTAGATCCGGCGCCCGGTACAGAGCCAGCACAGGCGCCAGCGCGGCCAGCGTCAGCTTGCCCACGCGCAGCGCGCGCTTGAGCGGATTGCGCTTGATGCGCGCGATCAGGTCGGCGCGGCCGGCGATGATGCCGCACTGCGGTCCGCCCAGCAGCTTGTCGCCGCTGAAGGTCACCAGGTCGGCGCCGGCGGCGATGGTTTCGCGCACCGTCGTCTCGTGCGGCAGGCCGTATTGTTCCAGATCGACCAGCGTGCCGCTGCCCAGGTCCACGGCCAGCGGGATGTGCCGCTCGCGCGCCAGCGGCGCCAGTTCGGCCACCTCCACGTTTTTGGTGAAGCCGGTGATGGCGTAATTGCTGCAATGGACCTTGAGCAGCAGCGCCGTCTGCGCACTGGCGGCGTTGGCATAATCGTGCAGGTGGGTGCGGTTGGTGCTGCCCACTTCGCGCAGCGTGGCGCCGGCGCGCTGCATGATGTCCGGGATGCGGAACGCGCCGCCGATTTCCACCAGCTCGCCGCGCGAGACGATGGCTTCGCGGCCGTGGGCCAGCGTGTCGAGCATGAGCAGCACGGCGGCCGCGTTGTTGTTGACGATGGTGACGGCTTCGGCGCCGGTCAGCTCGCGCAGCAGGTCGTCCACCAGGTCGTCGCGGTCGCCGCGCTTGCCGGTCTCGATATCCCATTCCAGGTTCATGGGCCAGCGCAGCGCTTCGGCCACGGCTTGCACGGCGCTGTCGGGCAGCAGGGCGCGGCCCAGGTTGGTGTGCAGCACGGTGCCGCTCAAATTGAAGATGGGCCGCAGCGGCGAGCGGTTGGCCTGCGCCAGCCGCTGCGCCAGCAGTGCTGTGATGGCGGGAATGGCTGGGGCGATGGCCTCGCCGGCGGGAGATGGTGTGCCGCCACCGGCATGGGCCACGCGCAGCATGTCGCCGCGCAGCTCGGCCAGCAGGGCACGGGTGGCGGCCAGTGTTTGTACGCGGCCGTACTCGGCCAGCAGCGGCTGGCAGGACGGATCGGACAGGATCAGGTGCACGGCCGGCAGATGGACGCTGCGCGCGCGGGCAGCGCCAGCGCCATCGTCAGCGCCCGCCACGGCGGCATCGGGCTGTGCTCCTGGCGTTGTGCCGCTCATGCCGCGCTGAACCACAACAGGGGATTGCCGCTGGCGCGCGTGTAGCCCGCTTCGCCGACCAGCACATCGAGCATCAGGCTGGCCAGGTCGTCGGCCAGCGGTTCGACGTCGTAGTCATGCTCCTGGTTGAAGATCTTGCGGTAGCTGTGGCAGTCGTCGCAGGTTTCCGCGCGCGCCACGCGCGAGGGATCGTTGGCCTTGTTGATGGTGTCGGCCGGCGGCGTGGCGCTGGCCTGCGCATCCTCCAGGCTCTGGTAGGCCACGTGCGCGTTCTCCTCGCAGTTGGAGCACTTGACGCGCACCATGTGCCACTCGCTGGCGCACATGCCGCATTGCAGGTAACGGTAGCCCTGCGATTGCCCGCCGATGCGGATCACGCTGGCCACCGGATGCGAGCTGCACACGGGGCACAGCGTGCCCGTCACCAGCGGCTGCACGCGGCGTGCGTCCAGCAGGCTGGCCTGCAGGGTCCACACCACCTGCAGCGCGGCCGCCACGAACGGCGCATGCAGCGGGTTGATGCCGTCCCCGAATTGGGCCAGCACCGCGTCGGCGCAACCTTCCAGTTCGGCCCCGGTGAGCGCGTGCAGTTCGTCCACCACGGATGAGAATTGCGGCTGGCTGGCGGCCAGCGTGTGCATTTGCGCCAGCAGGCTGTCGAACACGCCGCGCCAGGCGGCTGGGCGCGGGCCGCTGACGGGCAGCGGTGGCATGTTGTGATCGAGCGCCTGGGTGATGGTGGCGTCGTCCGGCATGTTGATGGCCGCTGCCAGCGCGGCGGCGTCGGACGGCAGTGCCAGCGTGACGGCCGCCTGCGCATCGACCAGCGCGGCCATCAGCAGCAGGTAGCCGCGCAGGGTGGCGCCGACGGGTATGCCCTTGATCTCGTTGTTGGCCAGCCGTCGCAAGCGGGTGGCGCGGGCGGAAAACAGGCTGCGCGGCTGCGGCAGCAGCAGGCGCGGAATGGCGGTGTGATCGAGTGCCTCGATCTCGCCGGGTGCAAGCAGGCGTTGTACCAAGTATGTCCCCCGTCCCAGAATGCCAGAATGCCAAACTGGCCTGCCACCGGCGGTGGCAGGCCTTGCGGTTTATTCTAATCCAAAACGGGGGCGGCTCAACAGCCGGCGCAAGCAAAATGGCTAGTCGCGCGATTTGCGCACAGCCTCCTCGAACCAGCGCGCGTGATGCTTGCGTGCCCACCCGTAGGTCACCGTGCCGCGCACCATGGCGCCCAGCGAACCTTTGACCCACAAGCCGGCGTACACGTGGATGATGATGGCCACGATGATGAGCAGCGCGCAGAATGCGTGGAGCAGGGCGGAGAAGCGTATCAGGCCGACAGGGAACAGCGCCGAGAAGTAAGCGCGCCAGATCACGATACCCGTCAGCAGCAGCGCCGCCATGCAGCCCACCAGCACGAAGAACAGCAGTTTCTGCCCGCCGTTGTAGCGGCCCGCCTTGGGTACCAGGTGTTCGCGCTTGTGGATCACGTCGTTGGTCTGGTCCAGCCATTCACGGTCGCCCGGCTCGAACCGGTTGTGGTGCCAGAACTGCACCACCATGCCGGCGAACGAGGCCACCATCACCAGCCCGATGAACGGGTGCAGGATGCGCGTCCATTGTCCGCCGCCCAGGAATACGGCCATCCACGCGGTGGCGGGGTGGAACATGGACAGGCCAGACACCATCAGCAGCACGAAGCAGATGGCCGTGACCCAGTGGCCGCTGCGTTCATTGGCCGTGTAGCGCTCGATGAGCGGATTGCCGTCCTTATCGTGGTTCATTTGAGCTCTCCCGGATGCGGTTGGCGTCTTTCACTGCCTCGGCTTCTTCGTCCTTGCTCACTTCATTCGGCCCCACGCGCGAGTAGTGGAACCAGCCCGCCAGCGCCGTGACGGCAAAGCCGGCCAGGGCCAGCGGCTTGGTCATGCCCTTCCACAGTCCGACCATGGGACTGATGCTGGGCGCGGCCGGCAAGCCGTGGTACAGGCCCGGCTGGTCCGCGTGGTGCAGCACGTACATCACGTGGGTGCCGCCCACGCCGGCCGGGTCGTACAGGCCCGCCTGCGCGTAGCCGCGCGACTTGAGGTCGGCGATGCGTTCCTCGGCATGCACCTGCATGTCCTCCTTGGTGCCGAATACGATGGCGCCGGTGGGGCAGGTCTTGACGCAGGCCGGTTCCTGGCCCACGGCCACGCGGTCCGAGCACAGCGTGCACTTGTAGGCGCGGCTGTCCTTCTTCGAGATGCGCGGCACGTCGAACGGACAGCCGGCCACGCAATAGCCGCAGCCGATGCAGTTCTCCTGGTGGAAGTCGACGATGCCGTTGGTGTACTGCACGATGGCGCCCGGCGCCGGACACGCCTTCAGGCAGCCGGGGTCTTCGCAATGCATGCAGCCGTCCTTGCGGATCAGCCATTCCAGGTTGCCCTCGCCGGTCTCGTGTTCGGAAAAGCGCATCACCGTCCACGATTGCGGCGTCAGGTCGTTCGGGTTGTCGTACACGCCGGCATTGGTGCCCACGTCGTCGCGCAGGTCGTTCCACTCCATGCAGGCGGTCTGGCACGCCTTGCAGCCGATGCACTTCGATACGTCGATCAGCTTGGCCACGGTGCCCAGCGCCGGTTCGCGCGCGCTGGGCGGCTGCGCCGTGGTGGCGGACAGGCGCTTGATATCCAATGATTGCAATGCCATGTCATTCTCCTCGCGCGCTCACGCTTTTTCCACCTTGACAAGGAAGGACTTGTATTCCGGGGTCTGGGAATTGCCGTCGCCCACGGTGGGCGTGAGCGTGTTGATCAGATAGCCCGGCTTGGTCACACCCTTGAAGCCGAAGTGGATCGGCAGGCCCACCGTGTGGGTCTTCTTGCCGTTGATGGTGAGCGCCTTGATGCGCTTGGTGACCACGGCCTTGGCCACGATGTGGCCGCGCTTGGAGCTGACCTTGACGGTGCCGCCATTGGCCACGCCGATTTCGGCCGCCAGGTCTTCGCCGATCTCCACGAACTGTTCCGGCTGGACGATGGCGTTGAGCCGCGCGTGCTTGGTCCAGTAGTGGAAATGCTCGGTGAGCCGGTAGCTGGTGGCCACGTGCGGGAACTCGGCCGCCGTGCCGAACTTGGCGCGGTCGGACGGGAACACGCGGGCGGCCGGGTTGCTGGTGGCGCGCGCGTTGGACGGGTGCAGCGGGTTGTGGCCGACGGGCGTCTCGAACGGCTCGTAGTGCTCGGGGAACGGCCCCTCGTTCATGCCGGCGCGGCAGAAGAAGCGGGCCACGCCTTCGTGCAGCATGATGAATGGCCCCATGCCGTTCTCGGGCGGGTCGTCGAGCTTGAAGTCCGGCACGTCCACGCCGCCCCAGTTGCTGCCGTTCCAGCTCACCAGCTTGCGGGTGGGGTCGAACGGCTTGCCCTTGGTGTCGCACGAGGCGCGGTTGTACAGCACGCGGCGGTTGGCCGGCCAGGCCCAGGCCCAGTTCAGCGTCTGGCCGATGCCCGATGGATCGGCGTTGTCGCGCCGGCCCATCTGGTTGCCGGCCGCCGTCCACGCGCCGGAGAAGATCCAGCAGCCGCAGGCCGTGGAGCCGTCGTCGCGCAACTGGGCGAAGCCGGCCAGTTGTTCGCCTTTCTTCACCAGCACCTTGGTCGCGTCCTTGGGATCGGTGAGCTCCTTGAGCGCCTTGCCGTTGTACTCCATCGCCAGTTCTTCCGGCGTGGGGCTGTACGGCTGGGCGTAAGGCCAGGTCAGGTTGACGATGGGGTCGGGGAATTTGCCGCCTTCCGTCTGGTACAGCTTCTTCATGCGCAGGAAGATGCCGGACATGATCTCCAGGTCGCTGCGGGTCTGGCCCGGCCCTTCCGCGCCTTGCCAGTGCCATTGCAGCACGCGCGAGGAGCTGACCAGCGAACCGCGTTCCTCGGCGAAGCAGGTGGTGGGCAGGCGGAACACCTCGGTCTGGATCTTGGCCGGATCGACTTCGTGGAAGGCGCCGAACGGGCGCCAGAACTCCGCCGTCTCCACGGCCAGCGGGTCCATCACGACGAGGAACTTGAGCCTGGACAGCGCTTCCGTGATCTTCCGCTTGTCCGGCGCCGAGGCGAGGATGTTGAAGCCCTGGCAGATGTAGCCATTCATTTTCCCCTGATGCATCAGCTCGAAGGCCTGCATCATGTCGTAGGGTTTGTCCAGCTTGGGCAGGTAGTCGAAGGCGAACTTGTTCTCCTCCGTGGCCGCGTCGCCCCACCACGCCTTCATCAGGCTGACGTGGAACTTGCGGTAGTTGCTCCAGTAACTGAGCTGGTTGGGGCGCAGCGGCTTGAGCGCGCGCTGGGCGATGAAGGCGTCGAAGTCCTGTTCCGCCTCGCCGGGCAGCGTCATGTAACCGGGCAGCAGGTTGGACATCAGCCCCAGGTCTGTCAAGCCCTGGATGTTGGAGTGGCCGCGCAGCGCGTTCATGCCGCCGCCGGCGATGCCTATGTTCCCCAACAACAGCTGCACCATGGCGCCGCAGCGCAGCGTTTGCGCACCCGTCGAATGCTGGGTCCAGCCCAGCGCGTACAGGATGGTGGCGGCGCGGCCCGGCACGGCCGTCGAGGCCAGCGCCTCGGCCACCAGCTTGAACTTGTCGGGCGCCACGCCGCACGCCTTCTGCACCATCTCCGGCGTGTAGCGCGCGTAGTGCTTCTTCAGCAGCTGGTAGACGCAGCGCGGATGCTCGAGCGTGGGGTCGACCTTGGCGTAGCCGTCCTCGCCCAGCTCATAGTTCCAGCTGCTCTTGTCGGTGTACTTGCCGGCCTTGTCGTCGTAGCCCGAAAACAGGCCATCGTTGAGCGCGAAGTCCTCGCGCACGATGAAGGGCAGGTCGGTGTAGTTGCGCACGTACTCGTGCTGGATCTTGTCGTTGGTGAGCAGGTAGTTGATGATCGCGCCCAGGAACACGATATCCGAGCCGGTCCGGGTGGCCACGTAATGGTCGGCCACCGAGGCGGTGCGGGTAAAGCGCGGGTCGACCACGATCAGCTTGGCGCCGCGGTGCGCCTTCGCTTCCGTCACCCATTTGAAGCCGCACGGGTGGGCTTCGGCGGCATTGCCGCCCATGACCAGGATCACATCGGCGTTCTTGATGTCGACCCAGTGATTCGTCATCGCGCCACGGCCAAACGTCGGGGCAAGACCTGCCACCGTCGGACCATGTCATACACGCGCCTGATTATCGAAAGCCAGCATGCCCAGGCTGCGCATGGTCTTGTGCGTCAGGTAGCCTACCTCGTTGGTGGAGGCCGAGGCGCACAGCATGCCGGTGGACAGCCAGCGGTTGACGGTCTTGCCGTCCGCGCTTTTCTCGATGAAGTTGGCGTCGCGGTCGGTCTTCATCAGCTTGGCGATGCGGTTGAGCGCGTCGTCCCACGCGATCGGGCTCCACTCGGTGGCGCCGGGCGCCCGGTACTCGGGCACCTGCAGCCGGTTGGGGCTGTGGATGAAGTCGATCAGGCTGGCGCCTTTCGGGCACAGCGTGCCGCGGTTGACGGGGTGGTCGGCGTCGCCCTCGATGTGGATGATGCGGGCCGTGGCGTTCTTGGCGCCGTCGCCCAGACCATACATCAGGATGCCGCAGCCCACCGAGCAGTAGGGACAGGTGTTGCGGGTCTCGGTGCTGCGCGCCAGCTTGTATTGCCGGACTTCGGCCAGCGCGGTGGCCGGGGCGAAGCCCAGCAGCGCGATGCTCGATCCGGCCAGGGTCGCGCCAGTCACCTTCAGGAACTGACGCCTCGACATCTGGTTCATGGTGGGAGCCTCTCTATGAAGAAAAGACAGCGACCAGTGTAGCACTATCAAAATAAATGTGGTCGCTTTGCCATCGCCTGAGGCAATTTTGCATCAATTCATCAGAAATTGTTGAGTAATCAAGTATTTTTAGTGGCCGCCTGGGCGGAGGAACAAGTGGCCTTGTTGTGTGCGGGCCGTAGCGCTTTGATCGATGTGGCGATTCCACAAGCTCAGCCTTGGTTCAGCACATCGGACGTGGCCGTGTCGGCATGTTGGCAGCGACCCCGCCCGGTGCACGTTTGTTCCATGGCGCGGTATAACTGCTCGGGCGAAGTGGGCTTGTGCAGCAGCGGCACGCCGCTGGCACGCGCTTCGCGCAGGCGGGCGGGGGCGGTGTCGCCCGTGATGAGCAAGGCCGGGATGTCGGTTCCAGCTTGGGCGCGCAGCATGGCGATCGCTTCCGCGCCCGTGCGCTGCTCGCGCAGCCGGTAGTCGCTGATGATCATGTCGGGGCGCCACGTGTGTGCCAGCGCGAGCGCCGTTTCGATGCCGTCGGCCACCTGGCAGTCGCAACCCCAGCCGGCCAGCAGTTGCTGCATGCTGGTGCGCACGATCGCATCGTCGTCGATCACCAGCACGCGCTGCGGCAATGCGTTCCGCGCGGGGGCGTCCAGTGCCAGCAGGGCGGCCGCGGGCGAGGGCACGGATAGCGCCGGCATGGACGCCAGCGGCACGGCCAGCCGGAACACGCTGCCTCGTCCGGGCCGCGACGCCACCGTCAATTCGTGACCCAGCAGCTGGGCCAGCCCGCGCGCGATCGACAGGCCCAGACCCAGGCCTTTTTGCCGGTCCCGCTCCGGGTTGCCCAACTGGTGAAATTCGCGGAACACCTCCTCCTGCTGCTCGGGCGCGATGCCGATTCCGCTGTCCCACACTTCCAGCACGGCGTGCGCGCCGCGCCGGCGGCAGGCGACCAGCACCCCGCCTTGCTCCGTGTAGCGCACGGCGTTCGTCACCAGGTTACGCACGATCAGTTCCAGCAAGCCCCGGTCCGAGCGCAGCGCCAGACCGCTGTCACGGGTGCGGTACACCAGCCCTTTGGCATTGGCCTGCGGCGCCAGTTCGCTTTCCAGCTTGGCCAGCAGCGGTTGCAGGGCGAACGCCTCGATCTGCGGTTCGATCACCCCGGCCTCGATGCGCGAGAAGTCGAGCAGCGTATGCAGCATGTCGGCCGACGCCTCGGACGCGGCGCGCGCGCTGGCCAGCACCGCGTGTTGCTGGTCGTTCAGCGGCGAGCGCGCCAGCACTTCCAGGAACAAGCCTTGCGCGTGGATGGGCTGGCGCAGGTCGTGGCTGGCGGCGGCCAGGAAGCGCGACTTGGCCAGGTTGGCCTGTTCGGCCGCGTGCAAGGCCTGGCGCGTGCGGTCGCTTTCGACGCGCAGTTGCCGGATCAGGCCGATGTTATCGAAGCGCAGCTGGATGGCGGCGCGCGCGGCGCGGGCGCTGTTGCGTCCCTGGCTGAGCAGGCTGAAAAAATACACCACCACGGCCAGGCTCAGGGTGCGGAACGGCAGGTCATCGAGCGACCAGGCCCTGAGCGCGAGCGCACCGAGCTCGAATACGCAGAAAATGGCGAACACGCTCAGCACCGGCGACAGCATCGACATGGCATTGCCGACGATGCCGGACAGCACGGCCACCACCAGGATGCTGTTGGCGGTCGAACCGGGATCGAAGCCGGTCCAGGTCAGCGCGCCCCAGGCCGCGCCGTCGATGGCCGTCAGCACGAGCATCCAGCGTTCCAGCCGGTAGGCGCGCCAGGGACCGATGCGGCCGCGCAGGATGCGGCGCGCATCCCAGCAGCCAAAGCACTTGGAGCCGATGACGGCGGCGCACCACAGCCGCAGTCCCGCCACGTTGGCTGGCGTGGCCAGCGTGTACAGCAGCAGCGACGCCACCACGATGGTGGGCAGCAGCGAGCTGCCCATATTGCCCAGCAACAGGCGCATCTGTTCGGCCCGCATCAGGCCTTCGGCGCGCCTGGCCGCGCCCGGCCTAGCCAACCAGACCCCGGCTGCGGGCCGCGTAGGCCGCCTCGGCCCGGCTCACCACTTGCAGCAGGGCCAGCAGCGCCTGCACGTGGCCGCGCACCGTGTTCTCGGACAGGTTCAGGCGCCGCCCGATCAGCTTGTTCGACATGCCCTGGCACAGCAGGTCCAGCACTTCGCACTGGCGCGGCGTCAGGCGCGGCGCGGCGCTGCGCGACACGGATGGTGTCAGCGCGCCCGGCTCGGCGCGCATCACGGCGCCGATGCCGTCGAGGATGCTGGCGGCCGGCTCGCCCTTGGAAATGTAGCGCAGCGCGCCATGCTCGAGCGCGCGGCGCGCCGTGTCCGGACTGTCGTCAGCCGACAACACGACGATGGCGCAGGCTGGCCATTTGTGCCGGATCAGGGTCATGCCGTCCATGCCGTTCAGGCCGGGCAACTGCAAGTCCAGCAGTACCACGGTGGGGGCGGGCGCGTCGCGCTGGCTGTGGACGGCCTCATCGAGCGTGGCCGCCTCGCGCAGCGGCACGCCGGGATGGGCGCTCTCCAGCGTCATGCGCAGTCCGGCCCGGAACAATGCGTGATCGTCGATCAAAAGGAAGGAATGGTTCATGTCGGTATTACAACCCAGCGTGCCCGGCGCCACAAGGGCCGTGTCACATTTCAGTCCAAACAGACTATTTTGCAGGAAATGATAACAAATTACTATTCTTAACGATCGGCGGGCCCATCGCAGGCGCGCCATGCAGATCCGGCCCGGCCGTGCGCCGGGACCGCCAACTCCACAACTGAAGGGAATCCTATGAAATCGACTTTGCTCGCGCTGCTGCTGGCTGGCGCCGCTACCGGCTCCGCCTTGGCCCATGACTACACGGTGCCGCTGCTGCAATCGCCTTACCATCCCAACGAATGGACGGGCAGCTTCAACCTGAGCCTGCCTGAACCGATCGACGGCAATTTTTTCCGCGACACCTACACGTTCTCGCCTACGCTGAACGGCAATTTCATGGCCAACGGCGGGGTGGTGAATTTCTACGGCAGCGAATCGCAGCACATCCGCTTTACGGACGTGAGCCTGAACGGCAAGAAGCTGGACATCGCCGACGGCCTGTTTGTCAGCGGCGCCCACCTGTTCGACACGGGCTTCAGCGGCCCGCTGGTGCTGACTGTCAGCGGCTTCGCCGGCCCGTCGGCCAGCTATTCGGGCGGTTTGAACATCACGACGGCCGTGCCGGAACCTGAGACCTACGGCATGCTGCTGGGTGGCCTGGCGCTGGTGGGCGTAATGGCCCGCCGCCGTCGCGCAGCCTGAGATTGAATGTGAGGGCGCCAGCCTTGCGCCGCAGGCAGTGATTTCAGGGTCAGACTCCCCGCCTTGGCGCCAGGGTCTGACCCTTCAGGCGCTTAGTCGGCCAGCACGTTGAGCACTTCGTAGCAAGCGCCCATGGTGTGGTAGTCGGTCTTGCCGGCCGGGCTCTTCTCGTCACTGAGCTTGCGGTTGTCGGCGCTGAGCAGGCGATACCACGCACCGTGCTGGTGGTCGATCATGTGCGCCCAGCTGTATTGCCACAGCCGTTCGTACCAGTCCCAATATTGCGGATCGCCCGTGCGCGCGGCCAGCAGCGCGGCGGCGGCCAGGCTTTCGGCCTGCACCCAGAAGTATTTGTCGCTGTCGCAGATGCTGCCGTCGGGCGCGAAGCCGTAATAGATACCGCCATGTTCCCCATCCCAGGCCTTGGCCAGCGCCTGGTCGAACAGGGCGCGGGCGCGCGGCAGCAGCCAGTCGGACGGGCCGGCCAGCCGTACGGCATGGCGTTCCAGGATCAGCAACAGCTTGGCCCATTCCGTCAGGTGGCCGGGCTGGTAGCCCCAGGGGCGGAAGATATTGGTCTTGTCGTGGCGGTTGTAGTCGCCGTCCACCGACCAGTCCTGGTGGTAGTGTTCCCAGATCAGGTCATCGGCCAGCGCCGCCTGGCGCTCGGTGATGTTGCGGGCCAGCGTTTCGGCGCGGTGCAGGTAGCGCAGTTCGCCGGTGGCCTCGAATGCCGCCAGCAGCGCTTCGCAGCTGTGCATGTTGGCGTTCTGGCCGCGATAGGGCGCCAGTTGCGACCAGTCCGCGCCCGCTTCATCGGCGTACAGGCCGTATTGCGCCTGCCAGAAGCGTTCCTCCATCAGCGCATACGTTTCCGCGATCCACACGCGTGCCTCGGCCACGCCGGCCATCAGCGCCTGCGAGTAGGCCAGCAGCACGAAGGCCAGGCCGTAGCAGTGGTTGGTGCCATCGGTGACGGTGGCTTTGCCATCCTGCCAGTCCAGCTCCCACGCGTAGCCGCCGGTGGATGGATTGCGATGTGCGCCGCGCAGGAAGGCCAGGCCGTGGCGCACGCGCTCCAGGTAGATCGGCTGCTGGAAGTGGCGGAACGCCATCGCGTAATTGAACACGAAGCGGGTGCTGCTGACCAGGTGGCGGCTATGCGCGTTGTACACGGTGCCGTCATCCTTGAAGTAGTGGAAGAAGCCGCCGCTGCCATCCACGCAGCGCGGCTCGTAGAAGCGCATGGTGTGCTGGATGTGCTGGAGCAGCGTGGCGCGGGTGCGGAAGTTGGGAGTGGTGGTCATGGTGTCGGTAGGCTGATCAAGTCGATGTGATAGTTTTTTCCAGGATGCGCCGTGTCAGGCTGGCGTCGTCTCGCGGGCTGCGGCGAGACGGTATTGCGGACCACGCACGGAGGGCAGGGCGGCCAGCACCGGCGCATCCTGCGTGCCCAGCTTGAAGATGCCGACCGCGCGCGCCAGGTTGGTGGCCTGCTCCTGCATGCTTTCGGCCGCGGCCGCGGCCTGTTCGACCAGGGCCGCGTTCTGCTGGGTCATGGCGTCCATCTGGCCCACGGCGCGATTCACTTCCTCGATGCCCACGCTCTGTTCCTGGCTGGCGGCCGTGATGTCGTGCATGAAGTCGGCCACCTGCTGCACGGCGGTGACGATGCGTTCCATGGTCTGCCCGGCCGAATCGACCAGTTTGCCGCCGGCGTCCACCTGCTCGACCGAATTGCCGATCAGGGTCTTGATCTCTTTGGCCGCGCCGGCGCTGCGCTGGGCCAGGTTGCGCACTTCGGATGCCACCACGGCGAAGCCGCGTCCCTGTTCGCCGGCGCGCGCCGCTTCCACTGCCGCGTTCAGGGCGAGAATATTGGTCTGGAACGCGATCGAATCGATCACGCCGATGATGTCGACGATCTGGTAGGAACTGGCCTTGATGGTGGCCATGGTCTGCACCACGTCGGCCACGATCTGGCCACCTTGCGCGGCCACGGCCGATGCCGACACGGCCAGCTGGTTGGCCTGCTGCGCGTGTTGCGCATTCTGGCGCACGGTGCCCGTCAGTTCCTCCATCGCGCTGGCCGTTTGTTCCAGCGCGCTGGCCTGCGCTTCCGTGCGCGATGACAGGTCGGCGTTGCCGCTGGCGATCTCGCGTGAGGCGACCGTAATCGATTCGGTGCTGGTGCGCACCGCGCCCACGGTGGCGGCCAGGCTGTCGTTCATGCTGGCCAGCGCGCGCAGCAGCTGGCCCGTTTCATCCTGCGCGCCCACGGCCACGCGCTGGGTCAGGTCGCCGCCGGCCACGCGGGTGGCCAGTTCCAGTGCCTGCTGCAAGGGGCGGGTGATGCTGCGGCTCAGGCGCAGCGCCACCACCACGGCCAGCGTCATGGCGACGGCGCAGATCAGCGCCATGATGACGGTGGCGTGGCCGCTGTCGTCCTTGAAGCGGGTGATGCCGGCGCCGATCTCCTGGTTCTGCAGGGCCGCCAGCTTGTCCAGCCCAGCCAGCCATTTGTCCTGCAGCGGCGCCACCTGCGTGGTCAGCACCTTGAGCGCCTGGCCCGCGTTGAAGCCGGCCACGTATTCCTGCGCTTCCTTGAAGAAGGGCAGGCTGGTTTGTTCGTAGCCGTGCATCTCGTCCACGATGGCGCGTTCGGCCGGATTCAGGCCCAGTGCCGCCAGCTTCGCTTCGTTGTCGCGGTAGCGCTGCTGTTCGCTGCCGATGTTGGCCATCTCCTTCTGCATCTGATTGAGGTCGGCCGTGGCGCCGATGTTGCGGGCTGCCAGCCCCTGGTGAAACAGGTTCTGGCGCATGGCGGCCACCAGCGCGGACTTGGCGTTGCTTTGATCGACCGAGTGCGTCAGGCTGGCGCCGGCCTGGCGCGCGGCCAGCGCGGCGATGGCGGTCATGCCGGCCATCAGCGCCAGCATCAGGCCAAAGCCCAGCATCAGGCGGTAGCCGATCTTGATATCGTTGAGTTTCATTTTTGTCTCCATGACGCCGGTCGTGGCCCGCGTCTTTGTATGCATACGGGTGCAGCGGTCCGCGGCCGCAGGGATGCGGGCGGGGAAAACGGGAGGGGAGGAAAGCGGCCGCCGCAGGGAACGGCGGCCGGGTTGAATCGCTTACTGGCCCAGGTCGATGCGTTTTTCGGACGTCGGGTCGAAGAACACGGCTTTCGACAGGTCGAACGCCAGCTTGGTGTGCAGGCCGGCCGTCGCTTCCGCGCGCGGGTGGGTGCGGCAGGTGGCGCGGATGCCGTTGAACCATGCGAACACCAGGGTGTCCGGGCCGGTCGGTTCGGTCATCTCGACCAGGCATTCCACTTCCGTCGGATGGTAGGCGTCGGCGCTGGTGGCGCGGCGGGCGCTGACGGCGTCCGTCACGTGCTCGGGGCGGATGCCGAGGATGATGTCGCGGCCCGCGTGCTTGGGCAGCACCGTGCCCGGCACCGGCAGCAGCGTGGTCTGGCCCGCGTGTTCCAGCGCGAACGCGATGTTGGCGCCATCCTGCACCAGCTTCCCGCGCAGGAAGTTCATCGACGGCGAGCCGATGAAGCCGGCCACGTACAGGTTGTCGGGACGGTCGTAGATGTCCTGCGGGCTGCCGAACTGCTGTACCACGCCGTCGCGCATGACGGCGATACGGTCGCCCAGCGTCATGGCCTCGATCTGGTCGTGGGTCACGTAGACGATGGTCGAACCGAGGCGCTGGTGCAGCAGCTTGATCTCGGCGCGCATTTCCACGCGCAGCTTGGCGTCCAGGTTCGACAGCGGTTCGTCGAACAGGAACAGCGAAGGATCGCGGGCGATGGCGCGGCCCATGGCCACGCGCTGGCGCTGGCCGCCCGACAGCATGGCCGGCTTGCGGTCCAGCAGGTGGGCCATCTGCAGCGTGTCGGCCACGCGGTTGACGATCTTGTCCTGCTCGTCCTTGGGTACCTTGCGGATACCGAGGCCGAACGAGATGTTCTCGCGCACCGTCATGGTCGGGTACAGCGCGTACGACTGGAACACCATCGCGATGTCGCGCGACTTGGGCGGGATGTTGTTGACCACGCGGTCGCCGATGCGGATCTCGCCCTGGGAGATGTTTTCCAGCCCCGCGATCATGTTGAGCAGGGTGGATTTGCCGCAGCCGGAGCCGCCCACCAGGATCAGGAACTGACCGTCCTCGATCTCCAGATCGATGCCCTTGAGGATTTCTGCGCCGTTCGGATAAACCTTGCGCACGTTACGAATAGATAAGCTAGCCATGCTGATGTCTCCTGAAGGCGCCGGCCACGATGCCGGCGCCGAATGTGTGTGTTAGCCCTTGACCGCGCCGGCCGTCAGCCCGCGCACGAAGTATTTGCCCGCCACCATGTACAGCACCAGCGTAGGCAGCGCGGCGATGATGGCGGCGGCCATGTTGACGTTGTACTCGGTCACGCCGGTGGAGGTGTTGACCAGGTTGTTCAGTGCCACCGTCACCGGCTGCGCGTCCGAACCGCCGAACACCACGCCGAACAGGAAGTCGTTCCAGATCTGCGTGAACTGCCAGATGAAGCACACCATGAAGATGGGCAGCGACAGCGGGAAGATGATGCGGCGATAGATGGTGAAGAAGCCGGCGCCGTCGATGCGGGCCGCGTTCACCAGTTCATCGGGCACCGACACGTAGTAGTTGCGGAAGAACAGGGTGGTGAAGGCGATGCCGTAGATAATGTGCACCAGCACCAGGCCGCTGGTGGTGTTGGCCAGTTCGGCCATGCCCAGCAGGCGCGCCATCGGCAGGATCACCACCTGGAACGGGATGAAGCAGCCCACCATCAGGGCCGTGAACACCACGTTCGAACCACGGAAGCGCCAGTGCGCCAGCACGTAGCCGTTCAGGGAACCGATCAGGCTGGAGATCAGCACGGCCGGAATCACCATGCGCACCGAGTTCCAGAAGTACGGTTGCAGGCCGCCGCAGCGCACGCCGGTGCAGGCGCTGTCCCAGGCCTTGCCCCAGGCCGCCGTGGTCGGGTGCAGGGGGAAGTCCAGCAGGTTGCCGGCGCGGATCTGGTCCAGCGTCTTGAACGACGTGGTCAGCATCACGTACAGCGGCGCCAGGTAATACAGGGCCACCAGAACCAGCAGGGTGTAGATGGCCACGCGGCCGACCGTCACGCGGCCGCCGTCGATGTTCAGATTAGCGTCCATTGCGCGCTCCTTTGGTTTCCATGTACATCAGCGGTACCAGCACGGCCAGCACCGTGGCCAGCATCATCATGGCCGACGCCGCGCCCAGGCCCAGCTGGCCACGGGTGAACGAGAACTGGTACATGAAGATGGCCGGCACGTCGGACGACGTTCCGGGGCCGCCAGCCGTCAGCGCCATCACCAGGTCGAAGCTCTTGATGGCGATGTGCGCGAGCACCAGCAGCACGCTGAAAAAGACCGGACGCAAGGAGGGGATGACAATACGCCGGTAAATCGTGGGCAGGCTGGCGCCATCGACCATGGCGGCCTTGATGATGGCGTCGTCGACGCCGCGCAAACCCGCCAGGAACAGGGCCATGACGAAGCCGGACGATTGCCACACGCCGGCGATCACCACGGTGTAGATCGACATGTCGGAGTTGACCAGCCAGTCGAAGGTGAAATTGGTGAAGCCCCAGTCGTGCATCATCTTCTCCAGGCCCAGGCCGGGGTTGAGGATCCACTTCCAGGCCGCGCCCGTGACGATGAACGACAGCGCCATCGGGTACAGGTAGATGGCGCGCAGCGCGCCTTCGTGGCGGATGCGCTGGTCGAGCAGGATGGCCAGCGTCAGGCCGATGGCCAGGCAGACCAGGATGAACAGGCCGCCGAAGATACCGAGATTGGCGGCGGCGGTCCACCAGCGGTCGATCTCGAACAGGTTGGCATACTGGCCGAAGCCGGCATACTCGTAATTGGGCATCATGTGCGAATCGGTCAGCGACAGCCAGGCCGTCAGGCCGATGAAGCCGTACACGAAAACGAGCGAGGCGATGATGGTGGGCGACAGCACCAGGCGTGGCAGCCAGGTGTCGGCCAGGCCGGCGAAGCGGCTGGCGCGGGCCGGGGCGCGGGCCGCGCTGGCGGCGGCCGGGCTGGCCGGGGTTGCGGTTGTAGCAGACATGGGGTTCTCCAGGGCGAGGGGGGCGGCCGGCCCGCGCTCCAGGGGGCGGGAGCGCGGCGGCCGCGGCCTCTGCGCGCGGACGGCGGTCCGCGCGACAGCGTTACAGCTTGGGTTACAGCTTAGTTGCAGCTTGGTTGCAGCCTTAGTACAGGCCAGCTTGCGGCCTGATTTACCGCCTTGGTGACGGCGTTCTTACTTCGTCTTGGCGGCCTTGGCCAGCGCTTGCACGGCGGCCTGTGGCGTCATCGACGAGTTCATGAACTTGGCGATCACGTCCTGGATCGCGCCGGCCTTGGCCGAATCGATCGCCATGCCGTGGGCCATGGATGGTTCCAGCGAACCGGCCTTGCTGCTGGCGGCCATGTCGTCCATCGAACGGGTGGCGCAGGCGTCGAACTTGGCGCGCGAGACGCCGGAGCGGACCGGGATCGAACCCTTGTTCAGGTTGAACACTTCCTGGAACTCGGGGCTCATCACGGCGTTGGCCAGGGTCAGCTGGGCCTTCTGTTCCTCGGCGCTCTTGACCTTGAACATGGCCAGCGAGTCGATGTTGAAGGTGTACGATTTCTCGGTGCCAGGTGCGGGCAGGCACAGGAAGTCCTTGCCCGGCACCTTGCCGGCGGCCGTGAATTCGCCCTTGGCCCAGTCGCCCATGAACTGCATGCCGGCCTTGCCGTTGATGACCATGGCCGTGGCCAGGTTCCAGTCGCGGCCAGCGGCGTCCTTGTCGATGTAGGTCTTGATCTTGCCCAGCGTTTCAAACGACTTGACCATGGTGGGGCTGGTCAGGGCGGCCTGGTCCAGTTTCACCAGCGCCTTGTCGTAGAACGCCGCGCCGCCCACGCCCAGCACCACGGACTCGAACACGGTGGCGTCCTGCCATGGCTGGCCACCGTGGGCCACGGCCACCATGCCGGCGGCCTTGATCTTGTCGGCGGCGGCGAAGAATTCATCGAAGTTGGTCGGTGCCTTGGCGCCGGCCTTGGCCAGCACGGCCGGGTTGACCCACAGCCAGTTCACGCGGTGCACGTTGACCGGCACGGCGACATAATGACCCTGGTACTTCATCACCTTGGTGACGACGGACGGCAGCAGCGATTCCCACTTGCCTTCGGTGGCAGCCGCGTCGATGTTGGCCAGCACGCCTTCCTGGCCCCATTCCTGGATCGATGGGCCCTTGATCTGGGCGGCGGTCGGGGCGCTGCCGGCGATCACGCGTGCCTTCAGGGCGGTGGTGGCGTTTTCGCCCGCGCCGCCGGCCACGGCGAAGTCTTTCCACGCCACGCCTTTGGCTTCCATCATTTTCTTCAGTTCGGCGATCGATTTGGCTTCGCCACCGGAAGTCCAGTAGTGCAGCACTTCAACCTGGGGTGCGGCCATGGCGGCGGAGGCGGCGACGGCGGACAGCAGCAGGGCGGCTTGAACGAGAGGTTTGAGGGTCATGTTATATGTCTCCGTATGTGGATTGATGTAACTTTATTAATTTATCACGATTGCGCGCCGGCACCTGAAATACTGCATGGGGTGCCGGACGCGCGGCTTGGACTACGGGTAAAGCGGGGTCTCGGGCTGGCGCGATGCCGGGCCGATTACCACCAGGCTTCCATCTGCAGGCCGATCGAGGAACCGCTGGTGCCGTTGCCGTACACGGGGCCGGAATTGTTGGCGGCGTTGACCAGGGCCGTCGCTTCCTTGTTCCACTTGCCATACGTGAAGTAGGCGCGCAGTTCAGGACGCTGCCAGAAGCCTTCGCCCACGGTGATGGTGGGGGCGATGGTCAGCTTGGTCAGGCGCGCCGTCTCGCCGGTGGTGCCCGACTTCAGGCCGGTCACGCCCAGTTCGGCTTGCAGCTTGAAGTTTTGCGCGAAGGCGTACACGGGACGGATACCGGCCGTGGTCCAGGTGGTGCTGCCGTTGGCGTCCGACTTGTCCTTCTGCCACAGGGCCACCATTTCGGCGCTGAACTGCTTGGTCGGCTGGATCCACAGGTCGTCGAACACGCGCACGCGGGTCACGTCGGAACCGAGCGTGGTGCTGCCCGAGGAACCGATACGGGCGCAGCAAGGACCGCCGATGCCGGTGCCAGGGCCAACGCCGTACTGCACGCCGAAGGTGTTGCCGCCGCCGAAGGTGCCGGCTTGCTTGTGGAACAGCGAGGCGTTCCAGCCGTTGTGGTCCTGGGTGCCCTTGCCCTGGGCCGTGACGATGGTGAAGGCGGCGTCCAGCGTGCCGCCTGCGTTGACGGGCAAGCCTTCGTACACCAGGTTCTGGCGGATCGCGGCCGTGGTGTTGACGACGGTCGACAGGTTGGGGTCGTACTGGTTCTGGTCGTTATCCTTGAACACGGCGTAGCTGATCTTGCCTGGGCCCAGGTTGATCTTGTCCAGGCCGCCGCCGGTACCGTTCATGTTGATGAACTGCATATCCAGCATGTGGATGTCAGGACGGTAGTAGTAACGCTTGCCGATCCAGACCGTGCCGCCGTTCATGAAGGGCAGGTTGCGCGCTTCGACGTAGGCCTTGGCCAGGTTCAGCGGGGCGTTGCCGAAGTCGGAGCCGTTCTTGTAGGCGTTGGCCCACAGGGTGCCGACGAAGGTGGCGCCGTTCTCGGACTTGGCCAGTTCGTGGGTGTAGCCGAATTCGGTGTAGCTGTCGCACTCGTTGCCCAGGCGGTAGCTCTGGGTGGGACCACCCAGGCCGAAGCAGCTTTGCGGGCCGTGGGTCGAGCTGGCGCCGGCGCCGGCGCGCAGGTAACCGTGGAAGCCCTCGGTATCATTGAAGGCGTCGGCGTGGGCGACGCCGCTGGCCAGGGCCAGGGCCAGCATGGCCGGGAGGGTTTTCAGGACGGTATGTTTCATTACGACAGTCTCCTCTTTGGTTGTCAGTGCGGACCCGGATGCGTCGGCATTTCTGCCGCGGTATCTCTCGTTCCATGCCGGCGTATCTGCCACACTTGTATTGCTGTTGCGGTGGATGTTGTAGTTTTTTGCTACGGCAAGTGCACAGTAACATCGGCCCTTTTGTGATGCTACTCAGACACTTTTCCTGTTTTGAAATACAGTTAAATATTTGATTTAATTGGTTTTATTCGCTTTTGCATGACCGGCGGCGCTTACATTTCCTTACAATGGCTGGAGGCGCGCGCGGGCCGTTCCGGCTGTCACGGCGGGCGCGGCGGCGCGCGGGGCGGCGCGCCCGCCGCTGCAACAAAACGCAACAATTCCATACGCTTTCTTGCAAAATGCTGAACATGCTTACCAACGTTTGTTGCGCGAGTTAAGGTATAGTCTCAGCGGCAAGATGGCGGACATATCGCCGCGATGTAAAAGAACAGGTTCATCCGACGAGGTGGATCGTCGCTGGAGTGAGGAGACATGGTGAAAACGCTGCGCCGGCTACTGCCGCTGGTGTGCCTGGCCGCATGCGGCGCCGCGCAGGCGGACGGCCTGCAAGTGCTGCATTGGTGGAAATCGGCCAGCGAACGCAAGGCTGTCGACCTGGTGGCCGCCCGTCTCAATGATGAGGGCATCGCCTGGCGCGACGGCATGATTCCCAACGGTTCTGGCGTGGGTGCCGGCATCGTGCTGCGCAGCCGCATGCTGGCCAAGGATGCGCCCGAAGTGGCGCAGGTGAACGGCATCGTGATCCGCGACTGGGCCCGGCTTGGCCTGCTGCTGGACCTGGACGCCGTGGCCGCCGCCGGCAAGTGGGACAAATTATTACAGCCGACCGTGGCCGCGGCCATCCAGTCCGATGGCCATGTGTACGCCGCGCCGCTGGGCATCCACCGCATCAACACCCTGTTCTACAACCGCAAGCTGTTCAGCCAGTTCAAGCTCAATCCGCCCACCACCTGGGCCGAATTCGAGCACGCGGCGTCCGTGCTGCAGCAGGGCGGGGTGGTGCCGCTGGCCCAGAGCAGCGAACCGTGGCAGGTGGCCACGCTGTTCGAGACGCTGGTGCTGTCCGAAGGCGCCGAGTTCTACCGCGCCCTGTTCCAGCGCCGCGACGCGGCCGCCTACGCCGATCCGAAGCTGGCCAGCGCCCTGACGCGCCTGCGCCATCTGAAAAAATGGATGGACCAGCCGGTGCCCGAACGCACCTGGGACGAGGCCACCCGCGAACTGGCCGATGGCAACGCGGCCATGCTGGTGATGGGCGACTGGGCCAAGGGCGAGCTGGTCACGCGCGGCCTGGCCGTGGACGACGGGTTTGGCTGCGCTGTCGTGCCCGGCACGGCCAGCTACCACCTGTACAACATCGACACGCTGAGCATGCTGGCCACGCGCGAACCGCACCGGCCGGCGCAGGAAAAGCTGGCCGCGCTGATCATGACGCCGTCGCTGCAGAACGACTACAATCAGGTCAAGGGTTCGATACCCGTGCTGCGCAATCCCGCATTGGCAAAGATGGACAGTTGCGCGCGGGCTTCCTACAAACTGTTTTCCAGCGGCCCCGGCGCCCAGATTCCCAGCCTGGTGCACCGCATGGCCACCGACGAGATCGTGCGCGACGCCATGGTGGCCGAGCTGCACCGTTATTTCCTTGACGATGGCGCAAGCGTGGCCGATACCCAGCGCCGGCTGGCCGCCATCGCGCGCACCTACACCAAGACACACTAGGCAACACCATGCGTAAGATACTGATAGTCGACGACGACCAAAAAACCCGTACCCTGCTCAAGACCTACCTGGAGAAGAACCAGTACGACGTGGGCCTGGCCCACAATGGCGAAACCTTCACGGCCGAGTTCAATCGCTACGCCGACGAGTTGTCGCTGGTGATCCTGGACGTGATGCTGCCCGACACGGATGGCTTCGCACTGTGCAAGATGGTACGGCGCCGCTCCAACGTGCCCATCATCATGCTCACCGCCAGCTCGGACGAGACCGACCGCGTGGTGGGGTTGGAACTGGGCGCCGACGATTACATTTCCAAGCCCTACAGTCCGCGCGAACTGCTGGCGCGCATCAAGGCCATCCATCGCCGCACCGGCATGGACAACGTGGCCGCGCCGCGCTTCTATCGTTTCGTCGGCTACACGCTCGATACGGTGGAGCGCACCGTCACGGGGCCGAACGGCGAACATGTGCCGCTGACGGGGCTGGACTTCCAGTTGCTCAAGTATTTCGTCGAACACGCGGGCGACATTTTGGACCGCAACGTGCTGTGCGAGGAAACCCGGGGCCGCGACGCCGGCCCCATGGACCGTTTCCTCGACGTGCAGATCAGCCGCTTGCGCCTGCGCCTGAACGACGCCGGCCGCCAGCCGCTGCTGATCAAGACAGTGCGTGGCGCCGGTTATGTATTTTCCGCTGATGTCACGGCCAGCAATGTCTAAGAAGTCACTTCAAAAAGCCCATGGCGTCGTGATGGCGCCTTGCCGTGTACGCGCACTGTCTTCGTCGCCATGCTTAGTGGACTGTAACGCTCGAATCGGTAGTGCCTGCCGCGCCAGCGGCGCGCAGGGCGGCGTTGCAAATGCTCGCGATAGCTCGCTATCGCTGCGCTTTGCGCCTTGCCCTGCGCACCGCTGGCACGTCCTTCACTCCCGATTCTTCCGTTACAGTCCACTAACCATGGGCGTTTTGAAATGACTTCGCGGCTGCGTCCCGGGCGCTGGCTGGCGCGCATCCTGCCGTCGTCGCTGCTGGGACGGCTGGTGGTGGTGATGGTGGCCGGCGTGCTGCTGACCCAACTGGCCGGCAACTGGCTGTGGGCCACCCAGCGCCAGGCGGAGGCGGAAGTGGAAGTGCGCACGGCCACCCAGCACCTGGCCCACAGTGCTTCCAAGGTGGTGCGCTTCTTCCTGAGCCTGCCGGCCAATTACCGGCCGCTCATCATCCAGCAGTTCCGCGAGATGGGCGGCACGCGTTTCCTCGTCAACGTCAACCGGGCGCCGGTGGAGATACCCGGCATCGGTGAGCAGGCGCTGGCCGAAGTGGCCAAGGCCCAGGTGCGCACCACGCTCAAGGAAGACGTGCCCAACCTGAGCAAGCTGCGCATCGATTTCGCCTGGCCCGATCATCTGCCCGTCAGCGACGACGGCACCACCCTCAACGACATGCCCGAAGGCTGGGTGCAGAATGTGGTGCTGACCAAGCCGGCGCCGGCGCCCATCCTGCTGATCCAGGCCGAAATGGGACCGGGCAACTGGCTGTACCTGGCCACGCTGATGCCCAATCCCTATTTCCTCGACAGCGGCAACCCGCTCACGCGCGACCGCGTGCTGTTGCAGGCGCTGTCGCTGGGCGCCGTGCTGTTGCTGTGTATCCTCGTGGTGCGCTGGACCACGCGGCCGCTGGCGGCCCTGTCCGAAGCGGCCACCGCCTTTGGCAATGGCGAACGGATGCCGGAATTGCCGGAGACGGGCAGCCGGGAATTCGTCAACACGGTGCGCGCGTTCAGCGCCATGCGCGAGCGCATCAACCGCTATATCGCCGACCGGGAGCGGCTGTTCGTGTCCATCTCGCATGATTTGCGCACGCCCATCATGCGCCTCAAGCTGCGCACCGAATTGCTCGACGATGAGCAGTTGCGCGACGAATTCCATGAAGACCTGGACGAGCTGGAAATGATGGTCAAGGGCGCGCTGCAGACTGTCAAGGATAGCGACATCCACGAGAACCCGACCGAGATCCGGCTCGACGCCTTGCTGGGCCGCATGGTGCGCGACGCGCGCCTGGCTGGCCACCAGGTCTTGTTCACCGCCTCGGGCCTGAGCGTGGCGGCCAAGCCGCTGGCGCTCAAGCGCGCCATCGGCAACCTGCTCAACAACGCCCTGCACTACGGCAAACAGGTGGAACTGGCTGTGGAGCCGCGCGGCACCAACATCGCCATCGTGATCCGCGACCACGGACCCGGTGTGCCGCCCGAGGCGCTCGACAGCCTGGCCGAGCCGTACGTGCGGCTCGACCATGGCCGCGAGCAGAACAGCAGCGGCATGGGGCTGGGACTGGGCATCGCGCGCGGCATCGTGCAAGCGCACGGCGGCGAACTGCTGCTCGACAACCACCCCGAAGGCGGCTTCCGCGCCACCATCGTGCTGCCCGGCGCGGCCTTCACCCCGCTCGACAGCTGAAAACCGGGGTCAGGTCATGACATCGCGCAAGATGCGCGATGTCATGACCTGACCCCGGTTTCTTGTGCATTGCGTTCGGGCGAATCGCCGTCATATCATGGACATGGCTCGGCGGAGGTCGATGATGCGATTGAGCGGGACGACGAAGATGGTTGGCTGGGCAACGCTGCTGCTGGCGCTGGCTTGCGCTGGACTGCTGCTGTTCGCGCCGCAGCAGGCGTGGGGCGCGGAGCCGGATGCGGTGGTCGTGGCGCAAGCGCCGGCGCAGGTCCAGCAACTGGTATTGCGTGCCTTGCGGCATCTGGCGCCGGGCGGCGAAGCCCATCGCCGCTACCATATGGCGCTGCCGTTTGGCGCGCCGCTGTTCCCGCCGGACGCGGACCTGGCGCTGTCGCCCACGCCGGAGCTGGCGCGTTGGCTGCAACTGCCCGCCGATGCGCGCCGCCACGACGTGCTGATCGTGCCGGACGCCGACTACTACTGGGATGCCGGCGGCGCGCCATTCTCCTGCCAGTTCATCGTTCACCTGCAGGCGCAGGGCACGGCGGGCACCCGGCTCTCGGTACTGCAAGTGCAGCCCACGGAGCGCCATGGCAAGAAGCTCGACTTGCTGGGGCGTACCGGCCCCGGCTTTTATCTCGACATCCGCCCGGCCGCGCCAGCCCCCCGGGCCAGCGCCGACCTGTTAGCGCTGCTGGCCGCCGCGCTGGCCCATCCACTGCCAGCGGACCCGGCTTCTCCAGCTTCCCCGGCGTCCCCAGCCTCCCATTAGGCCCAGGCCTGTGGCCAGCAACAGTGCCGTGGCCGGCACCGGCAAGGCGGGCGCCGCCCGGACCTGCACGCCGAACGGCGCCGTCACCGCAGTGGCCGCCTGTATCAGGCTGCCGCCGGCCAGCGGATCGCCATCCCACCATTCGCCCGACAGCGTGAACACGCCGCTGTCGCTCTGCCCCGGCGTGGCGAACGCAAACACCTGGAGCCCGAACAGGCCGGCGATGGCGGCCGCGTCGAACGCGCGCGATGCGCTCGTGCCTGGCGCCAGGATGGGGAAGTCGAAATAGCTGGCGTCCGGCGTGCCAATGCTGAACGACGATGCGCTCAGTGCCGTGGGCACGAACCAGTCCACGGTGTCGGTGTTGCCGATGTCGTAGCCCCAGCCCACCAGTTGTCCCGGCTGGCCGGCGATGTTGCCGCCCGATGGTGTGGCGCTGAAGGTGAACGTGAATGGCGTGGCGCGCGCGGCCGGCGCCAGCAGCAGGCCGGCCAGCAAGCCGGCCAGTACACAAGTGGAAAGACGTTTCATGGCAAGTCTCCTTGCTTGAGAGTGGAAAGGAAGGTCACTTCGGGATCACGGCCTGCGCCTGCGCATAAGCGTAGGACACGCCTGCGATGTCGGACACGGTGCCGGTTTCGCCCACGCTGAAGCGCCGCACGCCGGCCGGCGTGTTGAAGGTGAGCCGCACGGTGAAGAAGTTGCCCACATCGACGTTGGGGGTGACGAAGGGCAGGGCGGGCGACAGCGCGGTGTTGAGCGTGACCGTGCCGGTGCCACTGAGTGTGCGCAAGGCCAGCGCGGCCAGCGTCATGTTCTGCGCGGTGCCGGCGCCGGTGTTGGTGAAACGCAGGTCGATGCCGGTCACGCCGGGCGCCACCGTTTCCTGGCCGACGATTTCGGCGATGAAATCGGGCTTGCCCAATATCTGGGCCGCGCCCGTCACGAAGCTGGTCAGCGTGGCGCTGTTGTGCACCAGCGGATCGCTCGTGCTTTGCACGGCGGCCGTCACGTTGTCGGCGCTGCCGATGCGGGCGCTGGCGGGCGGCGTCAATTGCACCGTCACGTTGCCCGTTTCACCCGTGCCCAGCGTCACGCTGGCGGGACTGACGTTGCTCACGTAGTGCTGGTCGTCGGTGGCGGCGAAACTGAACGTGGCGGGTGCGCCATCGTTGCGCACCTGGTACATCAGCGCCGTTGTCATGCCGGGGCGCAGGTCTTGCGGGGCGGGCGGCTTGAGCGATACGGTCTGCGGCGTGACCGTCAGGCTCACCAGGCGCTGGAACGGATAGCCGGCGCTGTCGGTGCCGGTGGCGTAGGCCAGGAACGGGCTGTCGGGCACGGTGATGGGGCCAAAGTACAGGCCGCCATCGGTGGCGTCCTGCTCCAGCGCCAGCGGGGCGATCAGGCTGTAGTTCTTCCGCCGCAGCTGGAATTGCGGTGCGCTGCTCAGCTCCTTCATCGCCGCCAGCGCATACAGCGACTGGCCCGGCCCCGGTTCGCCGTCGATGGCCAGCAAGCCCTGGTGCGGCGGCTGGGCGCCGAAGCGGGCCAGCTTGAACGAGCTGAACGCCAGGCCGGCGATGCCGCTCACGTTCACGTACATGAGGCTGGATGTATCGCCGACGGTCAGCTGCCACGGTCCCGGCATCGGGTGGTCGATCGAGATGATGGCGCCGCTGCTCAGGCTGAGGAAGGCGGTGGCCTTGCTGGCGTCGATCACCACGCCGTCCGGACGCACCAGGTGCACGAACGGCGGCAAGCCTTGCACGGCGGTGCTGACGGAGACGGTGAGCCGCGTCAGACTGGCATCGACCGGTACGGCGTAGGTCTTGTGCAAGGGGAACTGGTCCTGCACGGACAGGATCTGCACCGCGTTGTTGCGGCCCACCAGGTCGGCCAGTTGCGTGACGGCACCGGCCTCGCCGCCGTACAGGAAGAACACCTGGCCGCCCGTTTCGGATGCCGCCTGCAGGAAGCCGGGCGTGATCGGCGAGCAGCTGCCGAACAGGATGGGGTAGATCTTGATGTCCTTGCTCTTGGCCAGGCCGATCACGGCGCCGGCCAGCGCGCCATCCTTGGCCGCCGCGTCCGTGTACATGAACAGGTCGCCGCCGGGATCGGCCAGCGACAGGCCGTTGTAGATGCCCGTCATGGCCAGTTCCGGGCAGTCGCCGCCGCCAGAGGCGTCCAGCGCGCCGATGGCCGACTTGAATGCGGTGGCGTCGTTGGTGGCCAGGTTGGGACCGGTGTAGGGATCGTTGAACGGGGCCAGCACGTATTGCAGCGGTTCCTCGTCCGTGCCCAGGCGCGCGTTGACGATGTTGATGGCCGAGCCGCGCACGCCGGCGATGATGCCGCCCATGCTGCCGGTGGTGTCGATCGCGAACGCCAGCGTGGGGCCGGCGCCCAGCAGCGCCTTGAGCTGGGCCGGGGTGATCTCGGCCTTGATGTCTTCCACGAATTGCTGGGTAGCGGCGATGGCGGCGCCGGCGGCCGTGTTGTGGAAGGTGCTGTGCGGCGAGATGTCGCAATACAGCGTGTCCTTGTTGATGCCTTCGCGGAAGTAGCCGAGCAGGTCACTCGACTTGGAGCTCTTGTCGAGCGGGCCGCCGTGGCTGCACTTGAAGTTGCCCGGCTTGACCCGGTCTTCGCCGCCGTAATAGCCGCTGGTGAGCAGCGTGCCGACCAGGTTGGACGAGTTGGCGCAGGTCAGGCCGGTGTCGGTGAAGCCGGAGCAGGTGGTCACGCCGGGGCCGGCGAACGGCAGCGGGCCGGGACGGCCAACGTCGGGGTTGGCGCCTCCGTTGCCCATCTCCACCCAGTTGCTGTGCGAGTAGAAGTCCTGGATGGTGTGCAAGGCGCTGCCCAGGTTGTCGCGCGCGCCGGTGGCGTTGATGGGATCGCTGCGCAGCGCATCCAGCACGTTCTGCTTGAGCGTGGCGAGGCGCAACTGCGCGCCGGCGGCGTTCTCGCCATCGAAGTGCTTGGCCGAGCTGGTCTGGTCCTCGTCCACCTTGGCGTCGGCCTCGATGATGCGGTCGAGCGCCTTTTGCATGGAAGTGGTCAGCTTGGGCACGGCGAAGTAGCGCTTGTCGAGCTCCTCGATGCCGCGCTGGGTGATGTCCTGGTGGGTCAGGCTGCCCGCCGATTTGGACGTGACGAAACAGACGAAGCCATTCTTCGGACAGAACGCGTGGCTGGGGCCGCTGGCGGCCAGGGCCAGCGCGGCCAGCAGCGGCGCCAGCCAGCGACCGGCGGGACGGCAGGCGGTGCGGCCGCCGGCGGTGCGGCGGCGATAGGGATGATCGGTGGACATACCAACTCCTTTCCAAGGCGTGCAGCAGGTTGAAGGCGGGCCCGGTGGCCCCGGACGGGGGCACGCATAAGCCGTGCCGAGCGCGGCTATGCCCCTGGCGGCGCCAGCAAGGCGGCGTGGCGGGCGCGGCACTGTCAGAAATTCCGACAGCGGCGCGCGGGGGCGAGGCAGGGCATTCGGCACTCTGTGCCGCGATTTATGCAGTTCATCGCAATCTGCTGCGGCCCGTCGCGGCCTCTGCTACATTGGGCGACGATCCGCATGCACGACCGGTGCTACCGCAAGGAACCAACCACATGAGAAAACTGCTCCCTTTCAGCCTGCTGCTGGCCGCCTTCTGTACGCTGTTGGGCCGGGCCCAGGCGGCCGATGATTACGTCACCGAGTCGCGCCCCATCGACGGGCGCGTGGTCCGCGTGTTGCTCGATGGTGTGCTCGACCTCAAATTGACGCATGGCGCGCAGCCGTCGCTGACCATCGTGGCCGAGCGGCGCGCCATGGCCAGGATCACGGCCGTGCAGACGGGCGACACGCTGCACCTGGATACGGAAGGCCATGGCGTCAAGCTGAACCGGTCGGGGGCGCGGGTCGAGCTGGTGTTGCCGGCGCTGCGGCAGGTGGTGTCCGAAGGCGTGGGCACGACCGAGGTGAACGGTTTCATGGGCGATGAACTGGAACTGACGCTGGACGGGGCCGGTTCCATGAAAGTGGCCGGCGACTACAAGAAGGTGAAAGCCAACCTCGGCGGCGTGGGCAGCATGCACCTGTGGTTGAGCGAGAATGAACTGGTGGAACTCGACATGCATGGCGCCGGTTACGTCACGCTGGGCGGGCGCAGCAAGCTGTTGCGCGCGTCGCTGGGCGGGCTGGGCGGCCTGAACGCGCAGCAATGCCAGGCCGATGCCGTCAACGTCGATTTGAGCGGCCTGGGCAACGCCACCGTCACGGCCCGCAACGACGCCACGCTCAACCTGAGCGGCCTCGGTTCCGTGACCGTGTACGGCAAGCCGGCCAACCGTAACGTGAGCGTGGATGGGCTCGGTAAAGTCAGCTGGAAGTAACCGTAACGAAACAGGCGCCAGATCAATGAAAAAAATTCTAATTGCGATCACTGTGCTGCTGGCCATGCAGCAGGCCGCGTATGCCGGCTTCGCTGACGGAGCGATGGCCTACAACAGCAAGAACTACGCGCTCGCCTACCGCGAGATCGCGCCGCTGGCCAAGGCCGGCAACGCCGACGCCGAGCACTTGCTGGGCCTGATGTACTACATGGGCCGCGGCGTGCCGCAGGATTACAAGCAGGCACTGGAATGGCACCGCAAGGCGGCGCTGCAGGGCAAGGCCGACGCGCAGTACGTGGTGGGGGCCATGTACTACACGGGCAACGCCGTGATCCAGGATCACAAGCAAGCCATCGTCTGGTTCCGCAAGGCGGCCGAGCAGGGCCATGCGGAGGCGCAGCAGGTGCTGGGCCTGATGTACCGCTACCACATCGGCGGCATGCCGCAAGATAACGTGATCGCCTACATGTTATGGAACCTGGCCGCCGCCGGTGGTTCGGCCAACGCGGCCGAGCAGCGCGCGGCCGTGCTGCGCAGCATGACGCAGGAACAGATCGAGGAGGGCCAGGCGCTGTCGGCCGCATGGAAGCCGAACACGCCGCTGCCGCGCCAGTCGCGCACGGGCGGTTGATAGCCCGGCTGAAGGGGCAGACCCTGGGGGCTGACCCTGGGTTGCGGCAGTGTGTTTCATCGTCTGGCAGGCCACCGCACGCGGCGAGGGTCAGACCCCAGGGTCTGACCCTGTTGTACACGACGTCGCGCGCTCCCGCCCTGCGCGCGGCACCGCCCTGAAGTACAATCGTCGCTTTCCACTCACGAGGGAAGCGACATGCGCGCGATCGAGATCACCAAGCCAGGCCCGGCCGATGTGCTGAAACTGTGCGAACGTCCCATGCCGGCCGTCAAGGCGGGGGAAGTGTTGATCAAGGTGCATGCGGCCGGCATCAACCGGCCCGACGTGTTCCAGCGCCTGGGCAGCTATGCGCCGCCACCGGGCGCATCCGACCTGCCGGGCCTGGAAGTGGCCGGCGAGATCGTGGACGGCGACCTGGCCGGCAGCGACTTCACGCGCGGCGACCTGGTGTGCGCGCTGGTGCAGGGCGGCGGTTACGCCGAATACTGCGTGGCACCCGTGCAGCAATGCCTGCCCGTGCCGCGCGGCCTGTCGGCGCTGGAGGCAGCTTCGCTGCCGGAAAATTATTTCACCGTGTGGAGCAATGTATTCGACCGCGCCCACCTGCGCGGCGGCGAGACGCTGCTGGTGCAGGGCGGCACCTCCGGCATCGGCGTGACCGCGATCCAGCTGGCTGCCGCCATGGGCCACCGCGTGTTCGCCACGGCCGGCAGCGACGACAAGGCGCGCGCCTGCGAGCAACTGGGCGCCGAGCGCGGCATCAACTACAAGACCGAGGATTTCGCCGCGCTGGCCAAGTCGCTCACCAACGATCGTGGCGTGGATGTGATCCTGGACATGGTGGGCGGCGACTACCTGCCGCGCGAAATTGCCTGCCTGGCCGACGATGGCCGCATTTCCCTGATCGCGCTGATGGGCGGCGCCAAGGCCACGGTGGACCTGGGCCAGGTGTTGCGCCGGCGCCTGACCATCACCGGCTCCACGCTGCGGCCCCGTTCCGTTGCGTTCAAGGCCGCCATCGCGGCCCAGCTGAAACAACGCGTGTGGCCGATGTTTGAAGCGGGCAAGATCAAGCCCGTGATCTTCGAAGTCTTTCCGCTGGAGCAGGCGGCCGAGGCACACGCGCTGATGGAGCGCAGCACCCATGTCGGCAAAATCATGCTGCAAGTGATTTGATACACATTTCTGTTGGATCATTCGAAATATGGATCGTTTTGCGCATTTTGGCCTGGTCGGGCATGCCGCTGGTTTGACCGGCCTTCCGGCCGCACGTTAGAATAACGGGTTAATAAAAAATTAGGCTACTTATGCGACGCAAACTCGTCATTGGTAATTGGAAAATGAACGGCAGCCGTGCCGGCAATGCGGAATTGTTGTCCGGCATCGCCGCTGGCTTGACCTCCTCCGGCGCGGCCTGCGCGGTCTGCGCCCCCGCGCCCTACCTGGCCCAGTGCCAGGCGGCCCTGCAGGGTTCCGCCATTGCCTGGGGCGCGCAAGACGTGTCGGCCCATGCGGCCGGCGCGTACACGGGTGAAGTATCGGCCGCCATGCTGGCCGATTTCGCTTGCCGCTATGTGCTGGTGGGTCACTCGGAGCGCCGCGCCTACCATCACGAAAGCAGTGAACTGGTGGCGCAGAAGGCCGTGGCCGCGCTGGCCGCTGGTTTGACGCCGGTGGTGTGCGTCGGTGAAACGCTGGCCGAGCGCGAAGCAGGGCAGACCAACGCCGTCGTGCGCGAGCAGCTGGGCGCCGTGCTGGAAGCCATCGGCGCGGGCGATGTGGCGAAGATCGTGGTCGCCTATGAACCCGTGTGGGCAATCGGCACCGGCAAGACGGCCACGCCGCAAATGGCGCAGGACGTGCACCAGGTGCTGCGTGCCCAGCTGGCCGAAAAAGATGCGCAGGCCGCCGCTGGCGTGCACATCCTGTACGGCGGCAGCATGAAGCCGGACAACGCGAAGGAATTGCTGTCCATGCCCGACATCGATGGCGGTTTGATCGGCGGCGCGGCATTGAAGGCAGCCGATTTCCTGGCCATCATCCACGCGCACTGAGCGCGCGGCAGGGCAGGCTTGAAACTTATTTAATCTGAGAATGAAATAACATGAACACTTTGTACAATCTGATCGTTGTGGTGCAAGTCTTGTCGGCGCTGGCCATCATCGGCCTGGTGCTGATGCAGCATGGTAAGGGCGCCGACATGGGCGCCGCGTTTGGTTCCGGCGCATCGGGCAGCCTGTTTGGCGCGTCCGGCTCGTCGAACTTCATGTCCAAGTCGACCGCCGTGGCCGCGATCCTGTTCTTCAGCGCCACGCTGGGCCTGTCGTTCCTGCAGACGCACAGCAGCACCGGCGTCAGCGGTGGCGTGATGGACAAGGTGGCGGCTCCCGCACCGGCACCGGCCGCGCCGGCCGGTGGCGCTGGCGCCATCCCTGCGACGAGCGCGCCTGCGGCAGCTGCGCCGGCTGCGCCGGCACCGGCCGCTCCAGCGCCCGCGGCATCGATTCCCAAGTAAGCAACAAGTCAGTCATTTGTAATACAGTAAACGTCTTGCCTATTGTTTTGGCAGTGAAAGCTGTCAAAACAATCCAAAGTGAGATTCAGTAAAGATTTATCGTTTTTCTTCCTTGTTTTGGTGCAATTCGCATTAACAAAGTGCGCAAAACACAGTAGAATAGCGGCCTTAATGAATGCCGACGTGGTGAAATTGGTAGACACGCTATCTTGAGGGGGTAGTGGCGCAAGCTGTACGAGTTCGAGTCTCGTCGTCGGCACCAGAAAATCAGAGGCCAGCAAAGGGAGTACCTAAGCTGGCTTTTTTACGAGGATGTGTCGTTCGATCCTGGTCTAAGCTGTTGATTTGGGTCGGACGTTAAGATCACTGCAACGCAATACCGCAACACTGCAGTGTGTCCTTCAACCGATCGTTCAACATCAAGCTTATCAATCGTGAACCTCGAAAATTACTTCCCCGTCCTGTTGTTCATCCTCGTCGGTCTCGGCGTTGGTATCCTGCCCCAAGTCCTGGGTCACCTGCTCGGGCCCAACAAGCCTGACTCTGCAAAACTCTCCCCCTATGAATGCGGTTTCGAAGCTTTCGAAGACGCGCGCATGAAATTCGACGTCCGGTACTACCTGGTCGCGATCCTCTTTATTTTGTTCGATCTGGAAACGGCATTCTTCTTCCCGTGGGGCGTCTCCATGCGCGAACTGGGCTGGGCCGGCTTCGTGACGATGATGGTGTTCATCGCCGAATTCGTGGTCGGTTTTTGGTATATCTGGAAGAAAGGTGCCCTTGATTGGGAATAAGCCATGGCTATTGAAGGCGTATTAAACGAAGGTTTTATCACCACCTCGGCCGACAAGCTGATCAACTGGGCGCGTACGGGTTCGATGTTCCCGATGACGTTCGGTCTGGCCTGCTGCGCGGTTGAGATGATGCACGTGGGCGCGGCCCGTTACGACATGGACCGCTTCGGCGTCGTGTTCCGTCCCTCGCCCCGCCAGTCCGACGTGATGATCGTGGCCGGCACCCTGTGCAACAAGATGGCTCCCGCGCTGCGCAAGGTCTACGACCAGATGCCAGAACCGCGCTGGGTGATCTCGATGGGTTCCTGCGCCAACGGCGGCGGCTACTATCACTACTCCTACTCCGTGGTGCGCGGCTGCGACCGCATCGTGCCGGTCGACGTCTACGTGCCGGGCTGCCCGCCAACGGCGGAGGCTCTGCTGTACGGCATCATGCAGCTGCAAAACAAGATCAAGCGCACCAATACGATCGCACGCTAACGGGGCGCATCAACTATGACTACACATTTGGAAACACTGCAAAACGCCCTCGGCTCCGCCCTGGGCGATCGCGTTAGCACCACCGTGGCGCTGGGCGAGATCACCCTGGTGGTCAAGGCCGCCGACTACTTCGACGTGATGCGCACGCTGCGCGACGACAAGTCGCTGGGCTTCGACCAGCTGATCGACCTGTGCGGCGTGGACTACCTCAACTATGGCGAAGGCGCCTGGGATGGCCAGCGCTTCGCCGTCGTCGTGCACCTGCTGTCGGTGAAGAACAACTGGCGCGTGCGCGTGCGCGTGTTCGCCGCCGACGACGACATGCCGCTGCTGCCGTCCGTGACCAGCCTGTGGCGCACCGCCAACTGGTACGAGCGCGAAGCGTTCGACGTGATGGGCATCCTGTTCGACGGCCACAACGACCTGCGCCGCATCCTGACCGACTATGGCTTCATCGGCCACCCGTTCCGCAAGGACTTCCCGGTGTCGGGCTATGTCGAGATGCGTTACGACCCGGAACAGAAGCGTGTGATCTACCAGCCTGTGACGATCGAGCCGCGTGAAAATGTACCGCGCGTGATCCGCGAAGAAAATTACGGGACGAAATAATGGCCGAAATTAAAAACTACACCCTGAACTTTGGTCCGCAACACCCGGCCGCGCACGGCGTGCTGCGCCTGGTGCTGGAGCTGGACGGCGAAGTGATCCAGCGCGCCGACCCGCACATCGGCCTGCTGCACCGCGGCACCGAGAAGCTGGCCGAGCAGAAGACCTATTTGCAGTCCGTGCCTTACATGGACCGTCTCGACTATGTGTCGATGATGTGCAACGAGCACGCCTACGTGATGGCGATCGAGAAGCTGCTGGGCGTGGAAGTGCCGCTGCGCGCGCAATACATCCGCGTCATGTTCGACGAGATCACCCGTCTGCTGAACCACCTGCTGTGGCTGGGCGCGCACGCGCTCGACGTGGGCGCCATGGGTCCGTTCCTGTACGCCTTCCGCGACCGCGAAGACCTGATGGACTGCTACGAAGCCGTGTCCGGCGCCCGTATGCACGCGGCCTACTACCGTCCGGGCGGCGTCTACCGCGATCTGCCGGACGCCATGCCGCAGCACCAGAAATCGATCATCCGCAGCGACAAGAAGATCGCCGCGCTGAACGAGAACCGCCAGGGTTCGCTGCTCGACTTCATCGAGGACTTCACGCGCCGCTTCCCCACCTATGTGGACGAATACGAGACGCTGCTGACCGACAACCGCATCTGGAAACAGCGTACCGTCGGCATCGGCGTGGTCAAGCCCGAAGACGCGCTGGCCATGGGCTTCACCGGCGCCATGCTGCGCGGCTCGGGCATCGCCTGGGACTTGCGCAAGCACCAGCCGTACGAAGTGTACGACCTGCTGGACTTCGACGTGCCGGTCGGCACCAACGGCGACTGCTATGACCGTTACCTGGTGCGTATCGAAGAGATGCGCCAGTCGAACCGCATCATGAAGCAGTGCGTGGAATGGCTGCGCAACAATCCGGGTCCTGTCATGTCGAGCAACCGCAAGGTGGCGCCACCATCGCGCGTCGACATGAAGACCAACATGGAGTCGCTGATCCACCATTTCAAGCTGTTCACGGAAGGTTTCCACGTGCCGCCGGGCGAAGCGTACAGCGCCGTCGAGCACCCGAAAGGCGAGTTCGGCATCTACCTGCTGTCGGACGGCGCCAACAAGCCGTACCGCATGAAGATCCGCGCGCCGGGCTATGCCCACCTGCAATCGCTGGACGAAATGGCGCGCGGCCACATGATCGCCGACGCCGTGACCATCATTGGTACCCAGGATATCGTTTTCGGCGAAATCGACCGCTAAGCGAAAAGACAGTCCGAAAGGCAAAAGTATGTTGTTATCAGAGCAGTGCTACAAAAAAATCGACCGCGAGCTGGCCAAGTACCCGGAAGACCAGCGCCAGTCGGCCGTGATGGCCGCGCTGGCCCACGCCCAGGTTGAGCTGGGCTGGGTCTCGCCCGAAGTGATGCAGGAACTGGCGGACTACATCCGCATGCCGGCCATCGCCGTGCAGGAAGTGGCCACTTTCTACAATATGTACAACCTGAAGCCGGTCGGCAAGCACAAGATCACCGTGTGCACCAACCTGCCTTGCGCCCTGTCGGGCGGCGAGCGCGCGGCCCACCACCTGAAAGAGAAGCTGGGCATCGACTACCGCGACACGACGGCCGATGGCGAGTTCACGCTGATCGAAGGCGAGTGCATGGGCGCCTGCGGCGACGCGCCGGTGCTGCTGGTGAACAACCACCGCATGTGCAGCTTCATGACCAACGACAAGATCGACGCCCTGGTCGAGGAACTCAAGAAATGACGTCACTCCATAACCGACACATCGACCCGGTCATCCTGGCCGGCCTGGATGGCCAGAACTGGCATCTGGAAGACTACGTCAAGCGCGGCGGCTACAGCGCGCTGCGCCGCATCCTGCAAGAGAAGATCGCCCCCGAGCAGATCATCGCCGACCTGAAAGCGTCGTCGCTGCGCGGCCGCGGCGGCGCCGGCTTCCCCACGGGCCTGAAGTGGAGCTTCATGCCACGCCAGTTCCCGGGCCAGAAATACCTGGTCTGCAACACGGACGAAGGCGAGCCTGGCACGTTCAAGGACCGCGACATCATCCGCTACAACCCCCATGCGCTGATCGAAGGCATGGCCATCGGCGCTTACGCCATGGGCATCACCGTGGGCTACAACTACATCCACGGCGAAATCTTCCAGGAATACCTGCGCTTTGAAGAAGCGCTGGAAGAGGCGCGCGCCGCCGGCTTCCTGGGCGACAAGATCATGGGCAGCGAGTTCAGCTTCCAGCTGCACGCGCACCACGGCTATGGCGCCTACATCTGCGGCGAAGAAACGGCGCTGCTCGAATCGCTGGAAGGCAAGAAAGGCCAGCCGCGCTTCAAGCCGCCTTTCCCTGCGTCGTTCGGCCTGTACGGCAAGCCGACCACCATCAACAACACGGAAACCTTCGCGGCCGTGCCGTTCATCCTGAACATGGGTCCGGAGAAGTACCTGGGCATGGGCAAGCCGAACAACGGCGGCTCCAAGATCTTCTCGATCTCGGGCGACGTGAACCTGCCGGGCAACTACGAAGTTCCGCTGGGCACCCCGTTCGCCAAGCTGCTGGAACTGGCTGGCGGCATGCGCGGTGGCAAAAAGATCAAGGCTGTCATCCCCGGCGGTTCGTCCGCTCCGGTGATCCGCGGCGAGATCATGATGGACACCGACCTCGATTACGATTCGATCGCCAAGGCTGGCTCCATGCTGGGCTCGGGCGCCGTGATCGTGATGGATGAAACGCGCTGCATGGTCAAGGCGCTGGAACGCCTGTCCTACTTCTACTTCGAAGAGTCGTGCGGCCAATGCACCCCTTGCCGCGAAGGCACGGGCTGGATGTACCGCATGGTGCATCGTATCGAACATGGCCAGGGCCGCGCGTCGGACCTGGATATGCTGAACTCGATCGCCGACAACATCCAGGGCCGCACCATCTGCGCGCTGGGCGATGCGGCGGCGATGCCGGTGCGGGCTTTCGTCAAACAGTTCCGCGAAGAATTTGAATATCACGTCGAGCACAAGCATTGCTTAGTGCCCGCTTACATCTAAGCTGCGTCAGGTAACGATCACCATGGTTGAAATCGAAATAGACGGCAAAAAAGTCGAAGTCCCTGCTGGTAGCATGGTGATGGACGCCGCCAACAAACTGGGAACCTACATTCCGCACTTCTGCTATCACAAGAAATTGTCGATCGCAGCGAACTGCCGCATGTGCCTGGTCGAAGTGGAAAAGGCGCCCAAGCCTTTGCCCGCTTGCGCCACGCCCGTGTCGGCCGGCATGATCGTGCGCTCCGCGTCCGACAAGGCCGTGCAGGCACAACGGTCCGTGATGGAATTCCTGTTGATTAACCACCCGCTGGACTGCCCGATCTGCGATCAGGGCGGCGAATGCCAGCTGCAGGACCTGGCCGTCGGTTACGGCAAGGGCGAATCGCGCTACGAGGAAGAAAAACGCGTGGTGGCGCCCAAGGATGGCGGCCCGCTGGTTTCCATGCAGGAAATGTCGCGCTGCATCCAGTGCACCCGCTGCGTGCGCTTTGGCCAGGAAGTGGCCGGCGTGATGGAGCTGGGCATGATCGGCCGCGGCGAACACTCGGAAATCACCGCGTTTGTCGGCCAGACCGTCAACTCTGAAATGTCGGGCAACATGATCGACTTGTGCCCGGTCGGCGCGCTGACGTCGAAGCCATTCCGCTACAGCGCCCGCAGCTGGGAACTGTCGCGCCGCAAATCGGTCAGCCCGCACGACGGCCTCGGTGCCAACCTGATCGTCCAGGTCAAGCAGGGCAAGGTCAAGCGCGTGCTGCCGCTGGAAAACGAAGCCATCAACGAGTGCTGGATTTCGGACAAGGACCGCTTCGCATACGAAGGTCTGGACGCCGCTGACCGTTTGACCGCTCCCATGCTCAAGCAGGGCGGCGAATGGAAGGAAGTGGACTGGCAGACGGCGCTCGAATACGTGGCGCACGGCCTGAAGAACATCAAGCATGAACACGGCGCCAACGCGCTGGCCGCCCTGGCCACGCCGCACTCGACGCTGGAAGAACTGCACCTGCTGCAAAAGCTGACCCGCGCCATGGGCTCGGACAGCGTGGATACGCGTCTGCGCCACAGCGACTTCTCGCTGGCCGCCGACGTCAAGCCATGGCTGGGCATGTCGATCGCCGACTTCGCGCAGCTGAACCGCGCCTTCGTGATCGGCTCGTTCCTGCGCAAGGATCACCCGCTGCTGGCCACCCGCCTGCGCACAGCAGTGAAGGGCGGCGCCAAGCTGTCCATCCTGCACGCCGCCGACGACGACCAGCTGATCACCATCGCCAACAAGATGATCGCCGCGCCGTCCGACTGGCTGGCCGCGCTGTCGCAAGTGGTCGCTGCCGTGGCCAAGGCCAAGGAAGTGGCGGCACCGGCCGGCTTCGACGCCGTGACCGTGTCGGACGCTGCCGCCGCCATCGCCGCCAGCCTGCTGTCGGGCGATAACAAGGCCGTGCTGCTCGGTAACGCCGCCGTACAACATCCGCAAGCTGCCGCGCTGCACGCCGCCGCGCAATGGATCGCTGAACAGACCGGCGCCAAGCTGGGCGTGCTGACCGAGGCCGCCAACACCGTGGGCGCCTACATCGCCAACGCCAACAGCGGCACCGCGCCTGTGTTCAGCACGCCGAAGCAGGCTTACCTGCTGCTCAACGTGGAACCGCAACTGGACGCCGTCAACCCGCAACAAGCGGCCGACGCGCTCAAGCGCGCCGACATGGTGGTGGTGATGTCGGCCTACAAGCACGGCATGGACTACGCCGACGTGCTGCTGCCGGTGTCGCCATTCAGCGAAACCTCGGGCACCTTCGTCAACTGCGAAGGCCGCGCACAGAGCTTCAACGGCACCGTCAAGCCGCTGGGCGACACCCGTCCGGCCTGGAAAGTGCTGCGCGTGCTCGGCAACGTGCTGGGCCTGTCCGGCTTCGACTACGAAACCTCGGAAGCGATCCGCGACGAAGTGCTGGGCGCCGGCGTGACTGACGTGTCCGCACGCCTGAACAACGCCGCCAAGGCCGCCCCTGTGGCAGCCGCGTTCGGCGCCAATACCGCGCCTGAGCGCGTGACCGACGTGCCGATCTACTTCGCCGACGCCATCGTACGCCGCGCCGAGTCGCTGCAAAAAACGGCCGATGCTGCCGCGCCGAAGGCGCACCTGTCCACCGCACTGGCCCAGCAGTTGGGCGTGGTGGCCGGTGACAAGGTCAAGGTCAGCCAGGGTTCCGGCAGCGCCATCCTGGTGGCCGCCGTCGACGCCGGCCTGCCTGCCAACGCCGTGCGCGTGGCCGCCGCTCATCCGACGACCGCCGCCCTGGGCAGCATGTTCGGTTCCATCACAGTTGAAAAAGCAGGAGAGGGGAAATAATGGCTCTGCCTGAATTCGTCACCGCCATTAACAACGCCGGCGCCGCCAGTGTGCTGGCCCCGGTGTGGCCCCTGGTGTGGGCCATGATCAAGATCGTCGTCGTGCTGATGCCTCTGATGGGTCTGGTTGCTTACCTGACCCTGTGGGAGCGTAAGTTCATCGGCTGGATCCAGATCCGCGTGGGTCCGAACCGCGTCGGTCCGATGGGCCTGCTGCAGCCGATCGCCGACGCGCTCAAGCTGTTGTTCAAGGAAATCATCACGCCGACCAAGGCCAACCCCGGCCTGTTCGTGCTGGGCCCGATCATGACCATCATGCCGGCGCTGGCTTGCTGGTCGGTGGTGCCGTTCGGTCCGGAAGCCGTGCTGGCCAACGTCAACGCCGGCCTGCTGCTGCTGATGGCGATCACCTCGATGGAAGTGTACGGCATCATCATCGCCGGCTGGTCGTCGAACTCGAAGTACTCGTTCATGGGCGCCATGCGCGCCTCGGCCCAGATGATTTCCTACGAAATCCCGATGGGCTTCGTGCTGGTGATCGTGCTGATGGTGTCCGGTTCGCTGAACTTCATCGACATCGTCGGTGGCCAGCAAAAAGGTTACTTCGTTGAACAGGGCATCAACTTCCTGTCGTGGAACTGGCTGCCGCTGCTGCCCATGTTCGTGGTCTACCTGACCTCGGGCCTGGCCGAGGCCAACCGTCACCCGTTCGACGTGGTCGAAGGCGAATCGGAAATCGTGGCCGGCCACATGGTCGAATACTCGGGTATGGCCTACGCCATGTTCATGCTGGCCGAATACGCCAACATGATCCTGATCGGTACGCTCGCGTCCATCATGTTCCTGGGCGGCTGGGCCGCGCCGTTCAAGTTCCTGGAATTCTGGGGCGGCTTCGGTGGCTTCTTCTGGCTGTTCGCCAAGACGTTCTGCATCGTTTCCCTGTTCATCTGGGTCCGCGGCACGTTCCCGCGATACCGCTATGACCAGATCATGCGTCTGGGCTGGAAAGTATTTATCCCGTTGACCCTGGTTTGGCTGGTCCTCGTCGCAGGCTGGATGCAGACATCCTGGAATATCTGGAAGTAAGGAAAAGAACAATGGAACGTATCAAGGACTTCTTCGGCAGCTTCATGCTGACCGAACTGATCAAAGGGATGGCGCTGACAGGCAAGTACATGTTCTCGCGCAAGATCACCATCCAGTACCCGGAAGAGAAGACGCCGATGTCGCCGCGCTTCCGCGGCCTGCACGCGCTGCGCCGTTACCCGAACGGCGAAGAGCGTTGCATCGCCTGCAAACTGTGCGAAGCGGTGTGCCCGGCGATGGCCATTTCGATCGAATCGGAGCAGCGCGAAGACGGTACGCGCCGCACCACGCGTTATGACATCGACCTGACCAAGTGCATCTTCTGCGGCTTCTGCGAAGAATCGTGCCCGGTCGACTCGATCGTCGAGACGCACGTACTGGAATACCACGGCGAAAAACGCGGCGATCTGTACTACACGAAAGAGATGCTGCTGGCCGTTGGCGATCGTTACGAAGAGCAGATCGCCGCGGCACGCGCGGCCGACGCTCCTTACCGCTAATCGCCGCCGTCCTGCCCGTTTCGCTCCGGTGGAGCAGGGCAGGGCGTGATCTGCCGATCAATAAACTGTACGTCTCTTGGGTTAGTTATGGAATTTAAAACTGCTTTGTTCTACGTGTTCTCGGCCATCATGATATTGGCCGCGACCCGCGTTATCACGGCCCGCAATCCGGTCCACGCCGCACTGTTCCTGGTGCTGTCGTTCTTCTCGGCCGCCGCCATCTGGCTGCTGCTGAAAGCCGAGTTCCTCGCCATCGTGCTGGTGCTCGTGTACGTGGGCGCCGTCATGGTGCTGTTCCTGTTCGTCGTGATGATGTTGGACATCAACACGGACAAGATGCGCGAAGGCTTCTGGGGCTACCTGCCGCTGGCCAGCTTCATCGGCGTCGTGATCGTGCTGGAAATGGCCGCCGTGTTGTGGCGCAATTTCCTGTCGTTCGAGGCGCAAGGCCCGGCCAACGCCGGCAACATCGGCGGCACCAAGGAACTGGGCCTGCTGATCTACACCAAATACATCTACGCGTTCGAGATCGCCGCTGCCGTGCTGCTGCTGGCCATCGTCGCCGCCGTGGCCCTGACGCTGCGAAAGCGCAAGGACACCAAGTACTTCGACCCGGCTGACGCGGTGCGCGTCAAGCGTAACGACCGTCTGCGCATCGTCAAGGTGGCAGCCGTGTCCGATCGCGCACAGGCCGGTGCAGCAAACAAGGAGGCACCATGACTTTATCGCTCGCTCACTACCTCGTTCTTGGCGCGATTCTGTTCGCGATCTCGATCGTGGGTATTTTCCTGAACCGGAAGAACATCATCATCCTGCTGATGGCCATCGAACTGATGCTGCTGGCGGTGAACATGAACTTCATCGCGTTCTCGCATTACCTGGGCGACGCGGCCGGGCAAATCTTTGTGTTCTTCATCCTGACCGTGGCCGCCGCTGAATCGGCGATCGGCCTCGCGATCCTGGTGGTGATGTTCCGTAACCTGGACACCATCAACGTAGAAGACCTGGATAGCCTCAAAGGCTAAGTTTCAACCTCGAATAATAACGATTAAGGTTCATCATGGCGGGGCAAACTCTCAACCCTAACCTCCTTCTAGCCGTACCCCTGGCGCCGCTGGCCGGCGCCGCGATCGCGGGCTTGTTCGGAACCCGATTCTTCGGGAACATGGTCGGCCGCAAGACGTCGCATACTGTGACGATACTTGGCGTGCTGATTGCATTCATTCTGTCGGCGATGACGCTGTCAGACGTCATCGGCGGCGCCGGCTACAACGGCACCGTCTACAACTGGATGACGGTGGCCGGCCTGAAGCTCGAAGTGGGCTTCCAGATCGACGCGCTGTCGGCGATGATGATGTGCGTGGTGACGTTTGTCTCGTTGATGGTGCACATCTACACGATCGGCTACATGGCTGAAGACGAAGGCTACAACCGCTTCTTCGCCTACATCTCGCTGTTCACCTTCTCGATGCTGATGCTGGTGATGGCCAACAACTTCCTGCAGCTGTTCTTCGGCTGGGAAGCGGTGGGCCTGGTGTCCTACCTGCTGATCGGCTTCTGGTACACCCGCCCGACGGCGATCGTGGCCAACATGAAGGCGTTCCTGGTCAACCGCGTGGGTGACTTCGGCTTCATCCTCGGCATCGGCCTGCTGCTGGCCTACGCCGGTTCCATGAACTACCAGGAAGTGTTCGCCAAGCGCGAAGCGCTGGCGGCCCTGACCCTGCCGGGCACGGACTGGATGCTGCTGACCGTGGCCTGCATCTGCCTGTTCATCGGCGCCATGGGTAAGTCGGCCCAGTTCCCGCTGCACGTGTGGCTGCCTGACTCGATGGAAGGCCCGACCCCGATTTCCGCACTGATCCACGCCGCCACCATGGTGACGGCCGGTATCTTCATGGTGACCCGCATGTCGCCGCTGTTCGAACTGTCGGAAACGGCGCTGTCGTTCGTGCTGGTGATCGGCTCGATCACGGCCCTGTTCATGGGCTTCCTGGGCATCATCCAGAACGACATCAAGCGCGTGGTCGCATACTCGACCCTGTCGCAGCTCGGTTACATGACCGTGGCCCTGGGTTCCTCGGCTTACTCGATCGCCGTGTTCCACCTGATGACCCACGCGTTCTTCAAGGCACTGCTGTTCCTGGGCGCCGGTTCCGTCATCATCGGCATGCACCACGACCAGGACATCCGCAACATGGGCGGCCTGCGTAAATACATGCCGATCACCTGGATCACTTCGCTGCTCGGTTCGCTGGCCCTGATCGGTACGCCATTCTTCTCCGGTTTCTATTCCAAGGATTCGATCATCGAAGCCGTGGCCGAAACCCACATCGCCGGCGCCGGCTTCGCCAACTTCGCCGTGCTGGCTGGCGTGTTCGTGACCGCGTTCTACTCGTTCCGCATGTACTTCCTGGTGTTCCACGGCGAAGAGCGCTTCGGCAAGGCCCACGGCCACGACCACCATCATGCGCCGGCCGCCGCCGCCCATGATGCGCACGATGCGCACGCCGAACACGATTCGGACGCCCACCACGAAGAAGAGGATGCACACGGCCACCACGGCCTGGGCCCGGGCGAGAAACCGCACGAGTCGCCATTCGTGGTCTGGTTCCCGCTGGTGATGCTGGCCATCCCATCGGTCATCATCGGCTACCTGACCATCGGTCCTATGCTGTTCGGCAAGTTCTTCAACGGCGTTGTGTTCGTCGGCGAGAACCACCACGCGATGGAAAAACTGGGCGAGGAATTCCACGGCCCGGTGGCCATGGCGATGCACGCGCTGACGTCGCTGCCGCTGGCGCTGGCCCTGGCTGGCGTGGCTTCGGCTTACTACTGCTACATGATCAACCCGCGCGTGCCGGCCTGGTTCTACGACAAGTTCCGCGCCATCCACACGCTGCTGGACAACAAATACTACATGGACAAGTTCAACGAGACCGTGTTCGCCGGCGGCGCACGCCTGCTGGGCAATGGCCTGTGGAACGTGGGCGACCGCACGCTGATCGACGGCCTCGTCGTGAACGGCAGCGCCAAGGTTGTGGAGTGGTTCTCGTCGCTGACCCGTCTGGCGCAGACCGGTTATATCTACCACTACGCGTTCATCATGATCCTCGGCATTCTGGGGTTCCTGGTCTACTTCCTGCCGTTTTGGCACGCTTAATTAGCTGAACCGCATAGAGATAAAGATAACCATGATGCAGTCAATTTCTACCTTACCTCCGTTCCTTAGCCTGGCGATCTGGGTGCCGATCGCCTTCGGCTTGCTGGTGCTGGCATTCGGCCGCGACAGCAACGCCGGCATGGTGCGCGTCGGTTCGCTGATCGGCTCGCTGGTCAGCTTCGCGCTCACCTTGCCGCTGATCTCCCATTTCGACAACGCCGCCCACGGCATGCAGTTCGTCGAGAAGTCGCCGTGGATCGAGCGCTTCAACATCCTGTACTCGCTGGGCATTGACGGCCTGTCGCTGTGGTTCGTGCCGCTGACGGCCTTCATCACCGTGATCGTCGTGATCTCGGCCTGGCAAGTGATCCAGAAGCGCGTGGCCCAGTACATGGGCGCGTTCCTGATCCTGTCGGGCCTGATGATCGGCGTGTTCTGCGCCATGGACGGCCTGCTGTTCTACTTCTTCTTCGAAGCCACGCTGATCCCGATGTACATCATCATCGGTATCTGGGGCGGCGAGAACCGCGTGTACGCCTCGTTCAAGTTCTTCCTGTACACCTTCTTCGGTTCGCTGCTGACGCTGGTCGCCATCATCTACCTGTACAACGTGTCCGGCGGTTCGTTCGACATCCTGACCTGGCACCGTACCCCGCTGACCATGCGCGAGCAGATCTTCATCTTCATCGCCTTCCTGATGGCCTTCGCCGTCAAGGTACCGATGTTCCCGGTCCACACCTGGCTGCCCGACGTGCACGTGGAAGCGCCAACCGGCGGTTCGGCCGTGCTGGCCGCCATCATGCTGAAGCTGGGCGCTTACGGTTTCGTGCGGTTCTCGCTGCCGATCACCCCGGACGCCTCGCACTACATGGCCAACTTCATCATCACCCTGTCGCTGATCGCCGTGGTCTACATCGGCCTGGTGGCACTGGTGCAGAAGGACATGAAAAAGCTGGTCGCTTACTCGTCGATCGCCCACATGGGCTTCGTCACCCTGGGCTTCTTCCTGTTTAACGACATGGCAGTGCAGGGCGGCCTGGTGCAGATGATCTCGCACGGCTTCATCTCCGGCGCGATGTTCCTGTGCATCGGCGTGCTGTATGACCGCGCCCACTCGCGCCAGATCGCCGACTACGGTGGCGTCGTCAACAAGATGCCGAAATTCGCCGCGCTGTTCATCTTCTTCTCGATGGCCAACTGCGGTCTGCCAGCCACCTCCGGTTTCGTGGGTGAGTTCATGGTGATCCTGGGCGCCGTCAAGGCCAACTTCTGGATCGGCATGATCGCCGCCACCGCGCTGATCTTCGGCGCCGCCTACTCGCTGTGGATGGCCAAGCGCGTCATCTTCGGCAAGGTGGCCAACCACCACGTGGCCGAGCTGACCGATATCGGCGCCCGCGAGTTCGTGATGCTGGGCCTGCTGGCCGCGGCCGTGCTGGCCATGGGCCTGTACCCCGCACCGTTCACCGACACGATGCAAACCTCGGTCGCGGACCTGCTCGCGCAAGTAGCGCACAGCAAGCTGCCTTAAGAAGAAAACGGAAACGCCTACATGAATACCACCAACATGATCCCGCTCAACGCAGAAGTCTTTCTGCTGGTCGCCGCGTCGGCGATCCTGCTGATCGATATGTTCCTGTCCGAGGGCAAGCGTTCGATCACGTACGTACTGTCGTTGCTGACGCTGCTCGTTTGCGGCTACTTCAGCTATGTCGACTATGCAGCCGGCACCACGGTCTACACGTTCAACAACATGTTCGTGTCGGACCCGATGTCCAACCTGCTCAAGCTGTTCACCTACGTCTCGGTCGGCATGACGCTGATCTACGCGCGCCAGTACGCCACCGACCGTGGCATGCTGAGCGGCAACCTGGGCGGCGAGTTCTATGTGCTGGCCCTGTTCTCGCTGCTGGGCCAGATGGTCATGATCTCCGGTAACAGCCTGCTGTCCATCTACCTGGGCATCGAACTGATGTCGCTGGCCCTGTACGCCCTGGTGGCCCTGCGCCGCGACAACGCCCAGGCCACGGAAGCGGCCATGAAGTACTTCATCCTGGGCGCCATGGCCTCGGGCTTCCTGCTGTATGGCATGTCGATGATCTACGGCGCCACCGGCACGCTGGACCTGTCCAAGGTGGCGCTGGCCGCCGCTTCCGGCACCATCAAGCCGACCATCCTGGTGTTCGGCCTGGTGTTCCTGGTGGCCGGCCTGGCGTTCAAGCTGGGCGCCGTGCCATTCCACATGTGGGTGCCGGACGTGTACCAAGGTTCGCCGACGGCCGTGACCCTGCTGCTGGGCGGCGCGCCCAAGCTGGCTACCTTCGCCGTCTGCATCCGCCTGCTGGTGGAAGGCCTGCTGCCGATGGCCGTGGACTGGCAGCAGATGCTGCTGGTGCTGGCCGTGCTGTCGCTGGCGATCGGTAACCTGACCGCTATCGCCCAGAGCAACATCAAGCGCATGCTGGCTTACTCGACCATCGCCCAGATGGGCTTTGTGCTGCTGGGCCTGCTGGCTGGCGTGGTCGGCACCGACCGCACCGGCGCCCCGGCCGCCTACAGCGCCGCCATGTTCTACGCCATCACCTACGTGATGACGACGGCCGGCAGCTTCGGCATGATCATGGTGCTGGCTCGCGCCGGCTTCGAAGCGGAAGAACTGGCCGACTTCAAGGGCCTGAGCAAGCGCAACGGCTGGTACGCCGTGCTGATGTCGATCATGATGTTCTCGCTGGCCGGTGTGCCGCCGATGCTGGGCTTCGCCGCCAAGTTCTCGGTGCTGGCCGCTGTGCTGGGTACCGGCCAGATCTGGCTGACCGTGCTGGCCGTGATGTTCTCGCTGATCGGCGCGTTCTACTACCTGCGCGTCGTGAAGATGATGTGGTTCGATGAGCCGACCGACAACAGCCCGTTGTCCATCCCCGGCGACATGAACCTGGTGCTGAGCCTGAATGGCCTGGCGCTGGTGGTGGTGGGCATGCTGCCTGGCCCGCTGCTGGCATCGTGCCTGAGCGCCATGACCAAGACCCTCAATTCCTGATGGAAGTATCTTCCGCCAGCTGGCTGGTGATCGTGCTGACGATCCTGGCCGCCAACCTTCCTTTCTTCAATGACAAGGTTTTCGCCGTGGTGCCGCTCAAGCGGCATCCCGGCGACCCGCGGGCAGTGCGGCGCAAGCCGTTCTGGCTGCGGCTGGTGGAAATGGTTGTGCTGTATTTCGCCGTGGGGGCGGCCGGCTTTGCGCTGGAAGCCCGCATCGGCACCCCGTTCCCCCAGACGTGGGAGTTCTACGCTATCACGGCCTGTCTCTTTATCGTTCTCGCCTTTCCCGGATTTGTAGTACGCTACCTGCGCAAACACCACACCTGATATACTAGCCCTACGGCAACATGGAGTGCGCATGGATAAGCATCTGAAAGAAGTCCGCGTCGACGGTGAAATGGCGTACGAAGGCAAGTTCCTCAAGGTCCAGAAGGACAAGGTGGCACTGCCGGACGGCCAGCATACGTCGCGCGAGTACATCCGCCATCCGGGCGCCGTCGTGATCCTGCCCGTGCTCGACGATGGCACCGTGTTGATGGAACGGCAATTCCGTTATCCGCTCAATCAAGTCTTCATTGAATTCCCCGCTGGCAAGATCGATCCGGACGAGGACCCGCTCGCCTGCGCCAAGCGCGAGCTGGAGGAGGAAACCGGCTACACGGCCACGGATTGGCAATTTGTCAGCGTGATCCACAACGCCATCGCCTATTCGGACGAGCACCTCGACCTGTACCTGGCGCGCGGCCTCACAGCCGGCACGGCCAGGCTGGACGACGGCGAATTCCTGGAAACGTTCACCGCTACCATCGACGAGCTGCTGGACTGGGTCCGCAGCGGCAAGATCACGGACGTCAAGACCGTCATCGGCGTGTTCTGGCTCGAAAAACTGCGCTCCGGCGCCTGGAAGCTGGACTGACCCATGCGGTCGCTGCGGTCATTTCCCGTTCGGCTGCTGCTCGCGCTGGCATGCCTGCTGGTGGCAACGGCCGCCCGCGCCGAGCGCACGCCGTTCCAGGCCCGTTGCGAAGATTCCCTGACCAAGACCATCACCGTGCTGTCGGCCCAGCAAAGTGGCTACACGGTCGACACCCACTTGTCCTACAACGCCCTGACGTCCATGCATGGCCTGGCGGCCGGCGCCGTCAAGGTGGCCGGGCTGACCCAGACCGATTCGCGCGTGAAGATGGGCTACACGGGCACCTTGCTGCAAGACCCGGACAGCGGCTATGAATGCATCGCGCCGCGCATCGAGGTCAAGCTGTACTATGTGCCGGTGGTGATCTACGTGGCGCGCGAGTTCCCCGTCGGGTCCTGCGCCTACAAGGAAATCCTCAACCACGAGTTGCGGCACATGAACGCCTACATGCAGAACTTGCCGAAGGTGGAAAAGACCGTGCGCGAGGCGCTGGCCAAGCGTTTCCAGGACAAGCCCTTGTATGCGCCGTCCGGTACGGCCATGTCGGCCCTGTCGCACGAAGTCGATAATGGCTGGATGGCTTACATCAAGGCCGAGATGCACAAGGTCGACGCCGAGCAGGCGCGCATCGACGCGCCGGAAGAATATGCGCGCTTGAGCCAGGCCTGCGGCGGCCAGATCCGCGACGTGCTCAGCGGCGGCCGCTCCTTCTGAACAATCGTAATCACTGATGACCCAAGACACCGCTGGCGCGCCGCGCCACTACGCCCTGATTCCTGCGGCGGGCGTGGGCGCCCGCATGGCGGCCGACGGCCCCAAACAATACCTGACCGTGGGCGGCAAGCCCATGCTGCGCCATGCGCTGGAAGCCTTCCTGGCCAGCGACCGTATCGCCCATACCTACATTGTCGTCAGCCCGGCCGATGGCCAGATCGACGCCGTGGTGCCGCCCGGCCTGGACGGCGTGACGGTGCTGCGCTGCGGCGGCGCCACCCGCATGGAGTCGGTGCAGAATGCCTTGCACGCGCTGCGCACCCAGGTGCGCGACGGCGACAGCATCCTGGTGCATGACGCGGCCCGGCCCGGCCTGACGCCCGAACTGATCGCGCGCCTGATCGATGGCGTGGCCGGCGACCCGGCCGGCGGTTTGCTGGCGCTGCCGGTGGTGGACACGGTCAAGCGCGCTGCCGGTGACCAGGTCGCCACCGTCCCGCGCGATGGCCTGTGGCTGGCGCAAACGCCGCAGATGTTCAGCTATGCGCTGCTGCGCCGCGCGCTGGACGCGGCCACCGACGCCAGCGCCATCACCGACGACGCCAGCGCCGTGGAAGCGCTGGGCCTGTCGCCACGGCTGGTGCCGGGCGATCCCCGCAACCTGAAAGTCACGCTGCCGGCCGACGTCCGCATCGCGGAAATGTATCTGGCCCAACCCACCACGAATTGATGACCACCATGTCTACCACTCCCGCACTCCCGTTCCGCATTGGCCAGGGCTACGACTGCCACAAGCTGGTCGAAGGCCGCAAGCTCATCATCGGCGGCGTCACGATTCCGCACCACGTGGGCCTGCTCGGCCACTCGGATGCCGACGTGCTGCTGCATGCGATCACGGACGCCATGCTGGGCGCTGCCGCGCTGGGTGACATCGGCAAGCACTTCCCGGACACCGACCCGCAATTCAAGGGTGCCGACTCGCGCACGCTGCTGCGTGAAGCCTGCAAGCGCGTGGTGGCCACAGGCTACGTGATCGGCAATATCGACGCCACCATCATCGCGCAGCAGCCCAAGATGGCGCCCCACATCGCCGCCATGTGCGCCAACGTGGCCGAGGATCTGGGCGTGGCCGTGGGCCAGGTCAACATCAAGGCCAAGACCAACGAGAAGCTGGGCTACCTGGGGCGCGAGGAAGGCATCGCGGCCGAAGCCGTGGCCTTGCTGATCCGTTCGTAGAACAAGGTCATCTGCGAAGTCAGCACGGCCTCGGCCACGGCGCGCCTGGTCGAATTGATCAACGGCCGGTCTCGTCCGGTCAACTGCGGACCAACTGCGGACTTCGATGCCGCGCGCACAGCCGTTGCTCCAATCCACAACAGGGCTGTTGCAGAATGGCACGATGAGGCCAGGCCGCCGCCATGGCGATGGTGCTTTCCCGTTGCCCGCGCGTGGCGCCTCGGCTGCCGCGCTCGCGCAGCCCTCCTGCGGGCGTGCCCGGCAAGACGCGCCGCAACCCACGTCCGATCAATTCCCCGTCAATCAGGCAGGCCAAATGGCCTGCAACTTGCTTCCCCTAATGGCTGTATGGTCTTCGGCAATCGCGCCGCCGGTCGTCGTTGCGGCTAACGTTGTCGTTGTTCATGCTGGTGCCACACGCTGCGCGTCTTGGGCATGTTGGCGGTCACTATCCGAACTGGAACGCACTATGAAACGACATTACATCAGCGCATTAACTCTCGCCGCCGCGTCGGCATTGCTTGCCATGCCTGCCGCGCACGCGGGCGATGCTCCGGCGACCAGTCACTACGGCAGTATCGAGCGCGCGCAAGCCAAGCGCGCCACCGAACTGCTCGACAGCGCGGTCGAATACCTGCAAAAGAACGGCCCGGAAAAGGCGTTCGCCAAATTCAATGAGCCGGCCGGCCCGTTCGTGCACGGGCCGTACTACGTGTACGCCGTCGACCTCGACGGCTTCATGGTGGCCAATGGCGGCTCGCAAGTGGGCCTGGTGGGCAAGAACGAGATCGACCTGCGCGATGCGGCCGGCAAGCCCCTGATCCGCGACCTGCTGGAACAGGCCCGCGTCCACGATACGGGTTCCATCGAATACCGCTGGCTGAACCGGGTCAGCAACCACATCGAAATCAAGGTCAGCCAATACCGCAAGGTGGACAAGTACATCCTGTGCGTCGGCTATTACACGCCGCGCGGTTCGGTCGAGGAAGCGCAGGAATTGCTCGACAAGGCGGTCGCCTACCTGAAGAAATCCGGCGACAAGGCTGCCTACACGGCCTTCAACAGCCAGCAGGGCGGCTTCATGCATAACGACCTGTACGTGTTCGCGATCGGTATCGACGATGGCCGCTATCGCGCCTCCGGCGATTCGCCGCAACTGTCGGGCATGGATGTGCGTGGCCTGCGCGACGCGGCCGGCAAGCCCATGGTCGAGGAGATGATCAAGCTGGCCAAGAGCAAGGGTTCGGGCACGGTGGACTTCGTGTGGCGCAATCCGGCCACCAACGCGGTGGAGCAGAAGCACTCGCTGATTCAGCGCGTGGACAACGTGTTGCTGGGCGTCGGCTACTACAGCAAGTGATCGTCGCAAGTAAGCGCAGCAAGTCAGCGCAGCAAGTCAGCGCGGCAAGTCAGCGCGGCAAATAAGCGCGGCAAATAGGCGCTGCAAGTAAGCCGCCGGCACAGGCCGGCCCCAGCTTGCGGCTGGCCGGTTGGCGGCCGCGCGTTCTGTTACCATGGCGCCCTCGATCAAACGTGGAGGGCGGCCATGGCGCGCGATATTTATGCATACCGGCAGGTGGCCGTGGAATCCGTGCTGCGCGACGGGCGGGTGCAAATCCGCCCGGTGCCGGGACAGGCGTTCTCGCCGGAGCTGCTGGTGCAATGCTCGCGGCGCCTGTGCGACACCGAGGTGTATCCGCTCGGCACCCGCTTCCTGCTGTCGGCCAAGCTGACCGACCGGCTGGGCGGCACGCCTTACCTGTACGCCTGGCATGGCGATGCGGAGCAGGTGATGTCGGCGGAAGAAACGCGGCGCTTCCTGGCTGAATACAAGCGCGGCCGGATCTGACTACCAGCGGCGCCACCACGGTGCGCCGTGCTTTGCCCCGCGTATTGTTTTATCATTCCCATCTGTCAAATCCGAACAGTGCGAAAGGGTGGGCGCATGATTCATATCCGTGAAATCGATCACATCGTGTTGCGCGTCGTGGATGCGGCGGCAATGGAGCGGTTCTACTGCGACGTCCTGCGCTGCAAGGTCGAGCGCCGGCAGGAGGAGATCGGCCTGATCCAGTTGCGGGCCGGCCGCTGCCTGCTCGACCTGGTGCCTGTGGACGGCAAGCTGGGCCGCATGGGCGGCGCCGCACCCGGCGCGGAAGGCCGTAATGTCGATCACATCTGTTTCCGCGTGGAGCCGTTCGACGAGGCGGCCATCCGTGGCGTGCTGGCGGCTGCCGGCGTGGAAGCCGGGCCGGTCGAATCGCGTTATGGCGCCGAGGGGGAGGGGCCGTCGATCTACCTGAACGACCCGGAAGGCAATACCATCGAGCTCAAAGGCCCGGCCTGGTCCTGAGGCCGGCTCGGAGCCTGGCCGCAGGCATGGCGCGGCGCGCTCATTCGCCGCCGGCGTCGCCTTCCTCTTCCTCGTCTTCTTCGTCGTCCTTGCTGGCGCGCGTGCGGGCGGCGTCGGCGTCGGCCTTGAGCCGCGCGGCGCCGGCCATGAACTCGGCCACGCTGTGGTCCGGGCTCTGGCGCAGCGCGGGCGGCAGCAGCACCGACATGTAGAGTTCGTCGGCGGCACGGCCCGTACTTTGCACATTGGTCATCAGGTTCAGGCCGATACCGGCCAGCAGCAAGATGGCGCAACTGACGGCGAAGCGGCGCGGGTAGTGCGGCTTGATGGTCCACAGGTGGAAGAACAGCATGCCGCACACCAGCGCGATGGTGGCCACGTTGCCGTAGCGCGTCAGCCATTCGGCCGAGAACGCGAAGGCCAGCACGTCGCTGAGCACGCGCCAGGCGCCGGCGGCGAACAAGCCCGCGCCCAGGATGAACAGGTGGCGGCCCAGCCGCGCGTGGGGGCCGAACAGGCGGTTGGCCAGCGCCCAGCCGCCGCTCCAGGCCAGTCCCACGCCCAGTCCCGATACCACCACCAGCAGGTAGCGGATGGGCTGGAAGGCGTCGATGTCGGCCAGCCAGTTTTCCAGTCCGGCGAACAGGCCGATCAGCAGCAAGCCCACCAGCGCGGGCGCCGCGCCTTCCCAGCCGTGCATGGTGGTGTCGGCCAGTTCGGGCGTGACGGCGAAGTCGGCGCCGCGCACGCGCACGCGCGTGTGGCCCAGGCGCACCACGGCGTCGCCGTCCAGCGCCACGCTGGCTTGCCGCTTGCCGTCGCTGATGGTGCCGTTGCGGCTACCGAGGTCGCGCAGCACCGGCGCGCCATCTTCATTGGTTTCGATCACGGCGTGGTGGGCGCCCGCGTGGGCGTCGTCGAGAATCACGTCGTTGTCGTAGCCACGGCCCAGGCGGATCGGCAGCGCGTCGAAGCGCTGGCGTTGCAGCACGTCGCCGCCACGGCTGAGCAGTTCGACGAAGTAGGGCGCCTTCATGGACGGCCTCCGTTGCCCAGTGCCTCAAGGAAGGCGCGCGTGACGCGCAAACCGTTGTCGTAGGAGACGCCGCGCGCGTCGAGCCGGCTTTGCAGATTCATCAGCGGCTGGTCGGTGCTGGAGGTCAGCAGTGCAAAGTCGTACAGGCCGTCGAACTTGCGGTAGGAGCGCACGCACAGCACGGCGCGCATGGGCAGCGTGCCATTCCTGACGAACTGCTCGGTACAGCTGGGGCCGCTCAGGCGGCTGTCGCGGGTGGAGCCGAAGTGCTCATTCTTGAACGAGTCGCTGGCCAGTTGCGAAAAGCGCAGCGCGCCCAGCCCGGTGCTGCGCAGGTATTGGTGGCGGATGCTGATCTGGCCGGTCTGCAGCGAGCCGCTGACGAAGATGGCCGATTCCATGGCGCAGTTGGCGTTGTCCACAGTGAAGGGCTTGTCGGCCTTGACGGTGGAGCGGCCCCAGCAGCGCATCTGTTCCGATTCGCGCACCGGCACTCGGTAGGGACCCATGTTCTTCAAGGTCAGCGGCGTGGCCAGCAGGCTGTCGACCATGGCGCGCTGGTGGGCCAGCAATTGGGTGGCGACGATGGCCGTGAAATCCCGGGGCGGCTGCTGTTGCCGGGCCACCTGCTTGAGCAGCTCCTGCGCGTAACGGGCCGGCACCAGGAAGCTGACCAGTTCGCCATCGAGGCGCTTGGAAACGTTGATGCCGGCCACTGCGCCATCGCCTGTCACGCTGGGACCGCCGCTCATGCCGGCGTTGATGGGGCCGGTGAACATGAGCTGGTCGTAGAAGCTGCGCGCGATCACGCCGTTGTAGGCGCCTTCGGAGATGGCGAAGCCGAGGTCGAGCGGATTGCCCAGCGAATACAGGTACTGGCCCTGGTTCAGCGTGGCCAGGTGCTCGGGCAGCTTGAAGAAGCCGGTGCCGTTGCGGTTCACGCGCAGCACGGCCAGGTCGTGCAGCACGTCCACGGCCAGCAGTTCCACGTTGCCGCGCTGTCCGCTGGTATCCACCCATTCGCCCACGTAGGTATCGGGGTCGAGCGCGAATTGCGATACCACGTGGTAGTTGGTGACGACCAGGTTGCCGGTGCCGATCAAAAAACCGGAGCCAACCGACGATTGGGTACGGCCGCTGCGCAGCAGCGAGCGCACTTGCAGGATGTCGTTCTTGGCCGAGGCGTACAGCTTCTGGGCCGCGCTCGATGGCGGCGGCAGGGCCGTGCCGTCGGGTTTGGCGGCATTGCGGGGGATGGCCGGCGCCGTCAGCGGGGCCGCCGCCCTGGCGGCGCCGACGCCGGCATCCGATGCGGCCTGCGCGGCGGTGGCGCTGGCCCAAGTCAAGGTGCAGAGCAGGGCGAGTTCAGTAAATTTCATGCGGGCCTTGGACTTGGGGCGGCGGCGGTTCAGAGTTCGCCGTCCTCGGCCGCAGGCGGCGTGGTGGGCGTCATCATGTGGCCCAGCTTGGCCGCCTTGGTGTTCAGGTAGTGCTGGTTGAAGGCGTTGCGGTTGACCAGCAGCGGCACCCGTTCCACCACCTCGATGCCGAGCTTGCTCAGGGCGTCGATCTTGCGCGGGTTGTTGGTCATCAGGCGCAGCTTGGTGACGCCAAATTTCTCGAACATGGGCTTGACCAGCGCGTAGTTGCGGGCGTCGGCCTTGAAGCCCAGCTGTTCATTGGCCTGCACCGTGTCGGCGCCGCCTTCCTGCAGCCGGTAGGCGCGGATCTTGTTGATCAGGCCGATGCCGCGGCCTTCCTGGCGCAGGTAGAGCAGGATGCCGCGGCCTTCGGCGGCGATCTTCTTGAGCGCGCCCTCGAGCTGGGCGCCGCAGTCGCAGCGCTGCGAGAACAGCACGTCGCCGGTCAGGCATTCCGAGTGCACGCGCGCCAGCACCGGCTCGCCGTTGCCGATGTCGCCCAGGGTCATGGCCAGGTGTTCCTTGCCCGTCGCATGCTCGACAAAAGCGTGCAACGTGAACTGGGCCCATGGGGTCGGCAGCGCGCAGGAAGTGGTGTAATCCAATTCGACGTTGACGGGTGTTTCTGCGCTCTGCGACATGGCTGTGCTCTTCAAAAAATGGCAAAAATATAAAAAAGGGCGCGCCGGGCTGATACCCACACCCGGCGCGCCCTGACATCATACCAAAACTCGGGCAAAAATTATTTTGAGGACATTCTCGGCTTGATGCCTGTTCGGTCAATATGGCAGATCGAACAACAGAATTTCCGCATTGTCGGCCTGTTCCAGCGTCACCTGCGGCTCGTCGCTGAGCTTGAGCGCGTCGCCGCCGCTCAGCGCCACGCCGTTGACGGTGACATTGCCCCGGATTACGTGCACATAGCCGAGCCGCTGGGGCGCCAGCGCATGGCTGACCTGGTCGCCGGCGCCCAGGATGGTGGCATACAGGGCCGCATCCTGGTGGATCAGCACCGAGCCGTCGCGGCCATCGCCGGAGGCGATCAGGCGCAGCTTGCCCTGTTTGCTGTCCGGTGCGAAGTGCTTTTCCTCGTAGCTGGGGGCGATGCCCGTCACATTGGGCATGATCCAGATCTGCAGGAAATGCACGCCTTCCGTGCGCGAGTGGTTGAACTCGCTGTGCCGCACGCCGCTGCCCGCGCTCATCCGTTGCACGTCGCCGTAGTGCAGCACGGAGCCGGTGCCCATGCTGTCCTTGTGTTCCAGCGCGCCGTCCAGCACGTAGGACACGATCTCCATGTCGCGGTGGCCGTGGGTGCCGAAGCCCTGGCCCGGCGCCACGCGATCCTCGTTGATCACGCGCAGCGGGCCAAAGCCCATGTGCTGCGGATCGTAGTACTCGGCGAATGAGAAGCTGTGTTGCGATTGCAGCCAGCCGTGGCGGGCATCGCCGCGTTCTGCGCTTTTGCGTACTTGTAACATGGTGGACTCCTTTTTCTTGGGTTGTGCAATAATTTCGAACATCTGTTCGTCTGCATTGCCGATGAAAAGCAGTATATCCGCATGCGACGGGAATAAAAAACGGAAAATATTCCACTGTATTATCGAAAAATTCGAATGCTCAGACTTAGCCTGGAAGCCTTGCAAATCGTGGACGCCATCGACCGGCGCGGCTCGTTCTCGGCCGCCGGCAAGGAATTGCACAAGGTGCCTTCCACCATTTCCTACACGGTCGGCAAACTGGAGGACGAGCTGGGCGTGCAGATTTTCGAGCGCCACGGCCCGCGCGTCGTGCTGACGGCGGCCGGGCAGGAGTTGCTCAAGGAAGGCCGCTACCTGCTGTACGCGGCGCACGACCTGGAGCAGCGCGTGCGCCGCGTGGCCTCGGGCTGGGAGACGGAACTGGCCGTGGGCAGCGATTCCATGTTCGCGCCGGCCGTGTTCCTGCCGGACGTGACCGCGTTCTATGCCGTCACCGGCCAGACCCGGCTGCGCCTGGTGCAGGAAGCGCTGTCGGGTACATGGGAAGCGCTGCTCGACCGCCGCGTCGACGTGCTGGTGGGCGCGGCGGGCGAGGGGCCGTCCGGCGGCGGCTACGTGGCCGAAGCGATGGGCAAGCTGTCGTTCGTGTTCGTGGTGGCGCCCGGCCATCCGCTGGCCGGGGCGCCCGAGCCGCTGGACCGGGCCGCGCTGCAACCGTACCGGGCGGTGAGCGTGGCCGACTCCGCGCGCCGGCTGGCGCCCCGCACGGTGGGCTTGTCGCTGGGCCAGGACACGCTGACCGTGCCCACCATGCAGGCCAAGCTCGATTATCAACTGGCCGGCCTGGGCTTCGGCTTCCTGCCCGAACCGTGCGCGCGCGCGGCCATCGCGGCTGGTCTGCTGGTGGAAAAGCAGGTCGAGGAACCGAAGCCGGACGAAACCTTCTACCTGGCCTGGCGCACGGGCGAGACCGGCGCGGCGCTGCGCTGGTGGCGCGAGCGCATGGCCCAGCCCGGCGTATTCGAACGGCTGGTGCGCCATTTGCCCGGGCATGGCGGGTTTGCCACAGATGCGCCGCCGCGGGCGGCCGAATCATCCATAGTCCAGCCCCGCAGTTGACCCGAACCAATAATTTCGGGATGATGGTGTGATCATGTTGGCATTACCCTGGAACAATTATGACTGTGTCGCCCGCCACACCACCCCTGTTCATGCAATTGCTGGCCGACCGCAATGGCAGTCCGGCCGGTTTGCTGTTCGACGCCGCGCCCGCTGTGGCCCCGTCCGGCCTGCCGCACGAGGCGCTGGGCGAACTGGCGGCCCATGGCCCCTGTTATTTCCGCGCCAACCTAGCGGCGGAACTGGCCGACGCGCTGGGGGCGCAGGGCTGGCAGCCGCTGGAGGCGGAGCATCTGCTGCGGGCCGATGCCATGTTCCCGTTCGCGCTGGCGCCGTCGGTGCAGTGCGTGGAGGGCGACTGGTTCCTCGAACCGCCACCCCAGCCCGTGGGCCAGCAAGCCATGTCGCGCGCGCTGGCGCTGCAACTGGTGCAGCTGGTGTCGGCCGACGCCGACACCCACGAGATCGAATCGGTGCTGCGGCGCGATCCCACGCTGTCCTACCAGCTGCTACGGCTGGTCAATTCGCTGGGCGTCGGTTCGGGCCGGCGCGTGACCAGTTTTTCCCAGGCCATCCTGATCCTGGGCCGGGCCCAGTTGCGGCGCTGGCTCAACCTGATGCTGTTCTGCACCCGCGATGGCGACCTGCGTTCGCCCATGCTGCTGGGCCGCGTGGCCGTGCGTGCGCGGGCCATGGAATTGCTGGCGCAGGCGACGGGCATGGACAAGGCACGCCAGGAGCAGGCTTTCATGGCCGGCATGTTTTCGCTGCTGGGCGTGCTGTTTGGACTGCCGCTGGCGGAAGTGCTGCAACCGCTGACGATCGCCGAGGCCGTGCAGCACGCGCTGCTGCGCCACGAGGGGCCGATGGGCGACTTACTGCGGTTGCTGGAACGGGCCGAGCAACGCGATTTCGCGGCCGTGGCTGACCAGTTGGCGCAGCTGGAACTGTCCGGCGCCGAGTTCAATCAGATCGTCGCCGACGCCCATTTGTGGATGCAAAGCGTGGCGGCCAGCGCGGCGGACATGGGCCATGCATGACGCGGCCATCGCGCGCTGCCTGGCGCTGAGCCGGCAAGCCCGCGCCCAGCAAGGCGAGGTGCAGGCCACCTCGCCGTCCACCTCGCAGCCCGCCTCGCCGTCCACCTCGTTGGCCGACACCCTGGCCAGCCTGGAGGCGGCGCTCGAGCAACTGGCCACGCATGGCGCCGATGCGGCCGAGCTGCAGCCGGATGCGGTGCTGGAACTGGACCTGGCCGGCTACGTGAAGGGTTGGAACAGCGGCGCGGCCCACCTGTTCGGCTACACGGCGCAGGAAGCCGTGGGCCAGCACGTGCTGTTCCTGTATGCGCCCGACGATGAGGATCAGACCGTGGCCGAATTGTTCCCGCGCCACGCCAAGGGCTATACGGATGTGCGGCGCTGCAAGAAGTCGGGCGAGGCGGTGTGGCTGCGGCTGGCCAACGCGACGTTACAGAACGACCGCGCCGAAGCGGTCGGCATGCTGGTCATGTTCAACCTGCTCGACGATCCGCTGTCCGAGGCGGACAAGGTGCACCTGCATGCGCGCATCATCGAGGACAGCGACCAGGGCGTGCTGATCACGGACGCCAACGAGCGCATCGTCTCGATCAACAATGCCTTCACCCGCATCACCGGCTACACGCCGGCCGAAGCCATCGGCCAGACGCCGGACTTGCTGCGCTCGGGCATCCACGACGCTGAATTCCGCGCCAAGGTGCGGGCCGCCATGCAAGGGCAGGGACCGTGGCGTGGCGAGATCATGGGCCGGCGCAAGAATGGCGAGCTGTTCCCGCAGTCGGTCACCATCAGCGTGGTGCGCGACCAGCAGGGCCAGATCAGCCACACCTTCTCGCTGTTTTCCGACATCAGCGTGCACAAGGACGCCGAGGCACGCATGCAGCGCATGGCCAACTACGACGCGCTGACCGGGCTGCCCAACCTGTGCCTGCTGAGCCAGTTGATGGGCCAGGCGCTGATGGAGGCGCGCCGCAGCCGCGAACACGGGGCGCTGCTGGTGATCGAGATCAGCCGTATCGGCGCCATCAGCGACACGCTGGGCCACGAGATCGGCAACGAACTGCTGTGCGAGATCGGGCGGCTGTTCCGGCTGTCGCTGCGCGAGGCCGATGTGCTGGCCAAGCTCGATGGCAACCGCTTCGCCGTCGCGCTGCTGCATATCGAAAAGCGGGAACACGCGGCCATCGTGGCGCAGAAGCTGTTGGCATCGCTGGAAGCGCCCATCGTCATCGATGGCCACCGGCTGCAGGTGGGCGCGCACGTGGGCATCACGGTCTATCCCGAGGATGGCACGGAAACGCCGGCCTTGCTGCGCTGCGCCGACGTGGCCACCAGCAAGGCCGGGCAGAACGTGGAATCGGGTTTCCTGTTCTACAGCGAGGAAATGAACTTGCGGGCCAAGGAGCACCTGCGGCTGGAAAGCGAATTGCGGCAGGCGCTGGGCAATGGCGAACTGCAACTGTACTACCAGCCCAAGGTCAGCCTGCGCACGGGGCGCATCATGGGGGCGGAGGCCTTGCTGCGCTGGCGCCATCCGGAACGCGGCATGGTCTCGCCCGGCGTGTTCATTCCGGTGGCCGAGGAGACCGGGCTGATCCTGGAACTGGGCAACTGGGTGCTGGAGGAGGCGTGCCGCCAGCTGTCCGCGTGGCGCGAGGCGGGCGTGCAGACGCCGCCGATCGCCGTCAACCTGTCGGGACGCCAGTTCGACAGCCAGTTGCCGGAGCGGCTGGCCGAGCTGCTGGAACGGCGCGGCGTGCTGCCCGAGCAGCTGATGCTGGAGATCACGGAAAGCCTGCTGGTGCGCGGTACCGAGAACGTGATCGCCATCATGAACAAACTGGTGGCGATGGGCATGGCGCTGGCGCTCGATGATTTCGGCACTGGCTATTCCAGCCTGGCTTACCTGAAGAAGTTCCCCATCAGCACGCTCAAGATCGACCGTTCGTTCGTGATCGGCCTGCCGGACGAGGAAAACGATTGCGCCATCGCGCGCGCCATCGTCACCATGGCGCGCCAGCTGCGCCAGGAGATCGTGGCCGAAGGGGTGGAGACGCCCGAGCAGATGGCCTTCCTGCGCGGGCTGGGTTGCCATCAGTTGCAAGGCTTCCTGTTCAGCCCGGCCGTGCCGGCGGCCGAGTTCGAAGCCATGCTGCGCGAGGACCGGCGGCTGACGGTCGAGATGGCGTAGCGGCGGCTGTCCCGGATCAATGGATGGCGTGGGCGCCCATGTGAATATGCGATAATCAAAAACGCATAGGAGCGCGCCATGAATGCCGCCATCTTCGACAGCCACAAGTATGCCAAGCGCCTGATCGACGCGGGGGTGACGCCGCAAGCCGCAGGCGTGCATGCTGAAATGTTGCTTGAGGTAATGAGCCAGATCGCCGGCGGCTCGGCCTCGGGGGAGCGGATGGAGGCAAGGCTGGGGGCCCGGACCGATAAGGTCGCTACGGATCTTGATGGGAAGATCGACCATGCCGTCGCCGAGATCAACGCCAAGATCGACCACGCCGTCGTTGACCTCAATGCCAAGATCGACCACGCCGTCGTTGACCTCAATGCCAAGATCGAAAAGGTCGCGGCCGAATCGCGCGCCTATGCGGCGGAAGTCAAGGCGGATACTGTGCGCTGGGTGGTGAGCGTGGCTCTGCTGCAGTTTGCCCTGAATTCGGCTCTGGTGCTCAAGCTGATCCATTGACCGCCATGCCGCAGCCATACGATCTGGAACGGTTCAAGACGGCGCAAGCGCCTGTGTATGACACCGTGCTGCGCGAGCTGGAGCAGGGCCGCAAGCGCAGCCACTGGATGTGGTTCGTCTTCCCGCAGCTGGATGGACTGGGCCGCAGTGAGACGGCCCGTTACTATGCCCTGTCCGGCCTGGACGCGGCGCGCGCCTACCTGGCCGATCCCGTGCTGGGCCAGCGGCTGCGCACCTGCTGCACAGTGCTATGCGGCCTGCCCGGCCACGATCCGCACGCCATCTTCGGCACGCCGGACGATATGAAGCTCCATTCCTGCCTGACCCTGTTCGCGCTGGCGGCACCCGAAGAACCCCTTTTCACCCGATGCCTGCAGCAGTACTTCGCCGGCGTACCCGACCAGGCGACGCTGGCCTTGCTCGCACGCGGCTGACCTCGTGGCTTGGACAGCAGGCCATCGTGGGGCTGGGCCGCGCCGCCGCAGAACTACATTTGTACAAATATATCTTTATAATGGTGGTCCCGTCCCGCTTGCCACCACATGTTCATGTCCACTTTCCACGACGTCCACGCCGCCTTCAAACGCGAATTCGCCAGCCTCGACCTGTGGTGGTCGCGCGCGGTGGTGGTGGGCGCGGCGGCGGCGGCCGGCTTGACGGTGGTCGGTTTCACCTGGCTGGCCGAGAGCGCGCTGCGGCTGTTCCTGCGCCTGGGCGCGTGGTCGTGGTGGGCGGCGCTGGTGTGGATGCCGCTGGCCACGGCCGCCATCGTGTGGCTGACGCGGCGCTACGCGCCGGGCGCGGCCGGTTCCGGTATCCCGCAAGTGATGGCGACGCTGGACCCGGCCGTCGGCTCGCCACAGCGGCCGCTGTACGTGTCGCTGCGGCTGAGCGTGGCCAAGATCGCATTGACTGCTTCGGGCTTGCTGGCCGGGCTGTCGCTGGGACGCGAGGGGCCGTCGGTGCAGATCGCCGCCGGGGTCATGCTGGCCGCGCGGCGCCTGCTGCCGCGCCGCTCGGCCGTGAACGCCCATGCGCTGCTGGTGGCCGGTGGCGCGGCCGGCATCGCGGCCGCGTTCAATACGCCGCTGGCGGGCGTGATGTTCGCCATCGAGGAATTGTCGCGCAAGCCCGAGCAGCGCAACAGTGGCCTGATCGTGGCCGGCATCGTGCTGGCCGGCCTGATCGCCGTCTCCATCAACGGCAACGCCACCCATTTCGGCGTGATCCATCCGGGGCCGATCGGCCTGGCGTTGCTGTGGCCGGGCTTGCTGGTCACGCTGGCCAGCGGCGTGGCCGGCGGGCTGTTCGCGCGCCTGTTGCTCGCCTCGCTGAGCGGCCCCTCCGCCGACGCGCCCAGCCGCTGGCGCGCCCGGCATCCGGTCTGGTTCGCGGCCGGCTGCGGCCTGCTGGTGGCGGGCCTGGGCATGCTGAGCCACGGCGCCACCTATGGCAGCGGCAACGAGATCACGCGCGCCATGCTCGAAGGCGGCGCCGTGCCGGCCGCGTTCGTGCTGTTCAAATACGTGGCCACCTGGCTGACCGTGTGGTCGGGCGTGCCGGCGGGGATCTTCGCGCCGTCGCTGGCGATCGGCGCCGCGCTTGGCCACGACGTCGGCTTGCTGACGCATTATCCCTACCTGCCGGCCCTGATCGCGCTGGGCATGGTCGGTTTCCTGGCCGCCGCCACCCAGGCGCCGCTGACGGCCTTCATCATCGTCATGGAAATGGTGGACGGCCATGCCATGGTGCTGAGCCTGATGGCCTGCGCCGTCATTGCCAGCACCGTGTCGCGGGTGTTGTCCACGCCACTGTATGCGGCGCTGGCCAGATTGCAGCTGCAACGCATGGCCGGCTATCTGCCGCCGGCCGCAGCGCCGGACAGGGCGGGGCACTGAACGCAGTTTTCCGCAGTTTGGCCCGCCGCGCATCGGTCCGCCGCCGGATTTCCGCTATCATTCCGCCATGTCCGATTCAACCCCTTCCTGCTCCCGCGCCGAAGCCCCGGCCGGCGCGGCCACCGAGGTGGCGCCCGCCGCCGCCGTGCTGCGCCAGTTCCGCATCATTTTCAACGCCGTCAAGACGCATTTCCGGCAAGTGGAAAAGACGGCTGGCATCGGCGGCGCCCAGGTGTGGGCCTTGAGCGTGATCCAGCAGCGGCCCGGCATCGGCGTGAGCGAGCTGGGACGGGCGCTGGATGTGCACCAGTCCACGGCCAGCAACCTGGTCAAGGTGTTGATCGAGCGTGGCCTGGCCCGGGCCGTCAAGGCGGAGCAGGACCGGCGCGCCGTCGGCCTGTTCCTGAGCGAGGCCGGACAGCAGGTGCTGGACCACGCGCCCGCGCCATTCTCCGGCGTGTTGCCCGATGCCCTGGCCGGTCTCGACCCGGCCACACTGGCGCGGCTGGAACAGGACCTGGGCACGCTGATCACGGCGCTGGCGGCCGACGAAGCCAGCGCCACCACGCCGCTGGCCGACTTGTAGTGGCGCCGGCGCCGGGAAGCGGCTACTATCGGCGGGCGTAGCATTTTCATACCATCCACCGAGTCGACCATCAAGGAGTGACCATGACCCGCAGCATCCTGGACGAAGCGCATATCCATCCCGCCATCCGCGCCACCATCAGCGACAGCCACGCCGACGTGGTGCGCGAAGTGCAGGCCGCCATCGCGGCCCATGCCGTGGTGGTGGTGGGCATGGCCCAGAACCCGTTCCCGCGCAAGGCGCGCAAGATCCTGGAGGGCCTGGGCCAGCCTTATCACTACCTCGAATATGGCAGCTACCTGTCGCAATGGCGGCGCCGCAACGCGCTCAAGATGTGGACCGGCTGGCCCACCATGCCCATGGTGTTCGTGCGCGGCGTGCTGGTGGGCGGCGCCCAGGAATTGCAGAAGCTGGTCGACCAGGGGCAGTTCCCGGCGCTGATGGCGGCCTGAAAAAGCACGGCGGGGCGGTGCCGGCAATCTGCCCAACGGCGGAATGCCAGATTCGCCTCCGGCCGCTTACTTTTCGCTGGCCAGCGCCGTTTCCTCGGGCGCCGTGCCGCTGCCCAGCAGCTGGGTGAGGGCGGCGCGCAGTTCACGCAGCTTGGGTGGCTTGCTCAGCACGCAGTCCGTGTGGCTGGGGTTGTCGCCGTCCGTCAGCAGGCGCTGGCCCCAGCCCGTGAGCAGGATGATGGGCGTGGCGGGCGACAGTTCCTTGATGGCGGCCGACACCTTGCGCCCGTCGATGTAGGGCATGCCCAGGTCGGAGATGACCAGCTCGAACGGCTGGCCGCCGTGCACGGCGGCCGCGAAGGTGTCGATGCCGGCCTGGCCGCCGTCGGCCGAGGTGACCGTGTGGCCGTCGATCTCGAGGATGTCGCGCAGCGACTTGAGCACCATCGGGTCGTCGTCCACCACCAGGATGCGGCGCGCCGACGGCGGCGTGCCGTGCTGCACCGGCACCGCCTCGCTGGCGTTGGCCTGCACCGGGAAGCGCAGCCGCATGGTGGTGCCCACGTTGGGCCGGGTGTCGACCTCGATGCTGGCGCCATGGCGTTCCGTCATGCCATACACCATGGCCAGCCCCAGCCCCGTGCCCCGTTCGCCCTTGGTGGTGAAGAACGGTTCCAGGCAGCGGCGCCGCGTCGCCTCGTCCATGCCCACGCCGCTGTCGGCGATCTCGATCAGCACTTGCTGCGGTGGCGTGGCGTGCACGCCGTCGGGCTGGCTGCGGCGCAGCCGGGTGCGCAGCGTGAGCGTGCCGCCGTCGGGCATGGCGTCCACGGCGTTGAAGATCAGGTTGGTCAGCGCTTCGCGGATCTCGCCCTCGATGCCGTGGATGGGCGGCAGGTCCGGCGCCAGCTCCGTCACCATGCGGATCACGATGCCCCGCTGCAGCGGCATGTCGCTCCAGCGCGCGCGGGTCAAGTCCATCACTTGCTGCAGCAGCAGGTTGGCGTCCACCGGCGTGAGCGTCAATTGCGGTTCGCGCTGGCGGTAGAACTCGCGCATGCGCGCCACCGTGGCGGCGACGTCGTCGATGGCGCGCTTGATCACTTCCAGGTTCTCGCGCGTGCGCGGGCTCAGGTCCGGTTCCGTCTCCAGCAACGATTCCGTGTACAGGGCCACAGGCGAGATGGCGTTGTTGATGTCGTGGGCGATGCCGCTGGCCATCTGGCCCAGCGCGCGCAGCCGTTCCTGCTGCATCACGGTCTGCTGGGTCTGGCGGATGTCGTCGTAGGCCCGTTGCAGCGCGCTGTAGAGCTGGGCCTGGTTGGCGGCCAGCGCCACGTGTTCGCTCAGCTGGCGCAGAAATTCGCATTCGCCGCTGGAAAAACTGTTGGCCTCGTGGCGGGCCGCCACCAGCACCCCGAACACGGTGCTCTCGGCCAGCAGCGGCGCCATCACCAGCGCCCGCAGGCCGCCGCGCGCCAGGCGCTGGGGGAAGGGGAAGTCCACCGCCTGGATATCCGGTTCGTACACCAGCAGGCCGGCCACGCAGCGCGACAGGCCGTTCTGGTCGATCGGCACGCGGCTGTGCTCGGTCATCGCGAATTCCATCGCCAGCGCCGCGCTGCGCAGGCCCACGCTGCTCACTTCGAGCATGTTCTGGCCCTGGTCGTACAGGCAGATGCAGCTGAAATCGACGGGCAGCTGGTCCTCCAGGCTGCGGATCACGACCTGGAAGATGCTGCGCAAGTCGAGCCGTTCGCCGATCGAGCGGGTGATCTGGTGCAGCAGGTTGAGCCGGCCCAGCTGGGCCTGCACCTTGTGCTCGGCCTGCTGGCGCACCACGATCTCCGTTTGCAGCGCGTCGTTGCTGCGGCCCAGTTCATCGCGCGAGACGGTGGTCCATTTCAGCTTGTCGGTCATGTTGTCGAAGGCGTTGGCCAGCTCGCCGATCTCGTCGCCGCTGTCCATCCTGAGCGCGAAGTCGAGGTTGCCGGCGCCGACGATGGCCGTGCCTTCGCGCAGCGTGGTGAGCGGCGCGATCACGCGCCGGCGCACCATCAGGAAGGTCATGCCGACAAACACCAGCACCAGCAGCCCGGAACCGATGGCGGCGCCGTTGGCGAACTGCTGGGCCCGTACCACGCCGGCCCGGCTGCGCTGCGACAGCATCAGCGCGCCCGAGATCATGGCCTGGGTCTTGTTGGTGATCTGGCCCGACAGCCGGGTGGCCAGCACTTCGTGGATGGCGCGCCGGTCCTGGTCTTGCTCGAGCTGGCGCTGGTTGGCCACCAGCAGCGTGAACAGCTGTTCGACGCTGGTCAGGTTGTTGCGCAGGTCGGCCAGCAGTTCCTCCTCCTGCTTGTCGTCGGTGGGCGGCATGGCCAGCAGCATCTGGGTCAGCGAGGCGCTGCGCCATTGCCACTGGATGCGGGTACGCTCCTCGTGGCGCAGCGCGTACTCCATCATCAGGTAGCGCAGCGCCGTGACGCCCTGCAGCACGTTGCCGGCCGCTTCATTCTTGGCCAGTTCGCGCCGGGTCTGCACCGCCGTCGACAGCAGCACGGCCAGCATCAGCGATACCAGCAGCAGGGCCAGCGCGCCGGCCAGCTTGAGGCGGGTTGAGATTTTCACCGTGCCCCCGTCAGTGGATGATGGTGACGGCTGACGGCGACACCGCCTCCAGCCCGTCGAGGTAGATGAAGCTGAGGTAGTTGGGCAGGTCGGTGCGCGCCGTCAGCTTGTTCTTCATGGCCCAGCGCGCCTCATCCTCGAGCGCCAGGATCAGGCCCTGGTCCAGCACCACGCCGAAGCGGTAGGCCGGCCACGAGGCGCGCAGCTGGCGGTCGTCGCTCTGGGAACTGCTGCTCATGAGCGCGCGCGCCGCTTCCGGGTGGCTGCTGCAGTAGCGCGCGCCGCGGTCCAGCGCGCGCAGCACCTTTTCCATGGTGCGCGGCTGCTGGCGCACGTAGTCGCGCAGGCCGGCGATGTTGTACAGGCTCTCGTAGATGTCCTTGCCGTAGAAGGCGCGGCCGTTCTCGCCCAGCTGGGTCAGCAGGGCGTCCAGGAACGGTTCCCAGGTGGCGGCCGCGTCGATCTCGCCGCGCGCCATGGCGTCGTACAGGTCCTCGGGCCGGTAGTTGATCATGGTGACGTCGGACGGCGCCAGGCCGTGGCGGTTGAGCATGGCGTCGAGCGCGAAGTGGGCCGAGGTGTCGAGCGTGACGCCGATGCGCTTGCCCTTGAGGTCGGCCGGGGTGGCGATGCCGCGGTCGCGCCGCGCCACCACGCCGTGGTCGCGCTCGGTGCGGAAGATGGTGGCGATCACCGTCACCGGGTCGTTGTTGATGCCGGCGAACATGATGGGGATGTCGGCCACCGTGCCCAGGTTGGCCTGGCCCTGCATCACGGCTTCCATCGCGGCCTTGCCGCTGGAACGGGCCTGCAGCGTGACCAGCAAGCCCTGGTCGGCGAAATAGCCATTCTCGCGCGCGGCCGCCACCGGGCAGGTGCCGGCGTAGGCACTGTTGGTGGCGATCGACACTTGTTCCAGCGCCGCCACCGGACGCGGCGAGGCGCCCAGGTCCAGCCAGCCGTAGCGGCCGGCCAGCAGCGTCAGCGCGATCAGGATCAGCAATCCTGCCAGCGCCGCGATGGCGCCTTTAGCGGTCAAGCGTGGCCCCGATGGCTGTGTCATCTCGTTCCTCTCGTATGGCGGGGGTCGGTCGCAGCGCGCTGTCCACGGCTTCGGTGAACGCGGCGACGTCGATCGGTTTGGTCAGATAGCGGAAAAAGCCGGCCGCCATGTTGTGGCGCACCTGCTCGGGCATGGCGCTGGCGCTGATGGCGATCACGGGGATGTGTGCCGTGGCCGGGTCGGCCAGCAGGCGGCGCCGCGTTTCCAGGCCATCCATGCCGTTCAGGTGGATGTCCATCAGGATCAGGTCGGGGCAGTGCTGGCGCGCCAGCTCCAGTCCCTGCTCGCCGCCGGTGGCCGACAGCAGCCGGACGCCGCGCCGCAGCCGCAGCAGGTCGGCGATCAGTTGCAGATTGGCCGGATTGTCCTCCACGTAGAGCAGCGTATGGGCGCCATCCTGGCCGGCCGGCGCGGGCGTGGCGACCGGCTCGGGCCGGGCCGCCGGCGGCGCCGGAGGCGCAGCCGCGGCCGATTCCGGCAAGGGCGCCACCGGCGTGAACGCCACCAGTTCCGGCGCCACGGCCGCGCCGGCGTCCGTGGCCGGCAGCTCGATCCAGAAAGTGCTGCCGACGCCCACCATGCTGGCCACGCCGATCTGGCCGCGCATGGCTTCCATCAGGCGCTTGGTCAGGGCCAGGCCGATGCCGGTGCCTTCCTCGGCCGAGCCTTCCTGGCCCAGGCGGTTGAATGGCTGGAAGATCAGTTCCAGCTGGGCCGCCGTGAGGCCGGCCCCGGTGTCGCGCACGGCGATGCGCACCCGGCCCGGCTGGGCCGCCACGCAGTCGAGCGCCACCGTGCCCCGCTCGCGGTTGTACTTGACGGCGTTCGAGAGCAGGTTGATCAGCACCTGCTTGAGCCGGGTGCGGTCGGCCAGCACGTGGGCCGGGGCGCGCGCCGGGAAGCGCAGCTCGATGCCGCGCCGCGTGGCCAGCGGCTGGATCATGGCCTGGCATTCCTGGAACACGCGCGCCAGCGCCACCGGCTCCAGCGACAGCGTCATGGCGCCCGATTCGATCTTGGCCAGGTCCAGCACCTCGTTGATCAGGGTCAGCAGGTGGCGTCCGGCCTGCAGGATGTGGCGCGCGAACGCCTGCTTCTCGTCGGGCGTGGAGGGCAGCTTGTCGGAGGTGAGGATCTGGGCGAAGCCGAGGATGGCGTTGAGCGGGGTGCGCAGCTCGTGGCTCATGTGCGACAGGAAGGTGGACTTTTCCTGGTTGGCCCGCTCGGCCTGCTGGCGCGCCAGTTCCAGGTCCTTGTTGAGCGCGTCCATCTCGGCCGCGTGGGCCCGCAGCTGGCTTTCCAGCTTGGCGTTCTCCAGGCGCAGCATGCGCGTCTCGAGCGCGCGCGCCAGCACCGGCAGGATGGTCGAGACCTTGAATGGCTTGATGATGTAGTCCAGCGCGCCCACTTTCATGGCCCGCACGGCCGAAGCGATCGAGCCTTCGCCGGTCATGATGATGCTGGCCAGGTCGGCGTCGATGGCGCGCGCGGCCTGCACCAGCGTGATGCCGTCCATGCCCGGCATCATCAGGTCGGCCAGCAGCAGGTCGTAGGCGCCCGGCTGCAGCGCGTCGAGCGCGGCCTGGCCTGTGTCGTAGCCGCGGGTGTCATAGCCATGGTCGCGCAGGGTGCTGCACAGGGCCTGCATGTGGGCCGCCTCGTCATCGACGATGAGGATGCGGGGCCGGTTTCCGGGCTCGTTCATGCCGTCTCCAACGTGCGTCAGTCCGGCGCCCGCGCGTCGAGGGCGGCCGTTAGCTCGCGCAGCGCCGGCGGCGCCGCATCGAGGTGGTAGCTTACCGTGTGGCTCTGGCCGTCATCGGCCTGCGCCGTCAGCGTGTACAGGAAGTCCCATGACTGGGGCGCGGGCGAGCGCAGGCTGGCCGGCAGGGCGAAAAAGTCGCTGTCGCGCACCAGCTGGCGCAGGCGCGCGCCTTCGCCGGCGGGCAACGCCGCCGTATCGGCCGTGCGCGTTTGCGCACCGGCCGGCCCGGTGAATCCTCCCGTACTTGTCAACACGAGGCGCATGGCTCTCCCGTTCAAATCACCCCAACCTCCTTCCAGGCGGTCTGGACGGCTTGCAGTTCGGGCGAGTTGGCGCCAAACAGCAGGGTGGCCGCCTGCATGGTGGCCTGGGCCGCGTCCGCGAACGTGGCGTCGGAGGTGAGCAGGGGCAGCGCGCGGTACCAGATCGGGCCCGCTTTTTCCCAGGCGTTGCCCTTGAGGATGGTGGCGGCGATGTAGAACGCGTGGTTGGGAATGCCCGAGCTGGTGTGCACGTCGGCGTCGTCCTGGTAGCCGGCCATGTTGGAGGGCTGGTCGTCGCCGGACCAGGTCAGGGCCCGGTTGCCCGGTTCGGCCATGGAACGCAGGGCCTTGCCCACGGCCGGGGCCATGATGCCGGCGCCGATCAGCCAGTCGGCCTGGTCCACGCTCTGCTTGAGCGTCCATTGCTTGACGATGCTGCCGAACACGTCGGAGATCGATTCGTTCAGGGCGCCGCTCTGCTGGCGGTAGGTGAGGCCGCCGGGCACCGTGTACTGGGTCACGCCGTGCGTCAGTTCGTGGGCGATCACGTCGATGGCGCCGGTGAAGCCGAGGAACAGCTTGCCGTCGCCGTCGCCGTACACCATCTGCTGGCCGTTCCAGAAGGCGTTGTTGAACTTCTTGTTGTAGTGCACGGTCGAATCGAGGCGCAAGCCCTTGCCGTCGATCGAGTTGCGATTCAGCACGCTCAGGTAGAAATCGTAGGTGGCGCCGGCGCCGTCATAGGCCTGGTTGACGGCCAGGTCGCGGCTGGCGTGGTCGGTCTCGCCACGCACCAGCTTGCCGGGCAGGGTGGTGCCATGCCTGGCGTCGAAGATGGTGCGGCGTTTCTCGCCGGCGCTGATGCCCATCACGGCCGGCGCGATCGAACGCTGGCCGCGCAGATAGGCGGAATGTTCGGCCTGGTCCAGCAGGCATTGGCGCTCGGCGTCCGTGGCGGCGGCGTCGGCCAGCTTGCGCAGCATGCCCGACGGGATGATGAAACAGGTGCAGTGGTGGTGATGGGTATGCATGACTATCTTCCTCCAAGACAGCAAAGAGCCCGGACTTGCGGTGGCGTGCCGCATACCTCATGCCGGGCGCTACGGGCACACCGTCAGATAGCGGCGGGGCCGCTCATTGTGGTGTACTTCCACGGTAATATAGTCTTTATATCATTGCAAATGTACGCACATTGTCACACGCTGAGACAGGGCTGTCTGACAATTGCGGGGCCGGAAAACCGGTGGCGTGATCTTGATGGATCAGGCTGGTCGCGCCACTTTTCCCGGTGCTGCCATGACCATTGCTGCGCCGGCATCAACGATGATGCGGAAGGTGTGTCGATCCGGCAAGCTGAAAAAACGGCGTGTATTATTTTGGCAACATTGTCTTGCAAGTCGCTCAGCGCCGGGGGCGCAGCGGATCGAGCAGATGGCGCAGGGCGTTATGGTCGAGCTCGTACATCAGGGCCAGCAGGCCGCCCAGTTCGCCGGATGGGAAGCCGGTGCGCGCCATCCAGCCCAGGTAGTGGCCGGGCAGGTCGGCCAGCAGCCGGCCCTTGTATTTACCGTAGGGCATATCCCTTTTGACCAGCAGCAGGAGTTTTTCCGTATCCATGGCGCGCCATGATACTGGAAAAGCGGCGGGCGGCCCCCATCTTCGGTGCGCTGGCGCAAGTCCGCCCTCGTCGCGGCAGGTGTATATTGCGCAGGAATGGCGGGCTACCCACGGCCTTGCCTTTTGGATTACATTGTCACGTTTTACATCGCCCGGGAGTTCCCATGTCGTTTTCACCATTTTCCGCTGCGCGCCGCGGTGTCGCGTTCTGCTGGCGCCTGCTCGACGCCGGCCGCCGTACGGTCTTGAACCTGTTATTCCTGGGCTTGCTGATCGCCGTCGCCTACGCCCTGTTCGGCGGCGGCATCAAGCCGCTCTCGCCCAAGACCACGCTGGTGCTCGATTTGAAGGGGACGCTGGTGGAGCAAACCAGCGGCGGCGCGCGCGAAGCACTGCTGACCAGCGTGCGCGGCGGCGAACCGCACAAGATGGTGCAGTTGCGCGACGTGCTGGCCGTGCTGGACGCGGCCGCCAAGGACCCCAACATCGGCGCGGCGGTGCTGCTGGCCGACGAGCTGCAGGGCGGCGGCCAGGCCATGCTGCGCGAAGTGGCGGCCGGGCTGGAGCGCTTCAAGGCCAGCGGCAAGCCCGTGGTGGCATGGGGCGCCAGCTATGACCAGAGCCAGTACCTGCTGGCCGCGCACGCCAGCGAAGTCTATCTGCACCCGATGGGCATGGTGATGCTGGAAGGCTTTGGCCGCTACCGCAATTACTACCGCGACGCGCTCGACAAGCTGGGCGTGACGGTCAACCTGCTGCGCGTGGGCACCTACAAGAGTTTCGGTGAACCCTTCATCGCCAACGGCCCGTCGCCGGCCGCCGCCGAGGCGGACGCTTACCTCAACAACGGCCTGTGGCAGGCCTACACGGGCGAGGTGGAGCAGGCCCGCAAGCTGCCCCAGGGCGAGGTGATGAAGACCATCAATGACTTGCCGGCCCGCGTGGCGGCCGTGCATGGCGACCTGGCCCAGCTGTCGCTGGCGGCCAAATTGGTCGATGGCCTGAAAACCCGCGACCAGGTGCGCCAGATGATGACGCAGCGCGGCGCGCCGGACGGCAAGAGCTTCCGCCAGATCGCGTTCGAGGACTACCTGGCCCGCCTGCATCCCAAGCTGACTGGCGACGCCATCGGCGTGGTGGTGGCGGCCGGCGAGATCAGCGATGGCACGGCCGGTCCGGGCGCCATCGGCGGCGATTCCACCTCCAAGCTGATCCGCATGGCGCGCGAGGACGACAAGATCAAGGCCGTGGTGCTGCGTGTCGATTCGCCCGGCGGCAGCGCATTCGCCTCGGAACTGATCCGGCGCGAGCTGCAACTGACGCGCGAGGCCGGCAAGCCGGTGGTGGTGTCGATGGGGAACGTGGCCGCTTCGGGTGGCTACTGGATTTCCATGGCGTCCGACGAAGTGATCGCCGCCCCCACCACGATCACGGGTTCGATCGGCGTGTTCGCCATCCTGCCCACGGCCGAGAAGGTGATCGACAAGCTGGGCATCCACACGGCCGGCGCGCCGACCACCTGGCTCGGCGACGCGGGCAACCCCCTGCGTCCGCTCGACCCGCGTTTCGGCCAGGTGATCCAGAGCAGCATCAACCACATCTACGGTGAATTCACCGCCAAGGCCGCGCAGGCGCGCAAGACCACGCCCGAGAAGATCGACGCCGTGGCCCAGGGCCGCGTGTGGACGGGCCAGCAGGCCAAGGAGCGCGGCCTGGTCGACACGCTGGGCGGCTTCGATGACGCCATCAAGTCGGCGGCCCGCCGCGCCAGGCTCGGTGACGATTACCGCATCACCTACATCGAGCGCGAGTCGAGCAAGTTCGACAAGCTGATCGAACTGTTTGGCGGTTCCGTGGCGCAGGCCGTGGGCGCGCAGGTGAAGCTGGGGCTGACCACGACGGGCCTGCCGCCTGGCGCGGCGGCCGATGTGGCCCATGAACTGGGCTGGCTCAACGAAGTAAGCGCCGGCCACAAGCCATTCATGGCCATCACCCACTGCCTGTGCGAATCACCCTGAATTCCACGAGGGTCAGACCCTGGGGTCTGACCCTGGGTCGCGAATTGGCTGTTCTTCCGCCTGACAAACCACCGCCCACCGCAAGGGTCAGACCCCAGGGTCTGACCCTGAAGCCCTGAAGCCCTGAAGCCCTGAAGCCCTGAAGCGCTGAAGCGCTGAAGCGCTCAAGCGTTACGCCAGCGGCAGGGTGATGGCGAAGCGGCTGCGGCCATCGGGCATGGTGGCGCAGCGCGCGTCGCCACCGTGGCGGCGGGCGATCTGGCGCACCAATGCCAGTCCCAGCCCCGCCCCATGGTTATCCCGCGTGCCGGCGCGGCGGTAGAACGGCTCGAACACGCGCTCGAATTCCTCCACCGGGATGCCGGGGCCACTGTCCCACACGCTCAAGGTGGCGATGGGCGCGTCGGCCGCCTCATAGCGTTCGATCTGCACGTGGGCCGGTGCCACGCCATGCCGGTGCGCGTTCTCCAGCAGGTTGCGCAGCAGGCGGCGCAGCAGGCGCGGGTCGCCGCGCACGGTGGCGCTGGCGCCGTTCAGCACCGCGTCGTCGTAGTGCGCGCATTCCTCGGCGGCCAGCGCGAGCAGGTCCACGTCCTCCACCGTCATGGCGTCGTCGATGGCGCCCAGCCGGCTGGCCAGCAGGATTTCGTCGAGCAGATGATCCAGTTCCGCGATGTCCTGTTCCAGCCCCGCGCGCCGTTTGGCGTCCACGGTTTCCTTCACCAGTTCCAGCGCCAGCCGGATGCGCGCCAGCGGCGTGCGCAGTTCATGCGAGGCGTTGGCCAGCAGCGTCTTGTGGGCGCCCACCAGTTGTTCGATCTGGTCGGCGGCGCGGTTGAAGCTGCGCGCCAGTTGCGCCACTTCGTCCTTGCCTTCCACCTTCACGCGCGCCGACAGGTCGCCCGCGCCCAGCGATTCCACGCCCGTCTGCAAGCGCTCCAGCCGGCGCGTGAGCTGGCGCACGATGGGGTAGGCGGCCACCGCCACGCCCAGCACCAACAGCAGCAGCATGGCGTGCAGCACCTGGCGCGCGTTGGCGAAACCGAGCGGCTGGCTTGACAGCAGCTGGCGCCCGTCCGGCAGGCGCACCCAGGACGCGCGCGGCGGCGCCGTCATGGTCCGCAGCCGCCATTCCGGCCTGGGCAGCGGCGGGCCCACGGTGGCCAGCGGGGTCCAGTCGGGCGCGTACAGCGTCATGCGGGCGTGGATGCCGCTGGCCATGCGTTCCAGCGCCGCCTGCTGCTGGCCGGGGGGCGCGCCGGCCGGCGCCAGCGTGTTCTGCACCAGCCGCGCCAGCGTGGCGTCGGAACGTTCCATGGGGCCGCCGTCGCGGTGCCACAGCAGCGAGACGGCCAGCGCGAACAGCATCAGGCTGGCCAGCAGCGCGATGTAAAAGCGGAAGTAGAGGCGCGACATCAGTCCTGCGCCTTGGCGAACAAATAGCCGGCGCCGCGCACGGTGATGATGCGGCGCGGCTTTTTCGGATCATCCTCGACGGCGGCGCGGATGCGCGACATGTGCACGTCGATCGAACGGTCGAAGGCTTCGATCTGCTCGCCCTTGACCAGTTCCATCAGCGCGTCGCGCGACAGCACGCGGCCCGCATGCTGGGCCAGCGCCAGCAGCAGGTCGAACTGGTAGGCGGTCAGTTCGCACGGCGCGCCGGCGATGCTGGCGCGGTGGCCGGCCGGGTCGATTTCGAGCCGGCCGAAGCGCAGCGCGGGCGGGCCGTCGCGCGGGCCGTCCACGCGCCGGCGCAGGATGGCGCGCAGGCGCGCCAGCAGCTCGCGTGGTTCGAACGGCTTGGGCAGGTAATCGTCGGCGCCGATTTCCAGGCCGACGATGCGGTCCACGGCGTCGCCGCGCGCCGTCAGCATCAGCACGGGAATGTCGGAATGGGTGCGCAACTGGCGGCACACGTCCAGGCCATCCATATCGGGCAGCATCAGGTCCAGCACCACGGCGTCGGCCGGGGCGGCGGCCAGTTGCCCCAGGGCGTCCGCGCCGCTGGCGGCGGCGCGCACGCGAAAGCCCGCCTGGCCCAGGTACTCGGCGAGCATCTCGGCCAGGCGGGGATCGTCTTCAACAAGCAGGATACGGTCAGCCATGGGATTCATTCTACGGACCGGCGGCCGGCTTCACAAGCGGCGGCCGGTCCATGCCGGTTGATGGTTTAACCGTGGTGCATGCCGCGGCCGTGGCCATGCATCTGCGCCAGGTGCTCGGCCAGCTTCTGGCGCTGGGCCGGGGTGAGCTGGTCGCCCACGTCGGCGATCAGCTGCACCAGCCGCTTCGAAGCCTGGTCGGCCAGTTGCAAGTGCTGGGCGCGGGCCGCTTCCAGCGCGGCGCGGTCGATGGTGGGCGCCGCCAGCAGCTGCAGTGCGGCCGCGTGGGCCTTGTGCAGTTGCTCGTGCATGGGCAGCAGGTCTTGCATGGCCTGCCGCACCAGTGGCTCGATCTGGGTTTTCTGGGCCTCGGTGGCATCGATTTCCACGTACATGTGCTTGAGCATGCGGTCCACGTGGGCGGTGGCGTCGATGGCGCTGTGCGGGCCGGCGCTGTTCAGGTGGCGGTCCACAGCGTAGGCGCCGGCGCCGGCGGCCAGGGTGGCGCCGAGCAGGAAGGCGGCGATGGTGTTGCGGTTGAAGATGCTCATGTTGGTTCCTTGGTTGGGTTGAGGAGACTACGGGATCCAGTATGCGAGGGCACCGTATCGCTGCGATGTCGCGCAGGTAAAGATTTGTAAAGTGGATTTGTAAAGCGGATTTGTAGCGAGTTTGTAACTTGGCCGCAGAATGGCGGTGTGCGACCGTAAAATGACAAGCTTCAAACAGGACCAGGCCGCCGCCGTGGCGGCCATGACAAGGACAGGCGATGACGACGCAAGCGACCCCGGAAAATTCCGCAAACCCTGGCCGGCGCAGTGGCCGCGCGAGGCTGGCCGGCAGCGTGATCGCCGTCGCCGTGATGGCCGCGCTGGGCGGGCTGGCGTGGTATCTGACCCATCCCGCCGGTGGTGCTGGCGGCGCGGGTGCCTCTCCCGGCATGGTGGGCGGCCCCGGGGGGGCGGGTGGCCCCGGTGGTCCAGGCGGCGCTGCTGGCCCCGGAGGACGGCGCGGTGGCCCGGCCACCACGGTGGGCGTGGCCACGGCCGAAAAGGCCGACGTGCCGGTGTCGCTCGATGCGCTGGGTACCGTGACCTCGGCCGCCACCACCACCGTGCGGGTGCAGGTGTCCGGCATCCTGCGGCAGGTGCTGTTCAAGGAAGGGCAGATGGTCAAGGCTGGCCAGGTGCTGGCCGAGATCGACCCGCGCCAGTTCGAGATGGCGCTGCTGCAGGCCAGCGGCCAGCGCCAGCGCGACGAGGCACAGCTTGAAAACGCGAAGCTGACGCTGGAACGCTATCGCACGCTGCTGGGCCAGGATTCGATCGCGCGCCAGGACGTCGACACCCAGGCGGCGCTGGTCAAGCAGTTACAAGGCACGGTGATGACAGACCGCGCGGCCGAAGGACTGGCGCGCCTCAACCTCGGTTATACGAAAGTGACGGCGCCCATCAGCGGCCGGGTGGGCTTGCGTGGCGTGGACGTGGGCAACCTGGTCAACTCCGGCGACGCGGCCGGCATCGCCGTCATCACCCAGCTTTCGCCGATCGACGTCACCTTCACCATTCCGCAGGATCAGGCACCCGACGTGCTGGCGCGCGTGCACGAGGGCGCGGCGCTGCCGGCCATCGCGTTCGACCGTACCCGCAGCACGGCGCTGGCCGAAGGCAAGTTCGCGGCGCTCGACAACCAGGTCGACACCCAGACCGGCACCGTCAAGGCCAAGGCCCGCTTCGCCAACGACAAGGCCACGCTGTTCCCCAGCCAGTTCGTCAACCTGCGGCTGGAACTGCGCACCATCAAGGACGCCGTGATGGTGCCGGTGACGGCGCTACGGCACGGTGCCAACGGCGACTTCGTGTACGTGCTGAATGCGGATCGCACCGTGTCGCTGCGCCCTGTCACGCGCGGCCAGGCCACGGCGGACAAGGTGCAGATGACGAAGGGCTTGCAGGCCGGTGAGCAGGTCATCACGGAAGGCGCGGATCGGCTCAAGGACGGCGCTCGCGTGGTGCTGGCCGGTGACAAGCCCGGTGCCGGGGCTGGCGGGGCAGGTGGCCGGCATGGCGGCCGTCGTATGGGCGGGACCGGGGCTGCCGGAGCAGGCGCCGACGGCGCGCATGCCGGAGCGAATGCCGGAGCCAGTGCAGGCGCAGGCGCGAGCGCCACCGCCAGCGGCTGGGCGGGCGGCCAACGGCCACCGCGCGGGAGCGGGCAATGACGGTGGCGCGCAATAAGCCGGACGCCGTTTGCACGGAGCGATTGCCATGAGCCCGTCCGCCCCGTTCATCCAGCGCCCGGTAGCGACCTCGCTGCTGATGCTGGCCATCGTGCTGGCGGGCCTGGTGGGCTTCAGGTTCTTGCCGCTGTCGGCGCTGCCGCAGGTGGATTTCCCCACGATCCAGGTGCAGACCTTGTACCCCGGTGGCAGTCCGGAGGTGATGGGCCAGACCGTGACGGCGCCGCTGGAGCGCCAGTTCGGCCAGATGGCCGGCTTGCAGCGCATGAGTTCCACCAGCGCGGCCGGCGTGTCCATCATCACCTTGCAGTTCTCGCTGGGCCAGACGCTGGACGTGGCCGAGCAGGAAGTGCAGGCTGCGATCAATGCCTCCGGCTCGCTGCTGCCTGCCGACCTGCCGGCGCCGCCCGTGTACGCCAAGGTCAATCCGGCCGACGCGCCGGTGCTCACTCTTGCGATCACCTCCGACACGCTGCCGCTGACCGAAGTGCAGAACATCGTGAATACCCGGCTTGCGCTCAAGATCAGCCAGGTGTCCGGCGTCGGTCTCGTCACGCTCTCTGGCGGGCAACGGCCGGCGGTGCGCATCCAGGCCGATACGCAACTGCTCGCCTCCTACGGCCTCGGCCTCGACAACCTGCGTACCGCTATCGCCGCGGCGAATGCCAACAGTGCGAAAGGCAGCCTGGACGGCCCGACGCGCGCTTTCACCATCAACGCCAACGACCAGTTGCTGACCCTCGATGACTACAAGAACCTGATCGTCGCCTACCGCAATGGCGCGCCGGTACGCCTGTCGAACGTCGCGCAGGTGGTCGACAGCGCCGAAAACGTCCGCCTTGCCGCGTGGTCCGGCATGAAACCGGCCATCATCCTGAACGTGCAGCGCCAGCCCGGCGCCAACGTGATCGCCACGGTCGATGCGATCAAGGCACGCCTGCCCGAGCTGCAGGCCAGCCTGCCGGCAGCCCTGCGCGTCGACGTGCTGAGTGACCGCACCAACGGTATCCGCGCCTCGGTCGAGCATGTGGAAATCGAACTGATCCTCGCCGTGGTGCTTGTGGTACTGGTGATCTTTGCTTTCCTGCATGACCTGCGCGCCACCGTGATCGCCAGCCTGGCTGTCCCGATTTCCCTGATCGGTACCTGCGGCGCGATGTACCTGCTCGGCTACAGCCTCAACAATCTCAGCCTGATGGCACTGACCATCGCGACCGGTTTCGTGGTGGATGATGCCATCGTGATGATCGAGAACATCGCGCGCTACGTCGAACGCGGCGATCCGCCGATGCAGGCGGCGCTCAAGGGCGCGGCGCAGATCGGCTTCACCATCATTTCGCTGACCGTATCGCTGATCGCGGTGCTGATTCCGCTGCTGTTCATGGGCGATGTGGTCGGGCGGCTGTTTCGCGAATTCGCCGTCACGCTGGCGATCACGATCCTGATCTCGGCCGTGGTGTCGTTGACCCTGGTGCCGATGATGTCGGCGCGCTGGCATTCCGCACCGGAGGGCAGCCAGCATGGGGTTGGCGCACGCATGCAGGCGATGTTCGAGCGCATCATCCATCGTTACGACATGGCGCTGCAGTGGGTGCTGGAACACCAGCCGCTCACCTTGCTGGTGGCCTTGGCCACGCTCGCGGTGACGGTGCTGCTCTATGTGGTGATTCCGAAAGGACTCTTCCCCGTGCAGGATACCGGTCAATTGCAGGCGCGCGTCGAAGCGGCCGAGAGCGTGTCCTTTGCGCGCATGTCCGAGTTGCAGCAGCAGGCGGCCAAGGCGATTCTTGAAGATCCTGATGTCGCCACGCTCAGTTCACTGGTCGGCGTGGATGCAGCCAGCAATACCATGCTGCACACCGGCAGCATGCTGATCAACCTCAAGCCGGGCCGCAGCGATGCGCAGCAGGAGACGATGGAACGCCTGCGCGACCGCGTCAGCCGCATCCCCGGCCTGCGGCTCTTCCTGCAGCCGACGCAGGACCTGACGATCGATGCCGAAACCGGCCCGACGCAGTTCCGCGTATCGATGGAAGGCGCCGATAATGCCACGGTCGTGCAATGGGCGAACCGGCTCGCGCAACGCATGCGGGAAAGCCCGGCGCTGCGCAACGTGGTGTCCGATGCCGGCGCGACCGGTACGGCAGCCACGATCAACATCGACCGCGACACCGCCTCGCGTCTCGCGATATCGGCCTCGACCATCGACGACGCGCTCTACAGCGCCTTCGGTCAGCGCATCATTTCGACCATCTTCACCCAGACCGACCAGTACCGCGTGATTCTCGAGGCACGGCCCGATGTGGCAACACCGGCC
>DATFBD010000047.1:0-8655 GCA_035254005.1 Burkholderiaceae bacterium | reverse complement strand
GCCGCTGCGGCCCAGATCGCGCACAGCGTGACCCAGGCCGTGAGCGCGAACACGGCCGCGCCCGAGACGCCGGCGCCGACGGCGCAGCCGCCGGCCAGCATGCCGCCCAGGCCCATGCAGGCGGCGCCGACCAGGTAACGGCGCATGCTCAGGCCATCCTTGAAGCCTTCCAGCTTCAGCTCGCGTCCCTTGAGGCCGCCCAGGAAGGCGCCCAGCGCCACGCCGGGCACCAGGCCGATGTCGAAGTTCCACGGCTTGCCCGGCGGCGACAGCACCAGCATCAGCATGTCGGCCGCCGGCCCCGTGAAGCTGAGGCTCTTGACGGGCACCAGCTCGAACGCCTGGGCCGACACCTGGTAGTTGAACAGCCACGCGCAGGCCACCATGGCGCCACAGGCCGCGCCCGCCAGCGCCGGCCACGGGCCGAGCCGGGCGCGCCAGGCGAATGCCAGCCCGCCGGCCAGCCACGCCAGGCCGAAGGCCAGGCCGATACCATGGCTGGCGTGGAACCACAGCAGCAGGTCGCGCGCGTCGCCGCCATCGATGACCCACCAGTCGCTGATGGCCAGGCGCAGCGGCGCCAGCACGCCGCCCAGCGACGCTTGCGCCACCACGGCAAACACCAGGCCCGACAGCAGCGAGCGCAGGTTGCCGGTGCCGGCCAGGATCAGCAGCCGGCTGGCGCAGCCGCGCGCCAATACCATGCCGCTACCGAACAGCAGGCCGCCCACCAGCGCGCCCGACAGCGTGCCGCGCGTGGCCAGCTGGCGCGCGGCGCGCACGTCGAGCACCCCGGCCAGGATGAACAGCTGGGTGAGGGTGATGGCGGCGCCAAACGCCAGTAGCCAGATGGCCAGCTTGCCGCCCAGCTGGCCGTGGCAAGTCTCGATCACGGCCGAGCGCAGGCAGAAGCGCGAGCGCTGGGCCAGGTAGCCGAAGCACAGGCCGATCAGCAGGCCGCCCAGGGCCAGGGTCTGGTTTTCGCCCACCGTTTCCATCAGCGTCAGCAAGTTCATGGCGTTTCCGGTTTTTATGTTGTCCGCAGTCATTAAACCATATATGCTTCTATAGGCATATACGCAAATGGTGCTATATTGATGTCCACGGGCATGCCGTTGCAACGGCGCTGAAAACAGGGAGACGGTATGCGGTTCTGGAGCAAGGGATGGATTACCGCGCTGGCATGGACGATGCTGGCGCTGCGCCCGGTGGCGGCCGCGCCGGCCGCGCTCAGGCTGGACGCGATCCCCGTCTCGCCCCACGTCTATTATTTCCATGGCCAGGCCGGGGTGGCGGGCGCCGAGAACCAGGGCTTCATGTCCAACGCCGGCTTCGTCGTCACCGGGGATGGCGTGGTGGTATTCGATACGCTGGGCAGTCCTGCGCTGGGCGAGGCCATGCTGGACGCCATCGCGCGTGTCACGCGCCAGCCCGTGCGGCGCGTGATCGTGAGCCACTACCATGCCGACCATTTCTACGGCCTGCAGGCGTTCAAGGCGCGCGGCGCGGAAGTGTGGGCGCACGAGAACGGCAAACAGTACCTGGCCTCGGACCTGGCGCGCGAGCGGCTGGCGCAGCGCCGCGTGGTGCTGGCGCCGTGGGTCAACGAGCAGACCCGGCTGGTGCCGGCCGACCGCTGGCTCGATTTCGCACAAGGCAGCGAGATTCCGTTCGAAATGGGCGGCCTGCACCTGCGCCTGATCGACACCAGCGGCGCCCATTCCGAGGGCGACATCATGCTGGCCGTGGACGAGGACCACATGCTGTTCGCCGGCGACCTGTTCTTCACCGGCCGCATTCCCTTCGTGGGCGACGCCGACAGCAAGGTGTGGCTGACGGCGCTTGACCGCATGCGCACGCTGCGCCCGCAAGTGGTGGTGCCCGGCCATGGCGAGATGTCGCGCGCGCCGCTGGACGACATCGCGCTGACCCGCGATTATTTGTTGTTTCTCCGCGACAAGATGGGGGCGGCCGTGGCCGACATGGTGCCGTTCGAGCAGGCCTACGCGCAAACGGACTGGCGCCGCTTCGCCGGCTATCCCGCATTCGGCGCCGCCAATCGCCTGAATGCCTACGACACCTACATCCTGATGGAGCGCGAAAGCCTGCACGTCAAATAGGATGGCGCTTGCGTCGGGCTTGCGTTTGCTCTGCGAATCTGGTTATATGCGTATATATGCATATAGTGATTGAGAAATGAAAGAGAATTTAGGCCGGGAAGCCATGGGCGAAGTGTTTGAGGAAGTGTCGAACTACTTCTTCCTGCTGTCGGAACCGACGCGGCTCAAGATCCTGCACGCCCTGTGCGCCGGTGAGCGCCCGGTGGGGGAGATCGTGACCGAGATCGAATCGACCCAGGCCAATGTGTCGCGCCAGTTGAACATGTTGTACCGGGCCAGGATACTGGGCCGGCGCAAGGAAGGTACGCAAGTCTATTACCGGATAGATGACCAGGCTACGATCGACCTGTGCCGTACGGTGTGCGGGCAAATGGCCAGCCGGATCGAGAGTCGCGCGTCCGCCGAGAAAGTGGCGGGCACGTTCATGGTCGGCGACGACTAGGGGAAAGCCGCGCAGGCGGCGGCTTTCTTGTAAGTAATATATGCCTAATTGATCATATAACTATATTGTCGTAGTAAGGGAGAGAGACAGCTCATGGCGAACCAACCCACGCAGCGGGGCCGCATCCTGCGCGCGCCCGAACATTTCGTCGATGGCCAACTGGCCGCCGACATCACGGCCTCCGGCCTGAACGAGGAGCGCCGCGGCTTTTTGCGGCGCAGTTTCCTGGCGGCCGGCGCCGCGCTGGCGGGCGGCAGCGCGCTGGCCCAGCCGGCCGGCGACCCCAACATCCTGAACCTGCCCGAGCATGCGCGCACGCTGGGCAAGCCGGTGGCCAGCAATCCGTATGGCATGCCATCGAAGTTCGAGACCAATCTGCTGCGGCGCGAGTCGCCGGGCCTGACGCGGGTGGGCGCCGCTTCCGTCGCCTTCACGCCGCTGCAGGGCCTGTTCGGCATCATCACGCCCAGCGGACTGCATTTCGAGCGCCACCACCAGGGCTGGTATGACATCGACCCGTCCACCCATCGCCTGATGATCAACGGCATGGTCAAGACGCCCAAGGTGTACACCATGGACGACCTGATGCGCATGCCGTCCGTGTCGCGCATGCACTTCATCGAGTGCGGCGCCAACACGGCCATGGAGTGGGGCAATGTGGCCGTGCCCACCGTGCAGTATTCGCACGGCATGCTCAGCTGCAGCGAGTTTACCGGCGTGCCCCTGTCCGTGCTGCTGGAGGAATGCGGCTACGACAAGAAGAATGCCCGCGTGATCCTGGCCGAGGGCGGCGACGGTTCGGCCATGACGCGCACCATTGCGATCGACCGCGCGCTGGACGACGTGATCGTGGCCTGGGCCATGAACGGCGAAATGCTGCGGCCCGAGAATGGCTACCCGCTGCGGCTGGTGGTGCCGGGCGTGCAGGGCGTGTCGTGGGTCAAGTGGCTGCGCCGGATCGAAGTGGGCGACCAGCCTTACGCGTCCAAGGACGAGGCGGTGCACTACATCGACGCCATGCCGAACGGGAACTTCCGCCAGTACACGTCTATCCAGGAATGCAAGTCCGTGATCACTACCCCGTCGGCCGGCCAGACCCTGCTGGACAAGGGCTTCTACAACGTGACCGGCCTGGCCTGGTCGGGACGGGGGCGGATCAAGCGGGTGGATGTGTCCGTGGACGGCGGACGCAACTGGCGCACGGCGCGGCTGGAATCGCCCGTGCTGCCCAAGTGCCTGACGCGCTTTAACATCGACTGGGTGTGGGATGGTTCGCCCGCCGTGCTGCAGTCGCGCGCCATCGACGAGACGGGCTACGTGCAACCCAAGATCAACGAGCTGCGCGCCGTGCGTGGCACCAAATCCATTTACCACAACAACGCGATCCAGTCCTGGCAAGTCGCGCAATCCGGCGAGGTGTCCAATGTCCAGGTTTATTAAGTCCATCGTTGTGCTCGCGCTCGCTGGCGCGGGCTGGCAGGCGCAGGCTGCACCTGCTTCGGCCGTCACCGCCACCCCCACCGGCCTGGGACGTCCTGCCACCACGGCCGAAGTGGCGGCTTGGGATATCGACGTGCGGCCCGACTTCAAAGGCTTGCCCAAGGGTTCGGGCACGGTGGCTGCCGGCCAGGTGATCTGGGAAGGGCGCTGCGCCAGCTGCCACGGCACGTTCGGCGAATCGAACGAAGTGTTCACCCCCATCGTGGGCGGCACCACGGCGGACGACATCAAGACCGGCCACGTGGCCGCGCTGAAAACGGGCCGCCAGCCGCAGAAGACCACGCTGATGAAAGTGGCCACCGTCTCCACGCTGTGGGACTACATCAACCGCGCCATGCCGTGGACGGCGCCCAAGTCGCTCAAGACGGACGAGGTGTACGCCGTGCTGGCCTACATCCTGAACATGGGCGAGATTGTGCCGGACGACTTCACGCTGTCGGACCAGAATATCGCCGAGGTGCAGAAGCGCATGCCGAACCGCAATGGCATGGAAACCAACCACGGCATGTGGGACATCAAGGGCAAGCCCGATGTCCACAGCGTGGCCTGTATGAAGAACTGCCCGGTCGAACCGGGCGTGCGCTCCACCTTGCCGGAAGCATCGCGCAACGCGCACGGCAATATCGCGCTGCAGAACCGTACCTTCGGCCCGGTGCGCGGCGCCGATACCACCAGGCCCGCACCGACGGCGCCGGTGGGCACGACGGCACCCGCGGCCGGCGCTGGCACTGCCGCTGCCGCGCCGGCCGCCGCCGAGAGCGCGGGCCTGAAGCTGGCCAGGCAGAACGCATGCGTGGCCTGCCACGGCATCACCAACAAGATCGTCGGCCCCGCGTTCAGCGACGTGGCGGCACGCTATCGCGGTGACGCGGGCGCGCCCGCCGCGCTGGCCGCCAAGGTACGCGCCGGCACCAGCGGCACCTGGGGCGCCATCCCCATGCCGCCGCAGGCGAGCCTGAAGGATGACGAGATCCAGACCCTGGTGGCGTGGGTGCTGGGTGGCGCCAAATAACGTAGCGACAAACCGATGCGCCGGGTGGGCAGGATGATTCCTCCCACCCGCACGCGGCAAGCAAGAAGGCAGCGGCAAGACTGCGCCAACCGTGGGCCCGGCTACCAGCCAGCCCTGTATTTTTCGATAGGAGAGAGAGTGATGAATCAAAGTCGACGCGACATGCTGCGGATTTCGTCCGTGCTGGGCATGGCATTTACGGCGGGCCTGCTCAAGCCGTCCGACGTCTTCGCGGCTGAATGGAGCCAGAAGGTGTTCGACGCCAAGAGCCTGGAAGATGTGCTCAAGGCGCTCGGTGGCGACAAGTTCGCCGTCAGCGCGGACGTGACCGTGAGCGGCCCGGATATCGCCGAGAACGGCGCCGTGGTGCCGGTATCGATCGCGTCCAAGGCCGCCAACACGGAATACATGGCCATCTTGGTGGACAAGAACCCGAGCGCCATGTCGGCCGCGTTCACGATCCCGGCCGGCACCGAGCCCGCCATCAGCACCCGCGTGAAGATGGGCGCCACCTCCAACGTGCACGCGCTGGTCAAGGCGGACGGCAAGTGGCTGGTGGCCAGCAAGGAAATCAAGGTCACGCTGGGCGGTTGCGGCGGTTGATCCGCGCGCCGGCGAGTCTCTTAAAAACATCAGAGTAAAGGAAAGATCATGGGTGATCCGATGCGCATTCGCGCCGCTGCGGCGGGCGACACGGTGGAAGTGAAGATTTTGATGCGTCACGATATGGAAACGGGCCAGCGCAAGGACGCGGCGGGCAAGGTGATACCGGCCCACCACATCAAGACGCTGGTGGTCAAGTGCAAGGACAAGGTGGTGCTGGACGCGCAGTTCGGCCCGTCCGTGTCGAAAGATCCCTTCCTGTCGTTCAAGTTCAAGGGCGGCGCCAAGGGCGACAAGGTCAGCGTGACCTGGGTGGACAATACGGGCGACACGCGCACCGACGAAGGCGTCGTCAGCTAATAGGGCGCCACGCCAGGCAAGCAAACGGAGGAGACACCATGAAAAGACAAGCTTGTTTGATCCTGTCGGCGCTGGCGGCCTTGCCGGCGTGGGCGCAGACGTCGGCCACCGACGAGATCGCGAAGTACCGGCAGATGCTGGCCGACGGCAATCCCGCCGAGCTGTGGGAAATGCGCGGCGAGGAACTGTGGAAGAAAAAAGCGGGGCCGAAGCAGGCCTCGCTGGAGACCTGCGACATGGGCCAGGGACCGGGCGTGCTGAAAGGCGCCTACGTGGCCCTGCCGCGCTTTTTCAAGGATACCGGCAAGGTGATGGACGCCGAGCAGCGTCTCGCATACTGCCGCATGACCATCCAGGGCCTGACCCAGGCCGAGGCGCTGGCGAATCCGTTCGCCTCGACCGGCAAGCCGTCCGACATCGAAGCCATCATGAGCTACGTGGCGGCCGAGTCGCGCGGCATGCCGATCAATGTATCGACCGCGCATCCGCTGGAGAAGCAGGCCTATGAAGTGGGCAAGAAGCTGTTCTTCTACCGCGGCGGCGCGCACGATTTCGCGTGCGCCACCTGCCATGGCACCGATGGCCAGCGCATCCGCCTGCAGGAACTGCCGAACATCCTGAACAAGGCCAACGCGCAGGCGGCCTACACCACCTGGCCGGCGTACCGTGTGTCGCAAGGCGAGGTGCGCACCATGCAGCACCGGCTGATGGACTGCTTCCGCCAGCAGCGCTTCCCCGAGCCCGTGTACGCGTCGGACGCGGTGACGGCGCTCACCATGTATCTGGCCAAGAGCGCCGAGGGCGGCAAGTTCGACGCGCCCGCGCTGAAACGTTAAGGAGACGCAGATGCGACATATCGACAAGGCAGTGGCATTGCTGCTCGCTGGCGCTTGCATCACGGGCGAGGCGGTTGCGGCCGGACCGGACTACGCCAAGATGGCCCGCGACATGCTGTCCAGCGACTTCCGTTCCAAGGGCCCCGCCACGGTGGAACGGGTGACCCAGCAGGACGAGGTGCAGAAGATCTGCAGCGAACAACCGGCCGCCCGCAGCAAGAAGGTGGACGCGAAGATCGAGGCGAGTCAGCTCAAGACCATCGTCTACCCGGCCGATGGGGCCTGGCTGGGCAAGTGGGAGGAGGGCGAGAAGATCGCCCAGAACGGGCGCGGCATGCAATCGTCGGACGCGGTGGGCAGCGTCAATGGCGGCAATTGCTACGCGTGCCACCAGCTGCGCAAGGAGGAGATCGCGTTTGGCAATATCGGCCCCTCGCTGTACCAGTACGGCAAGCTGCGCGGCCAGAGCCCCGAGATCATGCGCTACACCTGGGGCAAGATTTTCAACTCGCAGGCGTTCAAAGCCTGTTCCAGTATGCCGCGCTTCGGCCACAACGGCATCCTGACCGAAGCCCAGATCCGCGACGTGATGGCGTTGCTGCTGGACCCGGCGTCGCCCGTCAACCAGTGACGCCGCGTGCTGCCAAGTAATTGATAAGGAAAACGATATGAGTCTGAGTCGGCGAGAATTCATGCAGGTGATGGGCATCGCGGCGGCCGGCGGCATGCTGCTCGACGCCAAGGGCGCGCTGGCCGCGCCATCGGCCGGCGCGCTGTACGATGTGCCCCGTTTTGGCAATGTGCACCTGCTGCACTTCACGGACTGCCACGCGCAACTGACGCCGGTGTACTTCCGCGAGCCAAACGTGAACCTGGGCGTGGGCCAGGCTGTGGGCCGCATGCCGCACCTGGTGGGCGAACAGCTGCTGCGCCAGACGGGCATGAAGCCCGGCACCCCGGAGGCGCATGCCTTCACCTACCTCAATTTCGAGCAGGCGGCGGCCACCTACGGCAAGGTGGGCGGCTTCGCCCACCTGTCCACGCTGGTCAAGCGCATGCGCGCCAGCCGGCCCGGCGCCTTGCTGCTCGATGGCGGCGACACCTGGCAGGGTTCGGCCACGGCCCTGTGGACCAACGGCCAGGACATGGTGGACGCCTGCCTGGAACTGGGCGTGGACGTGATGACGGCGCACTGGGAAATGACGCTGGGCGACAAGCGGGTCAAGGAGATCGTCGAGCGCGACTTCAAGGGCAAGGTCGATTTCGTGGCCCAGAACATCCAGACCACGGACTTCGGCGACCCCGTGTTCAAGCCCTACGTGATGAAGGAGATGAACGGCGTGCAGGTGGCCATCATCGGCCAGGCCTTCCCGTACACGCCGATCGCCAATCCGCGCTACTTCGTGCCCGAGTGGACGTTCGGCATCCAGGACGAAACGCTGCAGAAGGTCGTCGACGAAGTCCGCGGCAAGGGCGCGCAGGTGGTGGTGCTGCTGTCGCACAACGGGATGGACGTCGACCTGAAGCTCGCCACGCGCGTGCGCGGCATCGACGCGATTCTCGGCGGTCACACCCATGACGGCGTCCCCGCACCCACACTCGTGCAGAACGCGGGCGGGCAGACGCTCGTCACCAACGCCGGCTGCAACGGCAAGTTCCTCGCGGTCCTCGACTTCGATGTCAAGAACGGCAGGGTCGCGGCCTACCGCTACAAGCTGCTGCCGGTATTCTCGAACCTGCTCCCGGCCGACGCCGGAATGGCCGCATTGATCGACAAGGTGC
>DATFBD010000046.1:0-12920 GCA_035254005.1 Burkholderiaceae bacterium | reverse complement strand
GCCAGGCTGTGGTGGCGCGGATTCACGTGCAGGAAATAAGCCTTGAACGGCGCCAGCACATAATCGGACACGCCGAAGCCGAGCAACTCGGTATAGAACGGCAGGGCGGCGTCGATTCGTTCGCAGGTCAAGGCCACGTGGCCGATGCCGAGCGGGCCGGTGCGGAAACCAGCGATATTGCGTCCCGGCGTGAATGGATTGTCTGCTTTTTCCGGCCCCCAGTAGAGCTCGACCCGGTTTCCTGCCGGGTCATGCATCCAGATGAGTTCGCGTACCCGACGCTGCTCGGCCAGCGCGGTGCTGCCCCGCTGGATCCGGACCCCGGCGGCTTCCAACCGCGCCGCCATCGCTTGCAGGGCCGTGGCGCTTTCGACTTCCCATCCTATATGCTGGATGATGCCGTCCGGCCCTTCCTCGAATTGGAAGCGCTGGCTCAAGTCGTCCATGCGGAAGGACAGGCTCCGCGCCGACTGGTCGGCAATTTGCAGGCCGAGCAATTTCGTGCCGAAGTCGCCCCAGTCGGCAAGGCGGCTGGTACTAACGCCCACGTAACCCAGGGATATGACGCTCATGCGTTTTCCTCCATGAAGCGGCTGACGATGCCGAGGAATTCAGGTTTCTTTTCGATCTGCACCCAGTGGCCGCAATGGTCGATCGGGTGCAAGGTGGCATTCGGGAGTTTTGCCGCGAGCATTTCCGATACCCGGAACGGAATGACGCGATCGTCGCGGCCGTGCACGAGGGCGACCGGCATGCGGATGGCGTTCAATTGCACATCGCTCAGTGCAAGCATGTCGATGCCGTGCTGGCGCGGCACGGGAAACAGTCGGGCAAAACGCTCTTGCGCGTCGGCGCGCACGCTGGCGCGGTAGCGCAGCTCGACCAGGTCATCCGTGACGATAGCCTGGTCGTAGGCGAAGATGCCGATCAGTTCGCGCATGGCTTCATGCGAAGGCTGATATCCCCACACCTTGTCCAGCCCTTCGCTGAGGGGGAAACTGGTCCCGACGGAGCCCATCAGCACTACCTTCTTGACGCGCTCCGGATACATGCTCGCCGTCCTGAGCGCGATGGCACCACCAAAGGAATTGCCGATGACGGAAAATTGCGCGATCCCCAGCGCATCCATCAGGCCGATGACTTGCGCTACCCAGTTATCCGGCGACGTCTGATACTCAGGTGGCGCTTGTGTGTAGCCGAAGCCGACCATGTCCGGCGCGACCACGCGGTGCGTCGTGGCAAGCTCCGGCAGGACCAGGCGCCAATTCGCCCACGCCGTCACGCCCGGGCCGGAGCCGTGAATGAGCAGGATGGCGTCGCCCTGTCCGCGATCGTGATAGTTGATGGTCACCCCATCGAGGGTGATGCTGTTGCCAATCTCGGGAACGTTCTCACTCATATTTGCTTTCCAGTTTTATGCCATGATGAAGTGTTGCTGCCTTGGGAGAGCAAGCGCGAACCTCAGCCGCGCTTCCAGGTCAGCCGCGCCGTGCGCGCTTCGGAGGTTCCCTCTTCCAGACGCGCCACCAGCGCCAGCCGGCCGGCATCCATCGTTTCGATGCGACGCTTCTGGATGCCCCCCTTCCAATTGGGGAAGGCGCTCAAGTCGACGTGATGGCTGACGGTATCGCCGCCATAGGTATAGCTCCCGGCATAGGCCAGCATGGAGCTGTAGGCCGCCGCCTTCTCTTCCAGCGAGGCGTTCCATTGCCCGCCGGTGCTGAAGTTCTGGCGGTCGCCGCGGCACAGCATGCACATCATGCGGCCGTCGGGATCATATTGAATGAAGCCTTCCACTTGCTGCCCCAGCGGGTAAGTGCGGCGGCCATCGTCATAGACCTGTTCCCAGGCCACGATTTGCCAGCGTCCGATGATTGCTTGTTCGTTCATACACTACTCCTGTAACTTCTTGAAAATCTCTTCATGTGGCAAGGCAGGGCCCGCGGCTCGCTTCCTGCCACCTCATTCCGCCAGAAACGCCAGCACCATGCGGTTGAATTTGTCCGCATGCTCCCACTGCGCCCAGTGGCCGCAACGGTTGAAGATGTGCATCTCGGCATTCGGCATGCCCCACAGCAGGCGCAATCCGATATCGACAGGAACAAACCGGTCATCGCGGCCCCAGATGATGAGGGCCGGCGCCTTGACCTCGCCGAGGCGCGGGCCGTAGTCGCTGAACTGTTTCGGATTCGCCGCCAGGCTCCTCACCCAGTTGTCGAGGTGATCGCGGCGCGCGAGCATGTTGTCCACCCGCAGTTGCAGCAAATCATCCGTCAGTGCGCTGGCGTCGAACACGAAAACGTTCATCATGCGTTTGACGTTCTCGAGCGTCGGTTCCCGATAGACGTGGTTGAGCAGCTTGATGCCTTCCGTCGGCATCGGTACGAACTGGCTCGGGCCGCCCGTGCCGCCGCCCATCAGCACGAGCTTGCCGACGCGCTCAGGACAGGCGAGCGCGAACGCCATGCTGCTGTGCCCACCCATCGAATTGCCGACCAGGTGAGCACGTTCCACGTTGATCTGATCGAGCACGCGCTTCACGATGCGGCCGTTGAACTCCGAGCGCGATCCGGCTGTATTGAGGAACGCGTCGCTCTTGCCAAATCCGGGCATGTCGATCAGGAGCACGCGATAGCCGGCGACGGCGAAGGGCTCGACGTTACGGTGGAAATTGGCCCAGCCGGTCGCGCCCGGGCCCGAACCGTGCAGCATCACGATGACCTGGCCCGAAGCCGGGCCGACCTCGTTGTAGTGAACCTTGTACTCCGCCTCGCCATCGTGGACGTGGACGAACCGACTGGAGGCGGCTTCGGTATAGGGGGCGCTCATGTGCGATTCCTTCGCGTAGCTGTGTTTCGATGAATAGCGCCTGAGTCAGGCTGCCTGCTGCTTGCGCATATCGAGCGCCACGTCGACAATCATGTCCTCCTGGCCACCGACCATGCGGCGCTTGCCCAGTTCGACCAGGATATCGAAGGCCGGCAGGCCGTATTTCTGCGCCGCTGATTCCGAGTGACGCAGGAAGCTGCTGTAGACACCGGCATACCCGAGCGCCAGTGTTTCGCGGTCCACGCGCACCGGGCGTTCCTGGAGCGGCCGCACGATATCTTCGGCCGCATCGATCAGTTTCTTCACGTCGCAGCCATGGTTCAGCCCCATCCGATCGACGGCAGCAATGAACACTTCCAATGGCGCGTTGCCGGCGCCCGCCCCCATGCCGGCCAGGCTGGCATCGATGCGGTCGCAACCATGTTCCAGCGCGACGATGGAGTTGGCTACGCCGAGCGACAGGTTGTGGTGCGCGTGCATGCCGGTGTGCGTCTCCGGCTTCAACACGTCCTTGAATGCCTTGAAGCGGTCGGCGATGTCATACATGTTCATCGCGCCCCCCGAGTCCACCACATAGATCGTGGTCGCGCCGTAGCTTTCCATCTTCTTCGCTTCTTGTGCCAGGTTCTGCGGCGTGGTCATGTGGCTCATCATCAGGAAGCCGACCGTGTCCATGCCGAGGTGGCGCGCGTACTCGATGTGCTGCCGCGAGACATCCGCTTCCGTGCAGTGGGTGGCGACGCGCACGATGCGTGCTCCGGCATCGTAGGCGTTCTTCAGATCGTGGACGGTGCCGATACCGGGTAACAGCAATGTCGCCACTTTTGCATGCTTCAGCACGCCGGCGACCGCTGCTATCCATTCCAGATCGGTGTGCGCGCCGAAGCCATAGTTGAAACTGGAACCTTGCAAGCCGTCGCCGTGCGCGACTTCGATGGAATCGACTTTGGCTTCGTCCAGCGCCTTGGCGATGCGCACTGCCTGTTCCAGGCTGTACTGGTGGCGGATGGCATGCATGCCGTCGCGCAGGGTCACGTCAGAGACGTAGATCTTTTTTGTCTTGTCGAACATGGGTAATCCTCCGCTTAAGCCGCTGCTGCGGAAAGTTGACGCTCAGCCAGACGCTCCGCCGTCTTCAAGGCCGCGCTGGTCATGATGTCGAGGTTACCGGCATACGCCGGCAGGTAGTGGGCCGCGCCTTCGACTTCGAGGAACACGGAGACTTTCAGGCCGGACTGCTGACCGATACCAGGCAAGTTGAGGCCGTTCTCGTAACGGTCGAACTGCACTTCCTGCTTTAAACGATAGCCGGGCACGTATTGCCGTACGGCGTCGGCCATGTCGTTGACCGATTGCCGGATGGCTTCCTGGTCGGCGTTCAGCTCGGTCATGCAATACACGGTGTCGCGCATGATCAGGGGTGGCTCGGCCGGATTCAGGATGATGATGGCCTTGCCCTTTTGCGCACCGCCAACCTGCTCGATGGCCTTGGAGGTCGTTTCCGTGAATTCGTCGATGTTGGCGCGCGTGCCGGGGCCGGCGGACTTGCTGGAAATCGAGGCGATGATTTCGCCATAGTAGACCTTGGCCACGCGCGATACGGCAGCGACCATCGGGATCGTCGCCTGGCCGCCGCAGGTGACCATGTTCAGGTTCGGCGCATTCAGGTGGGCGTCGCCGTTCACGACGGGGATGCAATACGGGCCGATGGCGGCCGGCGTCAAATCCACCATGCGGATGCCGGGCTTCAGTCCGCGCAGGAAGGCGTCGTTCTTGACGTGCGCCGAGGCGGACGTCGCGTCGAAGACGATGTCGATATCGGCAAAGTCCGGCATACGGGTCAACCCTTCCACGCCCTCATGCGTGACGGCGACGCCCATGCGCGATGCGCGCGCCAGGCCATCCGAATTCGGGTCGATGCCGACCATCGCGCCCATTTCAATATGCTTTCCATGGCGCAGGATCTTGATCATCAGATCCGTGCCGATGTTGCCACTACCAATGATCGCGGCTTTGAGTTTCTTGTTCATCTTGGTTCCTTATTCCGTAAATACCGCGCGCACGCTGCCCAGTCCGTCGATCTGCGTCGTAAATGTTCCTGGCCGCGTGACGGCCACCATCGGGCCGAGCGCGCCAGTCAGCACCACATCCCCCGCACGCAAAGGCGTGCCCATCTTCACCATCACGTCAGCCAGCCACACGGCGGCGTTGAGCGGATTGCCAAGGCAGGCCGCGCCACTGCCACGCGACAACACTTCGCCGTCGCGGGACAGCGTCATCGTCGCGGCGGCGAGCTCGAGATCGGCAAGCCGCACCGGGCGGCTGCCCAACACGAACAGTGCACTTGACGCATTGTCGGCGACGGTATCGACATAACGGATGTCCCAGTTCTGGATGCGGCTATCGACCACTTCGATCGCCGCCAGCGCATACGCGCTCGCGCTGATGATGTCGGCGAAGGTGTGCTGCTCGTGCGTGAGGTCGCGCTCGAGTACCAGGGCGATTTCCGCTTCGACTTTGGGCTGGATCAGGCGCGACAGCGACATCGGTTCGCCATCGCCATAGGCCATGTCCGCAAAGAGCGCGCCGAAATCGGGTTGATCAACGCCCAGTTGCTGTTGTACCGCGAGCGAGGTCAGCCCGATCTTGCGGCCGACGATGCGCTCCCCTTGTGCACGCCGTGCGTCGACGTTCACTTGCTGGACCGCATAGGCCAGCGCCATGTCATCGGGCGCGATTTCCCCGCGCACCGGCGACACCGGCTGGCGCGTGTCTTGCGCGTTGCGCAGCCTGTGAGCCAGGCTTTGTGCGAGTTGTTCAGACATCAGTATTCCTTCTTGGTTGGTTTATGCCGCCGCGACGGGCCCGGCATGCATAGCCCCGAAACCGGCGATCCATTCGGGTATCGGTCGATAAAAATCCAGCGACGCATGGTATGGCCCATAGGCGGACAGCGCGCCGAACGCCGCGACCCAGGTGCGGATCTCATGTGCCGACCTGCCGCCGTCGCGGGTGATCGCCGCGTTGGTCATGCCATCGACGGCCGGCAGCTCGCTTGCCAGTCGCTCCATGAATGCACGATCCCATGCGGGGTTCAGCGGATGCATGTCGCCGGCGCCCGCCGCGAACGCTTTGGCGGCGGCGATGGTGCGTTCCTGGCGCGCGTTGCGCGCCTCGGGCGTCAGATTGCGTCCGGCAATCAGGCGCTCGGCCACTTCCGCACTCGCGCTGGCCAGTTCCGGCACCGGCGGCTCGTGCGAAATGCCGCCCGAGCCGATCACCAGTACCCGTTTTCCGGTGCGCGACAGGAAGCGCCCGATGGCTTCGCCGAGCAGGCGCGAGCGGCGCAGCGTCGCCATCGGTGGCGCCACCGAATTGATGAATACGGGAATCACCGGAAATCGGTCCAGTCCGCCGGTCAGCACTTCCAGCGCCTGCGCGCAGCCATGATCGACCAGCATCCGGTAGGACAAGGCCACATCGACATCGGCCGCCAGCACACTGGCCGCCAGTTCCCTGGACAATTCGCCCGGCACCGGCAGCGGCCCGGCGAGGCTCTTGTAATCACCGATCGCGTTCGCCGCCGCACCGATGCAGAACGGCGGCATCATGTCGTAAAAGAAGCCGTTGTAGTGATCCGGCGCGAACACGACCACCAGTTCCGGGTCGTAGGCAAGCACGCGCTCGCGTGCGGCAGCTTCCACACGCTCCACCGCGATCAGCACTTCCGGCGCCGGATCGAAATAGCCGTGCAGCGGCGTATGGGAGAGACATTCAAGACGAATTGGCATATCGGTGCTTTTATAAATTCTGTGGGGTTGCCCCCACGGCTACCAACGAAAGCGGGGGCGGTGACGCAGGTTGCGAACCGCGCTCCGTTGCTGGCTTGCTGTCACTTCAGGAAATGTTCCCGCGTGACAGGAAAATCAGGACCGCCCGCCCCTGAGGCGCGAGCGGCCCTGCGGCCCGCATCAGCGTCCGGCCGATTCCAGCTTGGTCAGGGACACGTCGCTCGGCTTGGCATCGAAGTTGGTGCGCCAGGTCGACACATCGATCAGCGAAACCGTCGCGTGGTTACGCTGGAAATCGATCACGTTAGCGGAAACGGTACGGATATCGCCGGCCTTGGTGTTGACGTAGGAATGCATTTCGATGAATTTCCAGAACTCACCCTTGCGGTTGTAGGCTTCCACGTAGTGCACCCGCGGATACGCGGTCTCGACATAGAGCACCTTCTTGCTGTACGGGTGTTGCGACGGAGTGGCCACCTCGACCATATAGACCTCGCGTGGCTCGAACGTATCGTTCAGGTTCCAGTACGGCGCGGAACGCTCCAGCGTCGGATACTTTTCCGCCTGGCCGGCGGCCTTCGTATTCCAGTTGTCCAGGCGGCTGTTGGCGGCGGCCAGCACCCAGCGCTTGCCCAGCAGCTTGTATCCGGGGTACCAGCACGGGCGCGCATTGAAGCCATCGATCTCGTCCTGCAGCTGGTCGGACGAACCAATCGGGTCCATCCAGGCGCCGCCCGACAGACGGCGGGTACGGCGCACCGCGGGAACATAGGCCCACACGTCCGGCACCTTGTTCGAGTCGTACATCATGGTATAGGTGCCGATGCCCTTGACCTCGGAGGGTGCCTTGAAGAACAGCAGCTGACGGGCGCTTTCATCGTCATCGCCGATCGCCGGCGCGTTGCCGCTCAGGCGGCCTTTCATGGTGAAGCGGGTGAACTCGGCCACCAGTTCGGCGTGGATGCCGCTCTTGCCGTCGACCAGCACCTGCGTGAAGTTCGGCACCGAGGACACGTCGCCGAGCAAGGAGCCCAGGTGCAGGTTCCAGACGATCTTCTTCGCCGCTTCCGGATCCTTCGTGTCGATCTCGGGGAACGGTTCACCTGCTTTCCAGCCATCGACCTTGCAGGTCGCGTCATTGATCCTGGTCTTGCCTTCATTGGCCTTGCTGGCCGCAAGCCAGCGCGGGTCGAGCGCCACTTTCTTCGAACGCGCCAGCGTCAGCTTCCAGCCGTTGTTACGGATACGCCATTCCATCTTCTCGGTCAGCATGCTGCCGATGGTGTGGCCTTCGAAGGTGCCGTTCTTGACCTGGTCGATGTTGGCGGCGGAAATCACGGTGCCTTCGGCCAGATCGGCGGCCAACGCCGGCAGGCAGGCTGCGCCGATCAGCGCGGCCGCAAGGGGACGGTACAGAATTGTTGCTTTCATGATTGCTCTCCGGGTGCAGTGCATTAGAACTGATAAGTCAGGCTGGTGTAGATCTGGTCGCGGTGATGCAGGTAGCCGAACAGCGTGGTTCTGTCGCTGGCGGGGACGCCACCTTGGACCGTCCTGGCATAACCGTTATCCCAGAAACCGTCGTACTCGACCTTCCAACGCAGGTTCTTGCTCAACTGGGTCGTGACGGAGGGAATGTAGAAGCCGCCGCCATTGGTCACGTCCGAACCCAGCACGAGCTGCGGATGGATACGGCCGTTGTCATAGCTCAGATCGAAGATCGTGGTCACCAGCGTGTTGTGGCGCTTGGCACGGCCGCCCCAGCCTACGCTGTACAGCAGGTTGTCGTTTTCGTCGAAATTGCGGATCCACTTGTCGAACAGCTGCACCGAGAAGAACATCGGCTTTTCCGTACCCAGCAGGCTCTGCGTCAACGCGAAGTTCTTGTCCATGCGGGCCATGGCGGCGACCACGTTCCTGGTCTTCCAGCCATCGAAGCCCGGCGCGATGTACTGGGTCATCGGCGACGGCGTCGCGGCGGCGAAGTTGAAAGGCGCGTCCTTGATGAACGCGACTTCGGCGCTGAACACGGCATCGGCCATCTCGGCGTAGCGGCTGGCCGTGGCACCGAACACGTTCACGATCGGGTAGATGATTTCGCCGGCGACGCCCGCCGTGCTCGCGCTGCCGGTCGGCGTCACGCCCGACGATGCGCCCACGCCCGGGATACCCAGCAGGAAGAAGGGGGTGGTCGGCGATGGATTCATGATCGGCGAGTTGTAGAAGGTGCGCATCCACGAGACCGAGTAGTTGGTGTCGCCTGCCATGCCGCTCCAGCGGACACCGCCGGTCTTGCGGTCGATGTCGGCTTTCCCGTTATGCCAGGCATAGGGGTCGATGTTGCGGAAATCCACGCCGGCATACGGCTGGCTGGACCAACGCCCGCCATAGACGTCGATCTCGGTGCCGATATCGCGCTTGCGGTCCCAGCCTGGACGAATGAAGGCCTCGATGCCGCCGTTCGCTTCAGGCACATCGATATTGGTCTTGAGAATAATATTGCCCTTGCGCAGCTCTTCGTTGGCCGGCTCCAGGAAGCTGCGCCAGACGTTGTCATAGCCTTGCGCGAGATCGTTGGCGACGAAGAAATCGGTCTCGCCCCACACGATCTGCTGCTTGCCGATACGGAACTTGACACGGTCGCTGGCCTTGATATCGGCATACCACTCGCGCAGGTCGACATCGTTGTACAGATCCGTCAGCTTCTTATCCCGGTAGCTGTTGGCGCCCATGCTTTCCAGGTGCCGCAGGAACGGGGTGTTGAATTCTTTGGCGGCACGGCCCTTGGCGACCAGGCTGACGGCGTCGTTCGCCCTGAATTCCAGGTTCAGGCGCAAGGTGGTACGGGCCATGGACAGCTTGCCCTTGTCGTTGTAGTCGGGCGTGTCTTGCCAGTTCTTGGCATTGACAGATACTTCCTCGCGCAGGTAGCCATCGAAGTGGAAGCGGTCTTCGCCTCGGTTGTCGTCGGCCAGCACCAGCGGGCTGGCGGCCACCATCACCGCGGTGGGGATCAGCGCGCGGCACAGCTGGGCGCGTCGCGAAAACTTCGTGTTGTGTTGCTTCATTATGTCTCCCTCAAATGAATTGGCATTACGTTTTTGTCTTGTTCAGCGATCAAGCAACTTGTGGCAGCGGTACCTTGGCCTCACCTCCTTGCGCACCAAAGATGAATTTGGGACGGAACACGTAAATCAGCGAAGGCATCACGAACAGCGCCGACATGGCGGACACGGACAGCCAGATGGCCATCAGCAGGCCCATCTCCGCCTGGAAGCGCAGCGACGAGACGTACCACAGCAGGGTGCTCAGGATCAGCACGCTGGCCGTGACGATGACGCCCATGCCGGCCGAATGCAGCGCCTGACGAACGGCGTGCTCGGGCGTGCTGCCGATGGCTATCTCCTCCTTGACACGGTCGGCGATGTAGAACGCGTAATCGACGCCCAGGCCGATACCGAGCGCGGCCACCGGAACGGTATTGATGTTCATGCCGATCCCTTTCCAGACCATGAAAGCGAAGGTCAGCATGTTGGAGATGATCACCGGCACCATGAACAGCATCCCGGCGATCGTCGAGCGATACACGATCGTGCACAGCACCGCCAGTACCAGCAGCGCCAGCGCGATGGCTTCGATCTGGCTGGAGAGGATGATTTCGTTAATCGCCGCCATCACCCCAACCACGCCGCCCGCCAGTTGCCAATGGCCTTCCTTGAGCGGGTTGGCCGCGATGAACTCCTTGATCCGTGCCACCGCGGTGCGGATGGTTTCGCCCTGGCGGTCGCGGAACATCAGCGTGACCGAACCATTGGCGGACTGCTTGTCGACGAAACGGTCCATGTCGCCCGGCTCGGAGACCGATTCCAGCATCGCCATCAGGCTGCCGTTGATGGCCGCGTTGTTCGACATTTCCTGGTAATGCGGATTGCCTTCATGCAAAGTGGCGTTGAGCTGCGGGATCACGTCCGCAACCGACAACGACCCGCCGATCTCAGGCTGCACTTCCATGAAACGCTGGAAGCGGTCCATCGATTGCAGCACTTCGTTGCTCTTGACCACGCCCGGCTTGTCGTCGTCACCAATCACCACGAACAGCCGGTCGACGCCTTCAAAGCGCGCATTGATCGCCTTGGAATCCTGGTTGTATTTCGCGTGGGGCCACAGGATCGGCGAGCCGGGGTTGGCGTCGCCGATCCTGAGGTTGAGCGCATAGATGCCGGCGCTGACGATCACCAGCAGGCTCACGCCCAGTACCGCGTAGCGGGCGCGGGACAAGGTGATGGCAACGGCGAAGTCCAGTACCTTGCGCAACACCGGCTGCAGATTGAGCGGGTGGGCAAACCCGCGCGGCTTGCGGATGTAGGACAACAACACCGGCGTGAGGATCACGGCGCTGACAGTGAGCGTGGAAACCCAGACCACGGACAGCACGGTGAGCTTTTGCAACATCGGGATCGGGCTCATGGCCACCACCGCCATGCACGCGGCGTCGGCGATCACGCCCAGCATGCCGGGACGGAACAGGTCCGCCAGCGCGACACGGGCCGCGGTGCCGGCCAGTTCCGCGTCGCCCAGCTGCGGCTGCGCCTCCAGTTCGTCATCGAAGCGATTGACGATCTGCACCGAGTGCGACACGGCGCGCGAGGTGATGAGCATCGCCACCACGATCACCAACGGTTCGAAATTGATGCCGAGGATCTGGCAAATGCCCAGCGCCCAGATCGCCGAGACCAGGCCGGCCAGCAAGGGCAGCACCACGCCGCGCCAGGTGCGCAGCAGCACGAACAGCATCGCCAGCGTGACGCCGAGCGCGTAGAACACCAGATGCAAGGTCTCGGGCAGGTAGTGGTTCACCCAGCCGAACAGGATCGGGTCGCCGACCACGCGGATCTTCACCGAACCGTCATCCACCTTTTTGATCTGCGCATCGATCTCCTTGAAGACCGTGGCGTAATCGACTTTCTGGTCGATGAAATCGACCGTGATCAGCGTGGCCTGCAGGTCCTTCGAAACATACGGGCCATACACCAGCGGATTGCGCAACACAGCCGATTTCAGTTGCGCCATCTTGTCCGGCGTGGCCGGCACGTCCGGCCACATCAAGGGCGAACTTTCGATGCCGCTGGTCGAGGCATGCACTTCCTTGAGCTTCTTGGAGGCCAGCGACGTGATCTGGAACTGGTTGACCGCGGACACTTCGCGCATGCCCTGGGTCAGGTCGCGCACTTTCTCCAGAACAGACTGCTGGAAAATGTCGCCCTGATCGACTTCGAGCATGATGGTGACCATGTTCGAGCCGCCGAAGGTGTCCTTGAATTTCTCGTGGGTCTTCACATACTCGTGCTTCGAGGGCAGCATGTCCTCGAATACCGTCCGCACCTGGATATGCAGGGCGAACCAACTCAGGATAAGGGTGCAGACCAGCAGCAGGCTGACCACCGGTTTGCGCCGGCTGATGCAAAAATGCGCGATGCGTTCAATCATGGGAGTCTCGAAAAATAGGGCGGGAGGTTCAATGCGAGTCAAGCGGGGTCCATTGCCGGCCGTCCCAGGCACCGACATCGGCGCCTGCCAGCCAGTAAGCGGACCCTGCCGCCAGGACGCGGGTATGCCAGGACAGCGTGTGCTCGCCGAGTACGCCGGTGTTCCATTGCAGGCCGTCGGCACCTTGGGTACCGCTGATCCAGCGGCCCAGCGCGCCGACCGCGAACCATTCTTTCTTGTCGGCGTTCCAAAGCACATCCAGCAAGTGCTCATGCGCGGCCAGCTTGACGCTGCTCCAGTGGCGCCCGCCATCACTGGTGGTCAACACGATGCCATCGAGACCGACGGCAACGCCATTGGAGGCATCGCGGAACGCGGTCGCCATCAGCGAGCTTTCCACCGGCGCGGCTTGCTTTTCCCAGCGCTTGCCGCCGTCGTCACTGCGCACGATCTTGCCGAACTCGCCCACCACCACGAAGGTACCGCCGTCGAGGATGGCGACGTCGTTCCAGGCCAGGTCTTCCTCCTGGCGCAGGCGCTGCCAGGTCTTGCCGTAGTCCTGCGAGCGCAGCAGCGCACCCATCTCGCCCACGGCGACCGCCACACCGTTGGCACCGGTGCGCACCCGATTGAGCTTGTTGGCCACTTGCGAGCGCGGCACGTTGTCGGCCCTGGCCCAGTGCCTGCCGCCGTCCTCGGTGAACAGAATCACGTTATCGTTGCCGACTGCCACGGCATGCAGCGCGTCGAACGCGGCGATGTCCTGCAACGACAGATCGACCGGGGTCGCCTGGCGCGTGATCTTGCGGCCCT
>DATFBD010000045.1:0-16433 GCA_035254005.1 Burkholderiaceae bacterium | reverse complement strand
AACCGGGGTCAGGTCATTCCCTCACGCAAGATGCGCGCATCTTGCGTGAGGGAATGACCTGACCCCGGTTTTATTTTGTGTTGCAATTTCGCATCCAATTAAATAAAACAAATTGATTTAATTAGTAAGGCGTCGCACAATCGCTCTCGCTGTATCAACAACCACAACGATCAGGAGACACAAGATGAACCGTCTGACCCGGAAAGCCCTTCCCCTGGCGCTGGCCATTGCCTGCGGCTACGCTAGCGCCGATTCCTACAACGACACGGAAGGCTTCCACGGCTACCTGCGCGCCAGCGCCGGCAGCAGTTCCACCCACGGTCCGCAAAGCTGCTACGCGCTGGGCGGCCCGACCTCGTCCTACCGCCTGGGCAACGAGTGCGATTCGTACACGGAGTTCGGCTACACCAAGGAGATCGCCAAGGCCGACAACGGCGTCAGCTTCGTCAGCACGCTGTGGGTCAACGCCTACTCGCCCGGCTCGGACTTCCGCGACGCCAAGCTGCAACTGCTGAAAGGCTACGTGGAAGCCAAAGGCCTGCCCTTCCTGGGCGGCGGCACGGCGTGGATGGGCAAGCGTTACTACTACCGTCCCGACATCCACATGCTCGATATGCAGTACATCAACATGAACGGCACCGGCGGTGGCCTGGACAAGATCCCGCTGGGCGCGGGCCGCATCAGCTACGCCGTCTTCAAGGACAACGACACCAACGCCACCGGGGCCGGCGGCGCCATCGTCAACACCCCGGCCGCCGTGCGCCAGAATGTGCTGTATGAAGGCTTGCCCACCAATCCGGGCGGCACGCTCGATATCGCGCTGACGCTGATCTCGGCCCAGGGCCGCGACCGCGCGGCGCAAGGCCAGGGTGACCAGAGCCACGGCGGCTGGGCAGTCGGCGCGTTCCACAAACAGGAAATGCTGGGCGGCGCCAACCTGGTGGGCCTGCAGTACGGCAGCGGCCCGGGCACCGGCATCGGCATCTGCTGCTCGCGCATGGGTCCGTCGGGCAGCACCACGCTCGGCTCGGACGTGACGCGCGTGCGCGTGCTGGACGACCTGGTGATCCAGCCTACCCGCCAGTTCAGCATGGAGTTCGCCGCCCTGTACCAGAAGGACAAGGCCGACGATATCGCCTTGCGCAACACCTGGACCACGATGGGGGTGCGTCCCGTGTATGCGATCCTGCCCAACCTCAAACTGCAAGGTGAACTGGGCGTGACCACGCTCAAGCAGGACAGCACCGGCCAGACCGCGCGCCTGACCAAGCTGACCTTCGCGCCGGCCATCGCCATGGGCGAGAGCTACTGGTCGCGTCCCGAGCTGCGCGCCTTCGTCACCTATGGCAAATGGAATGGCGCCGCCACGCCGCTGGTGAATGCAGCTAACAACAGCGGTCCCGTGTATGGCAACAACACCAGCGGCCTGTCGGCCGGCCTGCAGGTCGAGGCGTGGTGGTAAGCGCGCGCCGCCAGGACTAAGCGCCTGGCATCAAGCGCGCGGCGGTCAGCGCGTGGTGCCAGGCGGTTGGCGACAAGCACGTTGTGAAAGCGCCGGAACCGGCCGCTCCTCAGGCTTCGAGCTTGAGGAACAGGTCGCGGTCCGGCGCGAAATTGGCGTACAGCGGCAACAGCGCGCCACCGAGCGCGCGGGCATCCGGGCCGATGGTGCCCATCTGGATCTGCGGCAGCTGTACGCCTTCCCAGTCGTAGCGCGCCAGCGCGGCCGACACGCCGGCCATCAAGCGCTCCAGCAGCGCGCGGCTGCACGAACCATCCACGATCACCCCTTCCAGGTCCAGCAGGCAGCTGGCGTTGGTGACGGCCATCGCGATCGCGTTGGCGGCCTGCGCCACCCACTGCGAACTGAGTGTATCCCATTGGTCTTGCGTGGCCCGCTCGTCGTAGGCGGCCAGCGGATCAAGGCCCGCCTGCTGGAACAGGTTCTCCAATCCCAGTAGCGATGCCGTCGACAGCAGCTGCGCCGGCGGCGAGCCCGCATCCGTCCCCGCCATCCCCACCGGCAGCGAGCCGATGGCACCCGCGTTGCCGTGCAGGCCAGCGTGCAGGTGGCTGTCGATCACCAGGCCGCCGCCGATGAAGGTGTCGATGTACAAATACAGGAAGCTCTTGACGCTGCGTCCGCGCCCGGCCACCAGCTCGGCCACGCAGGCGGCCGCCGTGTCCTTGGCGAAGCGCACCGGCAGGCCGGTGTCGGCCTCGATCTGGCGCGCGATGTCGAGCCGGTTCCAGCGTCCGCCCTCCTCGGGCGCCATGCCGATCAGCTCGCGCCAGCTGCCCAGCGACAGCGGCGCGGCCACGCCGATGCCCTGGATGCGGCTGCGCAACGCCGGCGCTAGCGAGGCCTGCATCTGCCGCACCTGCTCGGCGATGGTGCGGAATACCTGGTCCGGTTCGGGAAAGCGGTAGCCCAGCGAATAACGGTTGCGCACATTGCCGACGAAATCGAGCAGCAGCACGTCCAGGCTGCGGCGGCCGATCTTGACCCCGATCGAGAACGCGCCGTCCGGCTTGAGGGCGATCGGCACCGACGGCTGGCCGATCTTGCCGCGCAGCGGTTCGAGCTTCATCACCAGGTCATCGTCGGTCAGGCGGGCGATGATCAATGCGACGGTCTGGGTGCTGAGCGTGGTCAGGCGGGCCAGGTCGGCCTTGGGCAGGCTGCCGTGCAGGCGGATCGCCTGCAGCACGACGCGCTCATTGAACTGGCGCATGCCGGTCTGGTTCGAGCCCCGCGGCCGCAGGTTGTCGGCGACGGCTTCCTCAGCGTCGGCGGCGGCGGTGGGGGGAGTTTGCTGCATGGGAACGGCTCCTGGGCGCGCGCGTGCGCCTGTGTTGGCAAAGCTGGCAGTCTGCACCATCGGGCCCGGGTTGGCAACTTGTGGTATCAATCGCTTCCGCTCGTCACCTCAGGGTCAGACCCCAGGGTCTGACCCTTTTGCGACACCTGCTGCTCCGCTCAGCGCAGCACCAGGTCGGCCCGAGCCTTGCTCGCTTCCACCAGCACGGCGTTCGGTTCGTCCGTTTGCCACACCCAGTCGCGCGCTTGGTCAGCCGTGCGGCCAAAGCGCATGTGGCGCGCGGCCAGCCGCTCGCGCCGCAGCGCATGATCGATATCGACGTACCAGACGGCGTCCAGTTGCGCGCGCACGCCGGCCCAATGGCCCTGGTCCAGCAACAGGTAATTGCCTTCCGTGATAATCAGTTCGATCTCCGGCGGCACGGCGATGGCGCCGGCCACGCCCTCTTCGAGCTCGCGCCGGTACTCGGGCGCGTACACCACCTCGCCGGGCGCGCGCTGGCGCAAGCGCGCCAGCAGGGCCACGTAACCGGCGCTGTCGAACGTGTCGGGCGCACCCTTGCGGCCGGCCCGCCCCAGCCGCGCCAGTTCCGTGTTGGCCAGATGGTAGCCGTCCATGGGCACCACCACGGCGCGGCCGGGCAGCGCTTCCAGCAGGCGCTGGGCCACGGTGGACTTGCCGGCGCCGGGCGCACCCGCAAGCCCCAGCAGGTAACGTTGGCCGGGCGCCAGCCTTGCCAGCAGGCCCGCCAGTGCTTGTTCCAAAACGACAGTATCCACGCATGCTCCAGGGTTATTTCGCCATCAATCGGCGCAGACGAGCTTAACTTTGTTGCCACATTGCGTCAATTGCGCAACGGCGCGATTCGATTAAATAAAATAGATTGATTTATTAATCGAAGCGGCCTATATTTCAGTCAGCGCAGTCATTTCTGCCCGCGCCACGTCGACCACCCCGGTCGGCTATCCAATAAAAGACACTTAGGAGACAGCATGTACGCCAAGCATTGCATCGCAGTGGGTTTGATCGCATCCGTCGCCGGCTACGCCGCCGCAGCCGAGCCCGTCATCGGCCTGATCACCAAGACGGAAACCAACCCCTTCTTCGTCAAGATGAAGGAAGGCGCGCAACATGCGGCCAAGCTGCAGGGCGCCAAGCTGCTGACGGCGGCCGGCAAGGCCGACGGCGACAACGCGGGCCAGGTCACGGCCATCGAGAACATGGTCTCGGCAGGCGCCAAGGCCATCCTGATTACCCCCAACGATTCCAAGGCCATCGTGCCGGCCATCAAGAAGGCGCGCGACGCCGGCGTGATGGTGATTGCGCTTGACAGCCCGGCCGAACCGGCCAGCGCCACCGATGCCCTGTTCGCCACCGATAACTTCAAGGCCGGCCTGCTGATCGGCGAATACGCCAAGGCCGCGATGGCTGGCAAGCCCGCCAGGATCGCCACGCTGGACCTGTTCCCCGGCCACCCGGTCGGCATCGCGCGCCACAACGGCTTCCTGGCCGGCTTCGGCGTGCCGGGCGTGGACGCCAAGACGGCCGGCCTGGCCAAGAGCGGGGACGTGGTCTGCATGGCCGACAGCTACGGCGACCAGGGCAAGGGCCAGACGGCGATGGAAAACTGCCTGCAGAAGAACCCCGACATCAACGTGGTCTACACCATCAATGAACCGGCGGCGGCTGGCGCCTACAAGGCCTTGCAGGCGGCCGGCAAGGAAAAAGGCGTGCTGATCGTGTCGGTGGACGGCGGCTGCGCCGGCGTGCGCGACGTCAAGGCCGGCGTGATCGCGGCCACCTCGCAGCAGTATCCGCTGAAGATGGCCGGGCTGGCCGTGGACGCCGGCGTGAACTACGCCAAGACGGGCAAGAAAGTGAGCGGCTACGTGGACACGGGCGTGACCCTGATCACCGACCACAAGCAAGCCAGCGTACCGAGCCAGGACACCGGCTATGGCCTGACCGCCTGCTGGGGCAAGTAAGCAACACGGCACGTTTCAAGGACTGAGGGCGGCCCCGCGGCCGCCCCGACCGTACCGAAAGGAATATCATGCAAAGCAATCTGAACCAGGGTCCCGTGGCTGCCGCCGCCGTCCGCCCGTCCCCTGCCCTCCAGGGAAAAACCATGTCACTGCGCCTGAAAGATGTACTGCCGCCAGTCACCGTGCTGGGGCCGCTGCTGGCCCTGCTGGCCGCCTGCCTGTTCTTCGCCACCCAATCGGACCGCTTCCTGAGCGGCCAGAATTTCTCGCTGATCCTGCAACAGGTGATGGTGGTCGGCGTGATCGCCATCGGCCAGACCCTGATCATCCTCACCGCCGGCATCGACCTGTCGTGCGGCATGGCCATGGCGCTGGGCTCGGTGGTGGCCACCAAGTTCGCCGTCGATTACGGCATGCATCCCTACCTGGCCGTGGCCTGCGGCATGGGCGTGTGCGTGTTGATCGGCTACCTCAATGGCGCGCTGGTCACCTCGATCAAGCTGCCGCCGTTCATCGTCACGCTGGGCACCATGAACATTGCGTTCGCCGTGACCCAGATCTACTCGCAGGCGCAGACCGTGACCGGCCTGCCGGACGCGATGACCTTCTTCGGCAACACCTTCCACCTGGGCCAGACCACCCTCACCTACGGCACCGTGCTGATGCTGGCGCTGTACGTGCTGACCTGGCTGTTCCTGCGCGAGACGGCGCCGGGCCGCCACCTGTACGCCGTCGGCAACAACCCGGAAGCGGCGCGCCTGACCGGCATCGCCACCTCGCGCGTGCTGCTGGGCGTGTACATGATGGCCGGCCTGTTCTACGGCATCGCGGCCATGCTGTCCGTGGCCCGCATGGGCGTGGGCGATCCGCAAGGCGGCCAGACCGATAACCTCGACAGCATCACGGCCGTGGTATTGGGCGGCACCAGCCTGTTCGGCGGGCGCGGCTCCGTGGTCGGCACCTTCATCGGCGTGCTGATCGTGGGCGTGTTCCGCAATGGCCTGACCCTGATGGGCGTGCCCTCGGTGTACCAAATCCTCGTGACCGGCGTACTGGTGATCCTCGCTGTCGCCACCGACCAACTGACGCACAAGAAAGGCTGATGACCATGACCGCTACGCATTCCGCGACCATCTTCCAGGCACGCGGCCTGGTCAAGCGCTACGGCGGCGTGACCGCGCTGGACGGCACCGACTTCGACTTGCGCGCCGGTGAAATCCTGGCCGTGATCGGCGATAACGGCGCCGGCAAATCCTCGCTGATCAAGGCCCTGTCGGGTGCCGTGATCCCAGATGAAGGCCAGTTGACGCTGGACGGCCAGCCGGTACGCTTCAAGTCCCCGATCGACGCGCGCCGCCACGGCATCGAAACCGTGTACCAGGACCTGGCCGTGGCACCGGCCATGACCATCGCCGAAAACCTGTTCCTGGGCCGCGAGATCCTGCGCCCCGGCCTGCTGGGCCGCTGGCTGCGCCTGATCGACAAGAAGCGCATGCTGGCCGAAGCCGTGGGCCACATGCAGGACCTGAAGATCGGCATCCGCTCGATGAAGCAGGCGGTCGGCACGCTGTCGGGCGGCCAGCGCCAGGGCGTGGCCGTGGCGCGCAGCACGGCCTTCGCCAAGCACGTGGTGATCCTGGACGAACCGACGGCCGCGCTGGGCGTCAAGGAAGGCAATATGGTGCTGGAACTGATCCGGCGCGTGCGCGACCGCGGCCTGCCCGTGATCCTGATCAGCCACAACATGCCGCACGTGTTCGAGATCGCCGACCGCATCCACATCCAGCGGCTGGGCAAGCGCGTGGCCGTGGTCGATCCCAAGCACATCAGCATGTCCGACACGGTAGCCGTGATGACGGGCGCCAAGGACCCGAAGGATTTGCCGGAGCAGGCCCATGCTTAAAGGACTCGACCCGCTGCTCAGCCCCGAGCTATTGAAGGTGCTGGCCGAGATGGGCCATGGCGATGCCGTGGTGCTGGTGGACGCCAACTTCACGGCCGCCTCGCTGGGCCGCGGCAAGCCGCTGATCCGCCTGCCCGGCGTGGACCTGGCGCGCGCCGCCAGCGCCGTGCTGTCCGTGTTCCCGCTCGACCTGGCCGAGCGGCCGGTGGACTTCATGGCCGTCTGCGGCCAGCCGGTGGACTACCGCACGCCGCTGCAGCAAGCCATGCTGGGCCTGTGCCGCCGGGCCGGCGACGCGCGGCCCGAGCAATGCGAGCCGGTGGAACGGTTCGCGTTCTACGAGCGCGTGAAGCAGGCGTATGCCATCGTGCAGACGGGCGAGCTGCAACCGTACGCCAACTTCCTGTTCCGCAAAGGCGTGCTGACGGGAGCGCAAGCAGCATGATGAATTTGTCCCACGCCGCCGCGCCGTCCGACGCCAGCATCTGGCTGCGTCCGCGCGGCTCCAACCAGAGCGGCATGGGGCAGTTCAACGAACGCGTGGTGCTGCAGGCGATCCGGCTGCACGGCAGCCTGGCCAAGGCCGACCTGGCGCGGCTCACGCACCTGAGCACGCAGACCGTCTCGCTGATCATCAACCGGCTGCTGGAACAGGGGCTGGTGCAAAAACGCGCGCCGCAGCGGGGCAAGGTGGGACAGCCATCCGTACCCATCATGCTCAATGCCGACGGCGCTTACTTCATCGGCATCAAGATCGGCCGCCGCAGCCTGGATTTGCTGCTGATCGACTTCCATGGCGCGGTGCGCGAACGGCGCGCGCTCAGCTACCGCTATCCCGACCCGCAACTGCTGTTCGGCCAGATCGCCGCCATGCAGCGCGAGCTGCTCAAGCAACTGGGGCCGCTGCGCGCGGCGCGGCTGGCCGGCATCGGCGTGGCCGCCCCGCTGGGCCTGGGTGGCTGGCAGGCCTTGCTGGGCAGCGCCCCGGCGCAGGCCGGCCAGTGGGAACGGCTCGACATCCGCGCCGAAATCCAGGCCGTCAGCCACGTGCCCGTCGTCTTCGCCAAGGACACCATGGCCGCCTGCGTGGCCGAACTGGTGGCGGGACGGGGCCGCAGCATCGGCAGCTATCTGTACATTTTCGTCGGCACCTTCATCGGCGGCGGCCTGGTGCTCGACAGCAGCGTACACGCGGGCCTGTCCGGCAACGCGGGCGCACTCGGCTCCATGCCACTGCAACTGGCGTCCGGCGCCGGCGCGCCGCCCGAACAGATGCTGAGTACCGCCTCGCTGTTCAGCCTTGAACAACTGTACGCGGCGGCCGGCCTGGACGAAACGGCCGCCTACGACGCGCGCGCCTTGCAGCAGCCGTGGCTGACCCACACGGAAGCGTGGCTGGACGACGCCGCCCGCGCCATCGCGCTGGCCGTCAGCAATGGCACCTGTCTGCTGGACCTGGACGAAGTGGTGCTGGACGGCTCCAGCCACCCCGACCTGTTGGAGCGGCTGCTGGAACAGACCAGGCAGGCGCTGGAACGCTACAGCTGGGAAGGCGTGCGCCGGCCCGCGCTACGCGCCGGCGCCATCGGCGCGGACGCGCGCGCCATCGGCGCCGCCCTGCTGCCGCTGCACGCCAACTTCGCGCCCGACCGCGAACTGTTCCTGAAATTGCTGCACACGGCCGCACGCTGAACGGCGGCCGACATCCCCAACACACGACACGAAACAAGCAGGAGAAAACCATGATAGTGACCTACGGCGAAGCGCTGGTGGACATGATAGAAATGCCGGACGGCCGCTTTGGCGCCGCGCTCGGCGGCGCCGTATGCAACTTCACGCTGGCCACCGCGCGCCAGGGGCTGGACGTGACGTACCTGAACCCGCTGTCGGTGGACAGCTTCGGCCACGGCTTCGCGCGCATGCTGGAGCAAGCCAGCGTACGGCTGGGCAGCCCGGCGCGCAGCGCCCGCCCCACCTCGCTGGCCATCGTCACGCTTGACGAGAACAAGTCGCCCAGCTACGCCTTCCACCGCCAGGGCGTGGCCGACCGCGACATCACGCCCGCCCAGGCGCGCGCTGCGCTGCCCGCCGGTACGCGGCTGTTCCACACGGGCGGCCTGGCGCTGGTGCCGGAAGACCTGGACGCGACGCTGGAAATCGTGGCCGCCGCCGCGCAAGCCGGCGCGCTGATCTCGATCGACGCCAACATGCGCCCGCTGGCCTGCGACAACCTGCCCGCCTACGCGGCCGGCGTGCGGCGCGCGCTGCGCCACGCGCACCTGATCAAGGTCAGCGAGGAAGACCTGGCCCACCTGGGCCTGGCGGCGCAGCCGCCGCTGGAAGCGGCCCGCACGCTGCTGGACTTGCCCCAGGTCGAGCTGATCGCGCTGACGCTGGGCGCCGACGGCGCCATCCTGCTGTCGCGCGACGCCACCATCACCCTGCCCGCGCCCGCCGGGATCGCCGTGCGCGACACGGTAGGCTGCGGCGACTGCTTCCTGGCTGGCCTGGTAGCCGCGCTGGCCGCGCAGCACAGCCTGTCGGCCGCGGCACTGGCCGACGCCGGCGAGGAAACGCTGCGCCCGGCGCTGCGGCGCGCCATCGCCAGCGCCAGCCTGAACGCCATGCGCGAGGGCTGCAATCCGCCGACGGCGGACGAGGTGGCGGGCTTCATCGATCGCTAGCCCCGGCAATGCCGGCAGGCACACATGAGGTAAATTGACAACAACTAATTGTTGAAATGCAAATGCCCGTGTATTGTGGTGCTCTGCCTGTTGTCCAGCTTGCGAAATGAAACTGTCTCCTTCCCTGCCCGCAACTTGCCCACGCCTGGGCAACCACAATCCGCGCTGGCTGGCCGCCCTGCTCGTGCTGGCGTGCCTGCCCCTGTCGGCTGACGCAACGCAGCCGGAGGAAGAGGACATGGCCCTGTACGGCGTGGACCACTCCGCCATCAGCCTGGCGACCGGTTCGGCGCAGTCGCTGCGCCGCGCGCCGGCGGTGGCCTCCGTCATCACGGCCGCCGATATCGCCGCCATGGGCGCGACCGACCTGGACCAGGTGCTGGAGACGGTGGCCGGCATCCACGTCACCCGCGTGCCGACGCTGTACGCATCCAGCTACATCATCCGTGGCATCGGCGCCGGCGGCGTCTCCAATCCACAGGTGCTGGTCCTGCTCAATGGCCTGCGGATGACCACCGACTTCAACGGCGACAAAGGCAATATGTGGGTCAGCATGCCGCTGACCAACGTGGCGCGCATCGAAGTGATCCGTGGTCCCGGCTCGGCGCTGTACGGGGCCGACGCCTTCGCCGGCGTCATCAACATCATCACCAAGACGGCCGAACAAATGCCGGGCCTGCGCGTGGGCGCGCGCACCGGCACGTTCCGGGAGCGCGACGCTTGGCTGGAGTATGGGCACAAGCAGGAACAACTGGCTGTCGCCGCCTACCTCGAAGTGGGCCGCAGCGACGGCTCGGACCAGGCGCTGGAGGCCGACGCGCAAACCCTGAACGACCGCCGCTTCGGCACCCATGTCAGCAACGCGCCCGGTCCGATCAACACCGGCTACCACGCGCTGGACGGCGCGCTCGACCTGTCCTACCAGCGCTGGCGCTGGCGCAGCAACCTCAAATGGCGCAGCGACGTGGGCACCGGCCTGGGTGTCAATGCGGCGCTGGACCCCGGCCACAAGACCCGCAGCGGCTATGCGCTGAGCGAGCTGTCGTGGACCGCGCCCGACCTGTCCGACTCCTGGAGCGCAGGCGGTTCGCTCAGCTACATGTTCTTCACCGAACAATCGCCCGACGGTCTGGGCCTGTTCCCGGCCGGTGCGCGCATCGGCCCCAGCTTTTTCCCCGACGGCATGATCGGCGGCCCCGGCCGCTGGGAACACAATCTGCGCGGCGCCGCTTACGCCACCTACAGCGGCTGGCGGCGGCACGCGCTGCGGCTGGGCGCGGGCCATGACATCCAGGACCTGTACCAGGTCAGCACCAGGAAGAACTTCCGGCTCAGTCCGGCGGGCTTGCCGATACCGACCGGTCCCGTGATCGATTATGGCGAGATCCAGCCCCACATCCTGCCCCAGCGGCGCACGATCAACTACGCCTACCTGCAGGACGAATGGGAGTTCGCGCCCGACTGGGCGCTGACGGCCGGCGTGCGGCACGACCATTTCTCCGACTTCGGCGGCACCACCAATCCGCGCCTGGCGCTGGTGTGGGATGCCGACCTGAACCTGACGGTCAAGCTGCTCCACGGGCGCGCCTTCCGCTCGCCGAGTTTCAACGAGCAGCGCGGCATCAACCCGGTCAACATGGGCAATCCACAGGTGCAGCCGGAAACCATCGCCACCACGGAAGCGGCGCTGACCTGGCAGGCGCGCCCCGACCTGTCGGTCAACCTGAGCCTGTTCCGTTATGCGATGAAAGACCTGATCCGTTCCGTGGCCAACCCGGCGCCCGCGCCCGGCGCCACGTACCAGAACAGCGGCAGCGTGCACGGCAATGGCGGCGAAGTTGAGCTGACCTGGGAGCTGGCCCAGGATTTGCGCTGGCTGGCCAACTACGCGCGCCAGAACGCGCACGACCAGGCCACAGGCCAGGACCCTGGCTATGCGCCGCGCCACCACGCCAACACCCGGCTGGACTGGAGCATGAGCCCGGGCTGGCATCTCACGCCGCAATTGAACTGGGTCGCCGGCCGCCACCGCGCCCCGGGCGACGCCCGCGCCCCTGTGGCGAACTACCGCACGGTGGACGCCACGCTGACGCGCCAATTGCCGCACGGCTGGACCGTATCGGCCATGGTGCGCAACCTGTTCAACGCCGACGCACGCGAACCGAGCCTGGCGCCAGGGCTGGCGCTGCCGTTCGACATCCCCGTAGCGCCGCGCACGTTCGCGCTCCAGGCCAGCGTCAAGCTTTGAAATTCGGTGTCAGGTCTGTCATTTGGACACCGAGAACGCACCTTTGAGCAAAATCAATCGATGCGGAAATCGCTGGTAACGCGTTTGGCATGCGCCCTCCCGCCAAAACCGCACTAATAATTTAGCGTGGGCGTCATGAGAAAAATCAAAGATGCGTGCCGGCTGTCCAAATGACAGACCTGACACCGAATTTGAAACCTATCCTCAGGCCGCCAAGCCTACCCTGATGCGGGCAGCCAGGTCGTCCACCAGCCGCTTGCGGCTGCTTACGGGATATTCAACCGGTGAGAACGGCATGGCGCTGTCGGCAAACGCGTCGATCAAGTCCAGCATGACCAGCGCCTCATCGGCCGAATAGGCGAACCGGGTGCCGTTCGCGCTCAGCACGGTGAGCTTTTCCTGCAGCACTTCCTTGCGTGCGATCGCCGCTTCCGATTCGGGATGGGCCACGCACAGGCCAAACGTGCCATGCATGAAGTGCGCCCAGATGCTTTGCAGGCGCTTGGCGATGCCTTCACGGATCACGCTGCCATCGTCGGCGAAGCAGTCCGGCAGCCGCCAGGTCGACTCGTTCAGCTCGGCCAGCGCGGCCTGCATCTGCTCGGCGAACCTGGCCCGCAGCGCGACACCGGCTTGCTCCCGCCCCACCTTGGCGATCGTCTGCAAAGCGCGCTCGACCCATACCGCCGTCGCCGGATGAAAGTAGCTGCCATCCTTCGCCCCGCCGGTGGCCATCTCGCCAAACACGTAGGATTTCAGCGTCGTGCCATTGGCCACCACATACGACGGGCCCGGCACCAGCCGCTCGCGCACCAGCGCGAGAAATGCCGCCACGGGCAGCCGGGATGCGTTCGCCATCTGCTCCGTATCGAAGAAATGCTGCGACAAGTAGATATCCAGCTCGGACATGCGATGGCTCCTTCAGTCATTGAGGGATGCCATTTTATACTGTTTTTATATACAGTAGTATTGAAGGATAAAAATTCTGCGCGACCCGCCTCGCTTGCATCCCAAAAATAAAAAAGCGGGCCGCAGCCCGCTTTTTGTTCCAACCTGACAGCCTCGCTTACGCGCGCTTGTCGATCGGCAGGACTTCGCGCGTGGTCGAGCCGACGAACAGCTGACGTGGGCGGCCGATCTTCTGCTCTGGATCGGAGATCATTTCGTTCCACTGGGCGATCCAGCCGATGGTACGGGCCATGGCGAAGATACCGGTGAACAGCGACACAGGAATGCCCAGCGCCGACTGCACGATGCCCGAGTAGAAGTCGACGTTCGGGTACAGCTTGCGCGACACGAAGTATTCGTCGTTCAGGGCGATCTTTTCCAGTTCCATGGCCAGCTTGAACAGCGGGTCGTCGTGCAGGCCCAGCTCGTTCAGCACTTCGTGGCAGGTTTCGCGCATCAGCTTGGCGCGCGGGTCGAAGTTCTTGTACACGCGGTGACCGAAGCCCATCAGCTTCACGCCCGAGTTCTTGTCCTTGACCTTGGCGATGAACTCAGGGATCTTGTCGACCGTGCCGATTTCTTTCAGCATGTTCAGTGCCGCTTCGTTGGCGCCGCCGTGGGCAGGGCCCCACAGGCAGGCGATACCGGCAGCGATACAGGCGAACGGGTTGGCGCCCGACGAACCGGACAGACGAACCGTCGAGGTCGAAGCGTTCTGCTCGTGGTCGGCGTGCAGGATCAGGATACGGTCCAGCGCGCGCACCAGCACGTCGTTGACCTTGTATTCTTCGCATGGGTTGCCGAACATCATGCGCATGAAGTTGGCGCTGTACGACAGGTCGTTGCGTGGGTAGACGAACGGCTGGCCGATCGAGTACTTATACGACATGGCGACCAGGGTCGGCATCTTGGCGATCAGGCGGATGGCCGACACTTCGCGGTGGTGCGGGTCGTTGATGTCCAGCGAGTCGTGGTAGAACGAGGCCAGCGCGCCGACCGTACCCACCAGCACCGACATCGGGTGCGCGTCGCGGCGGAAGCCGCGGAAGAAGAATTGCATCTGCTCGTGCACCATGGTGTGCTTGGAGACGGTGTCCACGAACTTCTTCTTCTGGGCTGCGTTAGGCAGTTCGCCGTTCAGCAGCAGGTAGCACGATTCCATGAAGTCGGCGTTCACGGCCAGCTGCTCGATCGGGTAGCCGCGATACAGCAGCTCGCCCTTGTCGCCGTCGATGTAGGTGATCTTCGACTGGCACGCCGCGGTGGACAGGAAGCCCGGGTCGTAGGTGAACTTGCCGGTCTGCGCGTAGAGCTTGCGGATGTCGATCACGTCCGGGCCGATGGTGCCCTTGTAGATCGGCAGTTCCATGTTGGGGCTGCCGTCGGAGAACGACAGGGTGGCTTTGACGTCGGACGGGATCATGGTCGTTCCTTAATCGCTTGAAAAATGAATCGGTCTGGTTTGTCTCGACTGCTCTACTGCGGCGTGCGCATCAAGCGCAGCACCTGCACCACGTCGTCGCGAAGCAAATCGCCTTCGGGTTCCTTGCGGGCCAACAGCAAGTCCAGCAGGTCGTTGTCCGACAACTCCATCAACGCCTCCAGGCCCCGGGCCTGCTCCTCGGTCAGCGTCGCGGCATGCCTGTCGAAGAAACGCTCGATGAACAAGTCGTTCTCGAGCAGGCCGCGGCGGCAGCGCCAGCGCAGCTTGCTCAAGGCCCTTTCATCGATGCGAGTGTGCATGGGGTCGGCGGCGTCGGGACTGCGCAGTGTCAAACGGCGCGTCGCACCATCAGTTCCTTGATCTTGCCGATCGCCTTGGTCGGATTGAGCCCCTTGGGGCAGACGTCGACGCAGTTCATGATGGTGTGGCAGCGGAACAGGCGGTACGGATCCTCGAGGTTGTCCAGCCGCTCGCCGGTGGCCTGATCGCGGCTGTCGGCGATGAACCGGTAGGCCTGCAGCAGGCCGGCCGGGCCGACGAACTTGTCGGGGTTCCACCAGAAGCTCGGGCAGCTGGTGGAGCAGCTGGCGCACAGGATGCACTCGTACAGGCCATTGAGCTCCTCGCGCTCCTCGGGCGACTGCAGCCGCTCCTTCTCGGGCGGCGGCTCGTCGTTGACCAGGTAGGGCTTGATCGAGTGGTACTGCTTGAAGAACTGCGTCATGTCCACGATCAGGTCGCGGATCACCGGCAGGCCGGGCAGGGGCTTCAAGACGATGTCGCCCTTGAGCGTGTTCATGTTGGTCAGACACGCCAGGCCGTTCTTGCCGTTGATGTTCATGGCGTCGGAGCCGCACACGCCCTCGCGGCACGAGCGCCGGAAACTGAGCGACGGGTCGACCGCCTTGAGCTTCATCAGCGCGTCGAGCAGCATGCGCTCGCTGCCGTCGAGCTCGACCTCGAGGGTCTGCATGCGCGGCTTCGAGTCGGTGTCCGGGTCGTAGCGGTAGATCTGGAATACACGCTTCGTCATGTGTTTTCTCTTCAGTCCCAACGATTAGAACGAGCGAACCTTCGGCGGAATCGACTCCACCGTCAGCGGCTTCATGGTCACCGGCTTGTATTCGAGGCGGTTGCCCTCGCGGTACCACAGCGTGTGCCTGAGCCAGTCCTGGTCGTTGCGGCCGTTCGGGTGCTGCGGCGTGTCGCCGTAGTCGTTCACGGTGTGGGCGCCGCGGCTTTCGTGGCGCGCCGCCGCGGACACCATGGTGGCCAGCGCGGCTTCGATGAGGTTCTCGACTTCGAGCGCTTCGACGCGCGCGGTGTTGAAGACCTTGGACTTGTCCGCCAGGTGAATGTTCTTCACCCGCTCGGCGACCGCCTTGATCTGCGTCACGCCCTCGTCCATCGTGGCCTGGGTGCGGAACACGCCGGCGTGCTGCTGCATGGTCTTGCGGATGTCGTTGGCGACGTCCTGCGCGTATTCGCCGCCGGTGCTCGACTCGTACTTGGCCAGTCGAGCCAGCGTGGCGTCGGCCGCGTCGGCAGGCAGTTCCTTGTGCGACTTGGCCGCCAGCGCCGTCTCGACGATGTGGTTGCCGGCCGCGCGGCCGAACACCAGCAGGTCGAGCAGCGAGTTGGTGCCCAGGCGGTTCGCGCCGTGCACGCTCACGCAGGAGCACTCACCGACCGCGTACAGGCCGTTGATGACCGCGTTGGGGTTGCCGTTCCTGGGCGCCACCACCTGGCCATGGATGTTGGTGGGGATGCCGCCCATCTGGTAGTGGATCGTCGGCACCACGGGAATCGGCTCCTTGGTGATGTCGACGTTGGCGAAGTTGTGGCCGATCTCGTAGACCGAAGGCAGCCGCTTCATGATCGTCTCGGCGCCCAGGTGCGTCATGTCGAGCACCACATAGTCCTTGTTCGGCCCGCAGCCGCGGCCTTCCTTGATCTCCTGGTCCATGCAGCGCGAGACGAAGTCGCGCGGCGCCAGGTCCTTCAAGGTCGGCGCGTAGCGTTCCATGAAGCGCTCGCCGTTGGCGTTGCGCAGGATCGCGCCTTCGCCGCGGCAGCCTTCGGTCAGCAGCACGCCGGCGCCGGCGACGCCGGTCGGGTGGAACTGCCAGAACTCCATGTCTTCGAGCGGGATGCCGGCGCGCGCCGCCATGCCCAGCCCGTCGCCGGTGTTGATGAAGGCGTTCGTCGACGCGGCAAAGATGCGCCCTGCCCCGCCGCTGGCGAGCATCACGCACTTGGCTTCGAGGATGTGCAGCTCGCCGGTCTCCATTTCGAGCGCGGTGACGCCCACCACGTCGCCGTCGGCGTCGCGAATCAGGTCCAGCGCCATCCACTCGACGAAGAACTGCGTGCGCGCCAGCACGTTCCTCTGGTAGAGC
>DATFBD010000044.1:0-10371 GCA_035254005.1 Burkholderiaceae bacterium | reverse complement strand
CGATTTCAGCGCGGCGATCGCGGCCGTGGACAGGCCACCGATGTCGGCCGTCTCGATGGCGGCGATGTTGTTGCTCGACAGGGCAGCCACTTGCGCGGTGCTCAGCGCAGCCAGCTGGCTCGAGGTCAGCGCGACGATCTGGTCGGTGGTCAGGCCGGCGGCCACGTCGGCCGTGCTCAGGGCGGCCAGCTGGGCCGTGGCCAGGTTGTGCACCTGGTTGGTGGTCAGCGCGGCGACCTGGGCGGTGCTCAGGCCGGCGATCGCCGAGGTCTTCAGTGCGGCCAGGTCAGCCGTTTCCAGCGCGGCCACATCGTCCGTGCTCAAGGCGCCGATCTGCGCGCTCGACAGCGCGTTCGCTTCCGCGGTCGACAGGGCGACGATCTGGTCGGTGGTCAGGGCCTTGATCTGGCCCGTGGACAGGCCAGCGATGGCGGCCGTCTTCAGGGCAGCCAGGTCGGCGGTCGACAGGGCGGCGATGGCATTGGTCGACAGGCCAGCCACCTGGGCCGTGCTCAGGGCAGCCGCCTGGTTCGTGGTCAGGGCGCCGATCTGGTCGGTGCTCATGCCGTTCATGGCGGCCGTGGTCAGCGCGATGACCTGGTTGGTCGACAGGGCGGCCACTTGCGCCGTCGTCAGGCCCACGATCTGGGCCGACTTCAGCGCGGCAACGCCAGCGGTGGACAGGCCACCAATGTCAGCCGTTTCGATGGCGCCGATGTTGTTGCTCGACAGGGCTGCCACTTGCGCGGTGCTCAGCGCGGCCAGCTGGTTCGACGTCAACGCGACGACCTGGTCGGTGGTCAGGCCATTGGCGATATTCGCCGTGCTCAGTGCGGCCAGTTGCGCCGTTGGCAGGCTGGTGATCTGGTTGGTGCTCATGGCCGCAACCTGGCTAGAACCGAGGCCGGCGATGGCCGAGGTCTTCAGTGCAGCCAGGTCGGCCGTTTCGAGGGCGACGACATCGTCCGTGCTCAGCGCGCCGATCTGGGCGCTCGACAGCGAGTTCGCTTCGGCGGTCGACAACGCGACGATCTGGTCGGTGGTCAGGGCCTTGATCTGGTTGGTGGTCAGGCCGGCGATGGCGGCCGTCTTCAGGGCGGCCACGTCGGCCGTGGTCAAGGCGACGATGGCGTTGGTCGACAGGCCGGCCACCTGGCTCGTGCTCAGGGCCGCTGCCTGGGCCGTCGTCAGGGCGCCGATCTGGTCGGTGCTCATGCTGTTCATGGCGGCCGTGGTCAGCGCGACGACCTGGTTGGTCGACAGCGAGGCCACTTGCGCCGTCGTCAGGCCGGCGATCTGCGTCGATTTCAGCGCGGCGATCGCGGCCGTGGTCAGGCCACCGATGTCAGCCGTCTCGATGGCGGCGATGTTGTTGCTCGACAGGGCAGCCACTTGCGCGGTGCTCAGCGCGCCCAGCTGGCTGGAGGTCAGCGCGACGACCTGGTCGGTGGTCAGGCCGTTGGCGATGTCGGCCGTGCTCAGGGCGGCCAGTTGCGCCGTCGGCAGGCTGTTGATCTGGCTGGTGGTCAGGGCGGCGACCTGTGCCGATGCGAGGGCGGCGATGGAGGAGGTCTTCAGGGCGGCCAGGTCGGCCGTCTGCATGGCGGCGATGTCGTCGGTGCTCAGCGAAGCGACTTGCGCGCTGGTCAGCGCGTTGGCCTGGCTGGTGTCGATGGCCACCACCTGGTCGGTAGTCAGGGCCTTGATCTGGTTGGTCGACAGGGCGGCGATAGCGGAAGTCTTCAGGGCGGCGAAGTCAGCAGTCTGCAGGGCGGCCACGTCGTCGGTGCTCAGCGCGCCGACTTGCTGGGTCGACAAGGCGTTGGCCTGGGCCGTCGTCAGTGCGACGATCTGGTCGGTCGTCAGGGCCTTGGTCTGCGCGGTGGTCAGGCCAGCCAGTGCGGTGGTGGTGATGGCGGCGAAATCGGCCGTGGTCAGCGACGGCAAGGCCGTCGTCGTGAACGCACCGATTTGCAGCGAGCTGAATACAGCCATCTGCGTGGTGGTGAGGGCGGCGACTTGATCCGAATTGAGCACCGCTATGTCAGAGGTGTACAGCGCGGAGATCTCTTGGGTGGTCAGACCCGCGATCTGATCAGTGGTGTAACTAGCTAAGATGCTGCTCATTTGCATTTCTCCTGAAGGTCGCCGCTAATTTCTGATTGGAAACGAATGGGAGCCGACGGGTTCCCCGTGGCTCCTTCTCCTTACCATTGGCAATTGCCGATTTATTCCCTGCTTTGTTCTGTAAACCCTGAAGCTGTGACCACAAAAAACCCGGCCGTTCATTCTTAACGTCAACAGAAAAGTTAACTTTAGGAATTTCCCGCCGGGCTATCCTGCCATCCGCAAGCCCCACGAACTGTCTTTAATACAACTTTTCAATATCCATACGCTGCTGCTGCCTGGCCATCCAGAGCCGGTCCGTTTCGATCTAAAGCGACCCTCCGGATACTTTCATTAAGTAAACTTGTTCTCGTCGAGCAATTTATTTCTTCGCCGGGCTGCCGCCTCGCGCATCATGTTTACGCAAAGCAATACCATGCAGTATAGCGCACTTAATTTCCGAACGGCATGTTTCCGAAGCCCTGTCTCTTGCTCGCAACCTATTGATCCTGCAAGATTTTGCGACCGTTAATGGCAAAGCCGGCAACATCCCAGTTCATTGTAGAGGCTGCAATTTAGATGCCATCCGGCAAACAGAATGGGGAAACTGACCTAATTCACTAGGGAAACAATTTGCCGGGCATGACTTTGCACTACCGGCGTGACACCCGCGTGACACGGGGCGCGCCCGCTTGACAGCCGCGCCGCCGGGCGGGCGCACTGGCATGCCCTGTTTAGGGGATAGCCTGCCTCCCCCATCAGCGCTAGCCCCCCGCGCACGCGCGTCGATTCATGAGCAAAATGACATGTTTCGCTTGCATCGCCGAAGTAGGACCAGTCCTACACCGGCCTATTCTCGCCAAATTTTCAGGCAAATTTCTCTCGAAAATGCACAATGGCGAAAATGCTGCCGAACAATACAACAACGGCGCCCCGTGGCCGGGGCGCCGTTGTCAGCGCGCTATGGGAAAAGCCGCGCCACCGGGCGCCGGGCGCCCGTGGCGGGACGCTCAGGTCCGTTGCCGCGCCGCGACCCAGGCCTTGATGCGCGCTTCCAGCACATCCATCGGCAGGGCGCCGGCGCCCAGTACCTCGTCGTGGAAGGCGCGGATGTCGAATTTGCTACCGAGCTGCTGGCGCGCGTAGTCGCGCAGCTCGAGGATCTTCAGCTGGCCGATCTTGTAGCCCAGCGCCTGGCCCGGCCATACGATGTAGCGGTCGGTCTCGCTTTGCACGTCGACCTCCTCGATGCCCGAGTGGGCGTGGAAGAAGTCCACCACCTGCTGCCGGTTCCATTGTTTATAGTGCAAGCCGGTATCGACCACCAGCCGGATGGCGCGCAGCATCTCGTCCTGCAGGTGGCCATAGTAGCTGTACGGGTCGGTATAGAAACCCAGCTCCTCGCCGAGGCGCTCGGCGTACAAGGCCCAGCCTTCCGTGTAGGCCGTGTAGTTCGGCTGCTGGCGGAACGCCGGCAAGCCCTGCAATTCCTGGGCGATGGCGATCTGCATGTGGTGGCCCGGCACGCCTTCGTGCAGGGCGGTCGTTTCCACGTCGATCAGCGAACGCTTGGCGAACTCGCCCGTGTTGACCATCACCCGGCCCGGACGGCTGCCGTCCGGCGTGCCCTGGTTGTAGGACGCGCCAGCCGCGCCCTCCTCGCGGAATTCCTCGACCGGCATGATCTTGACCTTGGCCTTGGGCAGCACCCCGAACTGCTGGGGCAGCTTGGTGTACATCTGCTCCGTGTACTTGGTGTACAGGTCCAGCAATTCCTGGCGCGACTTGGGATGCAGGGCCGTGTTCGCATGGACGGCCGCGTTGAAGCTCTTCAGGTCGGCGTAACCCATTTTCTTGGCCACGGCCAGCATCTGGCCCTCGATGCGGGCCACCTCGGCCAGGCCCAGCGCGTGGATCTGCTCGGGGCTCTGGTCGGTGGTGGTGGCCGAGCGCACCCGGTAGCTGTAGCGCGCCGCGCCGTCCGGCAGCGACCACAGCCCAGGCTCGGTGCGGCCCTGCGGCAGGTACACGTTCTTCACGAAGGCGGCGAACTGTTGATAGGCGGGCACCACGTCATGCGCGATCGCGGCCAGGATCTCCTTGCTCAGGCGCGCCTTGTCGGCCGCGCTGAAACTGGCCGGGAAGCGGTTCAACGGTTCCGCGAACGGCGAGGCGGCCGGCGCCATGGCGGCCAGATCCTCGCACTGGCGCGCGATCTTGGGAATCAGGAACTGGGGCGGCATCAGGTGGTCGTGCATGCCGTTACGCATCTGGACCGTGGTGTCGGCGAAGGCGCGCGGCAAAGCGTGCAGGCGGGCCAGGTAATCGTCGTAGTCCTTGACCGTGTCGAAGGCCAGCGCGGAGACCAGCTGGGGCGCGTCGATGTGGATGCCGGAATTCTGCAGCACCGGCATTTCCCATTCCTTGAAGCGGGCGCCATCGAGGTTCAGGCGCAGCGAGCGCACCATCAGCGCCTGGTTCAGCTGTTCCTGCTCGGGAAAGCCGCTGGTGTCGATGGCTTCGAAGCGGCGCAGGAAGTCGGCGCTGGCGCGGATGTCGGCGTCGATGGCGGCCTGGGAAAAGTCCGTCAGGCGGTCGTTGTAGCGCTTGTCGCCCAGCATGGAGGCCCACTCGGGATTGGTGCGCATGGTGTAATCCCATTGCTCCTTGATCAGGCTGTCGAGTGCCTGGCGGCGCGCGGCCAGGTCGGGCGCGGCGGCGGCGGCATGGGCCACGCCCATCGCGAGGAAGAACAGCAGCGCGCCGGCGCCGCTACGGGAAGTCAGAGTCATGGTGGCCTGTCCGTCGAAAAGTGGTGGAGGCTGCAATGTAGACGGACTGGCCACGGCCGGCACGGGGAATGTGACAGACTGTTGAAATTCGGGCATGAATTGCAAACCGGCCGGACAGGGCGGGTCCGGCCCGGCGGCAATTCTTGGTATCATGGGGGACGCCCACGCCCAGCGTGGTCACCGAACAGTGCAATTCCCCCCATCCAGACTCTCTTAACGACACCGACACCGTGAATACGCCCAACCTGACCATCACGCCCTCCACCCACCGCCTGAGCGACGCCGAACGCAACAAGCTGATCAGCAATCCCGGCTTCGGCCGCATCTTCACTGACCACATGGTGGTGATCCCCTACCGCGACGGCGCCTGGCAAAAAGGCGAGCTGAAGGCCTACGGTCCCCTGAACCTGGACCCCTCGTGCTCGGCGCTGCACTACGGCCAGGCCATCTTTGAAGGCTTCAAGGCCTTCTCGCAGCCCGACGGCAGCGTCAAGACCTTCCGTCCGGAAGCCAACGCCGAGCGCTTCAACCGCAGCGCGGCCCGGCTGGCCATGCCGGCCCTGCCGCCGGCCCTGTTCATGGAAGCGGCCGACGCCCTGATCAGCATCGACGCGGCCTGGGTGCCCAAAGCCGTCGGCGAGAGCCTGTACCTGCGTCCGCTGATGTTCGCCACCGACCCCTTCCTGGGCGTGCGTCCCGGCAGCGAATACCTGTTCGTGCTGTTCGCCTCGCCGGCCGGCGCCTACTTCCCGCAAGGCGTCAAGCCGGTCACCGTGTGGATCAGCGAAGACTATGTGCGCGCCGCGCCCGGCGGCACCGGCGAGGCCAAGTGCGCCGGCAACTACGCGGCCAGCCTGGCGGCTCAGGCCCAGGCCCAGGCCAAGGGCTGCGACCAGGTCGTGTGGCTGGACGCCGTGCACCGCGAATACATCGAAGAAATGGGCGGCATGAATCTGTTCTTCGTCTACCAGGAAGATGGCAAGACCGTGCTGGTGACGCCGGAACTGACCGGCACCCTGCTGCCCGGCATCACCCGCCGCAGCCTGCTGGAACTGGCCGCCGACCTGGGCTACCAGGCCGAGGAACGCAAGCTGACCGTGCAGCAATGGCGCGACGATGTGGCGGCCGGCCGCATGACCGAAGCGTTCGCCTGCGGCACGGCGGCCGTGATCACGCCGGTCGGCACGGTCAAGGCCAACGGCTTCGAGATGACCATCAACAACGGCCAGAACGGCCCCGTCACGCTGGCCCTGCGCGACGCCCTGTTGGGCATCCAGCACGGCACGGCGGCCGATACCCACCACTGGATGCACGCCATCTGATACCGCGCCCGGCCCGGCCCTGAACCTGGCCGGGTCCGGCGGGCGCCGCCGTCAAAAGTGCACGAAGTCCGGCTCGGCGTGCGCCACGCGCGCCATGCGGGCCGCCGGCCGCAACGCCATCACCGGCGGCCGGCCGCTGGCCCGCGCCCGGTCCTGGTCCCGATCCTGGCCTCGCTCCTGGTCCCGCTCCCGCACCGCATGCAGCGGCGCCGCCGCGCCGTCGATGGTGAAGAAGTCCATCACCTGCTGCAGCTGTTGCGCCTGGGCGCTCATCTCCTCCGACGTGGCCGACAGTTCCTCGGCGGCCGAAGCGTTCTGCTGGGTCAGCTGGGACAGCTGCGACATGGCCATGTTGATCTGCCCCACGCCCGACGATTGCTCCTCGCTGGCGGCAGCGATTTCCTGCACCAGGTCCGAGGTCTTGCCGATCGACGGCACCATCTCGCCCAGCAGGCGGCCAGCCTGCTCCGCCATCGCCACGCTGTTGGTGGCCACCAGGCCGATTTCCTGAGCCGCCACCTGGCTGCGTTCGGCCAGCTTGCGCACCTCGGCCGCGACCACGGCGAAACCCTTGCCATGTTCGCCCGCGCGGGCCGCCTCGATGGCCGCGTTCAGCGCCAGCAGATTGGTCTGATAAGCGATGTCGTCGATGATGCCGATCTTGCCGGCGATGCTTTGCATGGCCGTCACCGTCGCCGCCACGGCCGCGCCCCCGTCCTGCGCCTCCTTCGACGCCTTGGCCGCCATGCCATCCGTAACCTTGGCGTTATCCGTGTTCTGCCCGATCGAGGCCGTCATCTGCTCCATCGACGCGCTGGTTTCCTCCACGCTGGCCGCCTGTTCGCTCGAAGCCTGAGACAGCGACTGCGCCGTGGCGCTGACCTGCTCGGAGGCCGAGGACAGGTTGTCGGCCGCGCTGCGCACCTCGCCGATGATGCCCGACAGCTTGCCCGTCATGTTCTGCATCGCCGCCAGCAACTGGCCCATCTCGTCCTTGCGGCTGGCGTCGATGCGCACCCGCAAGTCACCACGCGCCAAAGCGTTGGCCGTGGCCACGGCCTGGTTCAGCGGCACGGTGACACTGCGCGTGATCCAGTAGCCGAGCGTGATGGCCAGCAGCAGCGCCACCCCCGCCAGGGTGAACATCAGCTGGCGGGCTTCGGCGTAGCGGCTGGCGGCCTCCTCCCCGAGGCGCTCCATCGTCTCGCCCTGGAACGCGGTGAGGGCCGCCACCCGCTTGCGGTATTCCGTGGCCGCCGACTGGAACTCGGCGCCGATGTACACGCGCGCCTCCTCGCCCTTGCCCTGGTCCGCCAGCCGCATCACCTGGTTCTGCGCCGCCACGTAGCGCTCGCGCCCCTCGAGCACTTGCTGGAACAGTTCCTTGCCCTTGGCCGAGGTCAACATGCCCTTGAGCTTGTCCCAGGACTTGCCTATCATGGCGCGCCCCTCCAGCAGGTGTTCGCGGGCTTGTTCGCGGCTGGCCTTGTCCGGCGCCAGCACCAGGTCGCGCGCCGCCCGCCCGATGTCGTTGATGCCGGCCAGCCCTTGCTGCAACACCACGATCTTCGGCCATTGCTGCCGGTTGATCACCTCCACCGAGCCATTGAGCGTAGCCAGGCTGGTCAGGCCGATCCAGGCGATGACCATCATCATCAACAGCACGACGCCGAAGCCCGATCCCTGCCGCATTCCTATCTTCAAATTCGAAAACATGTGATCCCCCTGTGGTGTAACGTGTCGAGAGCCGATCCCGTTGCGGCGCGGGCCGCGCGGACGGTAGCGGAAATGGTGCTGCGGATGATTCAGCGCCGCCGGCGTGGAGCGCCGCGCGCGCGTGGTGGAATGACAACAGGAATAGCAACGGAAGTGGCAACAGCAATGGGACGCGGCTGGCGAAGATACGGCATGGTGCGATCCTCTGTTGCAATTTGGAAATTCCATTCTAACGCCGGCCCCGCCTCGTCCCTATCAGCCGAATTGGAAACTTCCATAGGGAAACAGGTGTGTGCGCTGTCAGGATCGCCCTACAGGCCGGCAACGCCGGCGCGCCGGCGACGGGCCGCGCCGCGCCCGGGCGCCCTTGTGTTCACCGGCGTTCTCGGGAATACTCGTGACGCTGGAAAATAGCTTGGCGACAATAATTACGAAGAGAGATGTCCGACCATGGGCTACGCCTGACGGCCGCGTCGGTGACGCATGCCGACGGGATCGTGCGAGGCCGGCGGCACGCGCCAAAATGTATGGAAACCAACATGAGCTTCGCGCAGGAACCAGTCACGATCGACATCATCATCGCCGACGACCATAACATCGTGCGCCAGGGGTTGCGGCAGCTATTCGCGCTCGCGTCCGACATCCGTGTCGTGGCGGAAGCGGCGAACGGACAGGAGGTGTGCAAGAAGCTGGCGGCGCACGCCTGCGACCTGCTGCTGCTCGACATCACCATGCCCGGCTTGAGCGGCGTGGAATTGATCAAGCGGGTACGCCAGGGCGCCGCGCCGCCTGGCATCCTGGTGCTGAGCATGCACAATTCCGCGCAGGTGGCGTCGCGCGCGTTAAAGGCCGGCGCGACCGGCTACATCACCAAGGACAGCGATCCCGAAACGCTGCTGGGCGCGATCCGCAAGGTGAGCAAGGGCGGCCGTTACATCGACCCCTGCCTGGTCGATGACATCGTGTTCGACTACCGCTTGCAGGAAAAAGCGCTGCCCCATGAACGCTTGTCGAACCGCGAATTTGACATCTTCCTGTCGCTGGTGGCGGGCAAGAGCATCACCACCATCGCGGCGGACCTGTCGCTGAGCTCCAAGACCATCTCCACCCACAAGCTGCGCCTGCTGCAAAAGATGGGCATGCAAAGCATCGCCGAACTGACGCGCTATGCGATCGAGCATCGATTGTAAGGCCGCCCGCATAGTATGATGGGTGACCGCCATCCGCCGCACCGAGCAATGAACGACGCCCAATTCGACCGCCTGCACGACAAGATCGACGCCTACACCATGGAGGTCGACCGCTTCCATGACGACGTGGCGGACCTGGCCAAACAGGTCGCCAACTGCGACCGGCTGGTCAAGCTGGCCAACGCCAGCCTGGGCCAGATCGACGACAAGATCGACGACGCGGTGCGGGTGGGCGCCCAGGCGCGCCAGACGGCCGACGCGGCCGGCGAGCAAGCCAGCGCGGCGGCCACGGCCGCCGTCAACGCTGCCGTCGGCGAACTGGTGGGCGCCATGCGCGAAGCGACGGCGGCCGCGCGCGACGCCGGCACCGCGCTCGACATCCGGCGCTTCAAGACCGGCGCCTGGATCGCCTTGTATGCCGCCATCACCGTGCTGTGCTGCGTGGCCACCGCCTATATCACCAGCCGCGCGCTGCGCGGCAACGCGCTCACGCCGGAACAGGTCCAGTACATCGAACTGGGCAAGGCGCATGAAGCCTTGCTCGGCAACGCCACCGAGAAGGAATTGAAGCTGATGACGGCGATCCGCAACCGGCCGCCCAAAACCAAATAGGGCCAGGCGTCAACGTTCCGGCCCATCGCGTTCGCGCGTCGGCGCGCGCGCGACGCCGGGCCGGGCTTGCTCGCGCGCGGGCTCGGGCGCTGGCTGCGGCGTGTAGTGGATGGTCAGCGCCATCAAGTGCTCGAAACTGTTGAAGGTGAGGGTCTGGAACAGCGCGCGCCGTTCGCCGGCCGGCACATACAGCGTGATCAGCCCCTGAAAATCCGCCAGCCCGGCCGCGCCATCGGTGCCCACCAGCTCGTACAGCTCCGTCAGGTAGCGCTTGAAGCGCTGAAAGTTCGCGCCCGCGATGGTGTTCTCCAGCCAGCGCTCGATGAACGCATCGTCGCTCCAGCGCACCGTGCGCGGCTTGGGGATCGCCAGGCCCAGCGCCATGCCCACCCGGTCGGCATAAGGCGCCAGCACCAGTTCCTGTTGGGTTTGCGCGCCCAGGCCAGGCAAATCGAGCTGTGCCGACTCGCCCCAGGCGGCGTGGTGGATGGCGCGCGAACGTGACAGGCGGGCGCTGTCAGCGATGCAGTCTTCCAGCAAGCGCATGCGCTGCGGCTTGGCGCCCTCGGTCTTGAGCTGCTCCGCGTTGGCCTTGAATTCGATCAGCGCGAAACGGCCGCCGGCGGCGAACAG
>DATFBD010000043.1:0-76255 GCA_035254005.1 Burkholderiaceae bacterium | reverse complement strand
CTTCCATCATGGCCGCAGCCACGTCGCAGGAGGCGATGATGGCGTATTGCGGGCTGGTGGAGGTGTGCATGAGGTAGGCCTCATTGAACACGTCCCGGTCCAGGTGGCTGTTCTCCGCATCCTGCACCAGGATCTGGGAGGCCTGGGAAAGGCCCGCCAGCAGCTTGTGGGTGGACTGGGTGGAAAAGACCATGGACTCCTTGCAGCGGGGCCGATCGGCGCCGATGGCGTGATAGTCGCCGTAGAAGTCGTGGAAGGCGGCGTGGGGCAGCCAGGCTTCGTCGAAGTGCAGGGTGTCGATCTTGCCGTCCAGCTCTTCCTTGATCGCTTCCACGTTGTAGAGGATGCCGTCGTAGGTGGACTGGGTGATGGTCAGCACCCGGGGCTTGGCATTCTTGTCCGTGGCGAAGGGGTTGGCGGCGATCTTCTTCTGGATGTTTTCCCAGGCGAACTCGCTCTTCGGGATGGGGCCGATGATGCCGAAGTTGTTGCGGGTCGGCATGAGGAAGACCGGGATGGCGCCGGTCATCATGATGGCGTGCAGGATGGACTTGTGGCAGTTGCGATCCACCACCACGATGTCGCCGGGAGCCACGGTGGAGTGCCAGACGATCTTGTTGGAGGTGGAGGTGCCGTTGGTGACGAAGTACAGGTGATCGCAATTGAAGATGCGCGCCGCATTGCGTTCGGAGGCGGCCACGGGGCCGGTGTGGTCCAGCAGCTGGCCCAGCTCCTCCACCGCGTTGCAGACGTCGGCCCGCAGCATGTTCTCGCCGAAGAACTGGTGGAACATCTGGCCCACCGGGCTCTTCAGGAACGCCACGCCGCCCGAGTGGCCCGGACAGTGCCAAGAGTACGAACCGTCCTGCGCGTAGTCCATCAGCGCACGGAAGAACGGCGGCGCCAGGCCGTCGAGGTAGCTCTTGGCCTCGCGGATGATGTGGCGCGCGACGAACTCCGGCGTGTCCTCGAACATGTGGATGAAGCCGTGCAGTTCGCGCAGGATGTCGTTCGGGATGTGCTGCGAGGTGCGCGTCTCGCCGTACAGGTAGATCGGGATCTCCGCGTTCTTGAAGCGGATCTCGCGGATGAACTTGCGCAGGTTGATCACCGCCGGGTCGAGTTCGGGACCCGGCGTGAACTCCTCGTCGTCGATCGACAGGATGAAGGCACCGGCGCGACTTTGCTGCTGCGCGAATTGCGACAGGTCGCCGTAGCTCGTCGCGCCCAGCACCTCGAAGCCTTCTTTCTGGATCGCGTCGGCCAGCGCGCGGATGCCGGAGCCCGAGGTGTTCTCCGAGCGGAAGTCCTCGTCGATGATGACGATGGGGAATCGAAAACGCAGCATGACGGCCCCGCCCAGGAAAGACGCAGTGAGAAAGGCCGAAGTGTAGGGCCGATCGCGCAGCCTCCGATGCGCTCGGTGCGGCCCGCCCTGCCCCTACACTGCCGCCACGACGCGGCCGGTGCCGCAAGGAGCCTGAATGGACATCGCTGCCTCGACCTTGTGGTGGCTGCTCGCAGGAATCGCCATCGCTGCGGAGTTGCTCTCCGGCACGTTCTATCTGCTGATGATCGCGCTCGGCCTGGCCGCGGCCGCGATCGTGGCCCATGCCGGCCTGGCCGTCGGCGCCCAGTTGGTGACCGCCGCGATCGTGGGCGGAGGCGCGACCGCGCTGTGGCACTGGAAGCGCTACCGCGAGCCGCACGCGTCACCCGCGCGCGAGAACCGCGACGTCAACCTCGACATCGGCGAGCAGGTCAGTGTCGGTGCCTGGGCCGGCGACGGCACGGCGCGGGTGCAGTACCGCGGCACGACCTGGACCGCGCGGCTGGCCGCAGGCGCTGCGGCCGCGCCGGGGGCGCACCGCGTGGTCGCCGTCGAAGGCAACTGGCTGGTCCTGGCTCCGATCTCCTCCCACTGAAAGCAATCACGCCCATGGAATCCGCACTCGTTCCGCTCGTCATCGCGGTCATCGCCTTCATCTTCATCGGACGCACCTTCAAGATCGTGCCGCAGCAGCACGCCTGGGTGGTCGAGCGGCTTGGCAAGTACGACCGCACACTGACCCCGGGCCTGAAGTTCGTGGTGCCCTTCGTCGAGCGCGTGGCCTACAAGCACTCGCTGAAGGAGGTACCGCTGGACGTGCCCAGCCAGGTCTGCATCACGCGCGACAACACGCAGTTGCAGGTCGACGGCATCATCTATTTCCAGATCACCGACCCGATGCGGGCAAGCTACGGCTCGAGCAACTATGTGTTCGCGATCACGCAGCTCGCGCAGACGCTGCTGCGCTCGGTCATCGGCAAGATGGAACTCGACAAGACCTTCGAGGAGCGCGACGCGATCAACGCATCGGTCGTCAACGCGCTCGACGACGCGGCCGTCAACTGGGGCGTGAAGGTGCTGCGCTACGAGATCAAGGACCTGACGCCGCCCAGCGAGATCCTGCGCGCGATGCAGGCGCAGATCACCGCCGAACGCGAGAAGCGCGCGCTGATCGCAGCCTCCGAAGGGCGCCGCCAGGAGCAGATCAACATCGCCACCGGCGAGCGTGAAGCCTTCATCGCGCGCTCCGAAGGCGAGAAGCAGGCGGAGATCAACAAGGCGCAAGGCGAGGCCGCCGCGATCGTGGCCGTGGCCGACGCCACCGCCGAAGCCATCCGCAAGATCGCCGAGGCGATCCGCTCGCCGGGCGGCGAGCAGGCGGTCCAGCTCAAGGTCGCCGAGCGTGCCGTGGACGCGTTCTCGCAGCTCGCTCAGAAGAACAACACGATGATCGTGCCGGCCAGCATGAGCGAAGTGTCAGGGCTGATCGGTACCGCGATGGCGCTGATGCGCGGCAAGCAGCCCGGCTCGGCCTGAGGGCGGAGCGCTCAGCGCGGCGACGCGCTGCCGTCGGACACGTCTGCAGACGTCGTCGCCTGCGATCGCGCCGGCGGCGCCATGCGTTGCGCGGCAGGCGGCACCGCCCATCGCTCCTCGTGCGAGCCACGCGGCCCCGGCCAGAAGCAGCACTTCGTCCACGTCAGGCTGAGCAGTTCTCCGACGACGCTCTTGACCCCGTTGCTCGACGTCCACCAGCGCTGCGCGTCGAAGGTCGCCGGTCGCGCCGACATGATGCCGACCCGCACCTCGCCGCCGAACGCCATGCGAAAGACGAGCCATGAGCGGCGCGCGTGCGCGCCGGCGGAAAAGAGATCGATCGCATCGACGCGAACGCCGGCGGCCTGAAGACGATCGCGCGCAACCACGGCGCTCAGGAAGCTGCGGTCCTGTGCCGACGCCGGCGCAGGAACGGGGATCACCGGCACGCTCGTCAAGCCGTGGCGCTTCAGATAGACGGCCGCGCGATCGGCGAAATTGTTCCATTCGGTGGAGTCGTTCCATGACTCGATCGGGCCGCCGGTCGTCAGGACGCGCTCATAGCGGCCGCTGCGAAACGCAGCGATGGCCTGGTCCAGGTCCGCGGCGTCGAGCCATCCTTCCACCACCAGGGTGCGCGCCTCAAAGGCCGGGCTGTTCGGTGCGAGAAAGGCATAGGCGTGGCGACCGAGTCCGACGCACAGCAACGCTGCACAGGCCAGCAGCACGACGCAGCCCCAGAATGTCGGCAGCCAGATTCGACGGGGGCGAAACAGCACGCCGTGGAAATTCATCGTCGGGTGATCGGGCGATGGTGCGAGCCCGCTGTCAACGGGCACTGGCGCATTGGCGGAGAGAGCGGGATTCGAACCCGCGGTGGGCTGTTAACCCACACACGCTTTCCAGGCGTGCGACTTAAACCGCTCATCCATCTCTCCGGAGCCGGCGATTCTAGCTCACCGTGCCTCGGGCATCGGGCGCCGCCGCAGGTGCGCGGGCCTCAACCGTGGAGGTGGCGCGCCAGCATCATGATGCCCAGGCTGCCGGCGCCCAGCAGCACGAGAAAGGGCAACGCCAAGGTGGCGTAGCCGCCCAGGCGGTTGCGGCGCCGCGCGGGCTTGGGCTCGCGCAGCTCGCCGCTCAGGGTGGAGAAACCGGTCGATGGCCACTCGCTCGCGCCGTCGCGCCGCTGCTCTCGCCCCCAGGTGTGTTGTTCTCGTTGTCGCCGCATGGGGCGGGATTCTGGGCAAGCCTTGGCGGCGCCACCAGCCCTTAACTTGGGGATGCTCCGACGGGCCGACCAAGGGTTTGCGTGACTGGCGCACCCCGCATTCGATGCGCACTGCGTCACGCCAAAGGCGGCCGTGTCGAGCCTGGCGATGCGGGTCGTGCTGTTTCGCGCATGGCGCGTCGCGGCGAGGGTCGACACTGTGCACACGCCTGGGACCAACGACTGCGACCATGACCTCACTGAAGACGCTTCTTCGCCAGCCGGCCGTGCGCCAGTACCTCCTCGGGCATGCGGCCATCGTGCTGGGCGCCTGGCTGATGGACCTCACGCAGTCGATGCTGCCGATGGCGCTCGCGGCCTCAGCGGCGCTGATGCTGTCGCTGCCGCTGCTGCGCCAGCTGAGCTCACGCTTTCGGCGCAATCGGTAGCGGCTGACACTACAGCGCAATCCCGGGCAATCGAGTGCGCCGCTCGTTGACGGGCGAGCCCCCGCCCGGGGACACTGCGCACCCGTCCCCGGCCCCACGCCGTCCCCGATCCCATGAAATTCCCTCGCTGCAGCGGCGTCCTCCTGCACCCCACTTCCCTGCCTGGCCCGCACGGCTCGGGCGACTTCGGGCCCGACGCCCATCGTTTCGTCGACTGGCTGGCCGATGCCGGCCAGAAGCTGTGGCAGATCCTGCCGCTGGGCGGCATCGGCCCCGGCAATTCGCCCTACATGAGCAGTTCGGCATTCGCCGGCAACGTGCTGATGATCGACCTGCACGAGCTGCATGAGCGCGGCTGGCTGCTGGCCGCGGACATCGAGCCCTCGGCCGGGCTGCGGCCGCAGCGGGTGGACTTCGCCGCCGTCGTGCCCTACCGCATGGAGCGCCTGGCGCGCGCCGCGGCGCGCTTCGCCGCAGGCGCAAGCACCGGAGATCGAGCCGATTTCGCATCCTTCTGCGATCGCCACGCCAACTGGCTCGACGACTACGCGCTGTTCATGGCCCTGGCCGAACACCATGGCGGGCGCGACTGGAGCGACTGGGACAGCGGTCTGGCGCGGCGCGAGGCCGGCGCCCTGCATGCTGCCCGCCAGGAGCATGCGGCACGCATCGCCTTCTGGAAGTTCTGCCAATGGAGCTTCTTCCGGCAGTGGCTGCGGCTGAAGGCCCATGCCAACGAGCGCGGCGTGCAGATCATCGGCGACGCACCGATCTTCATCGCCTACCAGAGCGCCGAAGTGTGGGCGAGGCCCGAGTTCTTCGAACTCGACGCAAGCGGCAGGCCCACCGTGGTCGCCGGGGTGCCGCCTGACTTCTTCAGCGCCACCGGGCAGCGCTGGGGCAACCCGCTGTATCGCTGGAGCGCGCACGCGGCGCAAGGCTATGGATGGTGGATCGAGCGCGTGCGACGGACCTTCGAGCTCGTCGACATCGTCCGCATCGACCATTTCCGCGGCTTCGCCGGGTACTGGGAGATTCCGGCCGACGAGCCGACGGCACAGAACGGGCGCTGGTTGCCCGGGCCTGGCGAGGCGCTCTTTCATGCGCTGCACGACGCCATCGGCCGCATGCCGATCATTGCGGAAGACCTCGGGCTCATCACGCCGGACGTCGACGCGCTGCGCAAGCAGTTCGGATTCCCCGGCATGCGCATCCTGCAGTTCGCCTTCGACAGCGACAATCGCAACCATTTCCTGCCGCACAACCACGCGAGCGACACCGTGGTGTACACGGGCACGCACGACAACGACACGACCCTCGGCTGGTGGGAGAAGGCTCCCCAGCGCGAGAAGGACCTGGCGCGCGAATACCTTCCCACCGACGGGCGCGAGATCCACTGGGACCTGATGCGCGCGGCGTTCGCCAGTGTCGGCGACATGGCGGTGCACCCGATGCAAGACGTGCTGGGCCTCGGGGGCGAGCACCGCATGAACTACCCGGGTCGCAGCGACGGCTACTGGGAATGGCGCTTCCAATGGGAGCAGGTGCGGCCGGAGCAGGCGCAACGGCTCAAGCGGCTGTGCACGCTGTATCGGCGCGACGGTGCCGAGACCGAGCGCGACTGAAACCCGCGCAGGGCACCAAAAAGAAACGCCCCGCCGATGCGGGGCGTCTTGCTGTCGAAGCCAGGTTCAGGCCGTGGCCGGCTCCGCCTTGGGCTTGTCGCTCTTCTTGGCAGGCTGAATGTCCAGGAGCGGCTTCTCGTCGGGTCCGAGATCCACGGTCAGGCGGCCGCCGTCCACCAGCCGGCCGAACAGCAGTTCGTCCGCCAAGGCGCGTCGGATGGTGTCCTGGATGAGCCGCTGCATCGGGCGTGCGCCCATCAGCGGATCGAAGCCCTTCTTCGCGAGGTACTTGCGCAGCGCATCGGTGAAGGTGACTTCCACCTTCTTCTCGGCGAGCTGGCTCTCGAGCTGCAGCAAGAACTTGTCCACCACGCGCAGGATGATTTCTTCGTCGAGCGCGCGGAAGCTCACCACCGCATCGAGGCGGTTGCGGAACTCCGGCGTGAACAGGCGCTTGATGTCGGCCATCTCGTCGCCCTGCTCACGCGCGTTGGTGAAGCCGATCGTCGCCTTGTTCATGGTCTCGGCACCCGCGTTGGTGGTCATCACGATGATCACGTTGCGGAAGTCGGCCTTGCGTCCGTTGTTGTCGGTCAGCGTGCCATGGTCCATGACCTGCAGCAGCACGTTGAAGACGTCGGGATGCGCCTTCTCGATCTCGTCGAGCAGCAGCACGGCGTGCGGCTTCTTGGTGATCGCCTCGGTCAGCAGGCCCCCCTGGTCGAAGCCCACGTAGCCGGGAGGCGCGCCGATCAGGCGGCTCACCGCATGGCGCTCCATGTACTCGGACATGTCGAAGCGGATCAGCTCGATGCCGAGGATGAAGGCCAGCTGCTTGGCCACTTCCGTCTTGCCCACGCCGGTGGGGCCGGAGAACAGGAAGGAGCCAATCGGCTTGTCGGTCTTGCCCAGGCCGGCGCGCGCCATCTTGATGGCCGAGGCCAGCGCTTCGATGGCGGGATCCTGGCCGAACACGACGTTGCGCAGGTCGCGGTCGATGGTCTGCAGCTTGCTGCGGTCGTCCTGGTTGACGGTCTGCGGCGGGATGCGGGCGATCTTGGCGATGATGTCCTCGATCTCGGTCTTGCCGATGGTTTTCTTCTGCTTGGACTTGGGCAGGATGCGCTGCGCGGCGCCGGCCTCGTCGATCACGTCGATGGCCTTGTCGGGCAGGTGGCGGTCGTTGATGAAGCGTGCCGCCAGCTCGGCCGCCGTCGACAGCGCCGACGACGAGTACTTGACGCCGTGGTGCTCCTCGAAGCGCGACTTGAGGCCGCGCAGGATCTGCACGGTCTGCTCGACGGTCGGCTCGTTCACGTCCACTTTCTGGAAGCGGCGGCTCAGTGCGTGGTCCTTCTCGAACACGCCGCGGAATTCCGTGTAGGTGGTGGCGCCGATGCACTTGAGCTGGCCGTTGGCCAGGGCCGGTTTCAGCAGGTTGGACGCGTCCAGCGTGCCGCCCGAGGCCGAACCGGCGCCGATGATGGTGTGGATCTCGTCGATGAACAGGATGCCGTTCGGGTTGTCCTTGAGCTGCTTGAGCACGGCCTTGAGGCGCTGCTCGAAGTCGCCGCGGTACTTGGTGCCGGCCAGCAGCGCGCCCATGTCGAGCGAATAGACGACGGCGTGCTGCAGGATGTCGGGCACGTCGCTCTGCGTGATGCGGTAAGCCAGGCCTTCGGCGATGGCGGTCTTGCCCACGCCGGCTTCGCCCACCAGCAGCGGGTTGTTCTTGCGGCGGCGGCACAGCACCTGGATCACGCGGTCGACCTCGTCCTCGCGGCCGATCAGCGGATCGATCTTGCCTTCGGCGGCGGCCTTGTTGAGGTTCTGGGTGAACTGGTCGAGCGGGCTTTCCTTCTGCTGGCCGTCGGACGGCGCGCCCTCTTCCACGCCTTCGGACGCCTTGGCGCTCTCGGAAGCCTGGTCCTTGCGCACGCCGTGCGAGATGAAGTTGACCACGTCCAGCCGCGTCACGCCCTGCTGGTGCAGGTAGTACACGGCATGCGAGTCCTTCTCGCCGAAAATGGCCACCAGCACGTTGGCGCCCGTCACTTCCTTCTTGCCGTTGGACGCGGACTGCACGTGCATGATGGCGCGCTGGATCACGCGCTGGAAACCGAGCGTGGGCTGGGTATCCACCTCGCCCGTGCCGGGCACGGTGGGCGTGTTGTCGCCGATAAAGTTGGTCAGCGTCTTGCGCAAATCCTCGATGTTGACGGCGCAGGCGCGCAACACTTCAGCCGCCGACGGGTTGTCCAGCAGCGCCAGCAGCAAATGCTCGACGGTGATGAATTCGTGCCGTGCCTGTCGGGCTTCGACAAACGCCATGTGCAAACTTACTTCCAATTCCTGCGCGATCATACTTCCTCCATCACACACTGCAGGGGGTGGCCTGCCTTGCGCGCATGCGTTAAAACGAACTCCACTTTGGTACAGGCTATGTCCTTGGAAAACACGCCACACACGCCTTTGCCGTGCTGGTGCACGCTGAGCATGATTTGCGTGGCCGTCTCTCTATCCTTGTTGAAATACTCCTGGATGATGGCCACGACGAATTCCATCGGCGTGTAGTCATCATTGAGCAACGCCACCTGGTATAAAGGTGGCGGCTTCAGCGTCTGCCGCTCCAGCAGGGTTTCAGTGTCATGCTTGGTTGCCATACGCTTATATTCTAATGCTTTCGGGATTGATGCAATGCGCATTTCTCAGCGCATATCCATTTGTTGTCCATCTTACGCGTTTTCTCATCCCCGCGCAGATGGCGCCCGGGACGGCAAATTCAAGAGTTGTTTTTATGCCAATTGTCTTAAAAATAGCAAAACCCCCTCGAAAGCGCTTGACTTTAAAAATCCACGCGCTAACAATGCGTTATCGACGCTGTGCAGACATGTACATGTTGATAAGAAGTGAGGCGTGAGGAGGGGGCAAGAAGCTTCTTGCCTTTATGGCTCGTGTGATCAGTTTTTATTTGAAAGTTCTTTTTATGGCAACAGGTACTGTTAAGTGGTTCAATGATTCCAAAGGTTTTGGCTTCATCACTCCAGATGACGGCGGCGAAGATTTGTTCGCTCACTTCTCCGCGATCAACATGAACGGTTTCAAGACCCTCAAAGAAGGTCAAAAAGTTCAGTTCGAAGTCACGCAAGGCCCTAAAGGCAAGCAAGCTTCCAACATCCAGTCGGCCTAAGCGCCCACAACGGAAGTCGAAAACCCCGCCCTGCGGGGTTTTTTTTCGCCCCCGCGCGGGGCCGGCTGTTGCATCCGCGTCACGCCGACGTGATGGCCAGCGCCCAGCAAAAAGCCCCGTCCTCTCGCGAGAACGGGGCTGAGCGGGCGCATGGCGCGGCGCGCCGCCGCGCCGCTGCCACACTGATTACATGTTGGCGATCATGACGTCGCCGAAGCCCGAGCACGACACTTGCGTCGCGCCTTCCATCAGGCGTGCGAAGTCGTAGGTGACGCGCTTGGAGGCGATCGATTTCTGCATCGAATCGATCACCAGGTCGGCCGCTTCGGTCCAGCCCATGTGGCGCAGCATCATCTCGGCCGACAGGATCAGCGAACCGGGGTTCACATAGTCCTTGCCCGCGTATTTCGGCGCGGTGCCGTGGGTGGCTTCGAACATGGCCACCGAGTCCGACAGGTTGGCGCCCGGCGCGATGCCGATGCCGCCCACCTGGGCCGCCAGCGCGTCCGAGATGTAGTCGCCGTTCAGGTTCAGGGTGGCGATCACGCTGTACTCGGCCGGACGCAGCAGAATCTGTTGCAGGAATGCATCAGCGATCGAATCCTTGATCGTGATCTCGCGACCGGTCTTGGGATTCTTGAACTTGCACCATGGGCCGCCGTCGATCAGCTCGGCACCGAATTCCTTCTGGGCCAATTCGTAGGCCCAGTCACGGAAGCCGCCTTCCGTGTACTTCATGATGTTGCCCTTGTGAACGATGGTCACCGATGGCTTGTCATTGTCGATCGCGTACTGGATCGCCTTGCGCACCAGGCGCTGGGTACCCTGGCGCGATACCGGCTTGATGCCGATGCCCGACGATTCAGGGAAGCGGATCTTGGTCACGCCCATTTCCTTGACCAGGAAGTCGATCAGTTTCTTGGCGTTGTCCGAACCTTCGGCCCACTCGATGCCGGCGTAGATGTCTTCCGAGTTCTCGCGGAAGATCACCATGTCGGTCTTTTCCGGCTCTTTCACCGGCGAAGGCACGCCCGTGAAGTAGCGCACGGGGCGCAGGCAGACGTACAGGTCCAGCTGCTGGCGCAGCGCCACGTTGAGCGAACGGATGCCGCCGCCGACCGGGGTGGTCAGCGGGCCCTTGATGGAGACGACGTAATCTTTCAGTACTTGCAGCGTCTCATCGGGCAGCCACACGTCGGGGCCGTACACGGTGGTCGACTTCTCGCCGGCGTAGATTTCCATCCAGCTGATCTTGCGCTTGCCGCCATAGGCCTTCTCCACGGCCGCGTCGATCACTTTGATCATCACCGGGCTGATGTCCACGCCGGTGCCATCACCCTCGATGTAGGGAACGATGGGGTTATCTGGTACATTCAGGGAAAAATCGGCGTTGACGGTGATTTTCTGGCCGTCAGCAGGTACTTTGATATGTTGATACATCGTGTTCTCCGAAGTGGACGCTCGGCAAGCGACAACGTCGTTGCGCTCCCAGGGCATGATCTGCAATCTGAATTTTTACCAATTTACCACGGTTAAGCTTAGTCTTGATCTAAGGTCTTCTATAAGACATAAGACAGGCGTTTCACATTATGCACCAGTATTTTGCCAGGCGCTATGGCTTTTTCGCCGCCGGCGTTTAAGCCTACACCACATTTGATGCTCATATAAATATGTCTTTGATACTATTCAACAAGCCGTTCCAGGTTCTGTGCCAGTTCTCGCCGCAGGAGGGACGTCCCACGCTGGCCGACTACCTGCACATCCCCCATATCTACCCGGCCGGCCGGCTCGACGCCGACAGCGAAGGCTTGCTGCTGCTGACCGACGACGGCAAGTTGCAGCACGACATAGCCCACCCCGACCATAAACAGCCGAAGACTTATCTCGTGCAGGTCGAGGGCGTGCCCGATGCCGACCGCCTGGCGCGGCTGCAGGCGCCGCTCAACCTGGGCGACTTCACCACCCAGCCATGCAAGGCGGTGCGCATCGCCGAACCGGAATGGCTGTGGCCGCGCAACCCGCCGATCCGCCAGCGCGCCGATCAACCGACCAGCTGGCTGGCCATCACGCTGCAGGAAGGCAAGAACCGCCAGGTGCGGCGCATGACGGCGGCCGTCGGCTTGCCTACGCTGCGGCTGGTGCGCAGCGCCATCGGCGCCATCTCGCTGGCCAGCCACCCGCTGCTGCCGGGCGAATGGCGCGCGGTGACAGCGGCCGAACTGGTCAGCGAAACGACGCGCTAAACGGCATCGTCTTATTGCGGCGCAACAAAAGTTTTTCAAACAATCTGCATTTTTTTTGAAAAATCATGTCAACCGACAATTTCCTGCCCACGTTAAGGAGAGCAGATTCACTTGAATCCTTGTTTTCTTCAACCGCCAAAGGAACTGACATGTCTAAAATCATCGCTGCTCTGGTTGCATCCCTGTTCGCCGCTTCCGCTTTCGCCGCTGCTCCAGCGTCGGCATCCGCTGCTGCATCCGCTCCGATGGCTTCCGCTGCTTCCGCATCCGCTTCGGCTGAAGCTGCTGCTCCTGCGAAGAAAGCCAAGAAGGCCAAGAAAGCCAAGAAAGCTGCTTCGGCATCGGCTTCCGCTGAAGCTTCGGCACCAGCCGCCAAGTAATCTTTCCGGCTCCATCAAAAAGGCAGGCGCGTCCTGCCTTTTTTTACGCCCGTCGCCGGCGTGATCGCCGGGCAAACCAGGCGCCAGCAGGTGCGCGCTCACGCGCGAACCGCAAGCACAAACGACAAAACCCGCGCTGACCGGAGGTCAGGCGGGCTCTTGCTGTACTCCCTGTTGCGGCCGGGGCCGCAAGCAGCAGGAAATTAAGCGGACAGTGCCTTCAGGGCAGCTGCCAGGCGGCTCTTGTGGCGAGCGGCCTTGTTTTTGTGGATGATCTTCTTGTCGGCGATGCTGTCGATGGTCGACACGGATGCCTGGAAGATAGCGGTCGCAGCCGCTTTGTCGCCACCCTGGATAGCCTTACGAACCGCTTTGATCGCGGTGCGCAGGGTCGAACGCTGGGACGAGTTGTGTGCGTTTTGCTTAACTGCTTGACGAGCGCGTTTGCGCGCTTGTGCGGTATTTGCCATGGAATTTCCTAAATCAGGGTCAAAGTGCGTTTGCAAACATTATTGTTTGCCAAACAGGTGCGTTCAGTGCAGCTGCCGAACCATGTGAGTCAAACTACTGCCTGCCAAACATTCGTGTCTGCATTACAGAATTCTGTACAGCCTTCGATTATAGCGATGTTTTTCAACCGGAGCAATTCAAAAATTCAGAATATTGCAAGACCGCGCGAGCCAGCCGGGGCCGCCACCGGCAACCGCGGCCAACTATATTCTGTCGCGACGTGCGCGTGGGCACTATTGCAACCGTTATAATCTGCGCCCATGAACTTGCTCAAAACCCTGGCTGGCATCTCCAGCATGACCCTGCTCTCGCGCGTGACGGGCCTGTTGCGCGAAACCCTGTTCGCACGGGCCTTCGGCGCCGGCGCCTACACCGACGCCTTCATCGTCGCCTTCCGCATTCCCAACCTGCTGCGGCGCCTGTTCGCCGAGGGCGCATTCTCGCAAGCGTTCGTGCCCATCCTGTCCGAATACAAGACCCAGTACGGCCAGCAGGCGAGCAAGACGCTGGCCGACCACGTGGCCAACACGCTGGTATGGGCCACGCTGCTGGTGAGCGTGGCCGGCATCCTCGGCGCGCCCGTGTTCGTGTACCTGATCGCCACCGGCCTGCGGGCCGAGCCGGGCGCGTTCGACGCGGCCGTGTGGATGACGCGCCTGATGTTCCCTTATATTAGCTTCATGTCCTTCGTGGCGCTGGCCGGGGGCATTCTCAACACCTGGCGCGAGTTCAAGATCCCGGCGTTCACGCCGGTGCTGCTGAACCTGTCCTTTATTGCCGCCTCGCTGTTCCTGCAATCGCACCTGGCCCAGCCGATCTACGCCATGGCCATCGCCGTGTTCGTCGGTGGCTTGCTGCAGGTGGGCATGCAGATTCCGGCCCTGATGCGTATCGGCATGCTGCCGCGCCTGTCGCTGAACCCGGCCGCCGGCCTGGGCGACCCCGGCGTGCGCCGCGTGCTCAAGAAGATGGGCCCGGCCGTGTTCGCCGTGTCGGCGGCCCAGATCAGCCTGATGATCAACACCAGCATCGCCTCGCGGCTGGCCGAGGGCAGCATCTCCTGGCTGTCCTACGCGGACCGGCTGATGGAATTCCCCACCGCCATGCTGGGCGTGGCGCTGGGCACGATCTTGCTGCCCAGCCTGTCCAAAGCCAACGCCGACGGCGACACCGAGGAATACTCCAACCTGCTCGACTGGGGCCTGCGCCTGACCTTCCTGCTGGCATTGCCGTCGGCCGTGGGCATGGCCACGCTGGCCGAACCGCTGATCACGACGCTGTTCCACTACGGCAAGTTCTCCGACCACGCGGCCGCCATGTCGGCCCGCCCCCTGATCGCCTACAGCGTGGGCCTGCTGGGCATCATCCTGGTCAAGACGCTGGCGCCCGCGTTCTACGCGCGCCAGGACATCCGCACCCCCGTCAAGATCGCCGTGGGGGTGCTGGTGGCGACCCAGTTGATGAATATGCTGTTCGTGCCCTACATCGCGGTGGCCGGCCTGGCGCTGTCGATCGGGCTGGGCGCCTGCGTCAACGCCGGCTTCCTGTACACGGGCTTGCGCCGGCGCGGCATCTACCATCCGCTGCCGGGCTGGGGCTGGTTCTTCGTGCGGGTGGCGCTGGCGTGCGCGGCCATGGGCGCGGCGGCCTGGTACAGCGCCAGCCTGGTGGACTGGCTGGGCATGCAGCAACACGTACTGCTGCGCGCCGGCGCGCTGTTCCTCGTGATCGCGTTCAGCGGCGCCGTCTATTTCGGCGCCCTGCTGGCCATGGGCTTCCGCCTGCGCGACTTCAAGCGCACCGCGCGCTAACAAGAAAGACGGGGTCAGAAAGACGGGGTCAGGTCATGCCATCAGGCAACATGCCACGCATGTTGCCTGATGGCATGACCTGACCCCGGTTCGTGCATGTTGCGCGATAGCATGACCTGACCCCGGCTTCTTTTGGGCGTAAAAAAACCCGCCGAAGCGGGTTGGCTCATGCAGGCGGCGAATTAAGCCGACTTCTTGGCCTTGCGGCGGGCCACGACGCCCATCAGCGCCAGGCCGCCCAGCAGCATGCCATAGGTTTCTGGCTCAGGTACGGCCGACACGGACACGTCAGCGCTGTAACCGAACTTGGTCGCGCCAGCGATCTTCGAACCCACCAGGGTCAGCGCGAACGGGGTCGAGCCGTTGTATTCGAAGTCCGCGAATTGCAGCTTGCTGCCCGAGAACGAACCGGTGACGCCGTTCAGGTTGGTGGCAGCCTGGTTCCAGTTCACACCCTGCGAGCTCAGCGTGACCGAGATGTCATACATGCCAGCAGCCAGGCCGTTGAAGCTGATCACGTCGTCACCGCCATCCAGCACTGGGCTGGTGGCCGTGAACGACACGATGTCGGTCAGGTTCAGGGTGACGGTCTGGTTGGCTGCCGAGGCACCGAACGAGGCTGCGGCCAACAAGCCTGCAACGATATATTTCAATTTCATGAGAAAAATCCCTAAAATGAACTTGGTTGCGCTTGCGCCAACCAATGGGTTAATGGGGTACCACTGGTTGTAATAGTATCATATTTGCACTAATTCGCTCTTGTAAATTTTCTATTTTGAATTGTTTTTTATCAACGTCTCACATGGCGAGAAAAGCATTTCTATAGCGCACTACATTTGTGACAATGGGTGATAGTTGCTCGCTTGCCGCGTGAATGTCATTGATGCTCAGCGGCCTGTGGTGCCACTTCCGCCGGTGCCGCGGCCGGTTCGGCTGGCGTGCTGGCGGCGTCGTTCTCCGGGTGCGGCGCGGCAGCCGGGGTGGCCGATGGCGCGGTGGACGGCGCCGGCGCGGCCGGCTGCGCGCGCGCCGGTCCGTTCTCGTGCGTGAGCGGAATCGATGGTGGTGCGGGCGCCACAGGCGCGGCCGTGGCGGGCTTGCCTGTCAGCGTGAATTTCCAGTCCGAGAGATGGGCCCGGCCCTCGAAAGCCTGGAACCGGGTGGGGAAATTGCCGACCTTGACCGGGCGCGCGTCCGACAGGCTGTACACGGCCACGATGCCGCCCTTGCCGTCGCCCTTGCCTGCGTCCTTGCCCTCGCCCTCGCCCAGCCGCACCAGGCCCCACTCGGCCTTGCCCGTGATGGGATCGACAAAAATCTTGCGCAGATGGCGGCGGGTGCCGGGAAAACGCGGGTCTTTCAACAGGTCCTTGAGCGTGGCCGGCTGCGCGGGCTGGCCCGCCGGAGTGGCGCTGGCATAGCTTTGCAGCGCGTCGCTGAAGGCGGCGCCGATATACAGTAGTTCGCGCTCGGCCCGGCTGCGCTGCAGCACGCTGCCCACCTTGAGCGTGGTGGCCGTGACCAGGCCGATGATGGCCACCAGCACGATCACGCTCAGGTAGGTGAAGCCGTCCTGCGCGGCCGCCCGCCTACCACTCGCTGTAAGGCTTGCCGCTGCGGTCATTGCCGGGCGCTCCGCTCTTGATGGTATAGACCCCGCCCTTGCTGCCATCCTCGGGCGGCAGCACGATCCAGGTAGTAGTGCTGTCCGTGATGGGATCGACGGGCATCTGGCGCAGGTATTTTTTCTCCACCAGCTGTTCCAGCGAATCGGGATAGCGGCCCGTGTCGCCGTAATACTGGTCGATCACGCCACGCAGGTTGCGCAGGTTATCGGCCAGCACGATCTCCCTGGACTTGTCGATGCTGGGGAAGTAGCGCGGCACGGCCAGCGTCAGCATCAGCGCCACGATGCCCAGTACCACCAGCAGCTCGATCAGTGTGAAGCCGGCCGCCTGTCGCTTCATCGGGGTCACCATTTGCGGTACGGGATGCCGTTCAGGCCCACCCGCTCACTGGTGCTGTAGACGTCGTACACATCCTCGCCCTCCTTCGGTTCATCCGCCTCGCTGGCGTAACTGCGCTTGCCCCACGATGCCGCTTCGCCGACGGCCGTGTCGGCGTTGAACGGATCGCGCGGCACACGGCGCAGGAAGTAGATCTTGCTGCGCTTGGGATTACGCAAATCGGGCACGCCGTCCACCAGCACCTCCAGCGTCTTCGGATAGCCGTTCGAGCCCAATGTTTTGGCGATGCGGCCATCATCGTAGGCCTGCTTGTAGGCGTCGATGGCCTCGCGGATTTCATGCAGCGCGTAGCGCAAGTCCTGTTCCTGGCGGCGCTGTATCGTCACCTGCGCGGCCGGGATCACGAGTGTGCCCAGCAGGCCCAGGATGGCCAGCGTGACCAGCAACTCGATCAGCGTGAAGCCGCCGGTGCGCGTGCGCCGCATGGATGCCATCACTGCCCCTGCGCGTGCGCCGGCTCAACTGGCGGCGCCGTCTCCGGCGTAGGCACGGCGGCGGGAACGGCGACCGGCACCGGCTGCACGGCCGACGGCGGCAGTGGCCCAGGCTGCACCGCCGACGGTGGCGGCGACGGGGGCAATGCGTCAACTTGCGGCGCGGCGGCCGCCGCTGGCTGCGGCGCAGCCACGTTGAGCGCGCCAGCCTGCGGCGCCGGCAATGCAGGCGGTGCCGTGCGGGCGCCAGCCGGTGGCGGCAACTGGGCCGCCGGGCGTGCCGCCAGGTCGGGGCGGCGGCGGAAGTTCGCTTCCGTGCCGGCCGAGAACTCGGACTGCTGCACCTCGGGCCGCTGCACATTGCGGATCAGGTGCGGGGTGATCGACAGCACGATCTCCGTCTTCTGGTTATCGTCGCGGTTGCTGCCGAACAGGCGGCCCAGCAGCGGCAGGTCGCCGATGCCCGGCACGTGGCTGCCCGTGCTGCGTTCCTCGCTGTTGATCAAGCCCGCCAGCACCTGGTTCTCGCCATCCTTCAGCTGCAGCATGGTGGACGCCTGGCGCGTGCCAATCTGGTAGGCCGTGGTGCCGGACTTGGTCTGGATCTGGTTGACCAGGTTGCTCACCTCCAGCTGCACGCGGATGCCCACCTCGTTGTTCAGGTAGATGGTCGGTTCCGCGTTCAGCGTCAGGCCCACGTCCACATAGCTGACCGACTCCGTGGCGAAGCCGCCCGCGCCGGGCGAAATGGTGGTGGTAATCACCGGCACCTTGTCGCCGATGATGATCTTGGCCTTCTCCTTGTTGCGCACACGGATGCGCGGATTGGCCAGCAGGTTGGCGTCGCCGTCGGTCTTGCTGGCGTTGATGGTGGCGTTGAAGCTGCCGCCCACGCCATTGATGCCGATGGTGCGCTGGTTCAGGTTATTGAGGTCGCGGATGGTCAGCCCGGTGCCGCCCGACGTGGACAGCGGCGTCAGGCTCACGCCGGCCGGCCAGGCCACGCCCAGCTCCATCAGGCGGGTGCGCTTGATCTCCAGGATTTCCACGTCCAGCATCACTTCCGCTTCTGGCGTGTCCTGCAGCGCCACCAGCCGTTCGGCCAGGCGGATCGCCTCGGGCGTGTCGCGCACGATCAGCAGGTTGAGCTTCTCGTCCGCCACCACGTCGCGCGACTTGAGGATGGTCTTGAGCGTGTTGGCCACCAGCTTGGCCTCGGCGTTGGCCAGGTAGAAGGTCTTGACCACCATCTCCTGGTACTCCTTCTGCTTGGCCGCCACGTTCGGATAAATCAGGATGGTGTTGCCGTCCATGACCTGCCGCTCCAGCTGGTTGGTCATCAGCAGGAAGTAGATGGCCGATTCCACCGTGCTGTTCTTGAGGAAGATCGAAGCCCGCTGGTCGGTCTTGACGTCCTTGTCGAACACGAAATTCAGGCCCGAGCGGCGCGCGATCACCTCGAACACCTGCTTCAGCGGCGCATCGCGGAATTCGATCGAGATCGGCTGGCGGAACGCCTTGGCCAGCCCCGTCTCCGCCACCGGCGGCGCGGCTTTCTCCTGCACCTCGCGCAGCAACTGGCGCGCCTGCTCGTGGGTGGGCGCCTCGGTCAGGATGGCGTTCAACTGCTGGCTCGCCAGCGCGTAGTCGCCCTTGGCCGCGTGCTCGCGCGCGCTGGCCAGCAGCTTGTCCTGGCGCTGCGCCGCGTCCAGTGCGCGCAAGCCGGCGCGCGCCCGTTCATTGGCCACGTCCAGCGCCAGCACCCGCTGGAAGCCCTGCTCGGCCGCCTGGTACTGGCCGGCGGCCAGCGCCCGCTCCGCCTGTTCCAGATAGCGCGTGGTGGCGCGGTCGCGCGCCTGCAGGTAAGCCGCGTGGTACTGTGCGTTGCCCGGTTCGGCCGCGATGGCTTCCTGGAACTTGCGCAGGCCCGCTTCCACCTGGTCATGGTCGACCAGCTCGCGGCCGTCGCGGTACGCCAGTTGCGCGGCGCATCCGCCCAGCGCCAGCGCCAGCGCGGGCAGCGCCAGGCCACGGGTCAAATGCGTCAGCACGCGCCGGCCGGCGCGCTTCTGTGGGTGACTAGGCATCAGTCGAGCACTCCAATATTGAGCTGTTGAACCAGGTTCATGGGCAGATAGGTGACGGACATCAGCGGCGGCGCGATCGCATCCACCCGGTAGACGCCGTCGATAACGGTCTTGGTGCGCACCACGTACACCTTGTCGGCGCGGCTCAGATAGACTTCCCACGCGCCGTCGGCGGCAGCCTTGCCGATGTAGGTGAACGGCAGCGGCGGCGCCGAAGGAGGCGGCGGCGGTGGCGCGGGCGGCGGTGGCGGCGCGGGCGGCGTCCAGTTCTGGCCCAGGAACACGCCGTTGCCGGCCGCGAATGCGCCATCGCCGTCCTCGCCCACCAGTTGCGCGCGCGGCACCAGCGCCACGATGGCGGGCCCACTGCCGCCGGGTCCACTGGCGCGGGGGCCGTTGCCTGATTCCGCCCGCCGCACGGGCGCAGGCGTGGCCGGGCCGGCCGCCCGCGGACGCACCACCGCTTCGGCCACCTCGGACGACGGCGTCTTGTCGCCGAACAGGGCCAGCGCGGCCGCGCCCACCAGGGCCAGTCCCATCGCGATCTGGTATGGCTTCATGGCTGCACCACCGTTTGCGCATCCTTCAGGTACAGCGTCAGGCGGATGCGCGCCTCGACGGCAGTGTCGGCAATGGCGTCGCGCCGGAAGCTCACCTCATCGAGCGATGCGAACGGCATGGCGCGCAGCGCCTGCAAGGTGAACTGCCAGATGGCCGCATACGGTCCCTTCACGGGCAGCACGATCTGGTAAGTGGACACGCGGCTGGCCTTGTCGTAGGCCGATTTATACTCGCCCTGGCTGAGCACGAGGTTGGCCTTGGCGGCCAGCCCGAACAAGACTTTAACTTGCTGCTCCGCGTAGCGCTGCTCACCCAGCACCTCATAGAACGCGGCCAGGTTCTGGTCGGCCGTGGGCGGCGGCGCTGCGTTCACCAGCGCCACCGCTGCCGTAGCGGGCAAAGGTTGCGCGCTTTGCGCCACCTGCGCGGCCCGCTCGGGCAACAGCCAGGCCCACCCGGCCGCCCCGGCCACGCACAGCAGCGCGGCCACGCACGCGGGCGCGCCGGCGCGCGCCAGCGCCAGGCGCGCGCGCAACGCCAGCACGGACAACTGCGCGCCGTTCACCGCGCCACCCAGCGGGCTTCGAGCTGGAAGCGCAACGGATGGTTGCTGTCCTGCTCGTTGATTTCGTGGCGCGTCAGCAGCACGCCGCTAAACACTTCCTGCTCCTTGAGCTGTTCCACGTAGGCGATCATGTCGTCGCTGGTCTTGGTTTCGGCCGTCAGCTTGAGCACCCGCTTGCGCGGATCGGGCTCCAGCGCCAGCAGCGCCACCGTGGGCGGGGTGGCGGCGGCCACCGCATCCTGCAAATCGCGCCACGGCAGGTTGAGCTGCAGGACGGCGCCGTTGACGAAGGTGGCCTGCGCTTCCGGTATCGCCACGGCGGCCACGGCCACCGGTCGGGCGCGCTGCGCCGCCTGGCGTGCCTCGATCTGGCGCACCGCCAGTTCGCGCGCGCGGTGCAGCTCCATCACCTGCCAGCCGCCCAGCGCGGCGCTGGCGCACAGCAGCAGCCCCGCCACGCCGGCCGCCAGCACGGCCGGATGCAGGTGGTGCAGCGTGCGGCGCCAGCCGCGCGGCGCGAAGTCGATACGCAATGGTCTCATGCGGCGCTCCCGCGCCGGGCCAGCATGGCGGCACTGCTCCATGCCGACTCGGCGGCGCGCTGCGCCAGGTCGAGCGCGGCGCAGCGGATGTGGGCCGGGTTGCTCACCGGGCCGGTCCACAAGGCCGGCGCCGGCCCGCACAGTTGCAGCTGCGTTGGCAGTTCGAGGTGGTGCAGCAGCGCTTCGCGCGTCAGGGCCTGGGTCAGCCAGTAATGGTCGGCGCCGGCCGGCACCGGCAGCGCGCGCACTGCCCGCAGGCGCTTGCCTTCCACCGCCGCCACCGTCAGCAAGCCGTCGTGCATCACGCCGAACCAGGCGCCGGGCACCAGCGCGCGCTGCCAGCGATTCCATGCGGCGACGAACTGGGGCAGCACTTCGACGATCGCCAGCTTGTGTTCCTGCGCCACCTGCTCCAGCACCATCAGCAGGGTGCGCGGCACGGCGGCGGCGAAGAATGGGTGACTGGCGTCCCAGTCGGCGGCGACGCGCCACGCAGCGGGCGACTCGCCGTACAGCGTGTGAAACCGCAGGCCGGCCGCCGCCTCCATGTCGGCCAGGCGCGTGGCGCCGGCCGGCGGCGTAACCTGCCACAGGCGCGTCAGTTCGTCGTCCAGCACGAAGCTGACCGGCCAGCCGGCCAGTCCCTGCTCGTTCAACAGCGCGCGTAATGCATTGCCGATGGCGTCGAATGGATGTTCGCCGGCCGGCGCGAACGCATGCTCGGCCAGCACCGTCAGCGCCGGGCCGGCCGCGCGCCAGCGGCTGGTGCGCAGCAGGCTGACGGCGCCGGCGGAGACGCCGATGCGCAAGGCTTGTCCCGGCAATCTACGCATGCAAAGTCACCCGTTTGATTTCGGCCAGCGTGGTGCCGCCGCGCCGCACCAGCTCCAGTGCCGCCTGGCGCAGGCTGCGCGTGCCGTTGGCGTGCGCGGCCTGCTTGATCTGACGGATCGGCCGCTTGTCGACGATCAGCTCGCGGATCTCGTCGTTCAGGGTCAGGATTTCGGCGATCGAGCGGCGGCCCTTGTAGCCAGTGCCACGGCAGTCGCCGCAGCCCTTCCCTTGCATGAACAGGTAGTCCTGTGCATCGGCCCGGCTCAGGCCCACGCTGGCCAGTTCCTGCTCGTCCGGGGTGTACGGCGCGGCGCAGTGCGGGCAGTTGATGCGCACCAGGCGCTGGGCCCAGATGCCGTTCAGGGCCGACACGAACGCATAGGGGTCGATGCCCATGTGGGTGAAGCGTCCGAACACGTCGAACACGTTGTTGGCGTGCACCGTGGTCAGCACCAGGTGGCCCGTGAGCGCCGACTGCACGGCGATTTCGGCCGTCTCGCGGTCGCGGATCTCGCCCACCATGATCTTGTCCGGATCGTGGCGCAGGATGGAGCGCAGGCCCTTGGCGAAGGTCAGGCCCTTCTTCTCATTGACGGGAATCTGCAGAATGCCGGGCAGCTGGTATTCGACCGGGTCTTCGATGGTGATGATCTTCTCGCGCCCGTTGTGGATCTCCGTCAGCGCCGCGTACAGCGTGGTGGTCTTGCCGGAGCCGGTCGGCCCTGTCACCAGCAGCATGCCGTACGCTTCCTGGGCCAGCACCCGCAGCGTCGCCAGCGACGGCGCGTCAAAGCCGAGCGCCTCCAGCGTCAGCGAGCCGTAGGCTTCGATCATGGCGCGCTTGTCGAGGATACGGATCACGGCATCCTCGCCGTGGATGCTGGGCATGATGGAGACGCGCAGGTCGATCTCGCGTCCGCCTGCCTCCACGCGGAAGCTGCCGTCCTGCGGCACGCGGCGCTCGGCGATATCGAGTTCGGCCAGCACTTTCAGGCGCGAGATGATCTGCTCGGCCACTTCGATGCCGTTGACGGAAGTGGCATGATCGAGCACCCCGTCCACCCGGTACTTGACGGCCAGGCCGCCGGCCGTGCTTTCCAGGTGGATGTCGGAGGCGCCGGCTTTGAGCGCGTCGTACAGCGTGGAATTGACCAGCCGCACGGCCGGACTGGCCGCTTCCGACACCGAGGCGAACGACAGCACGGCGGCCGTCTTGCCGTCGCGCCGGCCTTCGCTGGCGCCCGGCAGCAGCGAGTCGGTGGCGCGCGCCGATTCCTCCTGCTTGGACAGGTAAGCTGAAATGTCGGCCCGCAGCGCCAGCCGCACGGCCAGCGGCGCGTGCGGCGTGGCGCGCGCCTGCGTGCCCAGCCAGGTTTGCAGGTCGAGGTCGAAGGGATCGTCGATCACGCCGGCCAGCGCGCCATCGGCCGCGCGCAGCAGCACGCAGCGGCGCGCCAGCGCCTGCGACAGCGGCAGCAGGTCGAAGGCCGGCCGCATGGCCAGCATGTCGGCCGTCTCCAGCACCTGCAGCCCGAATGGCTGGGCCAGCGCCTGCACCACCAGGCGTGGCTCCATGCCCGACAAGGCTTCCAGTTCCTCCACCAGCGTGCGCTTCGATTGCAGCGCCAGCGCGCGGGCGCGCGTCAGCATGGCCGCGTCGATCGCCGGCAGGTGCAGCGCGCTCACGACATGTCTCCCGCCAGGTCGAAGATCGGCATGTACAGCAGCACCACGATGGCGCCCACCACCAGGCCAATGGCGGCCATCAGCAGCGGTTCGAAGGTGCGCGTGAAACGGTCGATCCAGCGGCTGATTTCACCGTCGTAGAAGGCGGCCGACTGGGTCAGCATCGGGCCCATGTCGCCGGTGCGCTCGCCCACACGCAGCATGCGCAGCGAGATCGGCGTGGTCAGCGCATGGCGCTCGAACGCCGTCGACAGCGGCAGGCCAGCTTCGATATCGGCCCGCGCGCCCTGCAGGCCGGCGCGCACGGACGGCGACACCATGCCCTGCACGGTCTCGATCGCGTGCACGATGGTGATGCCGCCTTCGCTGAGCATGCCCAGCGTCAGGTACAGCCGCGATAATTCGTAGATGCGCACCCGCTCGCCGATGCCGGGCAGGCGTGCCAGCAGGCTGGCCAGGCCGCCGCTGCCGGCCAGTCGCCGCAGCAGCAGCGCCACGCCCGTCACGACGGCGGCGATGGCGCCCAGCAGCAGCGCCGTGTGCTGGCCGGCGAACTGGCCCCAGTTGAGCATCTGCTGCGACAGCCACGGCAGGTTGCGGCCCGCGCCCTGGTACACCTCGGCGAACCGCGGCACCACGTAACCGATCAGGAACAGGCTGACGCCACCGCCCACCAGCAGCAGGATGCAGGGATAGATGGCGGCCGACACCAGCTTGCCGCGCACCAGGTCGATGCGCTGCTGGTAGTCGATGAAGCGGGCCAGGGCGCGCGGCAGGTCGGAGGTGCCTTCGGCCGCCTTGACGATGCCCACGTACAGCGGCGGAAACAACTCCGGCTGGTCGGCCAGCACGGCGGAAAAACGCTGGCCTTCGCGCAGCCCGGCCAGCAGGCGTTCCAGCACGCCGCGCGTGGCGGGGCCGGCTTCCTTTTCCAGCAGCGCTTCCAGCGCCTCGACGATGCCCAGGCCCGCCGTCAGCAGGGCCAGCAATTCCTGGCTGAACAGCACCAACGACAAGCCCTTGCCGCGCCGCGTGCGCAGCGTGCCGCGCACGGGCGCGATGGCGCTCACGAACAGCCCGCGCGCCTCGACCTGGCGGCGCGCGTCGGCCTCATCGCGGCCATCGATGAGCAGATGGGCGATGACCATATCGGCCGACAAGGTGCGGACGTCGAACTGCATCGGGAAGAGCGGCGGGAACGGACAGGCTTATTGCGAGCTGATGTCGGCGTCTTCGCCGGCGCCGCCGGGCTGGCCATCACGGCCCAGTGAGACGATCTCGAATTCGCCCTTGGTGCCGGGCGAGCGGTATTGATACGGATGACCCCACGGATCGGCCGGCACGCCCTTCTTCAGGTAGGGGCCATTCCACTTGGCGCCGGCCGTGGCGGGCGCCGTCAGCAGCGCGGCCAGGCCTTCATCGGTGCTCGGATAGCGGCCCACGTCGAGCCGGTAGGTGTCGAGCGATTTCTCGAACGCTTCGATCTGGGCCTTGGCGATGGTCACTTCCGACTTGCCCAGCTGGGCGAAATATTTCGGCCCCACGTAAGCGGCCAACAGGCCGATGATGACGATCACCACCAGCAGTTCCAGCAAGGTGAAACCGCCGGCCTTGCGCGATCCGGTGACCGCCTGATTCTTTACACCATCCATCAACACGACTCCTCAGTTCAACAACCCGCGCCTGCCCAGAGTCGAGAGGCTACCACGCGGCTTAAGGTTACGACAATCATTAATTGACGCCCTGCAAGTGGGCCCCGGCAGCTTACCTCAAGCGCCACCGCTTGTTTGACATTTCTCAACATTGTCGCCTTTTCCACACAATCAGTTGACACAGTCAGGACAAATGGAAAACATTGAAAAAATAATCATTTTGATTATACGGATGACCACATTTGCTGGCAACCCATCGCCGGCATGGCCCTTCAGGCGGCGCTGGCCAGCGCGGGACGGGGCCGTTTCGGCAACCGCAGCACGCCGCAGCGGGCGATGGCATGGGCCCGGTTCGAGACGCCCAGCAGCCGGTAGAGCCGCTGCAAGTGGTTCTTCACCGTCAGGCCGCTGATACCCAGCAACTGGCCGATCTCGTCGTTGCTTTTGCCTTCCCGGACCCAGTACAGGACCTCGGCTTCGCGCGCGCTCACGGGGCGCGCCAGTGGGCCGTCGGTCCGGGCCGCGCCGGTTAGCACGCCGGCGCTAACGTTCTGCCAGCTCAAGTGCAAATACGGCAGCAGCAAGGCCAGGAAATAAGCTTGGCGCGCACGGGCCGCATGGGGCAGGCCTAACAGGACGAAGCAGCTGGCGCCGCCCGGCAGGCGCTCGGTGCCGTGCACCAGTGCGTTGTCCATACCGCACTGGTGCAGTTCGGCCTGGAACGGCTGCAGCGATGGTTGCGCCATCACGCCCACGGCGTCGATGCTGGCGGGCAGTTGCAGGCTGGCGCGGCAATGCCGGGCCAGCCGCAACGCCAACCCATCGGCCGGGTCGGCCAGCCAGCCGCGCGCCGCCGCGTCCAGCCCCCCGCTGTGCAGGCAACTGCTGTGCAACAATTCGTCGTCCGCGCCGAAGCGCAGACAGACCAGAACCTGATGCGGCAACAAGGCTTGCATCTGCCCTTGCGTCCACAGGAAGAACTGGCGCGCCTCGCGCACGGGCAGCGCCGCCTCGATCGCGTGCAGCAGCGCTTCCTGCTCCAGCTTGCTCAGGATGACCGGTTGTTCCATGTCAGGATGCCATGCCGCGCGCGCCGCCGGCACGCCCCTCCTGCCGCGCGACAAAGCGGTAGCCGCTGCCGCGCACAGTCTCGATATGGTGCTGGTGGCCGCTCGGTTGCAACGCGCTGCGCAGCCGGCCCACATGGGCGTCGACCGTGCGCTCGTCCAGGCAGGCGGCGTGGCCCCATACGTGGTCGAGCAAGCGGGCGCGGCTGTGCACGCGCTCCGGATGGTGCATCAGGAAATTGAGCAGCTTGAATTCCAGCCGCCCCAGCACCAGCGGACGCGCGCCGGCCGTCACCTGCAAGGTGGCGGGGTCGAGCCGCAACCCGGCCATTTGCACCGTGCCGGGCGCGGCCAGCGGCTGACGCCGGCGCAGAAGCGCATGGACGCGGGCCAGCGTCTCTCGCGGGCTGAACGGTTTGGTGATGTAGTCGTCCGCGCCCGTTTCCAGGGCCAGGATCTTGTCCTGCTCGGCGGCGCGCGCCGTCAGCATGATGATCGGCAGTTCGCGCGTGTGCGCTTGCGCCCGCAGGCGGCGCATCAGGGCGATGCCGGACTGGCCCGGCAAGCTCCAGTCCAGCAGCAACAGGTCCGGTACGGCCGCCTCCATCAACAGCAGCGCGCTTGCGCCGTCGCGGGCCCGGCTCACGCCGTAGCCAGCCATGCCCAGGTTGAACGCCAGCAGTTCCTGGCAGCTGGCATCGGGGTCAACGATAAGGAGGTGGGCGGTCATGGCGGCATCCCGGCGGCGATGATGTTCAAATTTCAACTATGCATCAAGCACCAGGATGTGACTAATACAATTTCGCTCAGCGATTCAGACGCTGGCGCTATAAATCGCGCGGCCGCTGGCCGCCACGCGCCCTGCCCGCCGCCAAAGAAAAAGACACATGGATGCGGGCGCCATCCATGTGTCTTGCATGTGTCTTGCATGTGTCTTGCATATGCCGCGATGGCGCCACGCGGTGGCGGCGCGGCCTGCCGCGCGTCAGGCGCGGCGGCGCTTGGCCATGCCCAGCAGCGCCAGGCCGGCGCCCAGCATCAGCCAGGACGACGGTTCCGGCACGGCGCTGACGCTGGCCAGGCCGGCATCGGCGACGGCCACGCCGACCTGGCCGGCGCCGCTGGCGGCCGGGTTCCAGCTCAACGACAGCAGGCTGCCATTGGCGTCCGGATGGCCGAGCTGGGTGACGCCATCGGCGCCATACAGCGATACCGAGAACAGCGACGGGATCGCGGCCGGCGCGGCATCGGGCAAGCCGCTGAACGTGACGTCGAAGCTGACCTGGCCGCCGAAATGGACGGCATGGAACAGGTCGTTCCAGTCCGTGCTATTGCCAAACACGAAGGCGCCGCCGGCTTGCGCCTGCACGTCGCCGTTCAGCTGCGGCGCGCTGCTGGCATCAAAGCCGCCCAGGTGCTCCACCAGCGCACTGGCCGGCACGGCCGGCACGCTGGCTGGATTGAATTGCAGGTCCAGCCAGCCGCCGCTATTGGCCAGGCCGCTGGTATCGAGCACCACGTGCATGGTTTGGGCCGAAGCCAGGCCGGCGGCGGCGGCCAGGGCCAGCGCCAGCGCGGTGCGCCGCAGCGCGGGGAAAACACGAGAAGATGTCATTGCCATTCCTTAGAAAGTACCGCTGTAGACCTTGGCCGTATAGCCGATGTTGGCGCTGCCCGTCTTGCTGAAGCTGAGCGGGAAGGACACGCTGGCGCCCACCGCCAGCGCGGCGGCATCGAGCGTGATGTAGGGCGCGCCGTCGTGGTAACCGCTGGCGTTGAGCAGGGTCACGCCGGCCGGCAGGCCGTCGAACTGGACCTGCAACGGCCCCGCCAGCGCCGCCGCGCCAATGTTGGTGACCGTGAAGCTGCTGCCATACTTGCCGGTGGCGCGGTTGTACACCAGGCCGCTGCCGACGGCACGCACGCTGGCGCTCACATCCACGAATGACGGTTGCAGGTTCAGGCTGATCACGACCGGATCATGGTCGGACGCGCGGTAGGGCTGGGCCGTGTACAGGTCTTGCTGCTTGCCGTCCAGGTTGTAGTCGATCACGGGCGGTTCGTCGGCGTTGATATGCCATTCGGTGGCGCCGGCCACCTGGCCGTTCAGCTTCGGGCTGGCCAGCGCATGGTCCAGGTAGCCGCTCTGGCTGTCGAAGATGAACGAGTACGGCATGCCGTTCGGGCGCACGTAACGTTCCAGCTGGTTCACAAAGCCGGCACCGGTGATGGCGTTGATCGGATCCTCGAAACCGTGCGAATTGAAGTCGCCGATCAGCAGCACGTCCGCATCGCCGGCGGCGGCCGCCACTTGCGGCACGAACGTGCCCAGCAGGCGGTTGGCTTGCTGGATACGGGTGGCGTTCCAGCAGCCCTGGCCGTCGCCCTGGTCCGCATCGGGGCCGCCGCCGGCCGGGCAGCCGCCCTTGGACTTGAGGTGGTTGACCACCAGCGAGAACTTCTCGCCGTTGGCGGCGCGGAAGGTCTGCGCCATCGGCGGCCGGTTGTTGATGCTGTCGCTGTCGGACAGCGCGCCGCCCACCAGCGCCAGCTTGCCCGGCTTGTAGATCATGGCCACGCGGATCGCATCCGTGCCCGTGTCGGCCGGCTTGGGCACCACCGCGTAGGTGGGCGCGCCGATGGCCGCGTTGAGCGCGTTGACCAGGTAGCTGACCGTGGTCTCGCCATTGTTCTGGATTTCCATCAGGCCATAGACGTCGGCGTCGATGGCCTTGAGTTCGCCGACGATCTTGTCGCGCTGGCGCACGAATTCGGTCAGGTTGTCGGCGCCGCGGCAATTGGCCTTCGACACGCTGGCCCCCAGCGAACAGCCCTGGTTGGTCGCCCCTTCCACGTTGCTGCCGTTGGTGAAGGTGGTGAAGAAGTTGAGCACGTTGGCGCTGGCCACGCGCACGTTGCCGGCCGCGATGGCGGGCGTCGTGGTGCGCGGATTGTCGCGCGAGAACTGTGGCGCCACGGTCGGCTGCAGCTTGTAGGCCGCCCCGCCGCCACCCTTGGCGCCGAAGTCGATCACGCCGGTCAGGTCGGCCACCGTGTCGCCGGCGCGGATGGTGCCATCCTGGCCGATGTAGGGGATGGCGGGCGGGGTGACGGACAGGCCATCGTCGAGCACGATCAGGTTCTGGGCATTGGCCGCCGCCATGGCCTGCGCCTCGGGCGTGCGCGGCGGATAGTGGTTGGTCGGCACTTCCAGCCGGCCCGACGACAGGCTCAGTTCGCCGCGCGTGCCCAGGAATGCCGATTGCGCCACCGTCAGCGGATGGGCGAAGCGCACCAGCATGCCTTCGAACTGGCCCAGGTTGGCGTTAGGCAGGTCGATATTGGCGGGGGTGATGCTGTGGCCGCTGCTCTGGGTGACGACGGCCGTCACGTCCTTGAACTCGGTGACGGAACGGCTGGCGCCGGTGGGCGTGTATTCAACAACGGTGCCCGTCACGCGCACCTTGTCGCCAGGCTGGGCGCTGTTGGTGGCGTTACCGGTGTAGACGAAGATGCCGTCCGAGGTGGTGGGATCGCCGTCGCCGGCCTCGTCCTGGATAAAGAAACCGGTCCCCACTTTCAGCGTCAGCACGCCTTCGGTGGTCTGTACCGTGCCCGCGTAAGGGCTGGTGGCGCCCGGGCCCTGGATTTGCGGAATGCTGTGGGTCACGCTGGCCAGCGCCGTCACGTTCACGGTGACGGTGCAACTGGCGCTCTGGCCCTGGTCGTTGCCGAAGCTGATGGCGACCGGATAACTGCCGACCGGCACGGCGCCCCCCACGTTCAGGCTGACGCTGGCATTGCCACCGGCCGCGCCGGCGGCCGCGAAGCCGGCCAGGCTGATGCCGGGCACGGCCGCCGAGGTGATGGCCGCGCTGTTGACGATGCCGTCCGCGTCCGTGGCCGACAGCATGGCGCCGCCGCCGCTGCCGGCGGCCAGCGCCAGCGTGGCCGGGCACGTGGCCACGATCGGCAGCACCACGGGCGCGCCGCACACGCGCAGGTCCGAGGCGCTGTTGCGTGGCGCCGGCGCGGCCGTACTGAAGTCGGCCAGGTTATTGTCGGTGTCGGCGCAGCCGTAGTCGCCGCGCAGCGCGGCCGTGGTGTTGGACAGGCCGGGACCGGGCGCGCCCTCGTAGCCGTTGGCCGTGTTGCCGTAGCCGAGCAGGTCGCGCAGCGCGCCGCCACTCGGATTGCTGACGTTGAAGGCCGTGGTGCTGGCCGCCAGCGCCACCTTGCCGGCCGTGCCGCTCATGGCGATGGTGCCGCTGGCCTGCGGCGCCGGCAAGGCCGTGGTGCCGCCCGCGCCCATGGCTTCCTGCACCAGCAGGTACTGGCCCGGCTGCAGCGTCACATTGGGCAGCGGCGTCACTTGCCAGGCCGTGCCGGCCGCGCTGGCGGCGCTGGCGTACTGCACGCTCCAGCCATTCAGGCTGACGGGGCTGGCGCCGCGGTTGAACAGCTCGATGAAATCGTTCTTGTAGGTGGCGCCGGCATTGCCGCCGCCGCCATAGACCTGGCTGATGACGACGTCGGAAGCCAGCGCCGGCAAGCCCAGGCTGGCCAGCAGCGCGGCCAGCACCGTGCGCCGGCCCAGCGTGGCCGCCGCACGCGCGGGATGAAGGGGTGCGTAAAAAGTCATGTTATTTCCTGTCCGATAGGTATGCAATCTTGCTAATTGCATATTAGTGACAGGGCATGACGGGTTGATGACAGCCCGTTAGTCCGAACGGACCAAGGGGCCACGGAACGCAGTGCGCCATCGCCTCGCCAGCGAGGTCATACCGGCTGACCCGGGTGCAGCTGCGCGTCGAGCACGGCGACGATGCGGCGCGCGGCCTGGCCGTCCCACAAGTGGGGCCGGCGTCCCCGCTTGCCGTGGCCGGACAGTACCCGCTCCGCCTCGGCCAGGATGCGGACCGGGTCGGTGCCGGCCAGCACATTGCTCCCCTGCTCGACCGTGATGGGGCGCTCCGTGTTGTCGCGGAGGGTCAGGCATGGCACCCCCAGCGCCGTGGTTTCCTCCTGCAGGCCGCCGCTGTCGGTCAACACCAGCGCCGCGTCTTTCCACAGGTTGAGGAAGGCCATATAGCCTTGCGGTCCCACCACGGTCACGTGCGGCCCCAGGTCGATGCCGGACGTGGCGAGCTGGGCGCGGGTGCGCGGATGCACCGGGAACACCAGCGGCAACCGCCGCGCCAGCGTGCGCAATGCGCCACCGATACGCGCCAGCATGGCCAGGTCATCCACATTACTCGGGCGGTGCAGCGTCACCACGCCGTAGCGCCGGCCGGCGCCGCTGTGGGCACGCTTCCAGCCGTCCGTGTCGAAGGCGGTGCAATCGGTGTGTGCCAGCCGTTCGGCCTGGTACAGCACATTGTCGGCCATCACATGGCCCACATGATGGATGGCAGCCTCAGCCTTGCCCTCGCGGCGCAAGTGTTCGACCGCACTCGGCTCGGTCACGAAGAACCAGTCGCTGATGCTGTCGGTAACCAGGCGGTTGATCTCCTCGGGCATACGCCTGTCGCCGCTGCGCAAACCCGCTTCCACGTGGGCCACGGGAATGTGAAGTTTCTTGGCCACGATGGAACACGCCAGGGTGGAATTGACGTCGCCCACCACCAGCACGGCGTCGGGCGGAGTTTGCTGGCACAGTTGTTCGAACGCGAGCATGATGCGGGCCGTCTGTTCGGCATGGCTGCCGCCGCCGGCACCCATGAACAGGTCGGGCGCCGGTATGCCCAGCTCATCGAAGAACACCTGGTTCATCTCATGGTCGTAATGCTGGCCGGTGTGGATGATCTTGAAGCGCAGCCGCGGGTGCGCCCGCAAGGCGCGCACGATGGGGGCGATTTTCATGAAATTGGGACGCGCGCCAGCCACCAGGTGGATGGTCTTCAACTGATCCCGCGCCAGTAACGATCGGTCCATCCGCAGCTCCAGTCCGTATGGTTTGATCCAGGACCCGCGGCTGACCGTCCAGCGGCGCGGTTGTGCGCTGGAGCGCCTGGCAGGCGACCACAAGATGGCCATGCTAGCCGACTTGATTGCGCCTGCCTTTGACATGGGACAGGGCCGGTGGGCGTGGCGCCCCTGGCCCGCGCCTGCTGACGATGTGATGGGATCAGCGTTGCCGGTACGGCGCCGCCAGCGGCTCGCCGAGGAACAGGCCCTGGGCCGGCCATGCCACGCTGCGCCAGTAGGCCTCGATGGCGGTGGCGCCGCCGAGGTAGTGCTTGAGCAGCACGGTCGGATGGGGGAATTTCTGCCAGTAGTTGCACGGCTCGGACACGGAACCATAACTGGCCGTGGCGCCCGCCTCCAGCCAGCGCAGGCTGCTCATCTGGGCCGTACCCAGCAGGTCGCCGCCGACCGAGGTCAGGTGGTCGGCCAGCGCGCCGGGCAAGAACTGCAAGGTGTCGAGCTGCTCCACCCAGGCCTTGCCGGTCTGGTAAATCATGATGTCCCTGACGTCGGCAATGCTGTCGGCGCGCAGCGTGCGGATCGTCAGTTGCTGCTGCGGCAGCACCATGGAACGCGGAAAGTACACGGAGCGGCTGTTGCGCGCCGCCTCGCTGGTGGCCAGGTAATAGGCCGTGCCCGGCTGCACGCGGAAACCGCTGGCCTTGCCGCGCATGATGAGCGCCTTGGCCTCCTCCACCGATTCGGTTGGCAGCAGCATCGACAGGCGGATGCCGAAATCGTTGCGGGGCCGGCTGGAGGCGGCGTTGAAATAGGGACTGGGCTTGCTCGGTTCGCAGGGCTTGTCGCACAGGCCGGGATCGAAGCCCAGCGTATAGGCGGACGTGAGGGAGTTGCATTCGACGGCATAGGGCGCCGTCCACACCATCAGCACGGCCTGGATGCCGGCCGGCAGCTGCATGTCGATCACATTGCGCAGGTGGCGGAACTGGTCGGCGGTGAGCTTGTGCGGTTTGCCGGGAATGTTGACGTGGACCACGTTGCGGGCCGGGATATCGCGTGCCTGGCGGTAGTATTCGCCGATGGCCACGCTGTTTGGCTCATCATCGTTGATGACCACGGCCAGCTGCGCCGCTTGCAGCCCCGCCGCCGGAGGCGAGCCGGCCATGGCCGGCAGGCAGCACAGGCTGCAGCAAAGTGTCAGGAAAGCGCGCAACAACGGGACCCCGGAATCAATGGACGACGGCACATGCCGCCGTCCCGATTATAGCGTCTCCATGGTCCCCGTCCAGCACGCTCAGGCACGCTGGTAGACGTCCTCGAAACGCACGATGTCGTCCTCGCCCAGGTAGCTGCCCGACTGCACTTCGATCAGGTGCAGCGGCACCTTGCCGGGATTTTCCAGCCGGTGGTTCATGCCGATCGGGATGTAGGTCGATTCGTTCTCGGTCAGCAGGCTGACCTGGTCGCCGCAGGTGACGCGGGCCGTGCCGCTGACCACCACCCAGTGCTCGGCGCGGTGATGGTGCATCTGCAGCGACAGCTTGCCGCCCGGATTGACGGTGATGCGCTTGACCTGGAACCGGTCGCCCATGTCGATACCCTCGTAGCAGCCCCACGGACGATAGACCTTGGTGTGGTGCAGGTGCTCGGTGCGGCCCTCGGCCTTCAGGTGATCGACGATCTGCTTGACGCGTTGCACCTGGTCCTTGTGCGCCACCAGCACGGCGTCGGCCGTCTCCACCACCACCAGGTCCTTGACGCCCACCACGGCCACGATGCGGCTCTCGGCCCGCACCAGCGAACCGGACACATCGTCGAGGTAGACGTCGCCGCGCGCCACGTTGCCATTCTCGTCGCTTTGCTGCACTTCCCACAGGGCTGACCAGGAACCGACATCGCTCCAGCCGATCGAAGCCGGCACCACCACGGCGTGGCGGGTGTGTTCCATCACGGCATAGTCGATCGAGTCCGACGGGCAGGCCGTGAACGCCGCTTCATCGAGGCGGCAGAAATCGAGGTCGCGGTAGCCCTGGGCCACGGCCGCCGCGCTGGCGTCGGCGATGGCCGGCGCGAACTGGCGCAGCTCGTCGAGGAAGGCGGTGGCGCGGAACAGGAACATGCCGCTGTTCCAGTAGTAATTGCCGGCCGCGACGAAGCCCTGGGCCGTTTCCAGGTTGGGCTTCTCGACGAAGCGGTCGACCTTGTAGCAATGCGGCGCACCCGTGCCGGCGCCGCTCTGGATGTAGCCATAGCCCGTCTCCGGCGCCGTCGGCACGATGCCGAAGGTGGCCAGCGCACCGTCGGCCACCGGCGCGCAGGCGTGCTCGATGGCCGCGTAGAACGCGTCGACATCGGCGATCACGTGGTCGGCCGGCAGCACCAGCATCACGGCCTCGGGATCGATGGCTTGCAGGTAGTGGGCGGCGGCGGCCACGGCCGGCGCCGTGTTGCGGCCCGCCGGCTCCAGCAGGATGCCCAGCGGCGCCACGCCGATCTCGCGCATCTGCTCGGCCACCAGGAAGCGGTGCTCATTGCCGCACACGATCAGCGGCTGCATCAGTTGCGGCCGGCCAGCCAGGCGCAGCGCCGTCTCCTGCAACATGGTGTGCTCGGTCACCAGCGGCAGCAACTGCTTGGGCAGCACGGCACGCGACAGCGGCCACAAACGGGTGCCCGAACCGCCGGACAGGATGATGGGATAAATCTTCATGCTTGTTTTCTCTTTTTGATTAATTCATTGCCCGGCTACGCACGCCGGCCACGGCGACGGTCGCGCGCATTGGCCCAGGCCTCGGAATCATATTCGGAGGCGTGCTTCATCTCGCCGGCGCGGTTCACACTATAGTCCTTGAACACGATCATTTCGTCCAAAGAAACATTTTCTAACACACGAGTATATTCGAACAGCACGCTGCGCACGACCCTGGCACCGCGGCACACATGGCTGCCGTGGCCGATCCAGGTGGGGCCGACGATGGTGACGCCGGCCTCGATGCGGGTGCCCGAGCCGATGTAGACGGGCCCCTCGATGCGGGTATCCTGCCAGTCGATGCTGGTGTTCTGGCCCACCCACAGGCCGTCGTTGATCTGGATGCCGGGCATGTGCAGATTGGCCACCTCCCCCATCAGCACGCTCTGGCACACTTCCCAGTAGTCGCGCACGCTGCCGATGTCGATCCAGTTGAAGCGGCGGGTCTGGGCGAAGAACGGCAGGCCCCGTTCGGCCAGCAGCGGGAACAGTTCGGAGCCGATGTCGAACGGCCGGTCGGACGGAATCAGATCGATCACCTCGGGCTCGAAAATGTAGATGCCGGTGCTGACCCGGTTCGACAGCGCGTCTTGCTGGCGCGGCTTTTCCTGGAACTGCGTGATGCGTCCGGCCTCGTCGGTGACGACCACGCCATAGCTCTCCACCTTGTCCCACGGCACCTCGGTGGTGATCACGGTGGCCAGCGCGCCCTTGCGGCGGTGCTCGAACAGGGCCGACTTCAGGTCCAGGTCGATCAGCGCGTCGCCGCACAGCACGATGGTGGTGTCGTCGAAGAAGCCGCCGAATTCCTGGATCTTCTTCATGCCGCCGGCCGAGCCCAGCGGTTCGGGCACCACCTCGCCCTCGTCGTTGGTATAGCCTTCGAACGAATAGCCGATCTGCACGTCGAACTGGTGGCCTTCGCCGAAATACTCCTCGATCTTCTCGTGCAGGTAGCTGACGTTGACCATGATCTCCGTCACGCCATAGCGGTGCAGGTGCTCGATCAGGTAGGCCATCACGGGCTTGCCCAGGATGGGGATCATGGGCTTGGGCAAATCGTAGGTCAAAGGGCGCACCCGCGTGCCTTTGCCGGCCGCCAATATCATCGCTTTCATGTGCTCTCTCTGGTTATTTGGGGCCGGACTGCCAGCGCCATGCGTCCGCGCACATCTGGGCGATGCCGCGCTCGGCCTTCCAGCCCAGCTCGCGCTCGGCCAGGCCCGCGTCCGCGTAGCAGGCCGCGATGTCGCCGGGGCGGCGTGCCACGATCTGGTACGGCACCGGCCGGCCGCTGGCCTGCTCGAACGCGCGCACCATCTCCAGCACGCTGTTGCCGCGGCCCGTACCGAGGTTGTAGGTGACGATGCCAGGGCCGGCGGCCAGCTTGTCCAGCGTTTTCAAGTGGCCCAGCGCCAGGTCCACCACGTGGATGTAGTCGCGCATGCCGGTGCCGTCCGGGGTCGGGTAGTCGCCGCCATACACCGACAGCACTGCACGCCGGCCGTCGGCCACCTGGGCGATGTAGGGCAGCAGGTTGTTGGGGATGCCGTTCGGTTCCTCGCCGATCAGGCCGCTCTCGTGCGCGCCCACCGGGTTGAAGTAGCGCAGCAGCGCGATATGCCAGCTGTTGTCGGAGCGGTACAGGTCGCGCAGCATGTCTTCGATGATCAGCTTGCTGCGGCCATAGGGGTTGGTGGCCGACAGCGGGAAGTGCTCGTAGATGGGCACCGAGGCCGGATCGCCGTACACGGTGGCCGAGGAGCTGAACACCAGTTGCTTGACGCCGAACTTGGCCATCGTCTCGAACAGCACGATGCTGCCCGACAGGTTGTTATCGTAGTAGCGCAGCGGCTGCTCGACCGATTCGCCGACCGCCTTCAGGCCGGCGAAGTGGATCACGGCATCGATCGCGTGCGCCGCGAACACGGCTTCCACGCCGGCGCGGTCGCGCACGTCCACTTCGAGGAAGGTGAACGGGCGGCCGGCGATGGCGCACACGCGCTCATACACGGAGGCCTTGGCGTTCGACAGGTTGTCGATCACCACCACCTCGTGGCCGGTGGCCAGCAATTCGACGACGGTGTGGGAACCGATGTAGCCCATGCCGCCAGTAACGAGTATCTTCATTTGCTCTCTTTTCGCAAAGGTGGCACGGCGCCCGGCAAGGGCGCGTTGGCCGAGTACAGGCGTTCGTAGGCGGCCAGCAACTTGGGCGCCTCGTATTCCCATTCCAGTTCATTGATCACGCGGTTGCGGCCGTAGGCGCCCATGCGCTCGCGCCGGGCCGGATCGTCGAGCAACTCGACGATCTTGCGCGCCATGTCGATGGGGTCGTTCTTCTGCGCGTACAGCGACGCTTCCTGGGCCGACACCTTGCCTTCCACCAGGTCGAACTGCACGATCGGTTTGCCCAGCGCCATGTACTCCATGATCTTGTTCATGGTCGACTTGTCGTTCATGTCGTTGGCCACGTCCGGGTTCACGCACACGTCGGCCGTGTTGAGCATTTCCAGCAGTTGCTGGTCGGGCACGCGGCCCGTGAAGGTCACGTAGTCGGCGATGCCCATGTCGGCCGCCATCTGCTTCATCTGCTCCAGCGAAGTGCCGCCGCCCACCAGGCCGAACTGCACGTCGGTGCGGCCCAGGGTCTGGATCAGGTACTGGGCCGCTTGCAGCAGCAGGTCGATGCCTTCCTGCGCGCCCATCACGCCCACGTAGCCGACCAGGTAGGCCCGGCCGCGCTTGAGTTCCGGCACCGGCGGCAGCACTTTCAGGCGGTCCAGCTTGGGGCCGCTGCGCACCACATAGCACTTGTCGGGGTCCATGCCGCCGCGTTCGATGGCGATCTTCTTGTACGACTCGTTGGTGGCGATCGACACGTCGGCGGTCTTGAACGACCAGCGCTCGAACAGCACCATCAGCTGGTAGAAGAAATCGCGCCGGCCGAACTTGGCCTCGTACAGTTCCGGGTTGATGTCGTGGTGGTCGAACAGGAACTTCTTGCCCATCAACAGCTTGAAGAAACCGCCGATCAGGAACAGCAGGTCGGGCGGGTTGCAGGCGTGGATCACGTCGAAGCCGCGCGCGAACTGCACCTTCCACGCCAGGCGGAAGGTGTGGAACAGCGCCATCGAATACTCGATCAGATAGCCCTTGGCGCCCTCCGCTTCCAGCGGCAGCCGGTAGCGGTGGATGTGGATGCCGTCGATCTCCTCGTAGCGCGCCTCGTAGCCCTTGCCCGTGGGGCAGATGATGGACACTTGGTAGCCGTTGGCGTGCAGGGTGGTCGCCTCCTGCCACACGCGCCGGTCGAACGGCGAGGGCAGGTTCTCGACCAGGATCAGGACCCTGCGCTGAGCCTTACCAGCAGATGCCATCGTACTGTCCCCCGCTTTGTTCCTGGCTGATGCGCACCAGGTCGACGATGGTCTGGCCGGCCTTGAGCTGGCCCGGCACGGCCTTGAACTCGGCCGCGCCGTTGCCGATCACAACGGTCTCGGCGAACGCCAGCACTTCCTCCATCGAGTCGACCATCAGCTTGGAGATGTGCGGGATATGGTTCAGGATGTAGTCCTGGTTGGCGCCCGTGAGCGCGGCCAGGTTGACGTTCTTGTCGTACAGCTTGAGCTCATAGCCCTTGCCCAGCAGGTGCTCGATTACGTCCACCAGCGGCGATTCGCGCAGGTCGTCGGTGCCGGCCTTGAACGAGAAGCCGAGGATGCCGACCTTGCGCGCGCCCTTGTCGACGATCATCTTCAAGCCCTTGTCGACCTGCTTCTGGTTCGACGGCAGGATGCTGTTGAGCAGCGGCAGTTCCAGGTCCAGGCTGCGCGCCTTGTAGGTCAGCGCGCGCACGTCCTTGGGCAGGCAGGAGCCGCCGAACGCGAAGCCGGGCTTCATGTAGTAGGACGACAGGTTGAGCTTGGTGTCCTGGCAGAAGATCTCCATCACCTTGTGGCCGTCGATACCGACCGCCTTGCAGATGTTGCCGATCTCGTTGGCGAACGCCACCTTGACGGCGTGCCAGGTGTTGTCGGTGTACTTGACCATCTCGGCCGTCTCCACCGTGGTGCGCACCAGCGGCGCATCCATCTTCTCGTACAGCTGCACCAGCATGGCGCCGGCCTTGGCGTCGCTCTCGCCGATCACGGTCTTGGGCGGGTGGTAGTAATCGTAGACGGCCGTGCCTTCGCGCAGGAATTCCGGGTTGTTGCAGACGCCGAAATCGACCCCGGCCTTCTTGCCCGAGGCTTGTTCCAGCGTGGGGATCACCACGCTGCTCATCGAGCCGGGCAGCATGGTGCTGCGCGCCACCACCACGTGGAAGCTGGCCTTGTCCTTGATGGCGGCGCCGATCTGCTCGCACACCTTGCGCACGGCGCTCAGGTCCAGGTTGCCGTTGAGCTGGGAAGGCGTGCCGACGCAGATCAGGGACATGTCGCTGCCCATGACGGCGTCGCGCACGTCGACGGTGGCGCGCAGGCGGCCGGCCTTGACGGTGGTGGCGATCATCTCGCCGATATCCTTCTCGATGATGGGCGTAACGCCCTGGTTGATCAGGTCGACCTTGGTACGGTTGGGATCGACGCCGATCACGTCATGGCCGTCCGTGGCCAGGCAACCGGCCGATACCGCGCCCACATACCCCAGGCCAAAAATGCTGATTTTCAAAATATGCTCCTCAATAAATGGTCGATGCCGGCGCGAAGCGCAAGTCAATCTCGGTCACAATTTCTGTCGTGCCATCAATGGCACCCTGCCACACGGCGGTGGTAATCGGGGTCTTGCTGTCGAACGTACGGGAAATCCAGCCGGCTGGCGGCGCCTCGCTGGCGCGCAGCAGGCGCACACCGGGGCCGAACGCACAGCGCATGACCAAGCCATGGCGCGCGCCCTGCGCCTGCAATTGCGCGCCGTCGGCCGTCACCTGGCACGCTTCGGCGAAATGCCAATGCAGGGCTACCTGATGCGCCTGACGGCATTGTAATATATCTTTAATAACAATACGGTGACATGTCGTATCGTACGCGACCTCGCGCCGGTGGCGTACCGGGTCGGCCAGCCGGGTGTAGCCGTCGTGCTCGCCGGCGAAGCTTTGCACGGCGCCATCGGGCGCGTGGGCCAGCAGACGGGCCTGCGCCTTGCGCAGCCACATGAAATTGCCGCCGATCTCGGACTGGTCCTGGCCATCGACTTGCACCGTGTTGTGGGCCGCCGTGCTGCGGAAATAATCACGCCACAATTTTTGCGTGTGGTAGGCATAGGTGCCGGGGTCGACCAGCATTTCCTCGCCGCCCAGCGACAGCGTGAACGCCAGCGCGTCCGCATGGCCATGGGCCGCGATCGACAGGTAGCCCAGCGGCGCGCAGTCGGCCACCAGCCGCACTTCGCGCGCCGTGCCATAGTCCGTGCCCAGCAGGTAGTAGCCGCCCTCGGGGAAGGCCAGCACGGGACGCTCGGGGCCGGCCACGGCCAGCGCGTCCCAGCGCCGCCGCCCTTGCTCGCCAAACAGCCAGGCGTTCTTGTCGTCGAAGTGGCCGGCCTTGCGCTTGAAGTCGGCGCGCCCGTACAGCAAGGCGCAACTGGCCAGCAGCGAACGGTACGGCGACCATCCGGGCTCATGCGACAGGCGCACCATCTGCGCGTCGTCGGCGTCGCCTGTCATGGGCACATGGCCGCCCACGTCCTGCAGGGCGGCGATGAACTCGGCCAGCCGCTCCAGGCGCTCGCGGTAGGCGGCCGAGAAGCTGACGCCGTGGGCCTGGCCGATGAGCAGGCACAGCAGCATCATGTCCATCACTTCATGCTGGTAATACACGGCTTGCTCGCGGTTCACGCCATCGGCCGTGTTCTGGCACAGCGCCTCGCGCTCCAGGCCGCGCTGGGCCAGCGTGCGCCAGCGTGCGCTGGCCGGCCAGCACGGCCACACCAGGCTGGCCACGAACAGGCCCATGTATTCGCCGAACAGGTGGTTGTTGGCCGACGAGTGGCGCGAGAAGTAGCCGGCGATGAAGTGGCAGTGCTGGTACACGCTGTCCTGCCACTGGCGCAGGAAGCGCTGGCCGGCCGCGCCTTCGAACAGCGGCGAGGCGGCGCCGCCCAGCAGCTGCCAGGCGAACGCCCAGTTCAGCAGCCGCACCGCCAGTTCCAGCGAGCTGGTCCAATGCACGCCGCGCGGATACGGGCATTGCTCGAACCACGATGTCAGCAGCAGGCGGGCGCCGTCGGCGTAGCGGGCCTGGCCCGTCACTTTCCATGCCTGGGCCAGTGTCACCAGTTCCAGGTGGCGGCTCGGCTCCCACAAATACTTGATGTCGCCCACCACCCGCTCGCTGCGGTAGTCGATGGCTTTGCCCAGGCCCATGGGCGCCTCGGTCCCCGTCTTGGGATCGCGGTTCCAGCGCGGCGGGAAGCCGAGCGCCACGCCGCGCAGGGCGAACACGTTCCAGCGGCCGGCCAGGATGGCGTCGGCCGCCGCGCACAGGGCGGCCGGGTCGGCGCAGGCCACATCGGCCGGAAGGAAGGACACGGCGGGCGCGGCCATGGCCGGCGCCGGCACGCTGGCCACCAGGCCCAGGCCGAACTTGCTGGCCTTCTTCTGCAACAGCTGGCGCACGCGCCAGGCGATCTCGGGCACGCCCATCAGTTTCAGGCGATTGACTTTCCAGGCCAGGCTGGTCATCGCTGGCCTCCCATGCCCAGTTCGCCGTACAGCGCGGCGATGCGCGGCAGGATCACGTCGGTGGAAAAGGTTTGTTCTATCTTGCGCCGCGCGGCCTGGCCCATGCGGGCGGCCAGCGCGCCATCCTGCAGCAGGCGCTTGAGGCGGTCGGCCAGCGCGTCCACGTCGCCGGGCGTGATCAGATAACCTTCCACGCCGTCGCTGACCGCTTCCGGGATGCCGCCCACGGGCGTGGTCACCACCGGCAAGCCGGCCGCCATCGCTTCGAGCACGCTCATCGGCAAGCCTTCGTTGTAGGATGGCAGCGCGTAGACGCGGGCCCGGCCCATGGCCTGCTGCTTGGCATCGCCGCTGACCCAGCCCAGCAGTTGCACGCAATCGGCCAGCCGGGCGCTGGCGGCGGCCGCGCGCATTTGCTCCAGTTCGCCATCGCCGCCCATCTGCAGCGACAGGCCTGGGATCTCGTCATGGATGCGGCGCGCCGCTTCCAGCAAGTCGTAACTGCCCTTGTTCTTGCCGATGCGGCCCAGTACCAGCACCGTCGGCCGCGCGGCCGCCCCGGCCGGTGAGGCCGGTGCGTCGGCCGCCAGCAGCACCGGGTTGTAGATGGCCGTCACGTGGCCGTTGCTGCTCACGCTCTCGACCCAGCGCTTCCACGTCTGCGACAGCACCACCACGCGGCTCGCATGGTCGAGCACGTAGCGGATCAAGGCCTTGCCCAGCTTGCCGCAGCCGTCATAGAAGGTGTGGAAGGCGCCGCTGTGGATGTGCACGATGGTGGGCCGGCGCGCCGCATGGGCCAGCACGAAGAATGGCAGCTTGCGCCAGAAGCTGGCGCGCGACGAGACATGGATATGCAGCAGGCCGACCTGCCCCGTCACCAGCAGCCACACGAAGGTGGCCAGCGCGCGCAAGGCGATCAGGGCCTTGGTGACGGCACCGCCATCGGCGTGGGTGGCCACGTAGCGGATGGGATAGCGGTCGAACAGACCGGCCGCGCGGTACACATTGACGACGGACGAGATGCCGCCCATGGTGTCGAATCGGGTCCCGATCATGACGATTTTCTTCATTCCTCAGACTTACTCCAGGCTAGCTTCAAACGGAGGCAACCGGCGCATGGCGGCTGCGCGGATGGTGCAATTTGCGGCGCAGCACGGCGAACGGGCGCTCGATCAGGCGGTGCATGGCGTAGGCGAACGCCACGGTCAGCACGAAGGCCAGCGCCGCCACGGCGAGCTTGCCGTGCACCAGCGTTTCAGCGGCGCCTATCCACATCAGGTGCGACAGGTAGAACGCATACGACAGCACGCCCAGCAGCTTGACGGGCGCCGTGTTGAGCGGACGGAACAGCGGCCAGTGCGGATAGCGCACGGCGTACCAGAACAGGGGGAACAGCGCCATGCCTTGCAGCGTGTAGCGCCAGGTGGCGCGGAACTGCGCGTCGCGGTACAGGAAGCAGAACGCCAGCACGGCCAGCGCGGCGGCCAGGATGGCGCCATCGTGCCAGCGCACGCGATCGCGGCGCACGCCGTCGAGCGCCGGGTTGCGCCACACGCCCATGATGCAGCCATAGAGCAGGCTGTCCATGCGCGCGTCGCTGGCCAGATAGGTCCAGTCATCGCTGACGTGCCAGCCGTAGATCAGCAGGCAGCGCCACGCCAGCTCGGCCACGCACAGCGCCAGGAACACGGCCGCGATACGGTCGTTGCGCCAGCGCCGCGCGCAGAACAGGTACAGTGCCGGAAACAGGATGTAGAAATGCTCCTCCACGGCCAGCGACCAGTAGGTGCCGGTGAACGGCACCAGTTGCGGGTGCGGCACGTGCAGGATGTAGTAATTGGTCACCTGGGTCATCTCGGCCAGCAGGCCGGCCACGTCGCCACGCTGCGCCGTCAATCCCAGCGCGCACGCCAGCAGCACCACCAGCAGCACGAAATACATGGGAGGAAAGATGCGGTACACGCGGCGCAGGTAGAAATTGCGGAAATCGATGCCGTGGCCGCGCTCGTACTCCATGCGCAGCAAGGTGGTGATCAGGTAACCGCTCAGGAAGAAGAACACGGTCACGCCGAAGCCGCCGGGTATGGCGTCGCCCCAGCCCGCATGGCTGATGAACACCAGCACGGCGGCGCAGGCGCGGATGCCATCCAGCGAGGGCAGATAGAAGTCGGACTGAGATTTCATGTCATAGATTACGGTTGCGCGCCGCCCGGCCGGGGCCGGAGCGGCTGGAATGATGACTGGCGGCGGCGGGACGGCCGGAGCACGGCATTCAGGCCGTTTCCTGGCCGCGCACGGGCCGCACGGTGGCCGGCACCCCGACCGCCATCATGCCGGCCGGAACATTCTGCAGCACCACGGCATTGGCGCCGATGCGGGCGTTGCGCCCTATCGTGACGGGGCCCAGCACGCAGGCGCCGGCGCCGATCTCCACATCATCCTCGATTATGGGCACCTCGTGGTGGCCGGAACGCCCACCGATGGTGACATTTTGGGCGACCTTGACGCGGTCACCGATACGGGCCCGGGCATGCACCACCGTGCCCAGCCCGCTGTAGGCGAAACGCACGTCGCGCCCCACCTGCACGCTGGCCGGCAGCACAATGCCGAACACGATGCGGTTGAAGCCATACAGCAGACGGGGAAGCCAGGGAATGCCGTGCCGATACAGCAACGACGCCAGCCGAAAAACCTTGATCATGAAGCAACCTAGAGGAGAGCACGCACGGAACCGTGCGTTGCAATTTTAACATAATTAATTAACAAAGTATCCACGAGCGCGGCCGTGCTGTCAACCCGTCACGATTGCCTTGCCGGTTTGAACTTCATGCCTAAATTTCAAGTATACTCAACTTTCTCCGTGTCCACCGTTCGCCAGCGTGCGCGTCCTTCCAGGCCCGCGCCGGCGCTCCCGTCAAGGCGATTTCATTGATCAAGCAAGCTCCGCTCCGCATCCTGCAACTGGTTCCCGAACCGCTGCCCTCCTACCGCGCCGACGTCACCGTACTGTTCGGCAAATACCTGTCCCGCAACGGCGTCGCCTGTGACATCGTCGGCAAGGCGGCCGACGACGGGCCCATGCCCGAGCAGGGTTTCGCCACGGTGCGGCGCGCCACGGCGCGCGGCCCGCGCTGGCGGCGCGAATGGGATTTCCTCAAGCTGTGCCTGCGCAGCGTGCGCCACGCCCGCCACAGCGACTATGACGTGATCCAGGTGCGCGACATGGTGTCGATCGGCCTGGCCACGCTGTTGCTGGCGCGCTGGAAAAAAATTCCGTTCACCTACTGGGTCTCCTTCCTCATGTGCGACGGCCGCATCGAGCGGGCCCGGGCCGAGCTGGCGATCCGCCCCCGGCTGTACTACTACCTGGCGCTGGGCAAGGGCTTGCTCGAAAAGCAGCTGTTCTACAAGGTCTTGCTGCCGCGCGCCCAGCATGTGTTCGTGCAAAGCGAGGCCATGAAGGCGCACATGGTGGCGCGCGGCATCGCCGCGGCGCGCCTGACGGCCGTGCCCATGGGGGTGGACATGGAAACGCTGCGCGCGCCGGCGCCCGTGCCGGCCGGCCAGCACGGCGCGCACCGGCCCACCCTGGCCTACCTGGGCACGCTGGACCGTTCGCGCCAGCTGCCGCTGGTGCTGGACGCGCTGGCCCTGGTGCGGCGGCACCATCCGGCGGCCCGGCTGCTGCTGATCGGCAGCTCGCCCACGCCGTCCGACCTGGACGAGCTGCGCGCCCACGCGGCCAGCATCGGGGTGGCCGACGCTGTCACCTTCACCGGCTGGCTGCCCTCGTCCGAGGCGCTGGCGCTGGTGGCGGACGCCGACGCGGCCGTTTCCTACATCCCGCGCGGCAAGCTGTTCGATGTCAGTTCGCCCACCAAGCTGCTCGAATACATGGCGCTGGGTATCCCCGCCATCGGCAACGACACCCCCGACCAGCTGCAGGTGCTGTCGGCCAGCGGCGCCGGCTGGCTGACCGGCAGCACGGCCGCGGCCATCGCCGACGCCTTCTGCGCCATCCTCGACGCGCCCGCGGCGGCCCGCCAGCGCGCCGCCGGCGGGCGCGCCTGGATCGAGGCCCACCGCAGCTACCGCGTGATCGCCGACGCGCTCAGCCAGACCTACCACGAGATCGCGCGCGCGGCGCCATAAAACGGGGCGCCAAAATGACAATGGCGGAACAGCATTGCTGCTGTTCCGCCATCGGGGCCATGCCATGCGGCTGGCTTATTTCGGCAGGGTGATGGTCTGGCTGCCCACGGTCAGCGTGCGGCCGGTCGAGGTGGTGGTCAACGTCACGGTCGGGTTCTTGCAGCCCGGATCGATCAGCATCAGGAACTCGCCATTGGTGGCCGCCGTGCCGAAGCTGTACACGCCTTGCGACTCGGTGCGGCCCGTCATCTGCGGCAGGTTGGCCACCGTGTTGAACAGCAGGCCGGTCTTGACGATGGGGCGCAGGCACAGGGTACGGCCCTGGTAGGCGATGGCCGACTTCATGGTGGTGGCGTCGTAGGTCAGCGTACCGAAGGTGTGGAAGTTCCACTCGTACTTGTGGACATTGGCCGACTTGGCCAGATCCTGCACCACGATCTCGTCCTGCGAACGCAGGTACCAGACCTTGCGCACGGCCGAGCTCAGCTGGCCGCCGTAGGCCGGCGTGGCGTCGCCTTCGATGTAGTCCATGGCCGAACTGGTCGAGAACGCGTTGATGCGGCCCGTGGCGTTGATGATGGCCAGGTTGCCGCCGGTGACGGTCTGGCCGATGCCGCCATCGAAGGTCAGCGCGTTATGGGCCTTGGTGGTGCGGTACCACGAGGTCCACATCGGCGAACCGTAGTAGTCGTACCAGCCGCCCTCGGCCAGCATCGGGTAGCCGGCGCTCATCACCACCAGGCTGTTCTGGTCGCCGTGGCTGTGGTTGTACGAACCGTAGGAGCTGGACTTGAAGTAGACCGAGGTGCGCAGCGGGTCGGCCAGCTTGCTGTGCATGGCGCCCCAGCCGATGGTCGGCAGCATGAAGGCGTTCACGGTCGGCGCGGCCGCCGTCACGCTCGACGACGGCAGCGGATAGGGCGAACGCAGCAGCGTCAGGTTGTCGTAGGTGCCAGGCAGGTTGTTGACATACCAGGCCGCGGCCGGGGTCGCGAAATTGCTGGCGTAGGCCTTCATCACCTGCGAGGTCGGCTTGACTTCATGGCCGTCGCCGAACACGTGCGAAGTCTGGCCCGGCGGCACAAAGTACGTGAAGAAGTTCAGGAAGCCGCGCGCCCAGGGCTTGCCGTACAGGTCCAGGCCCATGGCCTGCAGGGCTGGCTGCCATACCTGCATGTACAGGTCGACGGCGAATTCGCCGTAGGCGGTGCCGTTGGCGAAACCGCCCTCGGGACCGCTCCACACGCTCAGCGAGCTGACATAGGCGCGGAAGGCGAAATCAAACCATGCCGTGGCGTCCGGAATATCGCCCACGGCCAGCGTCGAGATCAGGGCCACGCCAGCCGTGTTGCTGATCGCGTGCGAGTCGAACGGATACTGGTCGATGCGGCCATTGTATTGCGACAGGTCGCCATAGATCTGGTTGGTGTAGGCGGCCACCGAGGCCAGCCAGGCGGCCTTGCGGGTCGGGTCGATGACGTTGGACACGCAGTCATAGGCGCGGATCAGGGCCGACGCGATGGCGAACGGGGCCTGGTCCTGCTGGTAGTAATTGGTCGGGCCCAGCGGATTGAAGGCAGCCAGCTCATCGCCGCGGCGCAGGGCCTCGGTCAGGAACTGTTGCGAACCGGTCAGGCGGTACAGCAAGGCGGCCGCCTCGAGCTGGCGGCCCTGCTTGCCCAGCTGGTTGCGGATGTCGGCGATCTGGGCCGCCTGGGCCGTCGTCGTCACCGTGCTGGTGTCCAGCGTCCACTGGGTGTCCGAGATGATGGGCAGGTAGACGATCTGGTACTGCACTTCCTTGCTCAGCGCCGTGACGGCCGGACCGCGTTCGGTCAGCAGGCCGCCGCTCCAGGTCGAGTACAGCGGCAGCGGTTGCAGCGCGCGCGGACGGGCCCGGTTCAGGATGCGCGCCCGCAGGTCGGCGTTCTCCGGCACTTCATAGGTCTGCGAAGTGGAATTGATGGTGAAGCTGCGCATGGTCGACCAATCGGTCACCGTGGTCGGCGTGACGCGCCAGCTGTAGGTGCCGGCTGGCAGCGCGCGCGACGGCATGTACCAGTTGCGGGTCGAAGTGTAGGTCGTCACCAGCGCGCCATTCGAATACAGTTCGATGGTGTAGGATGGCGGGCTGGTCGAATAGCGCGACCACGAGAACGTGGGCGGATTCTGTGGCTGCGCCGCCAGGTTGGCCGGCAGCGTCTTGATTTCCAGCGGTGTGGCCGCCTGCGCCCAGTCCGCCCGCGCCTGGCCACACAGGCTCGCCATCAGGGCGGCCGCCGCGGTCCAGAGTAAGTGTTTATTGAGATTCATCATTAGCCTCCAAGGCAACAGAGAATGGACTTTGGGAGCTTGAGCCCACCCGGCATTTGCAATAAATTCGGTCCCGCGGATTACTGTTGCGCGATGGCCCTGAGCTGACCACAAACGCACAGATCATTATACACAGTTGCAGTTCGAAAATAAGGCGGTAAGATCAAATTTATTACCATGCGGCATTAATAATAGTCAATTTAGCCATAATCAAGCATGAATGGCGGGCCGATCGTTTTTTCCTATAGCCGAGCGGGATCGCCCCTAGCCCTTGCTACCGGCAGGACGCCCCTCGCCCACGGTGGCGGCGCCCTGCACCAGGCGCGCCGTCAGCGCGCGCCGCAACGGAATGTCGAGGCGGCGTTCCATCCACACCGACAACATCACCACCAATGCCGTCAGGACCAGTCCACCCAGCGGTGGTGGCAGGTGCCCCAGCACCCCATGCAACAATTGCGCCACGGGGCGGTGCATCACGTACAGCGGATAACTGGCCGCGCCCAGCAGCATCAGGCCCTGCGTCAGCACGCCCGTGGTCGCCGGCCGCTGCGCGCCCACCAGCACGCACAGCGGGAACACCAGCACGATGGCCGCCATGTCCAGCCACGGGTCGAGCGCACCGGCGCCCGGCGAGGCGAGCACGGCGGCCACAGCCGCGATCGCCACCCACGGCGACACCCGGCCGCGCAGGCGTTGCAAAAACGCCTCATGCGATTGATACAGCAACAGACCAAAGAAGAAACCGAACAAGGCACGCGCCAGCCCGCCCACCATGGAGAGCAGGCCCCAGTCGTAACCAAAATCAAGATTGCCTTGACGATAGCCGACGCCGGCCACCACGATGCTGCTGCAAATCAACATTGCGATGTTGCCGCGCCGCGACATCAGGGGACGCACGGCACCGTACAGGAAATTGGCCACCAGTTCGAACAGCAGCGACCAGTATGGGCCATTGACGGGAAACAGCGCCGTGCTGGCGCCCATGTGGGCCGGCAGGAACAGCGCGTGCAGCAGCATCGCCACGGCCAGTTGCGCCAGCAAGCCATAGTCGGGCAGCTGCTGGTGCATGATCTTGGCAGCCCACAGCGCGCCGCACAGCAGCAGCGACAGCAGGAACACCGGGTACAGCCGGATCAGCCGGATCAGCACGAAGCGGCGCCAGGCCAGCGCGCCTGTGGCCAGGCGCCGGTCGTAGGCGTGGGCGATCACGAAGCCGCTCAGGATGAAGAAGATATCGACCGCCAGGTAGCTGCGGTAGACCGGGAAATTCCACAGCGTGCTGGTGTGGCGCATCAGCACGAAGATGGCGGCGATGCCGCGTATGCCATCAAGAAACTCAAAACGTTTGGGCAACATAAACCTGTCCTTTGGGAGCGGCTCAGGCCACGCCGCCGTGTTGTTGCAGCGGCGCGGGCGGCGACGCGGCGCGCACCGCGTCGATCTGGTCGAGCACGCTGGCCGAGCGGCCTTGATCGAATTTGCGGGCGAAGAATTTGCCCGACGCCTGCATCGGCGCGAAGTCGTCGGCCACCAGGATGGCCGGGTCCTCGCGCGCCGGGTTCCAGTCGATATAGTGCAGCGACGCCTTGTTCTCGTTCTTCATCTCGCCTGGGCGGCGCCCGGCGATGTCGCGCTCGTAGTAGCGCAGCGTATGGCGCAGCGGCGAGTTGAGCACGATGGTCTGGAAGAAGATCTCATCGCAGCAGTTGACCGACTTGAAAAACCCCGTGTACGCCCGCGCCTGGGGACTGGCCATGAACGCCATCACGTGGTCGATCACGGGACCGGCCAGGCACCAGGATGTCGAGCCGCGATACGGCGTCATGCCATCGATGAAACGGCGCTCGGGCAGCCAGCCGCTCACGGTGCGCACCAGGCGGTTGGCCGCGCGCCGCAGGAAACGGGTGGGCAGGCGCGCATACCAGTCGTAGTAGCAATAATTGCGCACCTTGGCCACGAAATCCGTGCCGTCGACGAGCGGGTAGAAATTCATGTAGCTGGTGCCGGCGCCGGCCGCCAGGAAGGCCCGCAATTCGGCGTCGGGACGGATCGGATAGTCGCGTCCGCTCAGGAAGATGTAGTAATCGTACGGGCCGTGCGCGTGGGCCAGCGCGAGCAGCGCCAGCATGGCCTGCACTTGCGAATAGCCGCCCCAGTTGACCTTGACGGGCGCGGCGACCCAGCGCACGGGCACGTCACCGGCCGCGGCGCGGAACGGCGCCGCGTCGTGCTTGGCGTCGATATGGGCGAAACAGGCCGCCTCGGGACCGGCGATGGCATGCAGCAGCCGGCCGAACAGGGCCGGCTGGTCGTGCGCGAGGATCAGGTATGCGATACGCATGGTCTCTCCAATAACAGCAAGTGGCCAGGAACGGCCCCGTCAGACCGGGGCCACGTATTTGAACAGACGCGCCAGCCGTGGCGAGATCTGTTCGATTTCCAGCAGCTCGGCACGGCGGAACAGGCGCGCCTGGCGCAGCGCGGCCAGGAACGCCAGGCTGGCGGCGGCCACGGACAGCGTCACGCCGACGTGGCCGGTGTCGCCGGCCAGCACCAGGCGCGCCATCAGCAAGGCGGCCAGCATGGGCAGCGCCAGGCGCCAGAACGAGCGCAAGCCCAGGTCGTGCTCCAGCATGGGCTCGGCGCTGACCCAGCGCAGCCAGCCGTACACCAGCACATAGGGCAGCGCACTCACCACGATCAGGGCCGGCGTGTTGCGCACGGCGGCCGCCAGGCCGATGGCGCCATAGCAGACGGCGGCGGCCCACACCCAGATCTTGTTGTGGTGGGCGATGCGGCCGAGCGGATTCAAGCCCACCCACAGCGCCTCGCCCACCGTCATGGCGCCCAGCTGCACCAGCAGCAAGCCCGCCACCAGGCCTTCGCGGCCATAGCGGCCGTTGGTGACCCAGTCGATCAGCGGCTCGCCGCAGCCCAGCAGCACGGCCAGCGCGAACGCCAGGATCACGAAGTTCAGCCGCATCAGCATGGACACGGTCAGTTGCACCCGGCCGATGTCGCGCCGCAGCGCGTAGTCGCTGGCCAGGGCCGGCTCCAGCATGCCCTTCATCATGAAGATCGGCATGAACTGGTAGGCGCGGTCGGCGATGGTCTGGAAAAAGCCGAACGAGGCCGTCACCACGGGCGTGGCGATGGCGCCCACGATCAGCTTGAGCACGCCGCCCCGAAATGGCAGGCTCAGCATATAGGTCAGTTGCGTGCTCAGGCTGTCGACCAGCAGTTCGCGCCAGGTGAAGCCGAACGCCCACGGCCGTCCCGGCGCCGCCAGCGCCGCGCCCGCGTGGCGGCGGCGCCGGTATTCGCCCAGCAGCAGCGCCAGCAGGGCCGCCGCCAGCGCCAGCTCGGTGGCCACCAGCACCGTGCCCACGGCCAGCGCCGTCAGCGTGCCCGACCACAACAGCAGCGCCACGCACAGCACCATGCGCGCCGTCGTCATGGCCGTCAGCAGCAGCGCCTGGCGCCCCTGCAGGCCGACGCTGTTGCAGAAGATGGCCAGCGAATCGGTACAGCCGACGGCCACCGCGTACCACAGGTAATGCCACGGCAGGCGCCGCACTTCGGCCTCGATCTGGGCCGGCAGCACGTAGCTGCCCAGCGCGCCGAACAGGGCCACCAGCAGCACAATGGCGGCCTGGCGCGTGGCCAGCAAGCCCAGCATGAAAGTCAGCAGTTCACGCCACTGGCCGCGCTCGCGCAGCGGCGGCACGAAGCGGTACACGGTGCGGTCCATGCCGAACAGGGTGGCCAGCACCAGGATGCCGTTGGCGGCCGTCAGGATGGTATAGGACACGTAGTCGGCCACGGACAGGTGGCGCACCAGCAGGAACTGGAAGATCAGGGCCACGGCGGCGCTCAGTATCTTTGCCACCGCGAACCATTTTGCCTGCCGGACTACGCGCGCCGCCTGGTAGGGATTGTCATCCATGGACGGGCCGCGCCAAACGTACCACCCCCGGCCGCGTGCCGCCCAGCGCGACCCGGCCAGCCGGCGCCGGCCGGGCCGGCGCCGTGGCCACGGCCGCGGCCGGGCTGTAGCGGCTGAGCTGGATCACGCAGCCCAGGCACAGCACGAAGAACAGTTCCGCGCCGGGGTCGTCCATCAGGGTACGGTTGTAGATGGTCAGGCTGAGGAACATGATCAGGCTGGCCACGCTGGCCTCGAGCATGGCTTGCTGGGCCGGATCGCCGCGCCCGGAGCCCAGCAGGCGCCAGCCGGCCCGCAGGCCGAACAGCAGGATGGCCAGGTAGGCGCCCGTGCCGATCAGGCCCACGTCCCACAGCAGCACGGCCATCGTGGTGACGTCCACGTGCAGCGGCGCGAAACGCTTGTACAGCGGCCCCATGCCCAGCCCGGAGCTGGACTTGATGGCGCCGGGGCCATAGCCGATCAGGCGGGTCGGGATGCTGGCCAGGCGGTCGCCGGCCCAGATCGCCAGCGCGGCGCCGCGCCCCACTTCGCCGGTCTCGTAATTGACGCTGCGCGGGTCGAAGAAGTAGCCGCCGCCCGCTTCCAGCTTGGCGCTCACGCCCTGGTGCTTGTCGATCAGCTTGCCCCAGTACAGCGCGTCATAGGTCAGGTAGATGACGCCGCACAAGGCCACCCCGAGGATGGAATAGACGGCGAACGACATCACGTTCTTCATCACGCGCTGGCGCAGCACGAAGCACGAGGCCAGCGGCAGCCAGATGAAGGCCGCCTTCACTTCGCCCAGCAGGATGATGGCCAGGCCAATGCCGCAGATGAACATCATCATCTTGCGCCCCATCAGGCCTTTGTCCCAGCGCGCCATGGCGTAGGCCATGATGCCGATCACGAACATCACCATGATGGCGCTGTTGCCGCCGCCTTCGGGGTTGCCGCCGAAGGTGCCGACCACGGCGTCATGGGAAGCCTGGGTACGCCGGGTGGAGATGAAGAAGTGCTGGTAGAACACGACGGGCAGCTGCACCAGCATGACGCCGATCATGATGGTCCAGATGCGCTGCAGGCGCGCCGGTTGCCAGCGCATCCAGGCCAGCGCCAGCAGCACGCCGAACATGGGCAGGGTGGACTTGACGGCCACGACGAGCTGGGCCAGCTTGGCGCGGTTCAGCAGCGCGCTGACGAAGAAGCAGACGAAGAACAGCAGCAGCGCCACCAGCGCGCCGCTGTCGGCGCGCCCGATCACGGGTTTGACCGGGTCGCGCCGGCTGAACGTCATGTCCATCATGGCGCGCATCAGGAAGATCACGGCCAGGCCCACCACCACCCACGGCGCCTGGCGGTTGCGCAGGAAGTACACGGCCATGCCCTGGATCACGAAGGTCAGCACCAGCATGGCCTGCAGCATCTGGTAGGAATCGAGCAGGATGAAAAACAGCAGCACGAAGATGCTGCCGCCCAGGATGGTGATCAGGACGGGCGAGCTGAGGCCGATCACGGCCCCCAGCAGCAGCGCCAGCAGCAGCATCGCGGCCAGCAGCAGCCAGGTGATGGAGCGCGCCGCGCGCGGGCGCTCGAAATAGCCTGGCGCGGGCCGGGGCTGGCGTTGGAAACGCGGGAAACGGGCGAACATCGACACTCCTCGCTCAGGCATCGATGGCGCCGATCAGGCGCGCGCGCACGCGCGCATCGACCGATTGCAGCAGTGCGCGGATGAAGGCGTCCTGCAGCCGGTAGGAGGCGGCCACGTCGGTGTCCAGCGTCGATACCCGCACCAGCATGCCGTCGGGAATGACGCCGGTCAGGCCGTAGCGCAACTGGGTCAGCTTCTGGTCGATGCCCGGCTTGATGACCTTGTCGCCGATGGTGATCCAGTAGGTGATCGGTTCATTGCGGTCGCCCGCCACGGCCATCAGGCGCTTGACGAACAGCTGGCCGTAGCCGCTGTCGAGCCGGCCGGTGGCGTCGGCCTGGATCTGGAAGCCTTGCGCCACGTAGCACACCTCGGGCTTGTGCAGGCCCAGCCCCTCGCTCTGGTCGCCGCCGTAGGCGATCGACAGCATGATGCGCTGGCCGTCGCCGTTGACGTAGGTGCGCGCCAGGGTCTGGTTGTACAGCTTGTTGAGCTTGCGCTCGAGCTCGGGATCGACCTTGAGCGGCACGATCTGGCGGTCCACCTGCCAGTCGCCGAAGGCGGCCGGGATGGCCGTCTCCAGGTTGAACTTGGCTTCGGAATCGGCCAGCTTGACGGTCGGCGTGACCACCTTGGTCAGCCCGGCCGACGAGATCATCAGCGCACCCAGCACGAGGCTGGCGGCGAAGGACTTGTTCATGGTTTTCCTCCCGCGGACGCCACGGCCGGCCGCCGGCGCCGCTTGTCGAGCCATTGGATCAGGCTGTCGAGGCTCAGGATCAGCACCAGCGCCGTCATGAACAGCACCATGCCGGCGAACCCGTGCAGGAAGCCCTGGCCGACGGCGTCGCCGAAATAATAGGTGATCAGGCACAGCACCATGACCCGCGTCACATTGGCCGTAAACGAGATCGGGATGATCAGGAAGGCCAGCGTGATGTTGCGGAACGGCGAAGGATGGCGCACCAGGTTCAGGTAGAACAGGCCCAGCGCCTCGAGCGTGAGCAGGGTCTGCAGGCCGGCGCAGGCGTCGGCCACCAGCAGCTGGTACTGGCCGATCTGCAGGATCACGCCGCTGCGGGCGATCGGGTAGCCGGCCCAGTACAGCAAGTGTTCCGTCACATACGACACCGCCATCTTCATGGGCATGGTGACCATGCTCACGAACGGCCCCGGCAACGGCACCAGGAACAGCATGAAGAAGAACGGGAACCACAGGATGGCCAGCGCGCGCGCGCCGCGCTTGAGCAGCACGATGGCGGCCAGCATGAAGATGAACGACAGCAGCTCGAACGAGGTGATGTCCTGCGAGCGGCCCACCACGTACAGCAGCAGCGCGCACAGCGCCAGCGCCCAGCCCGCGTACGGCGCCAGCCGGCCGCGCGGGGCGGCCGCGGCCGCCGGCCACTGGCGCGCGGCCAGCCACAGCGACAGCGCCAGGATGATCGGGCCGTGCGCCTGTTCCTCGGTGGCCCACATGCCCGTGATCAGGCCGTAGAAGGTGGGCACATAGAGCACCGCGAAGCCGATGGCGATCGGCCACAGGTCCGGCACGGCGGCGCGCCACCCTTGCACGGGCGGCTCGGACAGGGGCACGGTGGAACGGTCCATCAGTGGTCAACCAGCACGGTGCCGACGATCTGCGCGCCGCTCTGGGCGATGCGGTCGCTGAGCGCGGCGATGTCGTTGTAGCGCGAACGGTTCTTGCGCACCACGATGATCACGCCGCCGGCGCGCGCGATCAGCGGCAAGGCGTCGGCGCCGGTGGCGAACGGCGGCGCGTCGTACAGCACCACGTCGTAGTTCTGCTCGAGCTCGGCGCTCAGGGTACGGAAGGTGTCGCGCCCCAGCAGTTCCTGGGGGTTGGGCGGCAGCGTGCCCGACGGCAGCACCGACAGCGCCACGAACGAGGCGACGCGCGACACGGCTTCCTGGCCGGCGCGGCCCGCCAGGATGTCCGACAGGCCCAGGCCGTTGCCCAGGTCGAAGATCTGCTGCTGGTTGGGCGACCGCAGGTTACCGTCCACCAGCAGGGTCTGCTCACCGAGCTGCGAGAACACCACGGCCAGGTTGGCGGCGAAGATGCTGCCGCCATCTTCCTCGTCCAGGCTGACCACGGCCAGCGCCTTGCGGCCCTGGGTGAACCAGCGCAGCATGAGCTGGCTGCGCACGGCGCGCAGCGCTTCCACTTGCGGCGTGAACGGCTGGTAGGCCGCCACCAGCTTGGGCGAGTACTTGGCCTCCCCTTCCAGCAAATAGGGGTAGTCGAACTGGCGCGCCAGCACTTGCTGGATGTCGGCGTCGGTGATCAGGCCCAGCTTGATGGCGGCCTCGCCGAAGCGGATGCCCAGCTCCTTTTGCATGCGCAGCACGCGCTCGGCGTTCTCCGGGGTGATCTTGCCCATTTCCAGCAGCACGCTGCCAATGCTGGCGTGTTCGCCGCCGTGGCCAGGGGTGGCGCGCTCGGCGCTGGTGGGGGCCGGGCTCAGGGTATGCATAGGTACACTCATGATGGTTGCTCTCTTAATTTAGGCGCAGGCGGCTGGGCATGGAGGAACGCAGCCAGCCCTTGCGCGGGCGCTGCGACGCTTTCCAGTCGATTTCGCCCAGCAGGGGCAAGTCCAGCGAGGCCAGGTCGGCGTCGGTGCGCACCCGGCGGTCCAGCATCTCGGCCAGGATGGCGAACGCCACGCCCAGCAAGCCACCGAGCACCACGGACAGCGCGATGTTGAGCGCGATCTTGGGGCTCGACGCGTCCACCGGCGGCACGGCCGGGTTCAGGATCATCACGTCCGAGGTTTCGGACGACGATTCGATCTTGGTCTGGGCGAAGCGCTGGGCCGTCACGTCATAGGCGCGCTGGGCGCTTTCGACATCCTTGGACAGCACGTTCAGTTCGTCGCGGCCGCGGTTCAGTTCCAGCAGCTTGGCGCGCTGTTCCATGAACGCTTCGCGGATGGCGGCCTCACGCTGCTGCAGGATGCGGGCATTGTTGCCCACGCTCTGAGAAGTCAGCGCCAGCTGGGTGTTGAGGTCGCGCTGCAGTTTTTCCACTTCCGCCTTGGCACTCTGGTATTGCGGGTGGTTGCGGTCCAGGCGCTGGGCCACTTCGGCCAGCTTGGCTTCGGCGTTGCCCAGGTTGATCTTGAGGTTCTGGATCAGGGCGTTGGAGGCCACGTCGGGCGATTCGGCGCCGTCGCTGCGGGCCATGCGCTGGCGCGACTGGGCTTCCATCACCTGGCCCTGGGCCGCCACCAGCTGGGCCGACAGGTCGTTGAGGCGGTTGGTCTCGACGTCGAGGCGGTTATCGACGCTGACGATGCCATGCTCCTGCTGGTACTTGGACAGGCGGCTCTGGGCCGTTTCCAGGTTGTCGCGCAGGGTCTTCATCTGCTCGTCGAAATAGCTCGAGGCCTTCTTGAGCGGATCGACCTTGAGCTGGATGCTCACGCGCTGGTATTCCTCGGCGAAGGCGTTGGCCACGGCCGCCACGAATTGCGGGTCGGCGCCCTTGAAGATGATGTCGACCACGCTGCTTTCGCGGGCCGGCGCCACGTCCAGCTTGCGCAGCAACAGGTCGGCCAGCCAGTCGCGCACGCTGCCCTTGCCTTCGGTGGCGCGGTTGAATTCCTCCAGCACGGCCGGGCTCTGGGCCAGCTTGAGCTGGTCGACCACGCGCAGCGCCACGTTCTTGCTGCTGATGATGTCGACCTGGGTCGCCATGTAGCCGGGCAGCAGCTGGCCGGGCAAGGTCATGCCCGTCAGCGGGTCGGTGCCCTTGGTGTTCATCACCACGGTACTGGTGGCGGTGTAGGTCTTGGGCAGGAACAGGCTCACCAGCACGGTGGCCGCCACCGTCACGAAGAACGTGACCAGGATGATGCGCATGCGCGCACGCAGGATCAGCAGAAACAATGAGGCATTCATATCGGAACTTTCATATCGTCGGGGAGGCCGCCGGCGGGGGCCGGCTTAGAACAGGGCTTCTTTCACATACACCACGTCGTCCACCTGCACGATGTCGTCCTGCTTGGCGTCGATGATCTGCAGCTTGCCGTTGGCGTCGCGGCGCTTGATGCGCATGCCGCGCTCGGTGCCGCGCGCCGTCAGGCCGCCGCCCATCGACAGCGCCTGCAGCACCGTGGTGGAACGCTCCAGGCGGAACGTGCCGGGACGCTGCACTTCGCCATAGATGTAGAAGCGCGGCGCCCGCTCCACGTAGATGATGTCATTGCCCACCAGGTCCAGGTCCTTGGAGAAGTCGGCCGAACGCACCATGGTGTCCAGGTCCAGCGTCTCCTTGATGGTCTTGCCATCGCGGCGGCGGATCAGGCTGATCGTGTCGCCGCCGTCGGGGGCGATGCCGCCGGCCTGGGCCAGCAGGTCGACCACGGTACGCTTGCCCTCGAGCGGGTAGCGGCCCGGCCGGTTCACCTGGCCCAGCACGGAAATGAGCTGGCTTTGCAGCGAGGTGACGATGATGTTGACCTGGGCCTTGCGCAGGAAACCGCCGCCTTCGAGCAGCGAGGACAGCTTCTTCTCGGCGCCCGACACGGACAGCCCGCCCACGGGCACGGTGCCCAGCAGCGGGAAGGTGATGTTGCCCTCCTCGCTCACCCGCGTCTCCAGCCCCAGGTCGGGGTTGCCGTACACGGAAACCTTGATCACGTCACCGGCGCCCAGCAGCACCTCGGCCGCGCCGGCCGTCGTCATCAACAAGGCGCACAGCGCCGCCATCATCCAAGTGGTCCATCGTTTCATAGTTGCAAAATTCCATTCAGAGTTGCAGTTGCGGGCCGGGGGGCCGGCGCCGTTCTTACTTCAGGCCGGCCACGCCGCGTTCGGTGGCCGCGTCGGTCTTGACCGGCGCCGCCGCCGCGGCCGGCGCCGGCTTGTCAGCACCGTTCAGGTATTCGATCTTGGCCGCCGCGCGCAGGCGGGCCAGTTCCGCGTCAGCCGCATCCTTGTTCTTCTTGTTGAACAGGAATTGCTCGATCTGGGGCCCGGCCACTTCCAGCGTCACGGGCGCGTCGCGCACTTCGGCGATCGTCACCAGCAGCGCATGGTCGCCCTCGTTGATGATGAACAACTGGCCCTTGGGCATCGACAGCAGCTTGGCCGCCAGCTCGGCCGGCAGGTCGGAACTGGCGCGCGCCACCTGGCTGCGGGTGAACTTGACCTTGTGGCTGTCGAGCCAGCCGCCCACGTCCTCCAGCGTCTTGGCGCTATCCATCACGTTCTTCAAGTCCTGGTTCATGTCGGCCGCCGGCACCACCAGCTCGTTCATGACCAATACCTTGCGGTTGCTGAAGAAGATGGGATTTTTCTCGTAGTAGTCGGCCACTTCCTGCTTGCTGGGCCGGGCCGGGGTGCCGATGCGCTTTTGCATGTAGGCCTGGGCCACGATCAGGGCCTTGGCCCGTTCGATCGCCTGCACCACCTTGGGATCGCGGTCGGTCTTGTCCTTGACGGCTTCGTTCTGCAGCAGCTGGCGGTCGATCAGCGCTTCCAGCAATTGCTTGCGGGCCTTGTCCTGCTGGGCCGGCTGAACCCCGGAACGCTGCATTTCCTCGTTCAGCTGCAGCAGCGTGATTTCCTCGCCGTTGACGCTGGCCAGGGCCTGCCCCGTCTTTTTCTCTTCCTTGTTGCCACAGGCCGACAGGCTGGCCGCGACGGCCAGTGCCACGCCCAGCTGCAGCAAGCGCTGCCGTCCATTGCCCCGTTTGCTCTCGCTCGAGCCTGCAAGATCAGAATAGTTCAAGATTTTTTCCTCTTTGGATACATTTTTTCAAGCGGCCGGGCTGGCACACGGCGCCGGCCCACCACACGCGACTACCAATTGTTCAATCCTACCCTGACTACGGTAACTGGAGCGCAGGCCTGCCCCAGGTTTTTTTGCGTGGGCAGTATGGGACCTGTCCACGCGCTTGTCAATAAAGCAAACAAGTTATCGCGAATACTATACCAGCCGCAGCTATTATTGCTGACAGGAAACTTCCATGGCGGCGCCGCTCAGAACGCGTTGTCGCGTTTGAGCACCACTTTCACCGTGCGCAGGATGATCCAGATGTCCAGCCACAGCGACCAGTTGCGCAGATAGTCGAGGTCATAGCGGATCCGCGCCTCCATCTTGTCCAGCGTTTCGGTCTCGCCCCGGAAGCCATTGACCTGGGCCCAGCCCGTGATGCCGGGCTTGGCCTTGTGGCGCAGCATGTACCCCTTGATCAGCTTGCGGTATTGCTCGTTATGGGCCACCGCGTGCGGCCGCGGACCGACGATGCTCATGCGCCCTTGCAGCACATTGATGAACTGCGGCAGTTCGTCGAGCGAACTCTTGCGCAAGAACGCGCCCACCTTGGTCACCCGCTGGTCGTTCTTGGTCGCTTGCACCACGTTGGCGCCATCCTCGGCCACCGTCATCGAACGGAACTTGTAGACGATGATCTCCTCGCCGTACAGGCCATAGCGGCGCTGGCGGAAGATCACCGGGCCGGGCGAGGTGCACTTGACGGCCAGCGCGATCACCAGCATCAGCGGCAGCAGCATGATCTGGATCAGCAAGCCCAGCACGATGTCGCTGGCGCGCTTGATCATGCTGTTAAAGCCCGTAAACGGCGTCTCGCAGATGGCGATCACGGGCATGCCGCCGACGTTGTCGAAGCGCGCCTGCATCAGGTCGAACACATAGATATCGGGCAGGAAGTAGACCGAGGCCGTGGTGTCCTGCAGTTCGTCGAGCAGCTTGCGGATGCGCGGCTGGGCCGAGATGGGCTGGCTGATGAAGATCATCTTCACGTGGTTGGCCCGCACGTAGGCGGCGATGTCGGCCATGCGGCCCAGCATCGGATGCTGCATCTCGTGCGGCCAGCGGTCCTCGGTGCGGTCGTCGAAAAAGCCGTGCACCCGCATGAACAGATTGGGATGGCGCTCGATGGTGCGGGCGAACTTCAGGCCCACGTCGTTGGCGCCGACGATGATCACCGAGCGCACCTCGCTGGCCTTGGCCGGATCCGAGCCCAGCACGCGCGCGGCCAGGTGGCTGGTCAGCAGCACGAACGGGGTGGCCACGAACCAGGACAGCACCACGGTCTGGTCGTAATGGTAGGCCAGGCCGCTGATCGAACCGAGGAACACCAGGATCATGGCCGTGACCACCCAGCCCACCACGATGTCGCGCGAATAGGCCAGCATGCGCCCGCTGCGCCAGGTGCGGTACGGGTCCACATGCTGGTACACGGACGAGGAGACAAAGAACGCCAGCACCATCAACACCAGCGAGTACCCGGTGAAGGGTTCCGCGTAGATCATCGAAAACAGGTACAGGGTACCCATGATGATGAGTGGATCGAGGATGCGCTGAAAAAAGGAAATTAAGGGTATATCGTTAACGGTCATGGCTTGCTTCAGAACTGCCCCGTCGCACCAAACGAGATCCCTTTGGCCGTGTAGCTGCCGGTACCGATGTAGGCGCTGCCGGTGCGCTGGTCACGGAACACGCTGGTGTTCAGTTGCACATAGTTCAGCGGGGTGTAGGTCAGGCCCACCGAGGCGAAATTGCCGGTGTCGGTGGGCGAACCGAGCAACACGACCGGGCTGACGGTGCTGAAATCGCGTTTCTCATGGCGCACGGTGGCGTCGGCCTTGAGCTTGGCGCTGATGTCCCAGCCCGCACCCACGCTGACACCCTTGTTCAGGCTGCTGCTGACGAGCGTGCTTTCCACGGCCGCGTAGTCGCGCCACACGCTGGCGTTGAACTTGAGCTTGCCCAGCGGCAGCCAGTAGGCCGTGATCCGGCCGTTGAGTCCACTGGAATTGTGGTCGGTGAAGAAGCTGTGCTCGCGCCGGGCCCAGCCGGCCAGCACCTGCACCTGGGTCACGCCGCTGGCGACCCAGAAGATGTTGGCCTTCAATTCATCCTGCTTGTAGCCGTAGTCGAGCACGGTGCCATCGCTCAGCACCGGCTTGTTCGGATAGCTGCCGCGCAGGTGGCGCCCCAGCACGCCGAAGCGGCTGCCGCTCGACGCCAGGTAGTCGACCCCGAGCTCGCTGGAATCCTCGGTGCGGTCGATGTAGCGCTGGCTGGCCAGGTCATACGAATAGCGGGTGGTGGACACGCCGGCGTGCACCTGCCAGCTCGGGTGGAAACGCCAGTTGCCATCGGCATATTCGCGGCGCGTGGTGCGCAGGTTGCGGTCGCCGCTATGGTAATCCGTGAATGGCGTCAGCACCTGGCCATAGCTGGCGCCGATGTGGCCGGAGAAGTCGCGCGCCAGATACCATTCCCACTCGGCCTGAAAATCCTTGCCGTTGTAGTTGAGCTGATCGTAATGGTCGAACGTCACGCGCGACACCTTGGCCTGGCCCGTGAAACGCTGGCGGCCGATGGGACGCTCGAACAGCAGGCCGGCCTGCAGCTGGGTCAGCGAATCGGAACGGCTGCCGGACGGGCCGGGCACGCCGTCAGGCAAACGCAGCAGGTTGTCCTCGTAGCTGTAGAGCACCGAGACGAACGGGTGGATGGTGTCGCTCAGGGCAGCCTGGGCCTGTCCTGACAGTGCCGCGCCGATCAGGGCGGCCAGCGGGGCGACGACGAGGGGGGAGCGTTTGCGGGAGAGGGGCGATGAACTAGGCATGGGCGTCTTCTTTTGTAAAATATCAAACTGCTATTTATCAATATTACCAGTAAGTCCAGTGACCCGTAGAAATAATCCAGCCACCGAGCAAGCCGTTGGTCACGCCATGGGCCAGGATGGGGGACCACAAGCTGCCGCTGCGCATGTACAGCCAGCCGTACACGGCGCCGGCAACCATGCCGGCCAGCCACAGATTATGTTCGAAGCCGAATAATACCACTGTGACAACAAATGACCGCAATCCCAATTGTGCGGGGGACACGCGCAGGAATTGGGGGGCGACGATCCAGCGCATCAGATACGAGCGCCAGAATAATTCTTCCATCACGGGCACCACCAGGGCCGCGCCGGCGATACGCAGCGTCACCAGCAGCCAGTCTATCTTGCCGTTGGTCACAGGATCAAATCCGGCGCCCTCGCCCAGCGTCATCCAGCCTGCGTTGAGGTTAATCCACAACACCAGCACCACCACCCCGGCCAGCACGGCCGTCAGGGCGGCACGCCAGTCCAGCCGGGCCGGCCGCAATTCCTCGTAGCGGGACCAGCAGGCCAGCAGCAGGGCCAGCACGACGGCGATCTTGACGGGATAGAGCCAGCGCAGCGGCGCCGCGCCCACGCCCAGGCGGGTCAGCAGGTCGGCGATCAGGATGAACAGCAGGTAGGTGAAAAATGGCAGCACCCGGGGCCAGGCCTGGCGCTCAAACATGACGGCCCCGGCGGCGCAGGGCGCCGGCGGGCGGCGGACAACAAATCGATGTGGGCATGCGTTTTCCTGACGGGGAAACCAAGGGCCGCCGGCGGGCGGCTACAAACATGCCTATGTTACAACATTTTGCATGGCCTGACGAGCCAGCAAGTGACGATCTCAGCCACGCGTGACGGCTTCGATCGCTTCCCAGCGCTCCAGCGCGGCCAGCAGTTCTTCCTCGATCTGCTCCATGCGGCCGTTGACGCGCTTGGCCTCGGCCGCATTCTTCTTGTAGAAATCGGGGTCCGACAGTTGCAGCGCCAGCGCCGTCTGTTCATCCTCGAGGCTGGCGATCAGCTTGGGCAGCTCATCCAGTTCGCGCTGCTCCTTGAAGCTGAGCTTGCGGGCCTTGGCGGCCGGCGCGGCGGCGGCCGGCTCGGGCTTGCTGTCGGGCTTGCTGTCGGGCTTGCTGTCGGCCCTGGTCCCGGCCTTGGCCGGGGCCGGGGCCGGCGTGCGCACCCGCTCCCAGTCGGTATAGCCGCCCACGAATTCGCGCCAGCGGCCCTCCCCTTCAGCCACGATGACCTGGGTCACGACATTGTCAAGGAAGGTGCGGTCGTGGCTGACGAGAAACACGGTGCCGGTGTAATCTTCCAGCAACTCCTCGAGCAACTCCAGGGTGTCGATGTCGAGGTCGTTGGTCGGTTCGTCCAGCACCAGGCAGTTGGCCGGCTTGGCGAACAGGCGCGCCAGCAGCAATCGGTTGCGCTCGCCGCCGGAGAGCGACTTGACGGGCGAGCGGGCGCGCTCAGGCGCGAACAGGAAGTCGCCCAGGTAGCTCATCACGTGCTTGCGCTGGCCGTTGATCTCGACCCAGTCGCTGCCCGGCGCGATGGTGTCCATCAGGCTCGCTTCCTCGTTGAGCTGGGCCCGCATCTGGTCGAAATACGCCACCTGCAGCTTGGTGCCCAGGCGCACGGTGCCGGCGTCGGCCGCCTCCTCGCCCAGGATGATCTTGAGCAGCGTGGTCTTGCCGGCGCCGTTGGCGCCGATCAGGCCGACCTTGTCGCCGCGCAGAATGGTGGCGCTGAAGTCCTTGATGACGACCTTCTCGCCATAGGTCTTGGAAATGTTTTCCAGCTCGGCCACGATCTTGCCCGAGCGTTCGCCGGCCGACACGTCCAGCCGCACCTGGCCCTGCTGCTCGCGGCGCGCGGCCCGTTGCACACGCAGCGCCTCGAGGCGGCGCACGCGGCCCTCGTCGCGCACCCGGCGCGCCTTGACGCCCTTGCGGATCCACACTTCCTCCTGGGCCAGGAACTTGTCGAACTTGGCGTTCTCCACTTCCTCGATCTCCAGTTGCTCGGCCTTGCGCACCTGGTAGGCGCTGAAGTTGCCCGGATAAGACAGCAAGCGGCCCCGGTCGAGCTCGATAATGCGGGTCGCCACGTTGTCGAGGAAGGAGCGGTCGTGGGTGATGAACAGCACGCTGCCCTTGAAGTCGCGCAGCAAGCCTTCCAGCCACAGGATGGAGCTGAAGTCCAGGTGGTTGGTCGGTTCGTCGAGCAGCAGCACGTCCGGCGCCGACACCAGCGCGCGCGCCAGCGCCACCCGCTTCTGCATACCGCCCGAGAGCGTCTTCATCAGCATCTCGCCGGGCAGGTTGAGCTTGCCCAGCGTGGTGGCCACCTTGTTGGGCAGGCTCCACGCGTCGGCCGCGTCGAGCTTGACCTGGATGTCGTGCATGCGCTCCATCAGCGCCTCGTCGTCGCCCTGGCCGAACTGGCCGGTCAGCGCGTCATACTCTTTGAGCAAGGCTTGCAGGTCGCCCATGCCGGCCGCCACGGCCTCGGACACCGTCATCTCGGGATCGAACACGGGCTCCTGCTCCACGTAGGCGATCTTCAAGCCTTGCTGCATCACCAGCAAGCCATCGTCGAGCTTGAAGCGGCCCGAGATGATTTTCAACAGCGACGATTTGCCGGTGCCATTGCGCCCGATCAGGCCCACACGCTCGCCCGTTTCCAGGGAAAATTCCGCGTGATCGAGGAGCGCGACGTGGCCGAACGCCAGTTGCGCCGAGGATAAAGAGATGACTGCCATAATGAATGAGGAGGTATCCGGGACGGCGCCTGTCAGAGGCGGCGGGCCACGGGATGGATGAAAGAAGCACGCATTGTACCGGTAGTTGCGCGCGGCGGGCCGATTCGGGGCCAATTCGGGGCCAATTCGGGGCCAATCCGGGGCCAATCCGGGGCCGAATCATGGCCCGATGCAGGGCCGGCGCGGCGGGCTGGCGCCCCCCATCTGGTGTCACCAACAGGAATCGAACCTGTATCAGAGTCTTAGGAGGACCCCATTCTATCCGTTGAACTATGGTGACACACGTCGCGCGCGACGCCGCATCATAGCGCGTTTGCGCCTACAAAGGAAGACGCCGCCGCCGGCGGCGCCAGCAACGGCAGCAGTTGCTGCGCGGCCAGGCGGTGCGCCACGCCATTCCAGTGACCGTCCATCGGCAGGAAATCGACGCGCTCATGCACGTCGCGCCAATGCTGGCTGAACACGGGCTGGGTGTCGACGACAGCAAAGCCGCTGCGCCGCGCCGCGGCAATGAACAATTCGCGGTCCTGCCCCGGCCACAGGTGGCCGTTGGCGCGGCCCGCGTACATGGCCTTGCGGTTGCCATCGACGAGGAAGATGAAACGCACGCCGCTCTGCGCGCTGAGCTGGTGCAACTGGTCCAGGTAGTACTGCAGCGCCACGGCGCGGGCGCCCAGGCCGGCGTCCTGGGCCGGGACAGGCGCAGCGGCCTCGGGCGCGGTTGCGGGCACGGTGGCCTCGGGCGCCGGTGCGGGCGCCGGCGTGCTCCCGGCCCACTGCGCCTGGAACCAGTCACGCAGCTTCAGGTTGTAATAGACGTAGCGCACCAGCGCCGAGCGCAGCGCCAGCTGCTTGGCCTGCGCCTCGCGGTAGGGATGGTGCTCGATGACGGGACCGGCCGGCGTCAGCGCGAAGCCGCTGTGGCCGCGGCCGGGCGCGTCGAGCAAGCCGCCCACGTCCGTCTCCTCGACAAACAGCACCACGTTGGCCGGATGCATGCGCGGCACATAGTAGCGCGCCAGCTCCAGTGAATCGGCCAGGCCGTTACCGGACGCGGACGCGGCATACACCCCGCCACCGAGCATGCGGTCGAGATTACCCTGCACGGTCTGCGGGTAATCGAGCATCAGGCTTTCGATGAAGCTGTCGCCGATCACCAGCACCTTGGCATGGTCCTGGAAATCGGCGGAATTATTGAAGCCCTGGGCGTTGGTGCGGCCCTGGCGGGCGTTATCGAGCGCCCAGCCGAATGAATACGTGTAGGGCAATCGCGGCAGGTAGCGGCTGAAGCGCTGCTCGCCGCCCGTGGGCTCGACCCGCAAGCCCGACACCACCGGCAGGCAGCGGCACAGCAATTCGAGCGCCAGCGTCACCGCCAGCACGCCCAGGCCCATCCCCACCAAGATGCGTATGCGCTTCATCAGAAATTAAAATACAGGAATTCGGACACGCCGCGCGTTTCGCTCACGGCCAGTAACAACAGGCACAGCAACAACAAGCCCCCCAGCAGCGCGCCGCCGGCCATGCCGTTCAGGCGCGCCTCCTGCCGGGTCAGCAGGCCGCGCCCCAGCACCTGGTACACATTGGGCAAGCCGAAGGCGATCGCGCCGCACGCCAGCAGCCAGCCCAGGCAGGCATGCACGTTCATGATGCGGTTCACCCCCAGCAGCGCGCCCGGCACCTGCGCCAGCTCGGCGCCGGCGAACATGGCGTGCACGATGGACCAGGCGCTGGCCACGGTCGGAGCCCGGAAGAACACCCACCCCACCACCACGGCCAGGAAGGTGGCCAGCCAGCCCAGGCAACGCAATGGCAGGCCGCCGCGCTCGCCCAGCACGCGGCGCAAGCCGTGGTTGACGATCAGGTAGCTGCCATGCAGTGCGCCCCACACCACGAAGGTCCAGTTGGCGCCATGCCACAGCCCCCCCAGCAGCATGGTGAGCAGCAGGTTGACGTAGCGTTTGACGCCGCCATGGCGATTGCCACCGAGCGGAATGTACAGGTAATCGCGCAGGAAGGTGGACAGCGTGATATGCCAGCGGCGCCAGAAATCGATGATGGACAAGGCCCGGTACGGCGAATTGAAATTGATCGGCAGGATAATGCCGAACATGTACGACAGCCCGTAGGCCATGTCCGAATAGGCGGAAAAATCGAAGTACAGCTGGAAGGTGTAGGCCAGCGCGCCGGACCAGGCCTCCAGCACCGTCAGCTGGGCGTAATGGGTGTCGAACACCGGCCCCACGTAGCGCGCCACGCCGTCGGCCAGGATCACCTTCTTGAACAGGCCAACGGTGAAGATCAGCAAGCCCAGCGCCAGGCGGCCGCGCGAGAACCGGTGCGACTCGGGCTGGTCGAACTGCGGCATCATGTCCCGGTGATGGATGATGGGGCCGGCGATCAGGTGCGGAAAATAGGTGACGAACAGGCCGTAGTTCTCGGGCTTGTATTCACGCACCTTGCCGGCATGGCAGTCAACCAGGTAGGCGATCTGGGTGAAGGTGAAGAACGAAATGCCGATCGGCAGCCGGATCCCGAGCGGCGCGTGGTCCCCGCCCGTCAGCAGACTCAGGTTCGACAGCAGGAAGTCGGCATACTTGAAGAACACCAGCAGCGACAAGTTGAATACCAGGCCGCACAGCAGCCACTGTTTGGCTGCCCGTGGATGGTGTGCCTGCCGGTTCGAGATCAGCTTGCCCAGCCCATAGTTGCAGCAGACCGACAGTGCCAGCACGGGAAAGAACGACACATCCCAGTAGCAGTAAAAGCCGACCGAGGCCAGGAACAGCGCGACGATGGAAGCGCGCAGCGAGAAACGGGAGCACAGGAAATAGGCCAGCAAGGCCAATGGCAGGAAGAGCGCGAAGAACGAATAGGTGTTGAATAACACGCTGAAATCTCACCCAGGTAAACGGACTGCCAGCAACACAGCCCGTACTGCGAGCCGCAAACTTGCATTCTACAACCGTCGTTAGCCCAAAGGTAATTTTTCTTGCCTTTTAACCTATGTTTTTCTCTAAAAGCAACAACCGCGCGCAGCCTGCCCTGCGCCTGCCGCCCCGCTTCCGGCGCCGTGCCTCAGTCGCGGCGCGGCGCGCGCTGTGCGCGTGCGCGCAGCACGCCCATGGTGGCCAGGCCCAGCAGCACCAGCAGATAGGCGCGCGGCTCAGGCACCGGCGAAATGGTGTACACCTCGATGGCGCCGAACGTGATGTTGGGGCGGGTGTAGGTCGAGCCGTCGAGCACGCTGGCGTTGAAATTGCTCGTTGCCGGGTCGATGTAGGAATACAGGCTGGAATAGCCGCCCGTGCTCAGGTTGCCTGGCACGAACAGGTCGTAACCGGTGCCGAAGGTGGGGCCGTAGCCGGCCTTGTTGTAGGTCTGGTAGGCGCCGATGGTATCCATCGCATAGCTCTTCGGCGTCTGACGGAAGATGGTGCCATTGGTCAGGTTGAACAGAAAGGCCGTGCGCTGCGCGTTCTCGGTGGTCATGTTGTAACCGCTGGTCGAATTCCAACTCTGCGGATTGTAGCCGCCGATCAACCAGGTCTGGCCTTTCTCGTTGGTGGCCTGCATGATGGAGAAGGTGCGGCCCTTGCCGTCAGCGGCCTGGTGGAAGTTGAGCGAGGTATCGCCGGCCGCCTTGGTATAGACGTTGGTAAAAGCCAACGATCCCTCGCCCAGCCAGGTGGCCAGTTGATGCTGCTCGGCCGGGCCGAGCAGGGTCGTCGCGGCGGATGCGGAAACGCTCAAACCGCACAACAACGCTGCCAGCGAGGCGGCAGCACCCTTATTCAGATTTGTTCCCATGATTCCCTCAACGCAGATGGCCAATACAACAATGTCTCTTTTGAAAGACAAATATAACATATTGTCGTTGAGAGTTTATCTTTTTATATTACCTTTCAAAAACTAACGTTTCATCCGGAAATGATAGTGTTCCTGCTCAGGGCACCACGGCGGTGACTTCGATTTCGACCCTGGCCCGGTCCTCGACCAGGCCGGCCACCTGCACGGCCGTCATGGCCGGATAATGGGCGCCCATGATCTCGCGGTACGCTGCGCCGATGGCCGGCCAGGCCGCCACGTATTCGCGTTTGTCCAGCACATACCAGGTCATGCGCACGATGTGCTCGGGCCGCGCGCCGGCCTCGGCCAGCACCGCCACGATGTTGTGCAGCGCCTGGCGGGTCTGGCCGGCGAAATCGTCGGTGTGGAACACGCCCTGGCCGTCCCACCCTATCATGCCGCTCACGGCCACCATGGTGCCGCGGGCGGCCACGCCGTTGGCATAGCCGCGCGGACGCACCCAGCCCGGCGGCTGCAGGATTTTCATCTGTTCACTCATTTTCTTGCTTCACTCTCATGTTGATGCCCGGGCGGCGCGGCCCGCAGCAGTTCGCGCGCGATGATCAGTTGTTGCACTTCGGTGGCGCCCTCGTAGATGCGCAGGGCGCGGATTTCGCGGTACAGCCGCTCGACGGGCTGCTCGCTCACCACGCCCAGGCCGCCGAACAATTGCACGGCGCCGTCGATCACCTGCTGCGCCGTCTCGGTGGCCGTCAGCTTGGCCATGGCCGCCTCCCTGGTCACATTGCGGCCCTGGTCGCGCTGCCACGCGGCCCGGTAGGTCAGCAGCGCCGCCGCGTCGATGCCGGTCGCCATCTGGGCCAGCCGCGCCTGCGTGAGCTGGAAATCGGCCAGCGCCTGGCCGAACATCTGGCGTCCCGTGGCGCGCGCCAGCGCCTCGTCCAGCGCGCGCCGCGCGAAGCCCAGCGCGGCTGCCGCCACCGAGGTGCGGAACACGTCCAGCGTGGCCATGGCCACCTTGAAGCCCTGCCCCGCCTCGCCGATGCGCTGGCTGGCCGGCACCCGGCAGCCCGTGAAGCGCAAGCGCGCCAGCGGATGGGGCGCGATCACGTTGATGCGCTCCGCGATCTCGAAGCCGGGCAGGCCGGCGTCCACGATGAAGGCGCTGATGCCGCGCGCGCCCGGCTGCTCGCCGGTGCGCGCGAACACGACGTAGAAATCGGCGATGCCGCCATTCGAGATCCAGGTCTTTTCACCATCGAGCACATAGTGGTCGCCATCGCGCACGGCCGCGCACGCGAGGGCCGCGACATCGGACCCGGCCTGCGGCTCGGACAGCGCGAACGCGGCGATGGCCGCGCCGCTGGCCACGCGCGGCAAATAGGCGGCGCGCTGGGCGGCGCTGCCGAACAGGGAAATGGCGCCCGAACCGAGGCCCTGCATGGCAAACGCGAAATCGGCCAGGCCGGAGTGGCGCGCCAGCGTCTCGCGGATCAGGCACAGGGCGCGCGTGTCGATGGCATCGTCATGGCCGCCCCACTGCTTGCCGCCCACGGCATGGCGCAGCCAGCCGGCCGCGCCCAGTTGCGCGACGAGATGGCGGCAGGCCGCGTCCACGTCGGCATGGTGGCCATCGACGATGTTGGCGGCGGCCCACAAGTCCAGCGCCCGCTCCAGCTCCGCATGGTGCGGCGCCAGGAAGGGCCAGTCCAGGTAACTCTTGTCGGCCATGCTCAATCCCCCTCGAATGCCGGCTTCTGTTTGGCCACGAACGCGTGGTAGGCACGGTGGAAGTCGTTGGTGGCCATGCAGATGGCCTGGGCCTGGGCCTCGGCCTCGATCGCCTCGTCCACGCCCATGTTCCACTCCTGCTGCAGCATCTTCTTGGTCATGCCATGGGCGAAGGTTGGGCCGTCGGCCAGGCTGTGCGCCAGCGCCTGCGCGGCGCCGGCCAATGCGTCCGGTTCGTGCAGGCTGTTGAAAAAGCCCCAGCGCTCCCCGTCCGCGCCCGACATGGAACGGCCCGTGTACAGCAGTTCGGCCGCGCGGCCCTGGCCGATCACGCGCGGCAGCAGCGCGCAGGCGCCCATGTCGCAGCCGGCCAGGCCCACCCGCGTGAACAGGAAGGCGGTCTTGCTGCGCGCCGTGGCCAGCCGCAGGTCCGAGGCCAGCGCCAGGATGGCGCCGGCACCGGCGCAGATGCCATCGACGGCCGCCACCACCGGCTGCGGGCAGGCGCGCATGGCTTTCACCAGGTCGCCCGTCATGCGCGTGAACGCCAGCAGGCCGGGCATGTCCAGCCGGGTCAGCGGGCCGATGATGTCGTGCACGTCGCCGCCGGAACAGAAGTTCTCGCCTGCGCCCGTGATGACGATGGCCTTCACGTCCTGGGCATAGGCCAGCGCGCGAAACAGGTCGCGCAGCTCGGCGTAGGAATCGAAGGTCAGTGGATTCTTGCGCTCGGGACGGTTCAAGGTGACGGTGGCCACGCCGCCGGCCACGGTGAACAGGAAGTGGCTGGCCTGGTAGTCGGCCAGCGCGCTGGCGTTGCCGGGCAGGCGTTGCGCTTCGCCGGGAAGGTATCGCATGGGGTGTCCTTATTTCTGGTCGGCGGCGTTCAGGTGGCGCTTCATCTGCGACAGCAGGTCGATCATCTGGCTCTTGTCGGCGCTGGACATGTCCTGCAACAGTTCGGCGATCCATTGTTCGTGCACCACCGCGATGGCCGTGAACGTGCGGTGGCCGGCGGCCGTCAGCTTGACGCTGTAGGCGCGGCCGTCTTTCGGATCGGGCACCCGCACCACCAGCTTTTCCTGCTCCAGCTGGTCGGTGATGCCCGTGACATTGCCGCCCGTGACCATCATGCGCTTGGACAGCTCGCCCATGCGCAAGCCCTCCGGATAGCGCTCCAGCTGCGACATCAAGTCAAAGCGCGGCAAGGTGATGCCGAAGGTGGTGCGCAGCCGGCTGCGGATCTCGTTCTCGATGCGCATCGTACACGAGAGCATGCGCAGCCACAGCTTGAGCGACTGGTGATGATCGTCCGTGAGGCGGCTGGCCAGATCCAGCACGGGCGCTGCCTCATCATGGTCCGGCTGGGCCGGAAGGTCTTGGTTCTCTGAGCGTGACATCGTAATTGATTCCAAAGTTAATGACATGCGGTGCTTACATCACTTCGCCGCCGGCGACGACGATGGCCTGCCCCGTCATGGCGGCCGATTCAGGCAGGCAGAGCCAGGCCACGGCGTTGGCCACCTCCTCCGGCTGCACCAGCCGCTGCTGGGGATTGCCGGCCGCCAGCCCGGCGCGCGCCTGCTGCTCGTCGCGGCCCGTCCTGGCCACGATATTGGCGATCGCCTCGCGCACCATGTCCGTCTCCGTGTAGCCAGGACACACGGCATTGACCGTCACGCCGCGCGCGGCCACTTCCAGCGCCAGTGCGCGCGTCAGGCCCACCACGCCGTGCTTGGCCGCCACGTAGGCCGCCACGTAGCGGTAGCCCACCAGTCCCGCCGTCGAAGCCACGTTGACGACGCGGCCCCAGCCCGCCTCCAGCATGGCCGGCAGCGCGGCCTGGGTGCAGTGGAAGGTGCCCGTCAGGTTCACATCCAGCATGCGCTGCCACAGCGCCGCATCGGTCTTGCCGAACGGTGCGGACGCGGCCTGGCCGGCGTTGTTGACGAGGATGTCGATGCGTCCCGCACAGCGCGCGGCGCCCGCGAAGCCGGCCCGCACGCTCGCTTCGTCCGTGACGTCGAGGATCGCCGTTTCCACCCGGCCCAGCGTGTCCAGCTGCGCCGCCATCCCGGCCAGCGCGGCGCCATCGCGCCCGGCCAGCGTGACGCTGGCGCCGCGCAGCAGCAAGGCGCGCGCGCAAGCCGCACCAATGCCGCGCGCGCCGCCCGTGACCAGCGCATGCCGTCCTTCCAGCGATGCGGCGACGGGGTTCATGGTGCAGCTTTCATGGTTCAACTTTCATGGCGCAGCTTTCATGGTGCAGTCTTCAAGGTTCAGCCTTCCAGCAGGCGCGCGGCCAGTTGTTGCGGCGTGAGGCCGGCGCTGGCGGCGGCCAGCTGGCGCTCGCGCTCCAGGTTGCGTTCCAGCTGCTGCTTGCCGGCCAGGTACTGTTTGGGCCAGGCCGCGCCAGCGTAGCCGATCCGGGCCGCTTCGGCCAGCGTCCAGGCGGGATTGGCCAGATGCGGCCGGCCCACGGCGCACAGGTCGGCGCGCCCGGCCGCGATGATGCCGTTGGCGTGGTCGGCCTCGAAGATGGAGCCGACCGCGATGGCGCCGATGCCGGCCTCGTTACGGATCCGGTCCGCGAACGGGGTCTGGAACATGCGCCCGTACTGGGGCCGTTCCAGCTTGCTGACCTGCCCCGAGGAACAGTCGATCAAGTCGGCCCCGGCCTGCTTGAACAGGCGCGCGATGCGCACCGCGTCGTCCGGCGTGATGCCGCCTTCGACCCAGTCGTGGGCCGAGATGCGCACGCTCATCGGCTTATGCCGGGGCCACACGGCGCGCACGGCCGCGAACACGCGCAGCGGGAAACGGCAGCGGTTTTCCAGGCTGCCGCCGTACTCGTCGCCACGCTCATTGGTGAGCGGCGAAATGAACGACGACAGCAAATAGCCGTGCGCGCAATGCAGCTCCAGCCAGTCGAAGCCCGCCTCCCCGGCCGCCAGCGCGGCGCGCACGAAGTCGGCCTCGATGCGCGCCATGTCGTCCACCGTGACAGCGCGCGCCGTCTGCGACACGCCGGCCAGGTACTGCTGGCGCGAGGCCGACACCAGCGGCCAGTTGTCCCGCTCCAGCGGCAGGTCGATGCCATCCCACATGGCGCGGGTGGAGCCCTTGGCGCCGGCGTGGCCCAGTTGCAGCGCGATCTTCGCATCGCTGTTGACGTGGACGAAATCGACGATGCGCTTCCATGCCACCGTGTGCTCGGGCGCGTACATGCCGGGACAGAACGGCGTGATGCGCGCATCGGCCGACACGCATGTCATTTCCGCGCACACCAGCGCCGCCCCACCCAGCGCGCGCGCTCCCAGGTGAGCCAGGTGGTAGTCGCCCACGGTGCCATCGACGGCGCTGTACTGCGCCATCGGCGAGACCACGATGCGGTTCTTGAGCGTAAGCCCGCGCACCTTGAAGGGCGTGAACATGGGTGGAATGGCCAGGTTCTCCGGCACCGGCAGTTCCGCCTGCGTGTACGCGCGCCGCGCGAACCACGCCTCGAAGCGGGCCACGTAGGCCGCATCGCGCAGGCGCAGGTTTTCGTGCGACAGGCGCTGGCTGCGGGTGAGCATGGAATAGGCGAACTGCTGCGCCTCCATGGCGCTGTAGCGTTCCACGTTCTCGAACCATTCCATCGAGTTGCGGGCCGCGCTCTGGATCTTCAGCACTTCCACCGCGCGCACCTGCTGGTAGGCGGCCAGCGCGGCGGCGGTATCCTCGTGAGCGCCGAAGCAGCGCGCCAGTTCGATCGCGTCCTCCAGCGCCAGCTTGGTGCCGGAACCGATCGAATAGTGGGCCGAGTGGGCCGCGTCGCCCATCAGCACCACGGGCACAGTCCCGGACGGGGTAGCGTTCCAGTGCACCCACTGCGCGCACACGATGCGGGGGAACTTGATCCACACGCTGGAACCGCGCAGGTGGGCCGCGTTCGACATCAGCGCGTGGCCGTCCAGCTGCTCGGCGAACAATTGCTCGCACCAGGCGATGCTCTGTTCCTGGCTCATGTCCTCCAGCCCGGCGGCGCGCCACACCGATTCCGGCGTCTCGACGATGAAGGTCGAGGTGTCGCCATCATACTGGTAGATGTGGGCCTGGAACCAGCCGTATGGCGTCTGCTTGAAGGCGAAGGTGAAGGCGTCGAACTTCTTCTTCGTGCCCAGCCAGACGAAACGGCACTGGCGCGTTTCGATCTGCGGCGCGAAGGTGGCCGCGTAGCGCGTGCGGATGCGGGAATTGAGGCCGTCGGACGCGATCACCAGATCGGCGCCGTAGCGGGCCGCCACCTCCTGGTCATCGGTGACGTCGGTCTCGAACACCAGCCGCACGCCCAGTTCCTCGCAGCGCTGCTGCAGGATGTTGAGCAGGCGCTTGCGGCCAATGCCGCAAAAGCCGTGGCCGCCGGAACTGACCTTCTTGCCCTTGAAATGGATGTCGATGTCGTCCCAGTGGTTGAACGATTGCAGGATGGCGCGCGCGCTTGGTTGGTCGGCCGTTGCCAGGTTGCCCAGCGTCTGGTCGGAAAACACGACGCCCCAGCCGAAGGTGTCGTACGGCCGGTTGCGTTCGATGACGGTGATGACGTGCGCCGGATTCTGCTTCTTCATCAACAGGCCGAAATACAGCCCGGCCGGGCCGCCTCCTATGCATACGATGTTCATGATGCCGATTGTCCCATGCCGAATTCATCCCCGGCGCGCAGCTTGAAGCGCTGCAGCTTGCCCGTTTCCGTGCGTGGCAGCGAGGGCCGGAAACACACGGCGCGCGGATACTTGTACGGCGCGATCTGCCGCTTGACGAATTCCTGCAGCTCGGCCGCCAGCGCGTCGCTGGCCGCGTGGCCCGGCTTGAGCACCACGTGCGCTTCCACGATCTGGCCGCGCTCGTCGTCGGCCCGGCCCACCACGCCGCATTCGGCCACCGCCGGATGGCGCAGCAGGGCGTCCTCCACTTCCGGCCCGGCGATGTTGTAGCCGGCCGAGATGATCATGTCGTCCGTGCGCGAACGGTAGTGGAAATAGCCCTCCTCGTCCATTTCGTAGGCGTCGCCCGTCAGGTTCCAGCCATCCACCACGTACTCGCGCTGGCGTTCGTCGTCCAGGTAGCGGCAGCCGGTGGGGCCCTGCACGGCCAGCCGCCCGATCACGCCCGGCCCCACGGGCTTGCCGTCCGGGCCCAGGATGCAGGCCCGGTAGCCCGGCACCGGCTTGCCGGTGGCGCCGGGGCGCACCTGCGCGCCGGACGCGGAAATGAAGATGTGCAGCAGTTCCGTCGCGCCGATGCCGTCTATCATTTCCAGCCCTGTGGCCTGGCGCCACGCGTCGCGCGTGGCCAGCGGCAGCGCTTCGCCGGCCGATACGCTCTGGCGCAGGCTGGCGATATCGTAGCGTGCCGCCAGCGGCGCCATCTGGCGATAGAACGTGGGCGCCGTGAAGCTGATGGTGGCGCGGTAGCGTTCGATGGCGGCCAGCAGCGTTTCCGGCGTCAGCTTTTCCAGCAGCACGGCGCAAGCGCCCACCCGCAGCGGGAACAGCAGCAACCCGCCCAGCCCGAACGTGAAGGCCAGCGGCGGCGTGCCGATGAACACGTCGTCGGGGCGCGAGCCAAGCACGGAACGGGGGAAGCAATCGCAGATGGCGAGGATGTCGCGCTGGAAGTGCATGGTCCCCTTGGGCACGCCGGTGGTGCCGGAGGTGAAGCTGATCAGGCATACGTCGTCGGCCGCCGTGTCCACCGGCGCGTAGCTGGCCGGCTGGCGCGCCATGCGCGCTTCCAGCCCCGTCACGGCCGCTTCGTCACCGAAGTACAGTACGCGCTGCGGCACGCCGGGCGCCGCTTCCAGCTCCTCGCGCAAATTGGCCGCGCACAGCACCGCGTTCACGCGGGCCTTGGCCAGGATCACGCCCAGCTCGCGCGCGCGCAGCAGCGGCATGGTCGGCACGGCGACCAGGCCGGCCTTGAACACGGCCAGGATGGCGGCCGCCATGACAGGCGTGTTGGCGCCGCGCAGCAGCACGCGGTTGCCCGTTTCCAGTCCCAGCTGGCCACGCAGCACGTGGGCGATGCGGTCCACCTGCTCCAGCAGGCGGGCGTAGGTCCATGGTTCGCCGGCGCCGCGAATGGCGATGCGCCCGCCAGCGCC
>DATFBD010000042.1:0-57450 GCA_035254005.1 Burkholderiaceae bacterium | reverse complement strand
AACCGCCTGCGCACGCTTTACGCCCAGTAATTCCGATTAACGCTTGCACCCTACGTATTACCGCGGCTGCTGGCACGTAGTTAGCCGGTGCTTATTCTTCAGGTACCGTCATTAGCAGAGGGTATTCGCCTCCACCGTTTCTTCCCTGACAAAAGAGCTTTACAACCCGAAGGCCTTCTTCACTCACGCGGCATTGCTGGATCAGGGTTGCCCCCATTGTCCAAAATTCCCCACTGCTGCCTCCCGTAGGAGTCTGGGCCGTGTCTCAGTCCCAGTGTGGCTGGTCGTCCTCTCAGACCAGCTACTGATCGTCGCCTTGGTGAGCCTTTACCTCACCAACTAGCTAATCAGACATCGGCCGCTCCAAAAGCATGAGGCCTTGCGGTCCCCCACTTTCTTCCGTAGAACGTATGCGGTATTAGCGTAACTTTCGCTACGTTATCCCCCACTTCTGGGTACGTTCCGATGTATTACTCACCCGTTCGCCACTCGCCGCCAGGTTGCCCCGCGCTGCCGTTCGACTTGCATGTGTAAAGCATGCCGCCAGCGTTCAATCTGAGCCAGGATCAAACTCTTCAGTTTAATCTCTGTTGTTCCCTCGGTTTCCCGAGAGAGGTCGCTCACTTCAAAATACTGACTTGGTATTTCTTTGCGAGCATTTGATAATTTTTTGAGCATCGGCAGCCCTAAAGCCACCGTGCACCTTCATCAAACGCCCACACTTATCGACTGTTGATTGTTAAGGAACCGGGTCTTGCTATCGCTGACGAAGCGTTGTGTTCGTCAGCAGCAGAGAAGCGAGATTATGGGGCCTGCATGGAGGCCCGTCAACCCCTTTTTTTCGGATCAGAGCCCGTCGAACTTCGGCGCGCGCTTTTCCAGGAAGGCGTTCATGCCCTCGCGCTGGGCCGGCGTGCCGAAGCCCGCATGGAAGTAACGGCGCTCGTAGCGCACGCCTTCGGTCAGCGTGGTTTCATAGGCGCGGTTCACGCAATCCTTGATCTGCATGGCGACCGAGACCGGCATCTCCGCAATGGTCTGGGCGATGGCCAGCGCTTCTTCCATCAGTTTGTCAGCGGGGAAGATGCGCGAAACCAGGCCGGTGCGCTCCGCCTCGGCCGCGTCGATCATGCGCGCCGTCAGCAGCATGTCCATGGCCTTGGACTTGGAGATCGCGCGTGGCAGGCGCTGGGTGCCGCCGGCGCCCGGGGTCACGCCGACCTTGATCTCCGGCTGGCCGAACTTGGCCGAGTCGGACGCCACCAGGAAGTCGCACATCATCGCCAGTTCGCAGCCGCCGCCCAGGCAATAGCCGGCCACGACGCCGATCACCGGCTTGCGCACGTTCAGAATGTGCTCCCAGTTGCGGCCGATGTAGTTGTCGCCATAGGTAACGCCGTAGTCGTAGTTGACCATGGCCGCGATGTCCGCGCCCGCGGCAAAGGCCTTTTCGCTGCCGGTCAGGACGATGACGTTGATCGCCTTGTCCTGGTCGAACTTGTAGAGCGCGTCGCCCAGCTCGTTCATCATGTTGTCGTTCAGGGCATTCATCGCCTTCGGACGGTTCAGGCGGATCACGGCGACCTTACCGTGGGTCTCGATCAGCAAGTCGGAATACTGCATGGCAGTCCCTTTCGAAGAGTTAGAAAACCGGAATCATGGGATTGTACTATCATGGTTGACCTCCATCGAACGCCGCCGCCTTGCTCGCCCGTTTACGCAACGACCCGCTGCTCCAGCACGCCGACTTCCGGCGCTACTGGACCATCAGTACGCTGAACGCCTTCGGCTCGCAGATCACCACCCTCGCCCTGCCGCTGTGCGCCGTCCTCCTGCTGCACGCGACGCCGGCCCAGATGGGCAACCTGAGCGCCCTGCAGGCCCTGCCCTTCGCCCTGTTCGGCCTGCCGGCCGGCGTACTGCTCGACCGCTATCGCCGCATGCCGATCCTGTTGTCGAGCAAAGCGATGTTCGGACTGGCCCTGGCCAGCGTGCCGCTCGCCTGGTGGCTGGGCTGGCTGTCCATGCCCTGGCTTTACCTGGTCGCCTTCATCATGGGCACGGGGAACGCCGTGGGCGGGACGGCGGAGCAGGTGTTCCTGACCTTCCTCATCGGCAGGGAAAAGCTGATCGACGCCCAATCCAAGATGGCGGCCACCGACTCCGCCTCGCGCCTGCTCGGCCCGGGCCTGGGCGGCGTCCTGATCCAGGTGCTGAGCGCCCCGTTCGCGCTCGCCCTGGACGCCGCCAGCTTCTTCTACGCGATGTTCGGCCTCAGCCGCATGCAGGCCAGGGAACCGGCACCGACGCCGTCCAACCAGCATCCGTGGCGAGACATGGTGGAAGGCCTGAAGTTCGTCTGGCACCACGACCTGCTGCGTGCGCTGGCCTGGACGGCCGGCATCTGGCACGTGCTGTTCTACGGCTATTCGGCGCTGAGCGTGCTGTACGCCACGCGCATCCTGAACCTGACGCCGGGCGAGATCGGCACCGCCCAGATGTTCGGCGGCCTGGGCGTGCTGGCCAGTTCCCTACTGCTGAAGCCCCTGTCGGCGCGGATCGGCGCAGGCGGAGTGATCGTGTTCGGCCTGTCCTGCACGGCGACCATGTGGGCCGTGATGCCCCTGATTCCGCCCATGCTGCTGGGCAGCCACACCTGGACCCTGTTGGCCTACGGCTGCGTGAACCTGGTGTTCGACTGCGGCGTGATGCTGTTCTTCATGCCCTACGTCGCCCTGCGCCAGCGCGTGACCCCGGACGCATTCCTGGGCCGGATGATCTCGACCATGCGCTTCCTGACGGTCGCTACCGCTCCGCTCGGCGCGTTGACGGCCGGCCTGGTGGGCGAGCACTTCGGCATCCGGGCCGGACTTGGCATGGTGGCGGTCTCGGCCCTGGCCCTGACGATCTGGGTGAACGTCTTTACCGGCGTGCGCTCGTCGCGACAGTAAGCGCCTTCGGCAGCAGCACCCACAGGGCGCCGGTCTGCTTCATCAGGCCGGCATTCTCGGCCGCCTGCGGACCGAAGCCAAAGAAGAAATCGGCACGCACGGCGCCGCGGATCGCGCCACCCGTGTCCTGCCCCATGACCAGCCGCTGCAGCGGCTCGGCGCTGGCCGGCAGGGTCGTGGACAGGAAGATCGGCGCACCCAGCGGCAGCAGCGAAGTGTCGATCGCCACCGAACGGGCCGGCGTCAGCGGTACGCCGAGCGAACCCTTCGGCCCGACGCTCGGATCGGGAATCTTCTCTTCCTTGAAGAAGATGTAGCTCGGGTTGGCGTTGAACAGCTCCTGGCGCCGCTCCGGATGCGCGACGATCCAGGCGCGGATGGCCTGGGCCGACATCTGGCTGGCCGGCACCTCGCCCTGGTCGACCAGCCAGCGGCCGATCGCCTTGTATGGATAGCCGTTCTGGTCCGCGTAGCCGACCCGCACCGTCTCGCCCGTATCGTCGAGCTGCACCCGGCCCGAACCCTGCACTTCGAGGAAGAAGGCCTCGACCGGATCGTCCACCCACAGCAATTCCTTGCCGGTGAAGCCGGACCGTTCGATCTGCTCGCGCGTGCTGTAGGGCACCAGCTTCTTGCCGACCAGCCGCCCGCGCAGGCGCATGTTCTTCAGTTGCGGATACACGCTGGCCAGGTCCACCGTGATCAGGTCGTCCGGCACCCGGTACAGCGGCGTCTGGTATTTGCCGCCGCGCTTGCGCTGGCCGTGCAGCATGGCTTCGTAATAGCCGGTGATGAGGCCGGTGTCGGCCCCGTCCGGCGCGCGCACCCGGTTGGGCACGAAGTTGGCTTCGAAGTAGCCGCGGATACCGGCCTCGTCCGCCGGATCGACGGCCTTGGCCACCGTGCAAGGCTCCGCCCAGTCTGCCTTACGCACCAGGACCGAGCAGGACGCCATGAAGGCCGGCCAAGCCTCGCGCAGATTGTCCTGCTGCCAGCCCGGCAGGTCCGCGTAGCTCCCCGGCGTGAACAGCGGGGTGGGTGGCGGCGAAGGGGGCGGCTGGACCACGACCGGCTCGGCCGGCTTGGGCTGGACGGGCGGCGGCATCACCACCGGCGGCTTGACGGGCGGCGCGCTGGTGCAGGCAGCCACCAGCAAGGCCAGCGAAACGGTTACACTGCGACGAATGAATTGCATGAGGAAACAGCTATGTGGATGTTGATGGCGGAAGCGGGCGTCGCCCTGTTCCTGTTGGTCTTCATTGTGTGGTGGACCGCGTCCGGACGCAAGCCGGACGAGCCAGGCGAGGACGACAAGCCGGATTAATGCAGGGTACGCGGCAGCGACAGCACGAATTCCGGAATCTTCACTTCGAACTGGTGCCCGTCCTCGGCCACGCAGAAATATTCTCCGGTCATCGACCCTTGCGGCGTCTCCAGCTGGGTGCCGCTCGTGTATTCGAACTCTTCGCCCGGCTGCAGCAGCGGCTGGTGGCCGACCACGCCCAGGCCGCGCACTTCCTGGATCCGGTTGTTGGCGTCCGTGATCACCCAGTGGCGCGAGATGAGCTGGGCCGGAATGCTGCCGGTGTTCTTGATCGTGATCGTATAGGTGAAGACGAAGTTGGTCCGCTCCGGATCCGACTTCTCGGGCAGGTAGTGGGTCGCGACGGAAACGTTGAATTGATAGTTAGACATCTTCTTCCCCGATGAAGGCAACATCATACCCCGCAGCGTAAAATAACGGGATTCCCATTCCGCCAACCACACCATGACCACCTACCGCATTGCCCCGAGCATTCTGTCCGCCGATTTCGCCCGTCTGGGCGAGGAAGTGCGCAATGTCGTCGCCGCCGGCGCCGACATCATCCACTTTGACGTGATGGATAACCATTATGTGCCCAACCTGACCATCGGGCCGCTGGTCTGCGAAGCGATCCGCCCGCACGTCCAGGTGCCGATCGACGTGCACCTGATGGTCAAGCCGGTGGACCGCATCATTCCGGACTTTGCCAAAGCGGGCGCCAACATCATCACCTTCCACCCGGAAGGCTCGGAGCACATCGACCGTTCGCTGCAACTGATCCGCGACAACGGCTGCAAGGCCGGCCTGGTGTTCAACCCGGCCACCCCGCTGCACTACCTGGATCACGTGATGGACAAGCTCGACATGATCCTCATCATGTCCGTCAACCCGGGCTTCGGCGGCCAGTCCTTCATCCCGCAGGCGCTCAAGAAGATCGCGGCGGTGCGCCGCATGATCGACGACTCCGGCCGCGACATCCTGCTGGAAGTGGACGGCGGCGTGAAGGTCGATAACATCCGCGCCATCGCCGACGCCGGCGCCGACACCTTCGTGGCCGGTTCCGCCATCTTCGGCAAGCCCGATTACAAGGCCGTGATCGACGCCATGCGCGCCGAGCTGGCCAAATGAAGCCGGGCGCGCGCGCCATCGCGGGCGCGATCGTCGACCTCGACGGCACCATGGTCGACACGCTGCCGGACTTCGACGCGGCGCTCAACCGCATGTGCGCGGAGCTCGGCCTGGGGCCGGTGACGCGCGCGCAGATCGAGCGCCTGGTCGGCAAGGGTTCCGAGAACCTGGTCCGGGGCGTGCTGGCCCTGCAACTGGACGCGGAGGGCGTGGAGCTGCGCTTCCTCGACGCGCTGGCGGCCTACCAGCGCCACTACTTCGACATCAACGGCGAATTCAGCGCCGTCTATCCCGGCGTGGAGGAAGGCTTGCAGGACCTGCGCAGCCAGGGCCTGCGCCTGGCCTGCGTCACCAACAAGCCGCTCGCCTTTGCCCAGCGGCTCTTGCAGCGCAAAGGCCTGGCGCGCTATTTCGAGCGCCTGTACGGCGGCGACTCCTTCGCCCGCAAGAAGCCGGACCCGCTGCCGCTGCAGGAAGCCTGCGCCGCCTTCAATCTGGCGCCGGGCCAGGTCGTGGCCATCGGCGACTCGTCCAACGACGCCCAGGCCGCGCGCGCGGCGGGCTGCTATGTGCTCGCCGTGCCATATGGTTATAACCACGGCGTGCCTATACACGAAACGGATTCCGATGGTATAGTTGATACGTTGCTGGAGGCGGCAACGCGCATACGTCAACATAACCAAGACGCCCTTTAACATTCCCATGCTTTTCAAAAAACACAATGTCACACACGGCGGGTCGATCGAGGCCTGGCTGTGGCGACGCTGGCAATCCTGGGCCAACTGACCCACTGATTGCTGCCGGCTTGCGCCCTCGCACCGGCAGGTTTTTTGAACCCTTGCCACCCCACGCCTCTGATTTCCATCATGGGTGGCCCGGAGAACAGCATGACCGAACTCGAATTCAAATCGCTGGCCGCTGAAGGCTATAACCGTATTCCCCTGATCGCGGAAGCTTTCGCCGATCTCGAAACCCCGCTCACGCTTTACCTCAAGCTGGCCCAGACCCAGAACACTGGCAAGAACACCTTCCTGCTCGAATCGGTCGTGGGCGGCGAGCGCTTCGGGCGCTATTCCTTCATCGGCCTGCCCGCCTCGACCCTGCTGCGCACCCGCGGCAGCGCCACCGAGATCGTGAAGAACGGCGCCGTGGTGGAAACCCACGAAGGCAATCCGCTCGACTTCATCGCGCAGTACCAGTCCCGCTTCAAGGTCGCCGTGCGGCCCGGCATGCCGCGCTTCTGCGGCGGCCTGGCCGGCTACTTCGGCTACGACACGGTGCGCCACATCGAGAAGAAGCTGGCTGCCACCTGCCCCAAGGATGACCTGGGCCTGCCCGACATCCAGCTGATGGTGACGGAAGAACTGGCCGTGATCGACAACCTGTCGGGCAAGCTGTACCTGATCGTCTACGCCGACCCCACCCAGCCGGAAGCTTATTCCAAGGCGCGCCAGCGCCTGAAGGACTTGCGCATGATGCTGCGCCGCGGCGTGGACGCCCCCGTCACTTCCAGCTCGGTGCGCACCGAAACCATCCGCGAATTCGACAAGGCCGACTACCTGAAAGCCGTGGCCAAGGCCCACGAATACGTGCTGGCCGGTGACCTGATGCAGGTGCAGATCGGCCAGCGCCTGCGCAAGCCCTACGTGGATTCGCCGCTGACCCTGTACCGCGCGCTGCGTTCGCTGAACCCGTCGCCGTACATGTACTTCTACAATTTCGGCGACATGCAGATCGTCGGCGCCTCGCCCGAGATTTTGGTGCGCAACGAGACGGCGCCGGACGGCCAGAAGAAAGTCACGCTGCGCCCCATCGCCGGCACCCGCCCGCGCGGCAGCACGCCCGAGCGCGACGCCGAACTGGCAAAAGAACTGCTGGCCGATCCGAAAGAGATCGCCGAACACGTGATGCTGATCGACCTGGCCCGCAATGACCTGGGCCGCATTTCCGAGATCGGCAGCGTCAAGGTCACCGACCGCCTGGTGATCGAAAAGTATTCGCACGTGCAGCACATCGTCTCCAACGTCGAGGGCAAGCTGAAGGACGGCCTGTCCAACCTGGACGTGCTGCGCGCCACCTTCCCGGCCGGCACCCTGACGGGCGCGCCCAAGGTACGGGCCATGGAAATCATCGACGAGCTGGAAATCTCCAAGCGCGGCATCTACGGCGGCGCCTGCGGCTACCTGTCGTTCGGCGGCGAGATGGACGTGGCCATCGCCATCCGCACCGGCGTGATCAAGGACGGCAACCTGTACGTGCAGGCCGCCGCCGGCATCGTGGCCGACTCCATCCCCGAGATGGAATGGCAGGAAACTGAAAACAAGGCGCGCGCCGTGCTGCGCGCCGCCGAACAAGTGCAAGATGGCCTGGATGGGGAGTTCTGAGATGCTGCTGATGATCGACAACTACGACTCCTTCACCTACAACATCGTGCAGTACTTCGGTGAGCTGGGCGAGGACGTGCGGGTCTACCGCAACGACGAAATCACGATCGAACAGATCGAGGCGCTCAATCCGGACCGCATCTGCATCTCGCCCGGCCCCAAGGACCCGGCGCAGGCCGGCATCTCGCTGGCGGTGATCAAGCACTTCGCCGGCAAGAAGCCGATCCTGGGCGTGTGCCTGGGCCATCAGGCCATCGGCGAAGCCTTTGGCGGCAAGGTGATCCGCGCCAAGCAGGTCATGCATGGCAAAACTTCTCTCATCGCGCATACGGGCGTGGGCGTCTTCAAGGGACTGCCTTCCCCCTTCACAGTGATCCGCTATCACTCGCTCGCCATCGAGCGCGCCTCGCTGCCTTCCTGCCTGGAAGTGACGGCATGGACCGACGACGGTGAAATCATGGGCGTGCGCCACAAGGAATATGACATCGAGGGCGTGCAGTTCCACCCCGAGTCCATCCTGTCGGAACACGGCCACGAGCTGCTGAAGAATTTCCTGGTCCGCTGACAGGGAGGCGTACGTCTTCACGTACGTCTTTCCCCACTGCTGCGACCCGCGTTCAAAAAATTGAAGAAGGAATTGCCATGCCGATCACCCATCAAGAAGCCCTGCTGCGCTGCATCGAACACCGCGAGATTTTCCACGACGAGATGCTGCACCTGTTCCGCCAGATTATGTCCGGCGAAATGTCGCCCGTGATGATCGCGGCCCTGACCATGGGCCTGCGCGTGAAAAAGGAAACCATCGGCGAAATCGCCGCCGCCGCGCAAGTGATGCGCGAATTCTCCACCAAGGTGCCGATGGCCGACACCAGCGGCCTGCTCGACATCGTCGGCACCGGCGGCGATGGCGCCCATACCTTCAACATCTCGACTGCCTCCATGTTCGTGGCCGCCGCCGCCGGCGCGCGCGTGGCCAAGCATGGCGGGCGCAGCGTGTCGTCCTCGTCCGGCAGCGCCGACGTGATCGAAGCGCTGGGCGCCAACATCAATTTGAAACCGGAGCAGATCGCCCAGTCGATCGCGCAAACGGGCATCGGCTTCATGTTCGCCCCCAACCACCACGCCGCCATGAAGCACGCGGCGCCGGTGCGGCGCGAACTGGGCGTGCGCACCATCTTCAACATCCTGGGCCCGCTCACCAATCCGGCCGGCGCGCCCAATATCCTGATGGGCGTGTTCCACGCCGACCTGGTGGGTATCCAGGTGCGGGTGCTGCAGCGCCTGGGCGCCCAGCACGCGCTGGTCGTCTACGGCCGCGACAACATGGATGAAGTGTCGCTGGGCGCGGCCACCATGGTCGGTGAGCTGGTCAACGGCGAAATCCGCGAATACGAAATCCACCCGGAAGACTTCGGCCTGCAGATGATCGCCAGCCGCAACCTGAAGGTGGCCGACGCCGCCGCCTCGCGCACCATGATGATGGAGGCGCTCACCGGCCAGCCCGGCGCGCCTTACGACATCGTGGCCCTGAACGCCGGCACGGCGCTGTACGCGGCCGGCGTGGCCAGCTCGATCGAGGATGGACTGAAGCGGGCCCGCATCGCCATCGAGTCCGGCGCCGCGCTCAAGAAGATCGAGCAGTTCGTGCAGGTGACGCAAACGCTGGGCGCCACCAACTAAGCCTTCAACGAGGAGAGACGCCATGTTCGGCATCCACGACCTGACGCTGTTCATCGTTTCCGGCCTGCTGCTCAACATCCTGCCCGGCCCCGACTCGCTACTGATCATGACGCGCAGCGCCACCCAGGGCTGGCGCGCCGGATCGGCCGCCGCGCTGGGCATCGCCACCGGCACGCTGGTGCACATCCTGGCCGCCGCGCTGGGCCTGTCGGCGCTGCTGGCCACGTCGGCCACCGCATTCACGGTCGTCAAATGGGTGGGCGCGGCCTACATCGTCTACGTCGGCATCGGCCTGCTGCGCAGCCGGCGCGGCCAACCTGCCGCAGCGGCCGAGGTGGCAACGTCCGCGCTGCCGGCCCTGCCCTACCGGAAGATCTACCTGCAGGGCATGCTGACCAATGTGCTCAATCCCAAGGTGGCGCTGTTCTTCCTGGCCTTCGTCCCGCAATTCATCAACGCGGATGCGCCCAGCAAGCCGCTGGCCTTCATCATCCTGGGCTGCATCTTCAATTTCAACGGCACGCTGTGGTGCCACGCACTGGCCCTGTTCACGGCCTTCGCCAGCACCCGCCTCAAGCTCAAGCCGCTGCTGGCCCTGTGGCTGAACCGCGCCACCGGTGGCCTGTTCCTGGCGCTGGGCCTGCGGCTGGCCCTGTCCGAACAACGGTAAGCATCCCTCCTTTCACTGGTTCCCATCATGTCCGATATCCTCAACAAAATCCTGGCCGTCAAGGCCGACGAAGTGGCCGCCGCCAAGAAGCACCGCAACCTGGCCAGCCTGCAGCGCGAAGTGGAAGGCAACGCCGAACTGCGGGCCGGCCTGCGCGGGTTCGAGGCCAGCCTGCGCCGTCACATCGCCGCCGGCGCGGCCGGCGTGATCGCGGAAGTGAAAAAGGCGTCGCCGTCCAAGGGCGTGCTGCGGGCCGATTTCCGCCCGGCCGAGATCGCGGCCAGCTACGCGGCCGGCGGCGCGGCCTGCCTGTCCGTGCTGACGGACGTGCAGTTCTTCCAGGGTAACGTGGCCTATCTGCAGCAGGCGCGCGCCGCGTGCGCCCTGCCCGTGCTGCGCAAGGATTTCCTGATCGACATCTACCAGGTCTACGAAGCGCGCGCCATGGGCGCCGACTGCATCCTGCTGATCGTGTCGGCGCTGGATCATGGCCTGATGGCGGAAATGGAAGCCTGCGCCCACGAGCTGGGCATGGACGTGCTGGTGGAAGTGCACGATGGCGACGAACTGACGGCCGCCCTGCGCCTGAAAACCAACCTGATGGGCATCAACAACCGCAATTTGCGCACGTTCGAAACGTCACTGGACACCACTTTGGGCCTGTTGCCGCGTATTCCAAGCGAGCGCCTCGTTGTCACTGAATCTGGCATCATGGTAACAAATGACGTCAAGCGTATGCGTGATGCTAACGTCAACGCCTTCCTGGTGGGCGAAGCGTTCATGCGCGCACCGGACCCTGGCGCGGAATTGCGCCGCCTGTTCAACTAACCGGAGATTGCCATGGCCACGACACCGTTGAGGAAAACAGCCCTCTCGGGGCTGGCCTCGTTAGCGGGGATGTCCCTGCTCGCTGGCCTGCTCACTTCCTGCTACCGGCAGCCAACCGTGCTGCCGCCACCGCCCGTCACGCGTGCCCCGCTGCCCGCGCCAGCACCGGCGCCCGGCCCACGCCAGGCGGCCAACCTGGCGGATTACAAGATCCTGGTGGCGCAGCATATCGCCGCCGCCAATCCCAGGCTGATTTTTTACGGCACGCTGCCGCCCATGCTGCCGGCCATCGTGGTGCTGGACTTCACCATCGACGGTAACGGCAATATCGGCAACCTGCGGGTGCACCGCTCGCGCGACGAAGACGCCTCCAGCATCGCCATGAACGCGGTGCGCCAGGCCGAGCCCCTGCCCCGCCCCGGCGCCCTGCTGCATGGCCGCCACCTTGCCGTGACAGAAACCTTCCTGTTCAACCGCGACTACCAGTTCCAGCTGCGCACCCTGGCCGGGCCGCAGTAACCGCAGTGACAGGGCGCGCGGCCGGAGCTCAGCCCAGCGCAGCCCGCGCTGGCAGGCTGGCCGGCTCCGCCACTTCGATCCGGTCGCGTCCCAGCGCCTTGGCGCGGTACAAGGCGCCGTCGGCGCGCTGCAGGATGCCATCGAGGTCTTCCTCGGCGCTGAGCTGGCAGGCGATGCCGATGCTGGCCGTGTAGGCCGGCAGGCCATCGTCGCGTGGCGCACGCAGCACGTCCTGGATGCGTTCGGCCACGCTGCAGGCCCGTTCCATGCCCGTGTCGGGCAGCAGCACGACGAATTCCTCGCCACCAAAACGGGCCACATGGTCCGAAGCGCGCAGCGCCTTGCCGATCACCTCCGCCACATGCACCAGCACCCGGTCGCCGGTGGCATGGCCGTAGCGGTCGTTGATGGATTTGAAGTGATCAAGGTCGATGCTGATCAGGCTGGTGGCGCGGCGCTCGCGCTGCATCAGCGCACGCTCGCGCGCGTAGACGTCGGCGAAACCGCGCCGGTTCAGCACCTGGGTCAGCGGGTCGCGCGTCGAACGCAGTTCGAGGATGGTCTGCAAACGCCGGGTGGCCACCGTCATGAAGCCCACCACCAGCATCAGCACCATGAAGCTGCTGATCGCCAGGTACACGTTCTGGAATGTGCCTGGCCGCAGCAGGTCGACCGAGGTGCCGCCGCCGAACAGCGCCAGCATGCCGCGCGTGGCCACCACCAGCGCCTGGATCAACATCAGCGTGCCGAAGAACAGGGTGGTAAAGTGACGCGCACCATGGCGCACAATCAGCCCCGCCTGGCGGCAGTAGAACAGGGTGACCAGAATGGAAAAGGCCGCCACCCGCGCCGGGAAGTCGGGCCGCACCAGCAGCCACCAGGCCATGGCGCCCATGCCCGCTATCCAGGCACCATGGAACAGGCGCCAGCTGGGGCGCTGGCCATAGAATTTTTCTGTGCCGATCATGGACAGCCCTATGCCCCACAGCAGCACAGCGTTCATGGTCAGGACCGGCAGGGGCTTGGGCACGGCGCCGCCGCGCAACGTCAGCAGCACGGTCCCGGCCACCATGAACAGCAAACCGAGGGCCCACTCGCGCAGCCCGCCTATCTCGGCCGGGAAGCTGCGCCAGACCGAAAACAGCACAATGCTCATCGCCCCACACATCACGGTGGACATCAGGACGATGGTCAAGGGATCGAGGGTGATCACGGGCGGCTTGTGGTTGATGGCCGCTTAACGCGCTGCGCTGGGGCGCAGGGCCGCGCCACGCTTGGCGCCGGCCGCATCGAGCGTGAGCGTGATACCCGGCGCGCGATCGCCTTGCAACGTGACCTGGAACGCCATCAGTTCGTCGCGCCGGAAGGCATGTACCTCCACGGTGGCGCCCACGGCGTAGCGCGCCAGCAAGTTATCGAGGTTGGCGTGGGTGGCGCGCAGGCCATCCACGGCCACCAGCACGTCGCCCGCCGACAGGCCGGCCTGGTGCGCCGCCCCGCCCTCGTGCACCGCCGACAGCTTGCAGTCGTTGCCATCGCGGCCAGCGTTGACGTCCAGGCTGGGTTTGGCCGACTTGCGCTCGTCGGCCAGCTTGACGCCCACCGGCGCCAGCAGCTTGACCAGCGGCAGGTCGGCCGTGCCACGCACGTACTTGTCGAAGAACGATTTCAGGCGCAGGCCGCTGATCTCGTCGAACAGGGCCTCCACTTCCGCCGGCGTGACGCCGCGGCCGCCGTCCGGGTAAAAGTCGTGGCCGTAGCGCTGCCACAGGGCCAGCATCACGTCGTCCAGCGTGCGTTCGCCGGCCGTCTTGGCGCGGATGGTCAGGTCCAGCGCCAGCGCCACCAGCGAACCCTTGGTGTAGTAGCTGACGATGGCGTTGGGTGCGTTCTCGTCCTGGCGGTAGTATTTGGTCCAGGCGTCGAAGCTCGATTCGGCCACGCTCTGCTTGGTGCGGCCGCTGCCGCGCAACACGCTGGCGATCGTCTTGCCCAGCAATTTGAAGTAGGCCGGCTCGCCGATCAGGCCCGCGCGCACCAGCATCAAATCGTCGTAATAGCTGGTGAAGCCTTCGAACAGCCACAGCAGCGGCGAGTGGTTTTCCACCTGCAGATCATACGGCGCGAACGCGGCCGGCTTGATGCGCTTGACGTTCCAGGTGTGGAAATACTCGTGGCTGCACAGGCCGAGGAATTGCAGGTAGCCGTCCGGCAGCTCCTTGGTTTGCGGCGCGGCCGTGCTGGGCAGGTCGGCGCGGGCGCAGATCAGGGCCGTGGAGGCACGGTGTTCGAGGCCGCCGTAGCCATCGCCCACGGCCATGGTGAGGAACACGTAGCGCTCCATGGGCGCACGTTTGGTTTTCGGCTCGAAGAAGGCGATCTGGGTTTCGCAGATCGACTTCAGGTCGCGGCACAGGCGCGCCATGTCGAGGTTGGGCACGCGGCCCGTGACGACGATATCGTGCGGCACGCCGTGCGCCTTGAAGGTGGCCAGCGCGAAGTCGCCCATCTCGACCGGGTGGTCGATCAGCTCGTCGTAGTTGGCCGCCACGTAGCTGCCGAAGCCATAACGCTTGGCCTTCAGTTCCGGCAGCGCCGTAGCCACGCGCCAGCTGGCGGCGGCCGGGTCGGCCGGGCGCTGGATCTCGACCGTGTGGGTGGCATGCTCCTGCCCCACCACGCGCAGGAACACGCTGGTGCCGTTGAAGAAGCCGTGGGTCTGGTCCAGGTGGGCGGCGCGCACCGACAAGTCCCAGGCATAGACTTCGTAATGCACCATCAGCGGGCCGGGTACGGGCGCGGCCTGCCAGGTGTGCTTGTCGAGCTTGGTCAGCGGCACGTCCTTGCCGTTCGATTCGGCGCGGATCTGGATGATGTTGCGGGCGAATTCGCGGATCATGTAGCTGCCCGGGATCCAGGCCGGCAACGCCAGCACCTGTCCATCCGGCGCCGGCGCGCTCACGGCCAGCGTGACCTGGAACAGGTGGCCCGGCAAGTCCTTGGCCACGATCGCGTAGGCGACGGCGGGGCTCTTCTTGTTCTGTGCTTTCTTCATTGTTTTCCTATAGCTGTTCTGGTTCCGGCGCCGCTTGTGGCGGCGCCAGGTCGTCCGGGGTATCGATATCGCGCAGTACGCCGCCGTCGTCCACCGCCACTTCACGTACGGAATGCGCGCGCAGGATGGCGCGCGCGCCCTGGTCGCCTTCCAGCGCCAGCAGCAGCGGCAGATACGCGTGCCCGAAGGCGACCGGATTGCCGCGCTGGCCCCGGTACACGGGCGCCGCGATGCCGGCGCCGTTCGGCACACTGTCCACCGCCGCCGCCAGGCTGGCGATGGTGGCCGCTTGCACAAAGGGCATGTCGGCCAGCGCGATCAGCCAGCCTTCGGCGCCACGGGCGTAGTCTATCGCATGGACCAGGGAGGCCGCCATGCCCAGGTCGGCGTCCGGGCACACGCACACTTCGCAGCCGAGCGCGCCCAGCGCGGCGGCCAGCACATGCTCGCCGGGCCGCACCACGGCCACCACGCGCGGCAGCACGGCCAGCAGCTGGCGCGCGCTGGCCTCGGCCACGGTGCCGCCGCCGGCCAGCGGCTGCAGCAGCTTGCTGCGCTGGCCGGTCGGATCGAAACGGCGGCCCCGCCCGGCCGCCAGCAGCACCCCGGTCAGGCGCGACGGCGCAAGCGGCACCGCCCCGGACTCGGCAGGCCACGGTGTTGCCGGCCCAGGCTTCACCGGCTCCGGCGTCAACGGCCCTGGCGCCGCGGGCCTTGGCATCGCCAGCTCCGGCGTCGCAGGCCCTGGTGCCACCGGCCCTGGCATCGCAGGCCTGGGCGTCACCGGTTCAGGCGCTGGCCGAGGCCAGGTCGAACGGCAGCTTGCGCAAGCGCTTGCCGGTCAGCTTGAACACGGCGTTGGCGAAAGCCGGCGCCAGCGGTGGCAGGCCCGGTTCGCCCATGCCCGTTGGCGGTTCGGCCGAGGGCACGATGTGCACCTCGATCACCGGCATGTCGGGCATACGGGCCACCGTGTAGTCGCTGAAGTTCTGCTGCTCCACCACGCCGTCCTTGAGCGTGATGGCGGCGCCCGGCAGCGTCATGCCCAGTCCCATCAGCGCCGCACCCTGCACCTGGGCTTCGATGGTCATCGGGTTGACGGCCAGGTTGCAGTGCACGCCAGCCGTGACGTGATGCAGGTGCGGCACACCATCCTTGACCGAGGCCGTGACCACGTAGGCGATCACGGAATTGAACGACTCGTGCATCGCCACGCCCCACGCCTGTCCCTTGGGCAGCGCCTTCTTGCCATAACCCGACTTGGCGACGGCCAGCTCCAGCGCGGCCAGGTGGCGCTTGTGCTTCTCGCCCAAGAGCTGCTTGCGGTAGGCCACCGGGTCCATGTTGGCGGCGTGCGCCGCTTCGTCGATCAGCGTTTCCATCACGAAGGCCGTGTGGGTGGAGCCGACGGAACGCCACCACAACACGGGCACGTTGGCCTTCACGTTATGCACGGACAGGTTGAGCGGCACGTCATACGGCTCGCCCATGCCCTCGACCATGGTGGCGTCCACCCCGTTCTTGACCATCATGCCTTCGAACGGCGTGCCGCTGATGATGGACTGGCCCACGATGGTGTGGTTCCAGGCCACGATCTTGCCCTTCTCATCCAGCCCCAGTTCCGCGTGGTGCACGTGAGCAGGCCGGTAGTAGCCGCCACGGATGTCGTCCTCGCGGCTCCAGATCACCTTGACGGGGCCGGACTTGCCGGCCGCCTTGTATGCCTTGGCCACGTTGACCGCTTCCACCAGGTAGTCCGAGGTCGGCACGGCGCGCCGGCCGAAGCCGCCGCCGGCCATCATCGTGTGCAGTACCACCTGTTCCGGCTTGAAGCCGGCCGTCTTGGCAATGGCGCCCTGGTCGATGGTCTGGAACTGGGTGCCGGCCCATACTTCGCAGCCATCGGCCCGCAAGTCCACCACGCAGTTGAGCGGCTCCATGGGCGCATGCGCCAGGTAGGGAAATTCATAGACGGCCGTGATCTTCTTCGGCGCGCCGGCCAGCCGCGCCGTGTCGGCCTGTTTGGCCACGGTGCCCGGCGTTTGCGCCAGCGCCTTGTAGTCGGCCAGCTGCTTGCCGCTGCTGACCTTTTCGACGGCGCTGGTATCCCAATCCACCTGCAGCGCGTCGCGCCCTTGCTTGGCCGGCCAATAGCCGTCCGCGATCACGGCCACGCCGCTGCCGCCACGGTCGGTCGGCACCTCCAGCACGGCCACCACGCCCCGGATGGACTTGGCCCGCGTGGCATCGAATTTTGCGACCTTGGCGCCAAATACGGGCGGGTGGGAAATTAGCGCCACCTTGGCGCCGGGCGGCTTGAAGTCCATGCCAAACTGCTGGTGGCCATTGGATTTGGCGCGCGCGTCGAGCCGCTTGACGGGTTTGCCGATCAGGCGGAACTGCCTGGGGTCTTTCAGCGTGACGGTGGCCGGCACCGGCTGCTTCATGGCCGCATCGGCCATGGCGCCATAGCTGGCTTTCTGGCCGGCGGGGCCAGTCAGCATACCGTTGGCCGCCTTGACCTGGGCCGGCGCCACCTTCCATTGCTCGGCGGCGGCGGCCACCAGCATGGCACGGGCGCGGGCGCCGATTTCGCGGTACTGGGTGAACGAGTGAGCGACGGAGCCGGAGCCACCCGTCATCTGGATGCCGAACGCGGGATCCTTGTACTGCTCACCGGCCGGCGCCAGTTCGCTGCGCACCTGCGACCAGTCGGCATCCAGCTCCTCGGCGATCAGCATCGGCAGCGCCGTCTGCACGCCCTGGCCGAATTCGAGCCGGTTCACCTGCACCGTCACGCTGTTGTCGGGCGCGATGTGGAGGAAGGCGTTCGGTTCATAAGTCTTGGCCTGCTGCGCCTGGGCGTTGGCGAAGCGGTTCGCGCCGGGCACGAAAAAGCCCAGCACCAGGCCGCCGCCGGCCACCGCGCCGGCCTTGATAAAGGCGCGCCGTGTCATCCCCGCATCCTGTACCGCCGCCTGCATCGTTTCCTGGTTAAGCCATTCGATACGCATGACGTTCTCCTTCAGGCGAGGGTTTTGGCGGCGTCCTTGATGGCGGCGCGGATCCGTTGATAGGTGCCGCAGCGGCAGATATTGCCGCTCATGGCGTTGTCGATGTCGGCGTCGCTGGGCGCCTTGTTGGCGCGCAGCAGGGCCGTGGCGCTCATCACCTGGCCGCTCTGGCAGTAGCCGCATTGGGGCACGTCGTGCCGCACCCACGCTTCCTGCACCGCCTTGCCCACCTTGTCCGACTCCATGGCCTCGATGGTGACGATCTTCTGCCCCACGGCCGCCGAGATCGGGGTCACGCACGAGCGCACCGGCTGGCCGCCCAGGTGCACGGTACAGGCGCCGCACAGCGCCGCGCCGCAGCCGAACTTGGTGCCGGTGAGATTGAGGTTGTCACGCAGCGCCCACAGGATGGGCGTGGACGGGTCGGCGTCCACCTGCATGTCTTTTCCGTTGATATTCAATGAGATCATCTAAGGCTCCTTTTGGCGCGGCATAACTACAAAGGGACAGGCAAAGACGAAACCGGCGCCGCGATGCACGGGCGCCGTGAGGCTGCGGACGGCTTCGCCGCCCGGAACTGCTGATCTTACTACGCTTACTTGATCGACGACAGCTTCGCTTCCAGCGAGCGGGCGTCGATGGCGCCGGGCACGCGGCTGCCGTCGGTGAAGAAGATGGCCGGGGTGCCCGTCACGTTCAGCTTATGGCCCAGTTCCAGCACGGCGTCGTTGGGCGTGGTGCAGGCGGCCGGCGCGGCCGGCGCGGCCTTGCCCGACACCATCCAGTCATCCCAGGCCTTGTTGCGGTCCGCCGCACACCAGATGTTCCTGGACTTGGTGAACGAATCCTCGGCCAGGATGTTGTACATGAAGGTGTAGACGGTGATGTTGTCCATCGCCTTGATGGTGTTCTGGCGGAAGCGCTTGCAGTAGCCGCAATTGGGGTCCTCGAACACGGCGATCACGCGCTTGCCGTCGCCCTTGACCAGCTTGACGGCCTTGTCCAGTGGCAGGTCCGAGAACTTGATGCGGTTGATCTCGTCGAGCCGCTCGCGGGTCAGGTCGACCGAGGTCTTGGCGTTGTAGATATGGCCGGAGAACAGGTAGGTCGCCGTCTTGTCGGTGTACAGGATGTCGCCACCCATGCGCACTTCATACAGGCCGCTGTACGGGGTCTCTTTGACCGAATCGACCTTGGCGCCGGCGCCCAGGCGAGGCTCGATCAACTTCTTGATGCCGGCCTCGGTCGGCGTCTCGGCGCCCACGCAGGAGGCCATCAGGGCCGACAACAACAGCAGTGCGAACTTGCTCTTTCTCATACCATCTCCGAAAACGACATCACAGGCGCCCGTGCGGACCTCAACCCTGCTGATTCCCCAATGCGTGGGAAATCAGGCGGCGCTTGAGCACGGGCAATTTATCCAGCAAGTTTAATCCCAAATTGCGCACCACGCGCAACGGCTCCAGATCCGTGCCGAACAGGCGTGCCAGGCCATCGGTGGTGAACTGCATCAGCAGCACGTCTTCCTTGCGCGCGCGGGCGTAGCGCGCCAGCACCCGCTCGTCGCCGATGGCGCGCTGCGGCTCGCGGGCGTTGATGGTGGCCACCAGCTGCGCCACATCGGCGAAGCCCAGATTCATGCCATGGCCGGCCAGCGGATGGACCACGTGGGCCGCGTCGCCCACCAGCGCCACGCGGGGCGCCACCATCGCGTGCGGGCGCATCAGCCGCAACGGGAAGTCGCGCACCAATTCCGGACGCAACGGCGTGAGCGCGCCCAGCTTGTCGTGGGCGTAGACGGCCAGGCGGGCGGCCAGCGCATCGGCGCCTTCGCGGCACAGCGTGTCGGCCAGTGCGTCGGGCGCCGACCATACCAGCGACACCATGTTGCCCGGCAGCGGCAGCAGCGCCACGATGCCGTCGGCGCCCGTGAACCACTGGTGGGCCGCGCCCAGGTGCGGTTTCTCGCAATGGAAGTTGCTGACTACGCCGCGCTGGCCATAGGAGCGGTAATCGAGGCCGATATCGCACTGGCCGCGTACCCAGGACTGGGCGCCGTCCGCGCCCACCACCAGCGCGGCGCGGATGGCCGAACCGTCGGCCAGTTGCACGGTAGCGCCGTCGTCATCGCGCAGCAGGGCCGTGGCGTGGCCGGCGACCGTGGTCACGTTCTGGGCGAAGCGCAGGGCCGCGTCCAGCGCCTGGTTCAGGTTGCGGTCTTCCACGATCCAGGCCAGCGTGCCCGTATGGGCGCCGTAGGCGTCGAAACCGAGGGCGCCGGCGTGGGCGCCGTCGCCGTTGACCAACATGGCGTCCACCGGCGCCACCCGGGCCGCATCCAGCGCGCCCCACACCTTGAGCGAGGACAGCAGCTTGTGGGCCGTGTGGTTCAGGGCGAACACCCGCACGTCCCAGCCGGGATCACCGGCGGCCGGCGCCTTGGGCGCGGCCGGTGGCGTGAGCATGGTCACGCTCTGCCCGGCCTGGGCGAAGGCCAGCGCCGTCGTCTTGGCGATGGCGCCATCGCCTACGATACAAATATCACTGTGAAGGTCGCGCCGCATGATGGGACTGTGGGGGTGGTTGATCGGGGCGTTCATTATAGCGTTTGTGGCGAGCGCCAATTGCTGCGCCTGCCATGATGTTGATATGGCATTGCCCGCCGCCGCGGCAGGCGGGCAGATCTCGCGGTCAAATCTTTTTCACGGCCGCCCTTGCCAATTCTCTTGAGCCTGCTATAATTGCGGTCCTTGGCCTGGTAGCTCAGTTGGTAGAGCAGAGGACTGAAAATCCTTGTGTCGGTGGTTCGATTCCGCCCCGGGCCACCAAGAATAGAAACAGAAAGCCACCTTCGGGTGGCTTTTTTGCATTCAGCCTCCGGAATCCCGGACTTGACTCAGTGCGTGATCGGCTGAAAGTCCGGATCGTCGAAAAACTTCGCGTAATTGTTCAGCGCGCCGATCACCTTAACAGCGCCGTCCCTGGGCTTACCCGGTTTGGCCTTGCCTGCCATATGCTCAGCGCCGGCCAGCAAATCAGCGACCACGACATGCAACTGAGCATCGGCGGCCGGCGCCAATTTGCAGTTGGCGACGATGTCGGCCACGCCATCCTCCACTTTCCTGGCCAGCGCCGCATAGGCTTGGGGCGGCATCTTGTTGGCGTGGATCGCGTCCAGGGAGCTCGCCATCGACTGGCGAATTACCCCCATGTCCTTGCGCAGAGTGGCATCGGTCTCCCATTTCTTGCCCGCATTGAGTTGCAGCGTGGCGCCGTGCGCATCGTGGCCGTGCTGGTGCATATCCTGCGCGGCGATGGCTGGCGCTGCGGCCAGGGAGAACACGGCGAGGACGGTCAAGACGGTTTGCTTCATTTGCCTGCTCCAGTGCAAGGAAAGGTTATCGAGGGCGGTTGCCCGCTACCTATTCTCGCTGAACGCCGATTCCCAGCCCATAGGTCAAGATGCCTAGCCTGGGCAGGTAGCGTGGCGCGTTGGGATACTTGCGGGCAAGAGCAAAGTCAGCGCCTGTACGCGCCCTTGCCTGCCGCCGCCAGATGGGTAAGAAATGCGCCAACGTCCGTCGCGTTCAGCGTCGCAGGGTGCTGACGATTGTGAAACAGAATGAAGCGGCGTATCCAGTCCACATAACATTCCCCGGTGCGGATGCCGTAGTCCTCAACGCGAATGATGTCGCGCACTTCGTCCAGCAGTCTCGGCCTGGCCTCGGCCATGACCTCTCCAAAGTGGGATTGGTCCTGAGGATTCGGGTGTGCTAAAGTGATGTAACTATTTGATAACAAGGCATGGACATTCTGCCTCCGTGCGGAATCTCAAGAGTTGGCCGGGAGAGGATGGGACGGTTGGGGCGTCTACTTCACGTTCCGGCAGCCAGTGACTTTTCACGTTGGGCGTCGTTTGGAGCATGGGCGCCACTGCTACTCGAATGAAGACTTACGTTGCCCTGATCAGAGGAATCAATGTCATCGGAAAGAACCCCTTGCCGATGAAAGAGCTCGTTGTCCTACTCGAGAACATTGGTGCAAGGAAGGTCAGAACCTACGGCCAGAGCGGCACCGCCATCTTCCAGATCACCAGGAAGAGTGCCCTGCAAATCGCTGCGCAATTGAAAGAACAAATCGAGAGACGCCTTGGCTTCTCACCTCATGTCCTGATCCTCGGGCTCGAAGCAGTGGAGAAAGCAATCGCACAGAATCCCTTCCCTGAGGCGAATGAGGCTCCAGGCAGCCTGCATCTGGGCTTTCTTGTTGCTACACCAACCAGCCCTGATCTCAATAAACTTGACGCTCTTCGGACAGCGGGCGAACGGTTTCATTTGACCAGTCATGTTTTCTACTTGCATACCCCGGAAGGCGTCACCAGGTCGAAGGTGCCGGCCAATGCGGAGAAACTGCTCGGCGTGCCGATGACGTATCGCAACTGGAAAACTGTTTGCAAAATCAAGGCAATGGCAAGCGCAATTGCTCACGCGATACGCAGATAACCACCATGAAAAACATGACTCAGCCTTTTTGGTCCTTAGTCCTGGCATTGGCTACTGCGCCCATACTTGCCCAAGAACGCCCCCCGGTTTCGTCCATCACCAATGCTACTTGGGCGCAATACAGCGACATGTATCATCCGGCGCACGCCTGGATGACAGGACGAAGCGACAGATGAAGCTAATCTCTCCGCTTACAGCCTCAGTGCTGGCCGCCGCGTGCCGATGCACCGCAGCGGCTGACGGCTTGCCGACACACTGCCGTTCTGCTGAGTAGATCGCCGGCGCGCCCGCTCGCTGGGCGGCCCGCAAAGGGGCCGCCCATCCTATCAACTTCGGGCATATGCGGCGGCGATGCCGGCCCGGCGCCGTCAGAACGCGGCCCACCCCTGCAGCGCCCCCTCGTCAGGCGCGGTGCCCCCTGGCATGGCCAGTTGCCCCGCGTAGTTGGCGCCGGTCATGGTGGCGACGACGGCGGCCTGGTCGATGCCGCCTTCCTTGATCCATTCCCGCTGCGTCGCATACGGCCGGTTCACGCCGGCCCGGTCGAACACATCATTGGCGTCGTAGAACATGCCGGTCTGCAAGGCCACGGCCGTGTCGATCTTGTACAGGTTGGTTTGCAGCACCTGCTGCGCGAAGGTGGGATCGATGCGCTTGAGGATGCCGTAGGCGCCGGTGGAGACGAACTGGCTGTCATATTTCGTTTGCTGGCCGGCCTGCGCGTGGCCGGTCGCGTAGGCGTTGTTCACGTGCTCCATCATCGAGATGCCGCCGGCGCCGTTCCATGGCTGGAAACCGGTGGCCCGGATCGTCGCCGGCGACCGCGCGTCGAACCGGTACACAAAAGCCGGTAATTCTTTTTGATTTATCACCCTGCCGATGATGCGCCTGGCCCGATTCACGCCTTCGGGCAACCAACCGTACTTGGCCATGATCTTTCTCCCCTTTTGATGGTCATCTAAAAGATTGAAACCTTGCTCCAGCATGCACGACTCGTGTTTTCTTTCCGACAAGCGAAATCACTTTAGCACAGCCACATCGAAAAGCTATTCATCCGCCAGTCACCTGCACGTCCCGCAACACCGGCCCGCAACAGGGTGTTGCTGAAAATTAATTTTGTGGTTTTTCCATCAATTTCGCATGTTATTTAGACATCGCCGATTGACCGTGGACGGGAACGCTCATAGCATCGGACTTCGATCGCCGCGACCGGCGGCCGTATCGTTTCTGGTGTGCAAGGCCATCCCTTCCATTCACGAATCCAGGGCTCATCATGTTCAAAAAACATCTCAGCAATACCCGTAGCGCATTCATCCTGACCGTACTGGCCGCTGCCGCCGGCGCGCACTGTGCCACCGCCAGCGCCGCCACCGATGGCACGGTACGCGTCATCGTCGGTTTCAAGGCAGGCAGCGTGGCCAACGGCAAAGCGGCGCTGGCCGCCGCGCAAGGCAATGTCGTGCAGGACCTGCCCGAGATTCGCGCCTCGGCCGCCCAGGTGCCGGCCAAGGCGCTGGACGGCTTGCGCAACAATCCCCTGATCGAGTTCGTGGAAACTGACCAGAAGCGCATCCCGTTCGCCGCCAGCACGCCGTCGACGGGCGCGCCCTACCAGCTGGGCCAGCAAGTTCCATATGGCATCGCCATGGTGCAGGCCGACCAGTTGCCCGACACTTACGCCAGCAACCGCATGCTGTGCATCATCGACTCCGGCATCGACCTGGCGCACGAGGACTTGCATGGCAACCACGTCACCGGCGACACCAACCCCGGCACCGGCAACTGGTACACCGACGAAAACCACCACGGCACCCACGTGGCCGGCACCATCGCCGCCATCAACAACGCCGGCGTGGGCGTGGTCGGCGTCAATCCGGGCCGCCAGCTGAACCTGCACATCGTCAAGGTGTTCGGCGCCGATGGCTGGGCCTATACCTCGACCCTGATCGCGGCCGCCAACAAGTGCGGCGCGGCCGGCGCCAATGTGATCAGCATGTCGCTGGGCGGGGGCGATCCCAGCATCGCCGAGGAACGCGCCTTCGATGGCCTGGCCAAGCGCGGCGTGCTGTCCATCGCCGCCGCCGGCAACGACGGCAACAATACCCAGTCCTACCCGGCCGGCTACAGCAGCGTGATGTCGATCGGCGCGCTGGACCAGAACAAGCAGATCGCCTCGTTCTCCCAGTTCACCCCGAAAGTCGAGCTGTCGGCGCCGGGCGTGGACGTGCTCTCGACCGTGCCGATGGGCACCGGCCGCGCCGCCTCGCTGACAGTGGGCGCCACCAGCTACGCGCCGCGTGAAATGGACGGCTCCCCGGCCGCCAGCGCCCATGCGCCGCTGGCCGACTTCGGCCTGGGCACGGCCACCAGCAGCACCGTGGCCGGCAAGATCTGCCTGATCCGGCGCGGCTCCGTGTCGTTCGCCACCAAGGTCAGCAACTGCCAGGCCAGCGGCGGTGTCGGCGCCGTGGTGTACAACAACGTGGCGGGCGGCCTGAACGGCACGCTGGGCACCACCGTCACCAACATCCCGTCGGTCGGCGTGTCCGACACGGAAGGGGCCAGCCTGCTGACGCAACTGGGCCAGCAAGCCGACCTGAACGTGACGGCCACCAACTATGCGCTGTACAACGGCACCTCGATGGCCACGCCGCACGTGTCGGCCGTGGCGGCGCTGGTGTGGAGCTACTTCCCGCAGTGCAGCGCCAGCCATATCCGCGCCGCGCTGGACAACTCGGCGCTGGACCTGGGCGCCCCGGGCCGCGATCCGTACTTCGGCTATGGCCTGGTGCAGGCGCGCGCCGCGTATGACCGCATCCGCAGCCAGGGTTGCGGCAACTAAGCACCACCGCCTGACGTTCCCCCTGCTCCCGCCCCGCGGCGGGAGCGGCGCCGGACGGTGGCAAGCTACCGTCCGCGCGCCGTCCCGCCGTCCACGCCCGCCTCGCCCCCATCGCTCGCCTCGCACCCTTCGCGTTCCAGGCGCTTCCGGAATGCCAGCGGCGTTTCGCCCGTGAGCCGGCGAAAGGCCGTGATGAATGCCGAACTCGACAGGTAGCCCAGCCGATAGGCCGTCTCGTCCACTGACAATTTCAGCACCACCAGGTATTCCTCGGCCAGCGCGATCCGGGCCTCGTCGCGGATCGCCGTGAACGCCGTGCCTTCCTGCGTCAACTGGCGCCGCAGGGTGCGCGAGGTCATGCACAGCGCGCCCGCCACCTGCTCCATGCCCTGTTCGATATCGCGCGCCAGGCGCTCCCTGACCTTGGCCGACAGTCCCACGCGCACGCGGTGGCGTTCGAGGATGCGAACGCACTGTTCCTCGCTGTACTTCAGCACCAGGTCGTTTGCCTGCGGCAGCGGCAGCAGCATCGCCGCGCGCGCGAATGTCACTGCGGTACGGCCGGCGCCGAATGCGGGCATCATGCCGAACGCCTGCGCGTAGGGAGCCGTCACGGCGGGCGTGGCGAACGCCAGGTCCACGCGGCGCAGCGCGCCGGGCACGGCGATCAGTTCGCGCTGGACCGCCACCAGCGCCACCGCGTCCCGTTCGATGATGAACCCGCGCACATCGCCGGGAACATGGGCGGCGTCGATCGCCACGCCGATGTCCTGTTCGCTGTCCGTCGCCTCGAAACGCGTGAACGCGTGGGTCAGGTTGAAATAGCGCAGTGCGACATCGAGCGCCTGGCGCGCATGCCGGCTCGTCACCATGGCGAACCCCAGCGAGCCGAACGTCGAATAGTGGTAGCGCAAGCCAGCCGCCACGCCCAGCGCGGGCACATGGCCCAGGTGGGCCAGCAGGTTGCGGATCAGCCGCAATTCCTGCTCGGCGCTCACCACGCAGCTCGCATCGTCCAGGTCGCGCTGGCGGATGCCGGTGCCGGCCAGTACCTGCTTGGCCGCCAGGCCAAGGCTGGCGCCCAGTTCGGCCAGCAACCGTATTCCCGCGATGCTGCGCGCAAAGTCCCAACCCGCCATGTTTGATATGTCCGAAAATGTAAATTTTTTGACCGCCACCACTATACAGCTTCCATCGTAGCGCTTGCTAGAGTCTAGTCTCCAGACAGAGTCGCCAGCGGCAACGCCTCGCCACCGCGCGCCGGACTCACGATAAACCAGAAGAGGACACCCATGCTAGACGCCGATGATGTGACAGCGCTGCTGTCCGAAGTCGATGCCTTCGCCACACAACGCATCGCGGCCGCGGTCGAACGGCCGGAAGCGCCCATTTCCCACCACACGCTGGCCGCCCTGAGCGCCGAGGCGGCCGAACTGGGCCTGCTGCCCGCCCCCGGCGCCGATCCCGGCTACACGCTGTGGGAGCACTGCGATCACGCCAACGCCATGCAATTCAACCTGGGCTTGCTCCAGCTGGTGGCCCGGGCGAACGCCGGCATCGCGTTCGCCTGGCACCGCGCGGCCCTGGCGCGCGCGGCCGCCGCGCCGGCGGGAGCGCCGCTGGCAGGCGCACACCCGGCTGGCACGGTGCTGGACACGGCCATCGTCACCACCGGCCACCTCGGCCTGGCGCGCGCGGAACTGGCCCGCTTCCTGCGCCCGCAAGGCCCGCGCGCGGACGGCGCGCTGCTGTCCGACTGGCTGGACCGCCGCCAGCACCCCACCACCGTGATCACGACGGCGTCCTGGCAGCATCTGGTCTGGCCGGTCTGGCACGATGACACCATCCGCTGGCAACGGGCCACGCGCCAGCAGTTGCAGGTCGAGCCATGCCGCGCCCAGCACGGGCTGGACGAACTGGCCGCGTTCCGCGTGCGCCTGGCGCCGGACGCCGATGCCACCCTGCTGCCCGGGGACGGCGACACGCGGCTGGCCTACGAACGCGTGCTCAAACTGGACATGCTGGGCCTGATGGCCATCGGCGCCGGCGCGCTGCGCCACGCGTGGGAGCTGGCGGCCGCTTACGCCGCCATCCGCAAGCAGGGCGGCAAGGTGATCGGCGAACATCCTGCCGTCCAGATCATGCTGGGCGAGATGGAAATGGCGTGGCACCAAGCCAGCGGCGCGCTGGCCCGCTTCGCCCGTCCGCTCGACGACATCGCCCTGAGCGAACTGGCGGCCCAGCGCGTCAACACCCATGGTGCGCTGTGCCATGGCGCCAACCAGGGCGTGCAAGTGCATGGCGGCGTCGGCTACATGCGCGACGTGGGGGCGGAAAAAATCGTGCGCGACCAGAACATGCTCAGGCTGCAGGCGGGCGGCACGCGCGAGATTCCGCTGCTGTTATCCGGCCTGTGCGGAGGCCAGCCATGATGCGCGCATCCCATCTGGCCGGTCACCTGCCATTCGACCACGCGCTGTCGCCGCAGCTGAAATTCCGCCACCTGCCGGCGGCCAGCCGCGCCTTCGCCGACAGCGCGCTGGACGACCTGTGGGATGCCGACTGCGCGCGCTTGCCACGCGCCTTGCGCGACCTGCGGCGCCGCGCGCGCACGTTCGCCGAAACCCGGCTGGCGCCGCTGTCGGCCACGCTCGACCAGCAGCCCCACCTGGCGCCCGGCGATTGCGCGCCCGCCACGCGCCAGATGCTGGCGGCGGCCGGCAAGGCCGGCTGGCTCAGCTACTTCCTGCCCGCGCCGCTGGGCAGCCTGCCGTGGGGCGCCGCCCTGCACCCGCCGGTCTGGGCCTGCAGCCTGGTGGTGGAGGAGTTCGCGCGCGTGTGCGGCGGCCAGATGCTGCTGCTGTCGGCCCACCACCTGGGCTGCATGCCGCTGCTGCTGTCGGGGCGTCTCAAGACCATCCGCGACTTCCTGCTGCCGGTCTATCGCAGCAACGAGCGCGGCGATCCGCACCTGGTCGCCTTCGCCATCACGGAACCGCAAGCCGGCTCCGACGTCGAGGAAGGCCATGGCGCCGAGCGTTACCGGCCCGGCGTGGTGGCCACGCCGGTAGCCGGCGGCTACCTGCTCAACGGCCGCAAGTGCTTCATCAGCGGCGGCGACCTGGCGCGCAGCATGACCGTGTTCGCCGCGCTCAAGGGCGAAGGCATGGCCTCGTGGACCTGCTTCTACGTCGACTGCGCCACGCCCGGCGTCACGATCCCGCGCACCGAGATCAAGATGGGCATGCGCGCCTCCGGCGCCGCCGAGGTCGAGTTCAACGACGCCTTCATCCCGGCCGCGAACGTGGTCGGCGGCCTGCGCAACGGTTGGGTACTCAATCGCGGCACGCTCAATGCGTCGCGTATCCCGGTGGCGTCCATGGGGGTCGGCTTCGCCCGCGCCGCCACCGAAGTGGCCGTCGAATTCGCGCGCCGCTACACGCTGGGCGGCAAACCGCTGCTCGATTACCAGGACGTGCAACTGCACATCGCCACCATGCTGGCCGAGACCCGTGCCATCCGCAACCTGGTGTGGCAGGAGGCGCGCCACGCCAGGAAGCCGCGCCAGCTGCACGCCTCGCTGTGCAAATTCCACGCGACCGACCGCGCGCAAGCCGTGTGCGAGATGGCGATGGACCTGCTGGCCGACCACGGCGGCCTGCACGAACAGCGCATCGAACAGATTTTCCGCGACGTGCGCCTGACGCGGATCTTCGAGGGCACCAACCAGATCAACCGGCTGGCCATGATCGAAGACTGGCAAGGGCAGCTGCTCGACCACGCAACCAACATCGGAGTTTGACCATGACACCATTTGACGCAGATCCCTTCTTCCAATACCCGAGCAATACGCTTGCCACCTCGGCCGGCGAAGTGGCGATGCCCATCCTGTACTACGACGCATCGCAGCTGATGGCCTTCTACTGGATCGATTGCGGCCGCGCCCAGGCGCTGCTGGGCGAGCAATACGAGGTGGTGCGCTTCGGCGGCAAGGCGCTCGCCGCCGTGGCGTTCTACGAATACCGCCACACCTCCATCGGCCCCTACAACGAAGTGGGCACGGCCATCGCCTGCGTGCCCAGGGGGACGCCGGCGCCGGCCTGGCCGCTGCTGTCGCTGTTCAAGCACCTCGACAAGAACCGGCTCGGCTTCCACGTCATCGACCTGCCCGTCACCACGGCGGCGGCCTGCGCGGCCGGACGCGAGATCTGGGGCTATCCCAAATTCATCACGCCGATCGACTTCGCGCTGCGCGGCGCCACCTTCAGCGGGACGGTGCACGATCCGGCCGGCGGCGCACCGGTATTCTCGCTATCGGGAACGGCCGGGATGGGCGTGGGCGCGTCGCTGATCAACCTGATCCTGTATTCCACGCAGCCGCGCGGCATGCTGCGCACGCTGATCAACATCCGCGCCAAAGGCCGGCTGTGCCTGCCCGGCTCCTTGCGCCTGCACATCGGCGACAGCGCCCATCCGATGGCCCAACGGCTGGCCGCGATGGGCTTGCAGAATGCCAGGCCGGCATTCATCGCCCACACCCATGGCCTGCAGCTGCGCCTCAACGCGGGCGCCGTGCTGCCATGAGCGGCGCGGCCCGCGCCAATTGAACGGATGGCGGCCAATACAGACAGAAAACAGACACATCCCCCATCCCGTCAACGGCAATTGCCACATTATTGATTCCAGATCAATTAAACTGTGGCAACTAAACTTTCCGCCAAACCAGTGCGCGATTCCAAATCGGCGCGCAAACCACAGGCGGCCGTTGATAAAGAGGGGAAGATGAAACTTAAAAACAAGCTGATCTTGAGCATGTCGTTCATGTGTCTGTTGTTTGTGATCGCGCTGGCCATCGCGCTGACCGGCATGAGGAGCGCCCGCAACCAGTTCGAGCGGGTGATGGATGAAGACCAGGCATTGCTGACGGCCGCCAACGATATGTACGCGCAAGGCTTGCAGATGGGCCAGGCACTGCGCAATATCGTCATGAACCCGAAGAACAAGGCCGCCTACGACAATTTCAACAATTCCACCAAGGCGTATGAGGAACAGGCGCAAGTCGCGTCCAAACTGAGCAGCGCCATGCCGGAGGTACAGAAGATCCTGCAGGACGTGGCCGCCTTGCGCATCCGGCAATCGACGTCGCAGGCCAAAACGATCGCGCTGGCGGACAGCGACCAGGCCGCCGCCATCGAGGTGCTGAACAAGGAGGAAACGCCGGTCTGGCGCGAAATCCGTGGCAAGCTGCTGGAATTCATCAAGGCGAAAAAAGCGGCCGTGCGGGTGACCGTGCAGGAGATGAACGCGGCGACCCAGCTGCGCTTCACCATCAGCGTCATCCTGGGCGCCGTGGTGCTGGCCGCCGCCGCCGGCCTGTGCGTCTGGCTGACGCGCAGCGTGATGCGCCAGCTCGGCGGTGAACCGGATCACGCCGCCGCCGTGGCGACACGGATCGCGGCCGGCGACCTCTCGGTGCAGGTCGACACCGAGGCCGGCGACCGCGCCAGCCTGATGCTGGCGATGAAGCACATGCGCGACAGCCTCACCAATATCGTCGGCGCGGTGCGCGGCAGCACCGAGACGATCGCCACCGCATCGACCGAGATCGCCTCGGGCAACCTGGATCTGTCGGCCCGCACCGAGCAGCAGGCCAGCTCGCTGGCGGAAACCGCCGCCGCGATGGAGAAGATGACGGCCACCGTCAAGCAGAACGCCGACAACGCGCGCCAGGCCAACCAGCTGGCCAGCGCCGCCGCCAACGTGGCCGTCAAGGGCGGCGCCGTGGTATCGCGGGTGGTGGAAACCATGGGCTCCATCAACGACTCGTCGAAAAAAGTGGTGGACATTATCGGTGTGATCGACGGCATCGCCTTCCAGACCAATATCCTGGCGCTGAACGCGGCCGTCGAAGCGGCCCGCGCCGGCGAACAGGGACGCGGCTTCGCCGTCGTCGCCAGCGAAGTGCGCAGCCTGGCACAACGCTCCGCCTCGGCCGCCAAGGAAATCAAGGCCTTGATCGACGACTCGGTCAGCAAGGTCAGCGCCGGCAGCGCGCTGGTGGATGAAGCGGGCACCACGATGGGCGAAGTGGTGAGCAGCATCCAGCGCGTGACCGACATCATGAGCGAGATCAGCGCCGCCACCGGGGAGCAGACGGCCGGGCTGGAACAGATCAACCAGGCAATCATTGAAATGGACAACGTGACGCAGCAAAACGCGGCCCTGGTGGAACAGGCGGCCGCCGCCGCGCAGGCGATGCAGGACCAGGCGCTGAGCCTGGAGCAGACCATCAGCGTGTTCAAGCTGGACGGCGCCCCCTCCCCCGCCATCCAAGCGAGCCGGCCGGCAGCCTTTGCCACCGCCGCGCCTCCGGCCGCTCCCGCACGCGCCTTGCCGGTGACGCCGAAGGCGGCGCCAAGAATGGCGCCCAAAGTGACGCCCAAAGTGGCGCCGCCATCGGCCGGGCAGGATGAATGGGAGGAGTTCTAACGGCGCAGGATCAATGCGTGCGGACAGCGGCTGGCATGGACACCACCATGCCGCGCCGCGCCGCACCGGCGAACAGCAGCACCGAGGCGATCGCCAAACCATCCGTGGCCAGCATCATGACCGTGAATGGCGAGGCCACGCCGGCACCGGCCAGCAGATCGCGTCCGGCACCCACCGCGAGGCTGCCCAGCGAAATGGCCACCACATTGATCGCCATCATCGTGAAGCCGGCCACGGTGGAACGCATGGTGGCCGGCACCATGCCCTGGATCAGCGTGTTGGCCGGGCCGTAGGCGGCCATCGGCAGGAAGGCGCCGGCGCACATGCCCAGGTAAAACAGCGCGGAGCCAGGCGCGGCGAAGCGGTAAGCGAGCATGAACGGCGCGCACAACAGCACCAGTCCCGCCACGAAACCGGCATGGCCGCCCTTGATGGCGTGCGCGAAGCGGTCGCCCAACCCGCCGCCGAACACGGCGCCGAACGTGCCGAACACCAGTTGCAGCATGCCGATGCGCTTGGCCATGGCGGCCGCGTCCAGTCCCCGTTCATCGACCAGCCACACTTGCGTGAACGCGAAACCGGCGAACACCATGTGCAGCAGCACGAAGCCGGCGATCACCTGCAGCAGGCCCGGCGTGCCACCCACCGTGCGAACCAGGGCCCGCAGCTGCTCGGCGAACGGGGCACCGCGTTCCCGCCCCGGCTGGCCGCGCTGCTCCGACAGCAAGGCCAGCGGCAGCGCCAGCAGCGCGCCGATCACGCCCAGCGCGTGAAACGTCTCGCGCCATCCATGTGTTTCGCCGTAGCTGCCGGCCAGCAGGAAGCTGAAGCCGATGCCCAGCGGGATGCCGGTGAAGAACACGCCGATCACGGTGCCGCGCCGGCGCTCGGGGAACAGGTCGGCCAGCAGGCTGACGGCGGCCGGCACCAGCGCCGCCTCGCCGCTGGCGACGAAAAAGCGCGCCATCGCCATCTGTGTGAAATCCTGCACGTTGCCCGAGGCCCAGGTGCAGGCGCTCCACACCAGCATGCCCACGGCCACCACGCGCGGGCGCGAGTAGCGGTCCGCCAGCGTGCCCATGAACATGGCCATCAGGCCGAAGCTCAGGACCCAGACGGCACCGACCAGGAAGCCATACTGCGCGTTGGAGAGCCCGATGTCGCGGATGATCTGCGGCGAAAAGCCGAGCAGCATATTGCGGTCCACATGCGCGAGGATGTGGGCGAACAGCAGGACGCACAGGGCGATCCGGGGGAAGTGCCGCCATTGCATGATGATTACCCCACCTGGTTCATCGGGAAGCCGCGCTGGCCGGGCTGGCGGTTGGGCGCCATGCCCAACCTGGCCAGCGTGGTTTCGGTATCGCGGTACTGGGTGCCGATCTGGTAGATGGTACGCGCATCCTTGCCGCTCGCCACGTCGCGGCCCACTTCGCGCGCCACGCGCACCATCTGCTCCACCTGCTGCACGGACGTCATGCGCTCGCCGGGGCGGCGCCACAGGTTGTCCTCAATCCCCACCCGCACGTGCAGGCCCATGGCGATCGCCATCATGTTCATCGGCGCCACGTTGCGCATGATGCCTTCGATGGTCAGCACGGCGCCATCGGGCACCTGGCGGATGAACTCCATCATGTGGAACGGATCGGGGCCGGCCGCGCCGCCGCCGATGGCCACGTAGTTCAGCACCAGCGGGCCGTTGTAGTTACCGCGCCGGATCAGGCGCTTGACCGTTTCCAGCTGCGACACGCCGCCCAGCATGAAGTGCGGCTGGATGCGCGCTTCCTGCAAGCGCTTCAGGTGTTCGATGTAGAAGGTCGGCGTGGCCTCGGTGCACATGTCCTGGTAGGCCGCCTTCACGCGCGGGTCGGCCAGCATGGTGCCTGCGCCGTCTTCGGCCGTGAGCAGCTCGAACACATTCATCTGGGCGTTGTTGATGGCGATGGTGACCTGGTCCGGCTTCGGGGTCAGCTCGGCCAGCATGTGGCGCGTGTCGTGGCTCAGCCACTTGGCCTCGGCGCCCTCGCCTTCGGGCGCGAACGAGATCGAACCGCCCACCTGCAGCACCATCTCCGGTACGGCTTCGCGCAGGCGGCCCAGCATTTCATTGAACTTGGACAGGCGCTTGGAGCCCTTGCCGTCGTCCTCGCGCACGTGCACGTGCAGCACGGTGGCGCCGGCGTTCCAGCAATCGACCGCCTTCTGGATCTGCTGGTCCATGGTGACGGCGATGTCGTTCGAATCGCTGGGGATGAACTGCGGGCCGAACGGCGCCACCTGGATCACGAGCTTTTCCTGGTTTTCCGGCAGGAGGGAATCGTCGAAGAATTGCATGGTAAGTCCTTTCGTTGTTAGATGGCTGCGCCGCCATTGGGGCTGATGATTTGTCCGACCAGGTAATGCTGGCCGGCCAGGTAAGTGACGAGGGAGGCGTATTCCTCCATCGTCCCGAGTCTGCCGGCGGGCACCACCTGCCACAGCTGGTTGCGTTTTTCCTCGCCCACGGCGGCGAGGTACTGCTCGAACTGCGGGGTCTGCACGCCGCCGGGGGCGACGGCGTTGACGTAGATGTTGGCCCCGGCCACTTCGGCCGCCACGCTCCTGGTGAAGGCCACCACGGCGCCCTTGGTGGCGCTGTAGTGCGGGCTGTGCGCGCTCATGGCCGAGATGCCGGCGATGGAGGCGATGTTGATGATCTTGCCGTCGCGCTGGGGTTCCATCAGGCGCAGCGCGGCGCGGGTGCAGTAGAACAGGCCGTGCACGTTCACGTCCCAGAAGCGCATCCACTCCGCGTCGCTCATGGCGCTGGTGATGCCGAGCGACTGGCGCGGCACGGGCGTGGTCAGGTAGGCGTAGTGCTGGTTGCGGCGCACCGTATCCTGTTCACCTTCGGGCACGCGGGCCGCGTTGTTGACCAGGATATGCAGCGTGCCAAAGCGCGCCACCAGTTGCGCGAACATGGCGTCCACGGCGGCGCTGGAGGCGACGTCGCAGTGCAGCGCCAGGCATTCGCCGCCACCGGCTTCGATGGCGGCGCGCGTCGTTTCCAGGGTGTCGGTATCGATGTCGCAGATGGCCACGCGGGCGCCGGCGTCGGCCAGGGCCAGCGCGATGGCGCGTCCCAGGCCGCGGCCTGCGCCGGTCACCAGCGCAACGCGGTTGTGCAGGGTATGCAGTTGTCCCATGGCCGCCTCACTTGCTGCGCGCGGCCAGTTCTTCCTGCAAGATGGGGGCGCCCATGCTCATGGTGTGGATGCCCAGCACGGACGTCAGTTGCAGCACGGCCGTGATTTCCTCCTTGGTGGCGCCCAGTTCCAGCGCCTTGCGGATGTGGCGCCGCACGCCCGGCGCATACATGTGGGTGCACGAGGCATCGACGGCGATGGCAAGAAATTCCACCGTCTTCGGATCGAGCACGCCGGCGATCAGCGGGCGCAGGCCCATGGCCATGAATTTCTCGGTCCAGACCGGGTCGAGTTCCGCGAACGGGGTCCAATTCGGATTCCATTCGCCGGTGGCGCGCAGGTGGTCGCACAGCGGGGTGTGGTTGTCCATCAGATGTCTCCAGTGTTTTTGATTTAGTGCAGCCATTCTAGAAAGTGGGGGCCACGCCAGTATTCACATAATGGGACATTAGTGTTACATTTTGGGACATCATGAAAACCTCCCAGTACGCCGTCCGCAGCGCCGCCCTGACCAGCTACGTGCCGCTGGCCCGCTCGCTGGGGCTCGATCCCTATCACCTGCTGACGGAAGCGGGCATCAGCCGCGCCGCCCTGCTCGACCCGGACCTGAAGATCCCGGCCGAAGCGCTGGCGCGCATGCTCGAAGCGAGCGCCGCCGAAGCGGGCGTGGAAGATTTCGGCCTGCGCCTGGCGGCCACGCGCGAGCTGTCCAACCTGGGTCCGCTGGCGCTGGCCATGCGCGAAGAACCGACATTGCGCCGCAAGCTGGAAGCGGCCGCCAAGTTCCAGCGCCTGCACAATGAAGCGCTGCGGCTGCGGGTGGAGGAGGAGGATGGCCTGGTCTACGTTTCCGAAGCCATGCTGGGGACCTCGGGCACGGTGTACCGCCAGGCGGCCGAGCTGACCATCGGCGTGCTGCACGGGATGATGCGGCTGTTCTTCGGCGAAGGCTGGGCGCCGCGCGCCGTGTGCTTCTCGCACCAGCCGCCGCGCGACATGGCGCCGCACCGGCGCTTCTTCAACGCCCCGCTGCGCTTTCGCGCCGACTTCGACGGTTTCATCTGCCAGGCGCGCGACCTGGACCGCGCCACCCAGGCGGCCGATCCGCTGATGGCCAAGTACGTGAGCGCCTATCTCGATTCCATCGTCGGCGACCCCGACAACGATACCCGCGACAAGGTGTGGCAACTGGTGCTGGCCATGCTGCCCACGGGCCGCTGCAGCGCCGAAGCCGTGGCCGACAGCCTCGGCGTGGACCGGCGCACCATCCACCGCCACCTGGCCCGCCACGGCGAGACCTTCACGGTGCTGGTGGACGCCGTGCGCGACGAACTGGCCACGCGCTACCTGCTGCACGACCGGCGCCGCGCCAGCGAAGTGGCGCTGCTGCTGGGCTTCTCGTCGCAAAGCGCGTTCTCGCGCTGGTTCGGCCAGCGCCACGGCTGCAGCATCACGGCCTGGCGCGCGCGCTAGCGGCGCGCTGGGCCTGCCGGCTGATGTCAGCGATGGCAGCGATGGCATCCCGCGTTCAAGGCGCCCCGCGCGCCATGGACGAGCGCCCTCGCCTCACTCTCCGGCGGGCACGCCCAGCGCCGCGAAATGCAGCACCCATTCGCGCCGCTGGTCGGCGTTGATCAGCGCGGCAGCCTCGTCGTCATAGAAGGCGCCGACCGGGCAAGCGCCCAGGCGGCGCGCCACCGCTCCCAGCAACCAGCGTTCTCCGATCAGGCCGGTTTCGATCAAGCCGTGCCGATAGCCGCGTGCCCCCTCGGCCAGCATTGCGCCCTGATCGACGGAGAGGACCAGCACGACGGCGGCGTCGCCGATCACCGACTGCGACAGGGCTGCCGATTCCGCGGCGGCCGCGAATGCGCCGGCACGCACGCGTTGCAAGGCGCGGCGCCTGTCGTAGCGGTAGATGCCCGGCGCCAGCCCTTGCACCCGGTTCACCACCAGACTGATGCGCACGGCACCGGACAGCTGGTCCGGCTGCGCCAGGTCGTCCAGGATGCCGGCCAACGCGGCCAGCGGCACCGGTTCGTCCGTGTAGCGCCGTTTGCTGCGCCGTGCCACGATCACCTGCCGCAGCGGCGCCTCGCTGGCCTGGGGCGCGGGCAGCGCGACTGAAGCACCGGGCGCATCGTCAGCTTCCCCGCTCGCCAGGCGCAGCGACGTCGCCTGCTGGACCAGGCCCGTCACACCGGTCGCCGGCGCGGGCGCGGCGGCGAGCTCCGCGTAGCGCGGCGGCCATGCCGGCGGCGGCGCGCTTGGCGCGCTTGGGGCGCGGCGCAGCGCCATCACGGCCAGCACGATTTCCTCGGCCCCATCCACCCCCAGCGCATGCGCCAGCCGGCCCTCGTCAAAGCGCGCCGCCAGCGTGGCTTGCATGCCAGCGGACTGGCTCGCCACGCGCAGGTTTTCCAGCAGATGGCCGCCGTCGGCCGCCACATAGCGATAGGCCCGGTCCCCGTATTTGTATGCGGTGCGCCGTATCACGGAAGTCAACACGATGGCGGCGTCGGCATCGTCGGCGGACGGCACACCGCTGTCGGCCGGCAGTGGGCCGAGCACGTCCAGCCGTTCGTGGTCGGCATCGTAGTGATAGAGGCCCGGCGCCAGTCCCTGCACGGCGCGCGCCAGCACATACAGTTCGCCGGAAAACAGCGCGCCGGCCGAGGGCGCGGCACGCAGCGCGCGCCCGCCCGCGCGGCGTTCGGTCACCCCCGCGGACAGGTAGAGCAGGTCGCCCAGTTCGGGCAGGCTCAGTTCAGCGGCGCGCGCCTCGGCGCCGCGCAGTGCGGCGCTCAAGCCGCGCCGCCCCACGTCACCACGCGACAGCCGGATGTGCGCCGCCGCCGGATAGGCCTTGAACGCGGGCGGCGCCTGGCCCCAGTCGATCGCGGGCGCGCGGTCAAGTACCTGACGCCGCGATTCGGACGAATAGGCGTGAAACCGCAGCACCGCCCCGGTGTTCGGGGATGCCGGCGCGAGGGTGGCAAGTGGCGTGCGCGGCGGCGCCTGCTGGCCGGCGCCCAGCCAATAGGCCGCAGCCAGCGCAGCCAGCATGGCCAGCGCCACGCCGGCCCCGCGTCCCCGCTCCCGCCCCGCTTGCGGCAGCGGGGCAGGCTGGCGCGGCCGGCGCAACGCCCGCCACACTGCCGGCAAGTTGAAATACAGGTGGATGAGAGCGAGCGCCAGCGTGCCGTAGCCAAACAGGTAGTGCCAGTCAAAGACCGGCAACTGCTGCCGGGCCACCCAGAACAGGCCCAGTCCGGCCGTCGCGGCCAGGTACAGCATCAACAGCAAGCTTAGCTGCAGGTTCACATCCTGGCGCGATGGCCGGCGTCCGCGCAACAGCATCCACGCGGCCAGGCCGGCCGCGTACACCAGGACAGGCAAGGACACCCAGGCGAGCTTCGGCATGGCCACTCCCTACGCGGACGATCTTGCGTTTCATTCTACCGCCCGGCAGCGGATGGCGCCGCAGGACGGAGCGGACCGGGGCGAGGTCGTGCGTATCACCGCTGAGCGCATCGCGCATGCTGATTCAATACTCAACCATGACGACAAGGGCCTGAATCCGCCCCTCCACGGCGCCATCGCCAAACCGGCCGGCCAGCGCCGCCTCAGCCATGCGGGTAGCCTCGGCCACGGTGGGCGTGCGGCGCGCCTCGATTTCGCCATGCCACGGCGTGCCCTGGCAATACGCGGTGGCGACCACCGCTGCCGACGGCGCGCGGCTGCGCGCCGCCACCGTCTCGCACGCGGGCGGCCGGGCAAAGCCTGCCGCCAGCAGTTGCTGCGCGATCAGGGCCGGGGCCCAATAGCCATGCGGGGTGCGCGCCATGAAGGATGGCGGATCGGCCGGATAGGCCTTGATCAGCGCCTGGTTGATCACATCGGCGAACTCGTTCTCCTCTATCCTATCCCACACGCTGAACAGAAAAGCGCCGCCCGGCCGCAGCACGCGCCGCGCCTCCGCGTAGGCCTGGCGTTTGTCGGGGAAGAACATGGCGCCGAACTGGCATACGACCAGATCAAACGCAGCATCCGGAAACGGCAGCTGCTGCGCGTCCGCCTGCCGCCACGTGACGGGCCGGCTGCTGCCCTGGGCGATGGCATGATCCAGCATGGCCTGATTGAGGTCGGTGGCCGTGATGGCCGTGGCGGCCGGCAGCGCCGCCGCCAGCTGGCGCGTCACCGCGCCGGTGCCGCAGGCGATTTCGAGTACGTCGCGTGGCTGGCGCGCCACGACCCGGCGGCACATATCCTCCGCATATGGCGCGAAGATCATCGGCACCATGTAGCGCTCATAGAGCTGGGGAATGGAGCCGGCGAAAGTCCGGTCGGCTTCGGTTGGCGCCATGGCGGGCGCCGTATGGGAAACGGGGGGATGGTCCATCGCGCTCTCCTTGCTTTGCCTGCCGCGCCGGCCACGTGCGGCCCAGGTTTTGCTGACACTTACAGCCTCGGCGTGAAATAGCATTCCGCATTACGAAATCATGGTGCGTAAAAAACGGGCATCGTTATTCCATTTTTTGAAAATACATACCACATACTGAAAAATAGCCACTAAACCGTTGAAATAAAACGACATTATTCAGGTTATATGTCTTATATAAGACTTGTGCCTTCCACCAAAAACGTTCTATTATTCTTCCATGCAGTTTCGCTTCGATAGCAGCATCATGTCGTGAACACGAGCGGCCAGCGCGACGCGACAGGAATACGGTTTTCTTATTTTTGCTTCAATCACTAGGAGATTCACATGTCCAAGTACCAAGACGACATCCAGGCCATCGCCACCCTGAAAGACCAGCAGGGCGCCGCATGGAACGCGATCAATCCTGAGTCCGCCGCTCGTATGCGCGCCCAGAACCGCTTCAAGACCGGCCTCGACATCGCCAAGTACACCGCCAAGATCATGCGCGCCGACATGGCCCGCTATGACGCCGACCCATCGCAGTACACCCAGTCGCTGGGCTGCTGGCACGGTTTCATCGGTCAACAGAAGATGATTTCGATCAAGAAACACTTCAACAGCACCGACCGCCGCTACCTGTACCTGTCGGGCTGGATGGTTGCCGCCCTGCGTTCCGAGTTCGGCCCGCTGCCTGACCAGTCGATGCACGAAAAAACCGCCGTGTCGGACCTGATCCGTGAACTGTACACCTTCCTGCGCCAGGCTGACGCGCGCGAACTGGGCGGTCTGTTCCGCCAGCTGGACGCCGCCACCAACGCCGCCGACAAGGCCGCCATCCAGTCGCAGATCGACAACCACGTGACCCACGTGGTGCCTATCATCGCCGACATCGACGCCGGTTTCGGTAACGCTGAAGCGACCTACCTGCTGGCCAAGCAGTTCATCGAAGCCGGTGCTTGCTGCATCCAGATCGAGAACCAGGTGTCGGACGAGAAGCAGTGCGGCCACCAGGATGGTAAAGTCACCGTGCCACACGAAGACTTCCTGGCCAAGATCCGCGCCGTGCGTTACGCCTTCCTGGAACTGGGCGTGGACGACGGTATCATCGTCGCCCGTACCGACTCGCTGGGCGCCGGCCTGACCAAGCAGATCGCCGTGACCCACAAGCCAGGCGACCTGGGCGACAAGTACAACTCCTTCCTGGACTGCGAAGAAGTGTCGGCCGACGCCCTGGGCAACGGCGACGTGGTGATCAAGCGCGAAGGCAAGCTGCTGCGTCCTAAGCGTCTGCCAAGCAACCTGTTCCAGTTCCGCGCCGGCACCGGCGAAGAGCGTTGCGTGCTCGACTGCATCACCTCGCTGCAGAACGGCGCCGACCTGCTGTGGATCGAAACGGAAAAACCGCATATCGCCCAGATCGGCGGCATGGTCAGCGAAATCCGCAAGGTGATCCCGAACGCCAAGCTGGTGTACAACAACAGCCCATCGTTCAACTGGACCCTGAACTTCCGTCAGCAAGTGTACGACGCGATGAAGGCCGCTGGCAAAGACGTGTCCGCTTACGACCGCGCCAAGCTGATGAGCGTCGAGTACGACGAGTCGGAACTGGCCCGCACCGCCGACGAGAAGATCCGCACCTTCCAGGCTGATGCTTCCCGCGAAGCCGGTATCTTCCACCACCTGATCACGCTGCCGACCTACCACACGGCCGCCCTGTCGACCGACAACCTGGCCAAGGAATACTTCGGCGACCAAGGCATGCTGGGCTACGTGGCTGGCGTGCAGCGCAAGGAAATCCGTCAGGGTATCGCCTGCGTCAAGCACCAGAACATGTCCGGTTCGGACATCGGCGACGACCACAAGGAATACTTCAGCGGCGAAGCAGCCCTGAAGGCCGCTGGTAAAGACAACACGATGAACCAGTTCTGATCGGTTCCCGTGTGAAGAAAAGCTCGCTTCGGCGAGCTTTTTTTTTCGCCCCGGTTTTTCTTAGAAGTAATGGCTGTCCCGCACGGGCCGGCGCAGCCAGCGCCGCAGCGGCCAGGCCAGCACGTCCAGCGTACCGGCCGGGACGTCGCCGCCGGCGATGCCGGTGGGCGGATATTCGTCCGCGGCCGGCTGGCGGTAGGTGCCGAACAGCACGTCGAACACCGGGAACAGGCCGGCGAAATTGCAATTGTAGTGCTGCGGCAGCATCGAATGGTGCAGCCGGTGGAATTGCGGCGTGTTGATCAGGAACGATGCGCGCCCCAGCCCCCAGCGCAGATTCATGTGCGGCACCACGTTGTACAAGCCCAGCACGGCGTACATGCCGACGATGGCGGGATCGGGCTTGAACAGCAGGCCCATGGCCAGGTAGATGGTCAGCATCTTGATGCCCGGTTCCAGCCAGAAGTGGCGGTCGGTGGTGGTGGCGTTCATGGCCGTGTCGCTGTGGTGCAACGAATGCATGGCCCACAGCGCGGGGATGCCATGTTGCGCGCGGTGAAACGCATATTCGCCCAGGTCGAGCACCAGGGTATAGACCAGGAAGGAAGGCAGGATATGCCAGCCATCGGCCGGCAAGGCCAGCCAGCCACCGCCAGCGCCATTGACGGCCAGCACCGTCAGCGCGGCCGTGCCTTGCTGCAACAGCGCGAAACCGAGCACATACGCCAGCATGCATCCGAGGTTGACGGCCCGGCCCCGCCAGCGCTGCACCTCGGCAGGCCGCCAGCGCTCGGCCAGCCCGGCCAGCACGATCAAGCCCAGCAGCGGCAGCGACTTCCACGCCACGTCGGTGGCAAATTCCACGAGCGTCATCCATCTCCCCCATCCGGGCACCGGCCCTGGCTACGGCCCGATTATACGGCCGCGCCCGGCCGCCGCAACGGCCCGTTGTGTCCACCCGCAGGCGGCCTATACTGAATTGGGCGCCACGCCCGCCAGCCGCAAGGAGCAGATCATGACACGCAAATACATCGATTGCCGGGAATTCCCCAGCGATATCAACTGCACCGTCGCCATCGCCGCCGATAGCGAGAATGAACTGATGGAAATCGCCGTCCAGCACGCCGTCAGCGCGCACCACCATGAGGATACGCCGCAACTGCGCCAGCAATTGCGCCAGCTGTTCAAGGACGGCACACCGCCCGAATACCTGCCCATGCCGGGCCAGGCCGGTGCCGCCGCTAGCGGCGCCGCCAGCCACCGGCACTGATCCCGGCGCGCACACCGGCCCGCCCACCGCGCGCTGGCTGGCCCTGCCGCCAAGTCAGCGCGTTTGATTTAGATCAACGCAACATTTGATACGCCTCAGTACACTGGATCCAGTACCATGAGTTAAACGATCACGGCGGCCCGGCGCCTTCGTGCGCCCGCAACGTAGCCTTGCCCCACCTGCCCCACGATGCTGCCAGCCTATATTTCGCACCCCGACTGCCTCAAACACGACATGGGCGACCAGCACCCGGAAGCCCCGGCGCGGCTGGGCGCCATCCAGGACATGCTGCTGATCAAGGGCCTGCTCGATTGCATGCAAACCCACGACGCGCCGCGCGCCACCGAGCAGCAACTGGCCCAGGCCCATTCCACGCTCTACATCCGCACGCTGGCCAGCATGGTGCCGCAGGAAGGCTCGGTGCAGGTCGATCCCGACACCAGCATGAATCCCTACAGCTACCAGGCCGCACTGCGGGCGGCCGGGGCCGGCGTGCTGGCCGTCGACCTGGTGCTGGAAGGCAAGGCGCCTAGCGCGTTCTGCAACATCCGCCCGCCCGGCCACCACGCCGAGTACGCGGCCGCCGGCGGCTTCTGCTTCTTCAACAACGCGGCCGTGGCGATCCGCCACGCGCTCAACGTGCACGGCCTGCAACGGGTGGCCCTGATCGATTTCGACGTCCACCACGGCAACGGCAGCGAGGACATCCTGCACCATGACGAGCGGGTGCTGATGTGCTCGATCTTCGAGGACAAGCTGTATCCGTACAGCGGCAACACGCCGCGCGGCCCCAATATGGTCAACGTGCCGCTGCCGGCCCGCTCCGGCGGCGACCTGCTGCGCGCCAACGTGGCAGAATTCTGGCTGCCGGCGCTGGAGCGTTTCCAGCCCCAGCTGATCGTCGTGTCGGCCGGTTTCGACGGCCACCGCGACGACGACATGGGCAACCTGGGCCTGGTCGAAGCCGACTACGCCTGGATGACGCGCCAGATCATGAGCGTGGCCCGGCGCCACGCGCAAGGGCGCGTGGTGTCCTGCCTGGAAGGCGGCTATGATTTGTCGTCGCTGGCGCGCAGCGCGGCGGCCCACGTCAAGGTGCTGATTGGCCTGGATGACTGATACCCGTGGTCCCGATGAACTATTCCCATCCAACGCATCCCGAACAAGAACAACATGGATACCCATTATTTAAGCCCGCTATTTTCCCCCAAGGCCATTGTCGTGTTCGCCGGCAAGGTCGACCAGCCTGAGACCCAGACCAGCTACGGCCGCAGCATCTGCGCCCAGATCCGCGAGGGCGGCTTCGCCGGCCCCGTCACCTACCTCGACGTCAACATGAGCGGCACGCTGGCCGACCTGGCCCACTCGCGCGCCGAACTGGCCCTGATCGCCCTGCCCCACGAGGAACTGGCGTTCGCGCTGGAAGTGGCGGGCCGCATCCAGTGCAAGGCGGCGCTGGTGATCTCATCGGGCGTGGAACCGCAACTGGCCAAGGAACTGCACGCCATCGCCCGCAAGCACGACCTGCACCTGCTGGGGCCGAACTGCCTCGGCTACCAGCGCCCGCGCCTGCACCTGAACGCGGGTGTGGCCGGCAAGCTGGCGCAACCGGGCAGCCTGGCGCTGGTATCGCAATCGGGCGCGCTCACCTCGGCCATCCTGGACTGGGCCGACAAGAACGCGGTGGGCTTTTCCACCGTCGTCTCGCTCGGCCCCAACACCTCGGTCGACCTGGCGCAAACGCTGGACTTTTTAGCCACCGACCAGGCCACGGAAAGCATCGTCATCTACATGGAAGGCGTGACCAACGCGCGCCGCTTCCTGTCGGCCTTGCGCGGCACGGCCAACACCAAGCCGGTGGTGGTGCTCAAGGCCGGCAACGCGGCCGGCGCCTCGCAAGCGGCACTGACCCACTCGGGCAACATCCTGGCCAGCGACGACGTGTTCGACGCGGCCCTGCGCCGCACGGGCGCGGTGCGCGTCAAGTCATTCGTGCAGCTGTTCGCGGCCGCCAAATGCCTGGCTTCGCGCTACCGCCCGGTGGGGCCGCGGCTGGCCATCGTCACCAACGGCGGCGGCCCGGGCGTGCTGGCGGCCGACTGGGTGGCGGAACTTGGCCTGCAACTGACGCCGCTGTCGCCACCGCACGCGCAAGCGTTGATGCCGCTGCTGCCGCCGCACGCCACGCTGAGCCAACTGCTGGACCTGTCGGAGGAAGCCGGGCCGGAACACTACCGGGCCGCCATCATGGCCTGCGGCCAGGACAGCCAGGTGGACGGCATCCTGGCCATCTATTCGCCCAAGCTGGCGGGCGACCACAACGCCGTGGCGCAAGCCGTGGGCGACCTCAAGGCCGCCGTCGGCAAGCCGCTGCTGACCTGCTGGATGGGCGACGAGATGGTGGGCCAGGCGCGCGAGATCATCAACCAGGCCGGCGTGGCCACCTTCCGCACGCCGGAGGCGGCCGTGGACGGTTTCTCCAACATCGCCTCGTTCTACCAGAACCAGCAACTGCTGCACCAGACCCCGCCGCCGCTGTCGCAACTGGCCGAGCCGGACCTGGACGGCGCCCGCCTGTTGATCGAAAGCGTGCTGGCCGAACGGCGCAAGGTGCTGACGGAGATGGAGTCGAAGGCGCTGCTGGCCGCCTTCCACATCCCCATCACCCAGACCATTTTGGCGCGCAACGCCAACGAGGCCATGCTGATCGCCAGCCAGCAGGGCTACCCGGTGGCGCTCAAGATCGATTCGCCCGACATCAGCCACAAATCCGACGTGCAGGGCGTGGCCCTGAACGTGGTCAACGCGGCCGCCGTGCGCGACACCTTCGGCGACATGATGGCCACCGTGCAGCGGCTGGCCCCGGAAGCGCGCATCAATGGCGTGACGATCCAGAAGATGGCCGGCAAGCGCAATGGCCGGGAAATGTACATCGGCGTCGTCACCGACCCGCTGTTCGGCCCCGCCATCAGCTTCGGCGCGGGCGGCACCATGATAGAGCTGATCAACGACCGCGCCATCGAACTGCCGCCGCTGAACCAGTTCCTGGCCCAGCGCCTGATCGGGCGGGTGCGCTCGGCCCATACGCTCGACGAACGGCGCGGCGCGCCGGCTGCCGACCGCGAGGCGATCGAACAGGTGCTGCTGCGGGTATCGGAAATGGTGTGCGAACTGCCGCAACTGCGCCAGATGGACATCAACCCGCTGATCGTGGACGAACATGGCGCGCTGGCCGTGGATGCGCGCATCGTGATCGACGCCGCGCCGCCGTCCGTGCACCGCTACGACCACCTGGCCATCCTGCCCTACCCGGTCAACTACACGCAGGAGTGGCCGATGCGCGGCGGCGGCCAGTACACGCTGCGCCCGGTGCAGCCGGACGACGCCTCGATGCTGCAGGAATTCACGCGCGGCCTGTCGGAGAAGTCGCGCTATTACCGTTTCGCCTCGTCGCTGCGCGAATTGTCGGTGCCCATGCTGGCGCGCTACACGCTGATCGACTACGACCGCGAAATGGCGCTGGTGGCCGTGCAGTCGGTGCGCACGCCGGGCGAGGATGGTGAATTCATCGTCCACGACCGCATCATCGGCGTGTCGCGCTACATCGCCAACCCGGACCGCAGCAGCTGCGAATTCTCGCTGGTGGTGGATGACCGCTACAGCGGCCAGGGCCTGGGTACGCGGCTGATGCACGCCATCATGGACGTGGCGCGCGACAAGGGACTGACGGAAATCAACGGCCTAGTACTGAGCAAGAACAGCGGCATGCTCAAGCTGATGGCCAGCCTGGGCTTCCAGATCCAGCCTTACGACGACGATCCCGACTTCCGGCTGTGCAGCAAAGGCTTGTAACAAAATCGGCGCCGGGCAATGATGGCGCTTGCGCCGGCGCGCGCGCTGGGTGATGATGGGGCATGCACACCGCCCCCCGACTCCTGCTGTCCCGCCTGGCCTGCGCCGTCGCGCTGACGCTGGGCGGCGCCGCCTGCGGCAGTGCGCCGCCGGCGGCATCGGCGGCAACCGCTGCCGCCAACGCCAACGCCACTTCCGCTGCCACCGCAGCGCCTGCACCGGTGCCGGCCTCCGCCGCAGCGCCTGCAGCAGTCGCGCCGGGCGACAGCGCCGCGCTGATGCGCCAGATCCAGGCCGAACTGGCCGACAATACGTGCGACAGCGACCGCCAGTGCCACACCATCGCCATCGGCAGCAAGGCCTGTGGCGGCCCGGAAGCCTACCGCGCCTGGTCCGACCGCCACGGCGACGGCAGCCGCCTCAAACAACTGGCGGCCCGCCACGCAGCCGCCCGCCGCGAGGAAGACAAGCGCGACCGCATGATGTCCACCTGCTCCTACGTCAGCGACCCCGGCGCCACCTGCCAGGCCGGCCACTGCGTGCTGCGCCCGCTCACCGTCGACGGTCCGCCATTGCAACAATGAAAAATCGGGGACGGACCCCGGTTTTCCTGCCAAGGAAAACCCGGATTCGTCCCCGATTCTTTGGGCCCGCCGCTTGACGGGCCCGCGGTGCGTGCTGCTTACTTCGCGTTTACATATTTGTCACGCGCGTTGTCGAACTGCGGCAGCGGATCGTTGGTGTTCACTTCCACCACCGTCGTGCCCTGGTAGGTGCCGTTCAGCAGGTACTGCACGGCGCCCAGGTGACGCTTGCCCAACGCCAGGCCCGACCAGCTCATGCCCACGGAGGCGGTGCCGCCCACGGTAGCCGAACTTGGCATCAGGGCCTTGAAGTTGCCGCCCACGGTGGCTGGCGTGATCAGCCACGAGTTCAGGCTGTAGTTGGCCTGGCCGCCAACGGGCGCGTAGCCAACCACGCACACGTTGTAGGTGCCGGCCGCCGGCTTGATCAGCTGTACCTGCTCATTGGCGCTGCTGCCGCCACTGCTGCCCACCACGGTGCTGCCCTTGACCACCACCAGGTCCAGGTCCGAGTCGCCGTTACCGGTGGTGTCGGCGTCAAACAGCGAGAAGCGCGCCACCATGGTGCCGCTCGGTACCACGACCGTGTGCACGTTGACGCCTGGCGCACCGCCGGCCGCGCACTGGGCTGCCGTGTTGGCCGAGACGTCGGCCTGGCCCACCACGCGCGCATCGAGGGTGGCCGGAATCAGGCCGCCCTTGACGCTGCCCAGGGTGCCGGCGAAGCCGGTGCCTACCGTCAGGATCTTGCTGCCGGTGGCGGCCTCGCTCGTCACGCGGCTGGCCGCGGCCAGCGCGCTGCCGCGCGCCGTCAGCGGGCTGCGCACGGTGTGGGTGCCGTCCGACCACACCAGCGAACCGTAGGTCCAGGTGTCGATCGGCGCGCTGGTGCGGGTCAGCTTGACAGTGAAGCTGGCCTTGGCGCCCGCGCCCAGCGTCAGCGTGGCTGGCTGCACGTCCACCGTGTAGCCGGGCAGGCTGGCCACGGCCGTGTAGGTGGCGGCCGTGTTGCCCACGTTGGTGACGGTGCGGGTCATGGTCAGCGAGCCGAGCACGTTGGCCGCCGTCAGCGAGGCCAGGTTCAGGTTGTACGGCTGGATCGTGCCCACGGCCTGGCAGGTGGCGGCCGAGTACACGCCGGCGTTCAGGCCGCACAGGAAGCGCGCATAGTCGATCTCGGTGGCGTCATACACCAGGCCGGGATCGGCCGCCGTCGATGGCGCGATGTGGCCGGCGCCTTGGCCCCATGGCAGCGTGCCGGTGGTGCGTGCGGTCGCATCCCACGCCACGGGACCGTTCAGGCCGTCGGATTTGGTGTCGAACGCGGTCGTCATCAGGGCCGACTTGATGGCGGCCGGGGTCCAGTCCGGGTGGCGCTGTTTCAGCAGCGCGGCGATGCCGGCCACATGCGGGGTGGCCATCGAGGTGCCCGTGTAGAACGCCCAATCGGTCACCGGCGCCACGCCGCCAGCGGCGACGGCGTCGCGCTGGGCCTGGGTCAGGTCGGCCGTGACGGCGGCCAGGATGTCGGTGCCAGGTGCCGTCAGGTCCGGTTTCAGGATGTTGGCATTGGCCACGTTCGGGCCACGCGAGGACGAACCATTCATCACCGGGGCCGGCACGTTGGGGTCGAAGAACGCGCGCAGGTCGCCCAGCGCGGCCGTGGCGGCGGCGCCGCTGGCGGCCGCGTAGTTCTTGACGATGGCGCCGTTTTCCTGGGTGATGTGGATGGTCGACAGCGTGTGCGGCTGGTTCAGCACGGTGGTCGCGCCGCCGGGCACGTTGGCGATGATCACGCCCACGGCGCCGGCCGTCTTGGCGTTGGCGCTCTTGTTGACCAGCACGTTGGCGCCGCGGTCGCACACCAGCACCTTGCCCGTCACCTTGGCCGGGTCCAGCAGCGGGGCCACACCGTCGGTGGCGCCGAAGCAGCGCAGCAGGTTGCTGTTGGCAGGGTCGACACCGGCCAGGCCCGCGTCCTTGGCCAGGATCATGGGTGCGCTCGGGGTCATGGCGTTGCTGGAAGCGCCATCGACCTTGACGCCGCTGCCCAGCGTGGCGGAGGCGATGTAGGTGCGGTTATGGGTGGAGTTGCCCACCGTGGTCAGCCACGGGCTGATGTGGGACACCGGCGCCGGCGGGCTGGAGGTGGGGCCCGAGTTGCCGGCCGCGGCCGACACGAACACGCCAGCGGCGGCCGCGCCGAGGAAGGCCACTTCGGTGGCCTCGTTGAAGGCGCCACCACCGGCGTTGGGGCCGATCGAGAAGTTGATCACGTTCACGCCATCCTTGACGGCCTGATCGATGGCGGCCACGCTGTTGGAGGTGGCGCAACCGTTCTTGCCCGTCACGCCATCGGTCCAGCAGACCTTGTAGGCGGCGATGCGGGCGCGCGGGGCCATGCCCGTCACCTTGCCCATCGGCACGCCGCCGACGCTGGCGCTGACGTTGGCGTTGCCGCCGGCCGTGCTCGACGTGTGGCTGCCGTGGCCGCCGTGGCCTTCGGTGCCGGCCACGGAATCGCGCGCCGACAGGAATTCCGTCCAGTGCAGGGTCTGGTCGGGCGACTTGAAGTAGCGCGCGCCGATCAGCTTGTTGTTGCAGTTCTGCACGCCGAAGCCTTCGCCGGTCTGGCACTCGCCTTTCCAGCTGGCCGGCGGCGCGTCGTACACGCGGGTGGCGCCGGTGTGGCTGGGGTTGCCGTTCTCGTCCACGCGGTCGGCGTAGCTGGGGTTCTCGGGCCAGATACCGCCATCGACGATGCCCAGGATCATGTTCTCACCGGCAGCGCCCTTGCCGCCCAGCTGGTCCCACAGGCCGCCGGCCTTGTCCAGGCCCAGGAAGGTCGGGGTGTAGCTGGTGTCGAGCTGCTGGATCGAGTCGGCCGTGATGTTGGCCACGCCCGTGTTCTTCTTCAGCGCGCGCACTTCGTCGTCGGTCAGCATGGCGGCAAAGCCGTTGAACACCACGTTGTACTTGTGGGTAATCTCGGCGGCGCTGACGGTGGTCAGCACGCTTTCCTGCTTGGTGTCCAGGTAGTTCAGGTAGTTCTGCACGTCGGCCGCGTCCACGTTCAGGCGCTGGCCGGGGGCCGGCATGGTGGCCGGCAAGCCGGTGATCTGGCCGGTGTAGGTGGCGGCCGGCTTGTCGACCAGTTGCACGATGTAGGAATGGCGGACTTCATCGGCCATGGCGGCGCCGGCCATGGCCGACAGCAGCACCAGGACGGCGGACGAGATAGGATGCAATTTCATGGCGTCTCCTCAGGCTTGCGCTGGCAAGGTGGCGGCGGCGGCGCCGGTTTGGCGGGCGCGGCGACGGGCGGCGAACGCCACCCCACCGAGGCCCAGCATCAGCATGGCGTAGGCCGACGGTTCCGGCACGGCGCTCACGTTCAGGTTGTCGATGGCGAACTGGGCCTGGTTGGCGGCCGGGTTGAAGCAGCTGCCGTTACCGTCGAACAGGCAGGCGCTGACGGTCAGCCCGCTCAGCGTGGCCTGGCCGAAGGCCGAGCCCAGCGGCACGGCGCCGAATACATAATTGCCGGCGCCGTTTTGCAGCTGGAAGTCGAAGGCGTTGCGCACCGTGCCGCCACCGGCCAGGGTGCCGGTCAGCACCAGCTGGCCGTAGGAGAAGTTGGGCAAGCCGCCCACCGGCGCCACGAAGGCGTAGTCCAGGCCATGCAGCGAGAAGGCCGAGGCGTCCGTGCGATGAATGTTCAGGCCGCCGTCATTGAGGCCCAGGTAGTACATGCTGTTGTTGCCCACCGGGCAAGCGGCCACGCTGCAGGTGTCGGGATCGGCGCCGTTGGCGATGGCGCCGGCGAAACCGCCGCCGCCCGCGATGCTGTCGAGCACCTGCATGGTGTAACCGGCTTCGGCGAAGCTGTCGCCGCCGGCGAAGATATCGGGGCCATGGGACTCAAAGTTGATGGTGTCGGCCATGGCGGGCGCGGCACCCAGCAGGGCCGCGGCGCTGACAACCACGCCAGCCAGGTGTTTCAGTGTGGGGGTAGATTTCATTTCTCTTGCCTTCTTGGTTAAGGAGCGGACATGGTCTGCATCGGACCTGCAAGGTCGCGGCGCCCTGCTTCGCTGGATCGGGTCGCGATGCCAGCATCAAGAAATATAGCAAGAGGAACAACTTAACGTGCAATTATCTTAACGTTGATTATTTGAATTTATTTTTAAAAACAGAAGAAAAAATGGCATCGCCGATGAAACCAGCTTCATCAAACGGTGCCATCGCCTTGTTTCATCGAGTTTATTTGTTGTTATTTCGCAAATTTGAGATAAAACAAACATTCCGCATCCAGGCCGGGAATACGATGCCGCCACCACCAACGTCGCGCAAACCCATCGATACGGTAGCAAAACCGCACCTAACGTGTCTCTATCGTACTGAAAGTGAGCGCGCCGGGAGGGGCATGAGGAAATGCCATGGACGGCGGGGGTTGTTCCGCCGACCAATTAAAATATTGCCATTATTTTCCGCATGGCAACATGGCACTTCCTCAATGACGCGCGCTTAGTGCTTCAGGTAGGTATCGAGCCAGTCGATTACCGTGTGGTGCCACAGCAGCGAGTTGGCCGGCTTGAGCACCCAGTGGTTCTCATCCGGGAACATCAGCAGCTTGCTGGGGATGCCGCGCCGCTGCAGGGCCGTGAACGTGCCCAGCCCTTGCGCGGTGGGAATGCGGAAGTCCAGGTCGCCCTGCACCACCAGCATCGGCGTCTTCCAGTTCGCCACCAGGTGGACCGGATTGAACTTCTCGTGGTTCTGCGGCACGTTGAAATAGCTGCCGCCGTTTTCCCATTCCGTAAACCAGATTTCCTCGGTCGAGTAGGCCATGCCGCGCGTGTCGAACACACCATCGTGGTTGACGATGCAGCGGAAGCCGTCGGACCAGTTACCCTGGATCCAGTTCATCATGTAGCCGCCATAGGAGGCGCCCAGCGCGCAGCTGCGCTGGGTGTCCAGCCACGGGAAGCGCTGGGCCGCCGCCGCCAGGCCCAGCTTCAGGTCCTGCAGCGGTTTGCCGCCCCAGTCGCCGCTGATGGCGTCGGTGAATTTCTGGCCATAACCGGTCGAACCGTGGAAGTCGATGAACACGGTGGCGTAGCCGGCGCCGGCGTACACCTGCGGATTCCAGCGGTAACCCCAGCTATTGCCGAAGCTGCCCTGCGGACCGCCATGCACCAGGAAGGCCACCGGGTATTTGCCGCCGGGCACGGCGTTCCACGGCTTGGTCACATAGCCGTACACGGTGTCGCCATTGGCGCCCTGGAACGAGAACTGTTCGTACTCACCCATCCTGACGTCGGCCAGCGCCTGGGCGTTGTTCCACGTCAGTTGCACGGCCGGCGCCGGCGCCGTGCCCAGTTTCTGCTTGTACAGCTGGGCGCCCGAGGCCAGGTCGGCGTGGGACAGGACGATGGTGTCGCCGCGCACATCGAAGCCATGCACGGCGCCCTTGCCGGACAAGGCGCTGACCTTGCCGCTGGCCGCGTCGATGGCGAACAGGCGGTGCTGGCCCACGTCGTCGGCCGTGGCCAGCAATTGCTGGCCATCCGGGGCCCAGGCATAGTCGGCGATGGAGCGGTCCCAGTCGCCGGCCACGGTGCGCTTCTTGCCCGAGGCCACATCCATCAGTACCAGGTGGAAACGGTCGGCCTCGAAGCCGGGCCGGTCCATGGCCAGCCAGGCCAGCGTGCGGCCGTCGGGCGAATAGATGGGCTTGCTGTCCCAGGCCGGGTTATCGGCCGACAGGTTGCGCGGCGTGCCGCCGGTGGCCGGCATCTGGTACACGTCGAAATTGGTCGACCATGCCTCCGTCTTGCCGGCGATGCGCGCGGCGAACACGACGCTCTTGCCGTCCGGACTGAAATGGTAGTCCTCATGGTCGCCGAATGGCTTGGACGGCACGTCGCCATCGAGCGTGCCGCTCAGGCTGACGGGCGCGGCGCTGACCTTGCCGGCCGCGTCGATGGGGGCCGAATACAGCACGGCGTTGCGGCCGTCGCCCCAGGTATCCCAGTGGCGCACGAACAGGCGGTCATAGACGCGGCCGCTGGCCTTGTTCTTCGCTTGCGCGTCCAGTCTGGCCTTGGTGCAAGCGAGGTCGGCGCAGTCGCGGAACACGGCCAGGCTGAAGGCCAGCCGGTCGCCCTGGGGCGACAGGCGGAAATTGTCCACGTCGAGCGGCAAGTCGGTCACCCGCTCGGCTTCACCGCCGCCCAGCGGCAGGCGCCACACTTGTTGCGAGCCGGAACGGGCCGACAGGAAATAGATGGCGTCGCCCTTGGGCGACCATTCAGGGTCGGTGCTGCTGGCCTCGCTCTGGGTCAGGCGCTGGGGCACGGGCTTGGCGGCGCGCAAGTCCAGCATCCACAGCTGGGTGTTGCCACGGTTCTTGTCCAGGTTGGTCGTGCGCACGGTGTAGACGACGCGGCTGGCGTCCGGCGCCAGCACGGGCGCGCCCACGCGCTCCATGTTGACCATATCTTCCACCGTGAAGCCGCGCGGCGCGGCCAGCGCGCTGGTGGCCGCCATGGCGGTCCCCAGCAGCAACAGACGTAATGTCATGGGTTGATCTCCGACGTAAGGTGAGCCGGCGGGTTGCCGGCTTGAAGTAAGCCGGCGGGTAGCCGGCGAGCCGGACATGATACCAAGTTCACCTGTGCCGCGGCAAAAACCGCAACCGGTCGCGGCCGTCGGGATTGCCATCGAGGAACGGGGCACCGCGGCGCCGCGGCGCCCCGTCAGCGATCAGCGATTGGGCAAGGCCGTGCGCTTGTTATCCATCAGCTCGTGGGGATCGACCGTGTTCACGTTATCGGCGACCGAACAATCCTTGCGCACGATGGAGGTGCCGGTGCGCGCCTCGCTGTTGCGGCATTTGGCGACCGGCGCGGCCGGCTCGGCCGAGGCGACGGTGGTGTCGGCCGGCGCGCTGGCGCAACCGGCCAGCAATGCAACAACGGCAGTAACGGCCGCAAGCGGCAAAGTCAGACGCAGTGGGGTGTGGGACATGACGATAACCTTTCATGCTAGTTGTCAGGAAACGTTGCGAATTACCATATTAGCATTAGCAAATAATAATGATACATATTTTGTCTATTCCCGCCTCATTCTGTCTCATGCCTGCCCACACCTGCCGGCACGGCCATCGCGGGCCATTGCGGCGCCAGCGCAACAGTGCGCCAACCGGCCTCAGCGCATGCCAGGGCCAGCGCATTTTTTTTTCGCGCATTGCCGCCAAAACTTGTTTTTTCCGGCACGAATCGGGCGCATAATAATTCGCTCATGCCCCGACATTGCAAGGCGCCCCGCCGGCTTGGCGCCCCCCGCAATACGTTTTACATGCCGGCAATGCAAGCGCCAGGATGGCCAAACAGTTCGCAGGTTTTTACCCAAGTTGTGCCACACAGATAGTTGTGAACAATTGTAAAGAGTCGTTGATGGCGTGCCCGACGGCGCTAAGGTGATGGTTTTTCCACCTGGCCCGGCCGCCACCAACGTATGCCTCGCAGCCGACGTCAGACGTATTCCGGGAAACGCTATGCTCACTGCCACCTATGTCCTGTTGACCCTGTCAATCGAACAGAAGAAAGAACGCCATTTCATTTCACGCCTGCTGCAGCAGGTCCGCACCATGGCCCGCAAGCCGCAAGAAGTCGACCCTGTATATCTGCAATCCCAGCTGGACGAACTGGCCCGCTTCGCCGAAGCGCGCCACCAGCGCAAGGTGGAGGCCTGCCTGATGCCCGCCGTGCGCAACGCCACCGGCGAGGCCGGTCCGCTGCTGGCCGACCTGGAATCGCTGAGCCGGCTGGGCCACGCCATGCTGGCGGCCGTGCGCAAATGCCTGCGCCGCGCCATGCGCCGCAGCGCCGTGCACAGCACGTTCCTGTGCCGCACCATCGACATGTATTGCCAGAACCTGCTGCAACGGCTGGACAAGGAAGAACGCGAACTGCTGCCACTGGCCCAGCGCGTGATCCGCAGCGAGGAATGGTTCGAGATCGGCAGCATGTTCCTGATCCAGGACGAATCGGACGGCAGCGCCGGGCGCCAGCGGCCGGCGCCGGCCCGTCCCGGCTACCGGGGCGGCCAGCCGCAGCTGATGCCAGGCTGAAGCGGCCCGCGACGGGAAACACGGGCGCGTGCCAGTGTTTCCCCGCCGACACTGTTGGGCTAGAATCGTGACCGCGTGGCGATCCCATGCTCCCGTTCACCCAACAGAATAGCGAACCCCACCATGCGTTTTGCTTTGCCTCTCGCCGCCACCCTGCTGGCGGCCGGTGCCGCGTCCGCGGCCGCCCCCGCGTCTCCCCCCACCCCAACGCCGGTCACGCTGGACCAGGCCATGGCCAACCCCGACTGGATAGGCACGCCCGTCGAAGCGGCCTGGTGGGGCTGGGACAGCCGCCGCCTGTATTTCAAACAAAAGCGCAGCGGCTCGCCCTTGCGCGACATCTGGCAAACGGGCACCGGCGCGCCGGCCGTCGTCGATGACCAGCACCTGGCCGGCATCGACAGTCCGGCCATGGTCTACAACCGCGACCACACGCGCGCCCTCCTGCTGCGCAACGGCGACCTGTTCGAGCGCGACCTCAAGACCGGCGCGCTGACCCAGATCGTGCGCGGCAGCACCCCGGCCGCCGCGCCCCAGTACGCGGCCGACGGCGCCCACGTGCAATTCCGCATCGGCCAGGACTGGTACAGCTGGAGCCGCGCCGAACGCCTGGTGACACCGGTGGCCCAGCTGCGCACCGTCAAGGACCCGGACGCCAGGCCGGAACCGGACCTCCTGCGCGATTTGCAGCTGCGCCTGCTGACCACGGTGGCGCGCCAGAAACAGGAGCGCGAGCAGCAACACGAGCAAGACCTGGCCCGGCGCCGCGCCGACGCCACCCGCGCCCCGCTGCCCGTCTATCTCGGCGACAAGGTCGACATCAGCGGCAGCGCCCTGTCGCCCGATGGCCGCTACCTGCTGGTGGTGACCACGCCGCTTGACGGGGCCAAGGCGCCGCGCGACAAAATGGCCCGTTTCGTGACGGAGTCGGGCTTCGAGGAAGCGGTGGACCAGCGCCAGCGCGTGGCCCATGACGGCCCCGTGCCGCAAACGCTCAAGCTGGTCGACCTGGCCACGCGCAGCGTGCGCGACCTGTCCTACGACAGCCTGCCCGGCATCGGCACCGACCCGCTGGCCGAGCTGCGCGCGGCGCAGAAACTGCCCGCGCTGAAGGGCAACCGCCCGGTGCGCGTGGACCCGGACGACGGCGTGCTGCAATGGAGCGCCGACGGCAGCCGGGCCGCCGTGATGGTGCGCGCCATCGACAACAAGGACCGCTGGATCGCCACCGTGGACCTGGCCCGCGCCACGCTGGCCAGTGTGCACCGCCTGACGGACCCGGCCTGGATCAACTACCGCGGCAACCACTTCGGCTGGCTGCCCGACAACAGCACGCTGTGGTACCAGTCGGAGGAAAGCGGCTATTCGCACCTGTACACGCTGCCCGCCGGCGGCCAGCCGCACGCCCTCACCACAGGCGCCTGGGAAGCGAGCCAGCCCGAATGGTCGGCCGACGGCAGCCAGGTCTATTTCGTCTGCAACCCCAAGCTGCCGGGCACCTATGAAGTGTGCGCCACCTTCGTCAAGGATGGCGCGCTGCGCACGCTGACCTCGCTCGGTGGGGTGGAAAACTTCGCCCTGTCGCCGGATGGGCGCAAGCTGTTGCTGCGCTACTCGGCCAGCTATCTGCCGCCGCAACTGGCCACCATGCCGGCCACGGGCGGCGCGCCCACCGTGCTCACCGACACCCGCACGGCCGAATTCAAGGCCCGCAACTGGATCGCGCCGCAACTGGTGGCCGTGCCGTCCAGCCACGGCGCCGCGCCGATCTGGGCCAAGCTGTACCGCCCGGCCCAGCTGGAAGCGGGCAAGCGCTACCCCATCGTCATGTTCGTGCACGGCGCCGGTTACCTGCAAAACGTCAGCCAGCGCTACCCGAACTACTTCCGCGAGCAGATGTTCCACAACCTGCTGGTGGAACAAGGCTACATCGTGCTGGACATGGATTACCGCGCCTCGGAAGGCTACGGCCGCGCCTGGCGCACGGCGATCTACCGCCAGATGGGCCATCCGGAGCTGGAGGACTACCTGGACGGCGTGCAATGGCTGGTGGCGCAGCACCAGGGCGACGCGGCCCATGTCGGCATCTACGGCGGCAGCTATGGCGGCTTCATGACCTTCATGGCCCTGCTGCGCGCGCCCGACGTGTTCAAGGCCGGCGCCGCGCTGCGTCCCGTGACGGACTGGACCAGCTACGAGCACGACTACACGTCCAACATCCTCAACACGCCGGAGCTGGACCCGCAGGCGTACAAGATCTCGTCGCCGATCGAATACGCGGACCAGTTGCGCGGCCACCTGCTGATCGCGCACGGCATGGTCGATGACAATGTGTTCTACCAGGACTCGGTGCGCATGGCCCAGCGCCTGATCGAGTTGAAGAAGGACAATTGGGAACTGGCCAGCTACCCGGTGGAGCGGCACGGCTTCGTGCAGCCGGAAAGCTGGTATGACGAATACCGGCGCATCTACCAGCTGTTCGAGCGCACGCTGAAATAATTGTTGTGGCAAGGATGTGGCGGCGTAGAAAAATTCACCCTTGACGGCGCCCCACACCCACCTGCTATAATTGCGGCCCTTGGCCTGGTAGCTCAGTTGGTAGAGCAGAGGACTGAAAATCCTTGTGTCGGTGGTTCGATTCCGCCCCGGGCCACCAAGAATATCTTTGACGAAACGCCAACCCATGCAGGTTGGCGTTTTTGTTT
>DATFBD010000041.1:0-49594 GCA_035254005.1 Burkholderiaceae bacterium | reverse complement strand
GGCGTGTAGCCCAGCGTTTCAGCCGGGACGATGGTGGTCATGCGCGGGATGGTCATCGCCAGTGCGACCAGCGGGACGATGGGCTGGTACGTCACGCGCTGGCATTGGTCGCTGTCGCCGGGATCGCATACCTGGATCCGCACGAAGCGGATGCACGCGGGGGCGTTCGGGTTGTTCAGGCAGATCATGCGGTTGCGGGTCGGGCAGCCGGGCAGTGTCGCGGCGGGGATGTCCGCCAGCGTCAGCTTGTTGTCGGCGCCGCGCACGGCGGCCAGGTAGTCGATGCGCAGGTGGCTGTCCGTGATGGGGTTGCCCAGCATCAGGGCGCCGGGCGAGTTGCGGAACAGGGCGCTCTGGCGCAGCGTGGCTTTGGCGCCTTCGTCCGTGAAGTCCGTGTTGGCCGCCAGCGCCGCCGCATGCCGCGTCACGTCTTCCAGCGTGTTGTACAGGTACATGGCGCGCGCCAGCTCCATCGCGCCGATGACGAAAGTGAGGAAGAACGTCATGATGATCGCGAATTCGACCAGGTAGGCGCCGCTGTTTCGCCGGGGCGAGAGGCGCATCATGTTCGTCCTCACAGGCCCACGTAGGGATAGGTGGCATTGGCCGTCAATAACATGCTGCTGCTGCCGAGCATGTCCATCGTCGCGTTCGGGAAAAAGATGTCGTCGACGCGGATGCGTACCGTCACCGTCACGGTGGCGGGAAGTGCCAGTCCATCACAGGCGGTGCCATCGCACATCGGCGTGATGACGATGGAACCTGGGCCGGGGTTGAGTTCCGCCGTTTCTGCCGCGGCGATGCTGTGTGCCATGTCAACCACGTAGCTGGCCCGTGCGGCATCCTTCATGTCCTGCGCGGACGCCGAGGCCAGGTAGCGTACCGCGTCGTGCGCGGCCTTTTGCGCGGCCGTGTAATGCCAGAGCACCCGGCCCATGAATAGCGGCAACACCAGCAGCACCAGGAACACCGGCAGGATCAGCGCGAATTCCACCGCCGCTATCCCGCGTTGACGGCGCGCGCGCGCGGCGCGGCTCATTGGATCAGCTCCGCGGCGCCGGCCAGGCTCTGCTCGGGCACCGCGCCGGCGAATTCCGCGTAGAGGCTGGTCGGCGTTGCGGGCACCATCATGAAGAAGCGGCCGATGCCCAGCACGGTGGCCGTGGTGACGCCAGCGCCAGCGACGGGACAGTTCAGCAATGCTACATTGAGCACGCGCCGGTTCGCCTGCCCTGGCTGGTGCGTGGCGGAGGGGGCGAGAAAATTGGCCCCGGCCAGCTGCCGGTAGGGGGTGGAAACGCCGCCCGGATAGGTGGCGTTGGCGCTCGGTTGTCCGGGTTTGTACAACGTGCTCCAGTTGCTGGTATTAAAGGGCGTATAACCGTTGGCCGGTTCCGTGGGGCTGGCGGCATAGGAGGCCCACGGCACCGCCCTGGCATAGGCCCACAGGGGGCCGTAATTGGCCGCCGTGGTGCCGGACATGGCAGGGGACGGGTCGGCCCTGGTCCACAGCCTGGCGGGGTCGATCACTGCCAATGCGCTTTGCTGGCCCGGCGCGGTGTTCATCCACGGGATGGCATTGTTGTAGGCATAGGATTTGACGTTGCTGTCCGGCGGCGCGCCATTCGGGCTGCACAGGTCGTCGGTATATTGGTCAAAGCGTGAATTGAGCTGCTTGTACAGCGAGTCCAGCGGGAAAGGGCCGGCCACCGTGATGGCGCCACCGGTCACGCGCGCCATCGCCAGCGTGCCGGTGCAGGCGAACGGCGACACCGTGGCCGGCCAGGTGTTGGCGTCCGTGCCGACGCTACCCGGTGGATCGAGCGGGTCGATGACGAAATTGACGGCCGTGCTGGCGTTCGGGTTCAGCTGCATCAGGTCGTAGCTGACACCGCGCCGGAAGCCGAATTCGACCAGCTCGACCGTGGCCGGCGGATTGACGCGCTGGGCGGCCGCGGTGCTGGACATGGCGCACAGGGCCAGCGGCGCGACGCGGATGGCCGAGCGTCCGGCGATGGCCGTGGCGTTGACGCTGGTGCTGGCGAAGGCGCTCGACAGCGCGCGCATGAACGCCAGGCTGACGGCGCCCACGTCCGCGTCGAGGGCGCTGGTATCGACCTTGGCATACAGCAGGCCCGTGGGTGCGGCCTGGGCGTTGGCCGCGTCCACCCAATTGCCGCTGGCCGTGGCGCTGAACGCGATGGCGGCGTTGTTCCAGCTCACGCTCCGCTGGTTGTACTGGTATTTCAATGCGCCGGCCGTGGCCGAGGCGCGCTGCAGCGCCGCCGTCACGCCGGCCGCGGTGCCGTTCAGCTGGCGCGCCGCCGCCAGCGCGGCGCCGGCGGCGATGGTCTGCAATTCCGCGCGCCGGTTGTAGATCTGCGCCAGGTCGAGCGCCATGCCAAGAAAGCCGATCAGCACCGCCACCATCAGGGCGAACATGATGGTGACGGCGCCGCGTTCGCGGCCGGCTCCGCCAGCGCCCTGCCATGTTGAGACCTGTTCCATCGCACTCCCGCCTTGGCCGCCGTCCCGGGTGTTCACAACGATACCCGGCTACATGCGGATTGTAGGGACGATGGCAGGGCGCTTATTGATTGAGAGCAAGAAGGGGCGGCATGCAGGCGGCCACGGCCGGCCACGGTTCCGGTGTGGCGTTACTCAAATGCCAATCTGGCGCTCATGACAAGGCGTGCGGCGTACACTGGCCCGGCGACGGAAGGCAGACCTTGCGCCACCCACTGGCGCTGGCTATTTTCGGGGGGAAATCAAGATGACATACACATTGGCAGCCGTATTCGAGCACCGTGCCGACGCCAACTATGCGCGCGATGCGCTGGTCAGCGCCGGCTTCGACAGCCACGCCGTACAACTGAGCGATGCCGCCAGCGCCACCGGCGCGGCGCGCCAACAGGACGCCACGGCCAGCCCTGGCGCCACCGATGAGAGCATGCTCGACAGCGTGCGCCATTTCTTCGGCCGCTTGTTTGGCACCGGCCACGATGACCAGCGCATGGTGGCCGAGGCGCTGCGGCGCGGCCACGTGGTGCTGACCGTGCACAGCGCGAGCAGCGAGCAGGCCGAGCGCGCCGCCGGCATCCTGCAGGCGTTCGGCCCGGCCGATATGGGCCGGCAACGGACGCGCGAGGACAGCGGCGCCTGGCGCCCCGCCGGCGCGGCCATGCAGCAGTCCGACACGGGCGCGTCGCAAGGCCAGCCCCAGCAGCGCGCTCCGGCGTCATCGGCCGGCGGTGAGGTGGAGCGCCCGCAGGCGCCGCCACAAGCGGGCCAGTCGCGCCAGGGCGCGGCAACGCCGGAATCCATGCAGAGGGCGCCATCGGCAGCGCGCATGCCCGATGAGGGCGGCGAAGCGGCAGCGCGGCAGGGCGCGGGCGGGTACACCGGCGCGCATCCCAATCAGGACAGCCTGAACATCCAGCGCGGCGATGACCTGGGCGTGAGCGAGGAGACCTATTTCCACGCCCACTGGGTTGACACCTATTCCTACACCGGCGGCACCTACCAGGAGTACGACCCGGCCTATCGCTATGGCGCGTCGATGGCCAGCAGCACCACCTACCAGGGCAGCGATTGGGACGAGGTGGAGCCGGCCTTGCGCGAGGAATGGCAGCGTACCTATCCTGAGTCGCGCTGGGAGAAATTCAAGGAGGCGGTGCGGGCTGGCTGGAATCGCATGACGCACTAGCGCGGGCCGTTCATTTCGGCAGCAGGTGCCGGAAGGTCGGTTCGATGTTGCGGGCGTGCAGCCAGCGCACGATATCGTCCAGGGTCGCGTCCTGGAGCAGCAGGCCGGGCGGCGTCGCGGGAGGCGCGGCCCGGTCGTGCGGCTGCGCGGGCGCGCAGCCGCTGTCCCGCGGGCTCGCTGGCGTGTTCTCGGGCGCGCCGTGGGGCGTATGTCCCAGCTGCCGCAGCGCGTGCTCGAATTGCGCCGCGCTGATGCTGTGCAGGCCTTCCAGCAAGGCCGCCTGGCCGGCCGGTGGCGGCGCCAGCTCCAGGGCCGGGTCGCCGGCGAACGACGCCCCCAGTTCCGGATGAATGAAGGCGGCCCATCGCTCGCCGCCCGGCAGCGCGCAGGGTGGCAGCACGGGCGGCGCCATGTCTGCGCCCGGTGGCTGGTCCGTCTCCGGTGCGTAGGCGGCGCGCAGCAGCGCCCGGAACGTGGCGGCCAGGGGCAGCGGCACGGGTTCGTCCAGCGACAGCCACAAGTCGTAGCCGGTGCCGGAAATGCTGACGGCGGGCGCTGGCAGTCCCAGTGCCGTCTGCAGGGCGTTGGCGACGGCGCACAGGTCGGTCCAGGGTTGTTCCGCCGCCGCGCCCGGTGCCGGGTGAAAGTGCAGCACGATGGCGCGCGTGCGCCCGTCGCCTGTGACCAGCGCCGGGGCGGGGGCGGGGTGTCCGGCCATGCGCCGCGCCAGCGTGTCGTCCGCGCTGGCGCCCGCAGGCAGATAGAGCCGGGTGAGTTCCGAGATTAACTTTTGCATGTACTTCCTCAAGGGCGGCCGCTGGCCGGTGGCGGGTTGGTCGCCGCCATTCTGCCATACTGGCGCCGCAGCGCCAGCCGGGGCCGGCCGGGCGCGCTAACGGGCCGCCGTGTCCGCGCTCTGTGGCGCCGCTGGCGACGCCGGTGCCGCTGCCGGTGCCGGCATGGCCGTGGCCACCTTGTTGCGGCCTGTTTGCTTGGCCTCGTACAGCGCCATGTCGGCCTCGTTGAGGATCGCTTCGATGCCCTTGCTGTCGCTGCGCATCATGGCCACGCCCAGGCTGGCCGTGACGGGAATAGTGCGTCCTTCAAATTGGGCCGGCGGCGAATGCGCGATGGTGTCGCGGATGCGCTCGGCCGTCTCCAGCGCCTCGGCCAGCGTGGTCTCGGGCAGCATCACGACGAATTCCTCGCCGCCCAGGCGCGCCGGCAGGTCGGCGTGGCGCACGCTGTGGCGCAGGCAGTTGGCGGTGCGCACCAGCACGGCGTCGCCGGCCGCATGGCCATGGGTGTCGTTGACGCGCTTGAAGTGGTCGAGGTCGATCATCAGCAGCGCCAGCGGGCGCTGGTAGCGGCTGGCGACGGCGAACGCGGCGTCGGCTTGCTGGAAGAAGGCGCGCCGGTTGGCCAGCCGGGTCAGCGGGTCGGTGTAGGCGATGGTGGCCAGCGCCTGCTCGCGCGCGTGCTGGGCTTCGGTGTCCGTGAAGCTCAGCAGCAGTTCGCGCGGCTCGTCGCGCTTCGATGGCAGCGGCGCCACCGACACCAGCGCGTGGCGCGTGCCGTCATCGACGTTGAGTGTCACCTCCATGCTGCGGCCCTCGGCCGCGCCGGCCAGCCGGGCGCCGGCGCACAGCTCGCGCCACACGGCCGCATCGGCGAACAGCGACTCGGCCACCTTCAACTGCTCGCCCGGCATGGCACCGAACAGGTGGCCGAAGGCGGGGTTGGCGCGCAGCAGCAAGCCATCGTCGAGCCGCACGTGGGCCAGCGCCACGGGCGCGGTGGCGATCAGGCGCCCCATGGCGCGCGCGCCGATGTCGAGCTGCTCCTTGTCAAACTGCAGCTGGGCCGCCTGGCGCGCGCCCTGGCGCACCAGCCGCAGCAGCAAGGCCAGCGCCGTCAGCAGCAGCAGCGCGCTGACGCCACTGAACACCAGTTCCGCATACCACGGGGCCAGGAAGTCCAGTTCCGCCGCCTCCACCCGCAGCAGGTAGGCGCCGTTGGCGAACGGCAGCTCGTACACCAGGTGCTTGATGTGGTCGTAGGGCGAGATCCAATAGTTCAGTTGCGGCTGGTCGCGGAACGGCTGGCGCGTGATCGAGGGGACCGGGGCGCCGATGACGGCGTCGGCCATCGGGTAGCGGAACGCGAGCCGGTCGCCGTCCACCTGGACGATGGCCACCACGCTATGGCGGCCCAGCGAAAAGCCGGCCTGTTCCTGCTCCTTCAGGCGGCGCTGGAAAGAGTCGTGGCTTTGCAGGGCGAACACGAAGGCGCGCGGCTGGCCATCCTGCCCGCGCACCGGGCGCGTCACGACAAAGCCGCTGGGCCAGGTCGAACGGGGGCCGCCCTGGTAGATCGCGATCGCGGTGGCGCGGGCGGGATCGGCGCGCAGCACGGAGACGTCGATCCGGTCGTGTTCATGCACGGTGGTCACGTTGTTCGACATGAACAACACGCGGCCATCGCGGTCGGCCACGCCCAGCAGTTCGATGTCGTCGTTGCGGGCCGATTCCCGGGTCAGCAGCGCCTGCAGGGTGGCCACCTGCTGCGGGCTGGCGCTGGCCAGATCGGGCGGCAGGTGATCGTTGAGCGCGTCGGCGACCAGATTCTCGGTGGTCACCACTTGCTCGATTTGCAATCCCAGCGAACGGCGTGCACCGAGCGCCACGTTTTGCAGTTGCTGGGCAATCTGCTGCTCCAGCTGGCGCTTGTGCTGGTAGACCCGGAAGGTGCTGCTGGCGATGTAGAGGCAGGCAAGAAAAGCCAGCAGCCAGGTCATGGCGGCATAGTATTGAAACAGGGGTTTGTTGGGAACGGGGACGGTACGCGGTTCGCTCATGGCGGATTTCTCGTTGTAATGATTTTGCTAAGCCTTGTGCATGGGATCACTGTACGAGATTAGTGACGGCATGTCACTGTTATTTCGCGACAGACAATAAGCAAGACGTGACAGCGTGCGCCGGCCCGGACGCGCGGTGATAGCATGGCCTGGACGTGGGCATAGAACCTTTTTGCTGCCTGGGTGCATTAACAGGTGACCAAGGAGCGTGATGATGCGGGAGGGACGGAACCTGGACGGACAAGTGGCCGGCGGCGAGGCGGGCCTGCTGGCGCGTATCGTGGCCGGTGACCGGCGCGCGTTCGAGCAGCTGTACCGGGCCTATTTCCCCCGCCTGGGCCGTTTCCTGGGGCGCATGCTGCGCAGCGCGCCGCTGATCGAGGAAGTCATCAACGACACCATGCTGGTGGTGTGGCAAAAAGCGGCCAGTTACAACGGCAGTTGCCAGGTATCGACCTGGATTTTCGCGATCGCTTACCGCAAGGCGCTGAAGGGCTTGCGCGGCAGCGACGAGCCGCTCGACTCCGACGCCGGGTCCTACCCGGCCGGTCCGGAACTGGAGCCGGACCACGTGTTGGAAGGCCGGCAGTTGCGGCAGGTGCTGGAGCGCACGCTGGCCCAGTTGCCGCTGGCGCAGCGGGTGGTGATGGTGCTGACCTATGACCACGAGATGGGCTATGCGGAGATCGCGGAAGTGGTCGGTTGCCCCGTCAACACGGTCAAGACCCGTATGTTTCATGCGCGCCACAAGTTAAAGGAATTGCTGGCGAGTCAGATGGAGGATTACCCATGAACGGCCACACCATCCAGCTGGACGATCCAGCGCACCACGCCGCGCGGGCGCTGCTGCCCTGGTACGCGGCCGGCCGGCTCGATGCCGCCGACAGCGCGGCCGTGCGGCGACACCTGGCCGCGTGCCCGGCATGTCGTGCCGAGCTGGACTTCGAACGCCGCGTGCAGGCGGCGGCCGCGCTGCCGGACGATAGCGCCGGCAGCGGCCTGGCCGCCAACGCTGTCAGTGCCGCCAGCGCCGCCAGTGCCACCAACGCTGCCAGTGCCACCAACGCCGCCAGTGCCACCAACGCTGCCAGTGCCACCAACGCTGCCAGTGCCGCCAACGCTGCCAGTGCCATCCACGTTGCTAACCCTGCCAGCGCCGCCAATGCCGCCGCTGGCCTGGACGTGGACCGGGCGCTGGCCGCGTTGTTGCCGCGTCTGGATTCGGTCGCGCCCGCGCCAGCGCCGGCATCCGCGCCAGCGCCCGCGCTCACATCCGCGCCAGCGCCCGCATCGGCACCTGCGACAGCGCTCGCATCGGCACCAGCGCCAGCGCTTGCATCCGCGCCAGTGCCCGAATCGGCACCCGCACCCGCACCCGCGCCAGCCCGGCCGTGGTGGCGTCGCGCCGCTGCCAACGAGTCCTCCTGGCTGCGCTGGGCACTGGCCGCGCAGTTCGTCGTCATCGCGGGCTTGGGGGCGCTGCTGGCGCGCCCCGTGGCCGAGCAAGGTGCCTACCATGTGCTGGGGGCCGGCACGGCCGCTGGCAACCTGGTGGTCGTGTTCAAGCCCGAGACGGCGGAACGGGACATGCGCCGCATCCTGCAGGCCAACGGCGCGCACGTGGTCGATGGCCCCACCGTGACGGACGCCTACCTGCTCAGCGTGCCCGATCCGCGCACGGCCCGCGCGCGCCTGCGGGCGGAGCCGGCCGTGGCGCTGGCCGAGCCGCTGGATGGCGGAGCGCTGCCGTGAACACGCTGCCGCCGCAGCCTCTGCTGCCGCTGTCGCCGCCGCTGCCGCTACCGCTGTCGCAGCCGCTGCCGCAGTCGCAGTCGCAGCCGCAGTCGCAGCCGCTGCCGCAGTCGCAGCCGCAGCCGCAGTCGCAGTCGCAGCCGCAGCCGTTGGCGCCTGCGACGCGATGGCAGGCGCGGTGGCCCGCGTTGCTGGCGGCGCTGCTGGCGAAGGTGTCGCGGGTGTTGCTGGCATCGTTGGTATTGCTGGTATCGCTGGTGGCGCTGGCCGGACCGTGGGCCAACGCGCAGGCCGGCCATGGCGCGCAAGCCGGCTCCGCGGTCGCGGCGGTATCGGCTGGCGATGACGGAACCGGCCCGTCCGGCGAAGCCGCAATGCCGGAGCGCCAGTTGCTGGTGATGCTGCGCCTGCCGCCACCCCATTTCCGGCCGGACGCCGGTTACGGCGGCCGCTACCTGGACGATGGCGGGCGCGGTGCGCGCCATCGGCTGGCCGAAGAACTGGCGCGTCAGCACGGCCTGAGGCTGGTCAGCGACTGGCCCATGCCCACGCTTGGTGTCGATTGCTACGTGCTGGAGGCGCCGGCCGGCGGCGAGCCGGCCCGCATCGCCGAACTGCTGTCGCGCGATCCGCGCGTGGAGTGGGCGCAGCCGGTGTCGCTCTATACGGGCATGGATGGCGCGGCGCCCGCGCTGTATCCGGTGCAGCCGAGCGCGCGCTACTGGCACGTGGCCGAGCTGCACCGCGCGGCCACCGGGCGCGACATATCGGTGGCCGTGGTCGACAGCGGCATCGATGGCCATCATCCCGACCTCGATGGCCAGCTGGCCAGCAGCGAGAACTTCGTCGATGGCAGCAGCTACCTGCCCGAGGCGCACGGCACGGCGGTGGCCGGCATCATCGCCGCGCGCGGCGGCCGCCAGGGCATCCTGGGCGTGGCGCCGGGCGTGCGGCTGATGGGCTTGCGCGCCTGCTGGCAGCAAGGCGGGCAGGGCGCGCGCTGCAGCAGCTTCACGCTGGGCAAGGCGCTCAATTACGCCATCGTGCACGAGGCGCGCATCATCAACCTCAGTTTGTCCGGGCCGCCGGACCGGCTGCTGGACCGCTTGCTGGACGTGGCGCTGGCACGTGGCATCAGCGTGGTGGGCGCCATCGACCCGCAAGGGCAGGTGCGCGCGTTCCCCGTCTCGCATCCCGGCGTGATCGCCGTGGCCCAGCAGGCGCGGGGCGGCGCCGGGGCGGTACCGATTCCGGCCTTGGGCGGTGCTGTGCTGGCGCCGGGCCAGGATGTGCCGGCCAGCCTGGCGGGCGGCGGCTGGCGCTTCGTGTCGGGCAACTCCTACGCGGCGGCCCACGTGACGGGCATGCTGGCGCTGCTGGCCGAATTGCGGCCCGGCGCCAATGGCGCGCAACTGCAACACCTGCTGGTACCGGGCCGGGGTCCGAATGCTGCTACCATCGACGCATGTGCCACCATCGCCAACACCACGGGCGCCTGCAGCTGTTCATGCGCCGCCGTCACCCTGCAATCGAGCCGCCGGCCGTGAAGGCGGCTGCGGCGCCGGCGCTGCTGCTACTGCTGCCGCTGCTGGGCATGGCCGGCGCGGCCGCGCAGACCAGCGGCAGCGTGGCGTTGCAGTCGGACTACCGCTTCCGTGGCTTGTCGCTCAGCGACGGCCAGCCCTCGGCCCAGCTGGGCCTGAATTACGACCATCCCCAAGGCTGGTACGCAGGCGCCCAGGCGGCCTGCGCCAACCTGCGCGAACGCGACCTGGCGCAGCTGACCGTGTATGGCGGGATGGCGCGCCGGCTGGCGTCGGGCTGGAGCTGGGAGGCGGGCGCCAGCGCATCGCGATTCAGCCGCGCCCATGACAGCGATTATGGCGAATGGTATGCGGGGCTGGCGTCGGAGCGGCTGGGCGTGCGGCTCTATGTCTCGCCCCACTATTTCGGGCGCGACCTGCGCACCGCCTACGCGGAAGCGAACGGCTTCTACCCGCTGCACGACAAGCTCAAGCTGGTCGCCCATGGCGGTGTGCTGCGCTACCTGCCGCGCGACGGCGCGGACCTGCCGGCCCGCTATGACGCCCGCCTGGGCCTGGCGCAATCGCTGGATGACTGGAACGTCCAGCTGGCGTGGGTGGCCGCCTCCTCGCGCGGCCCCAGTGCGGGCACCTCCCCTTATTACACGGCGCCTTCGAAGCGGGCGTTCGTACTCAGCGTGGCTTACTCCTTCTAGCGGCCGTGAAGAAACCGGGGTCAGGTCATGCGCTCAAGCAAGATGCGTGCATCTTGCTTGAGCGCATGACCTGACCCCGGTTTTGTGCGGTGGCGGGAAACCTTGTGGCGGCGGGCGGGTATGAACGGGCACATCGCCCATCTCGCTGAAAGGACGCACCATGAATACCTCGCATTGCCTGTACAAGCTCGCCGGCCTTGGCCTGGCCTTGATGCTCACCGCTTGCGGCGGCGGCTACGGTGGCAGCAGCTATATGCCGCCCGCCGCCCCGCCACCTGCCGTTACCAGCAGCTATACCGTCACCAGCCTGGTGGCGGACGCCGTGATCGCGGCGGCCCATACGGACGCCAACCTCGTCAACGGCTGGGGCGTGGCCTTCAATCCCAAGGGCTACGTGTGGGTGGCCGACAACGGCACCAACAAATCCACGCTGTACGACGGTAATGGCGTGCCCCAGTCGCTGGTGGTCACTACGCCGGACGCGCCCACCGGCATCGTCTACAACGGCACCACGGACTTCAAGCTGACCCAGGGCGGCGTGAGCGGCGCCAGTCCCTTCCTGTTTGCCACCGAGAGCGGCATGATCGCGGCCTGGGCACCGGCCGTCGCCGCCACCACGGCCGTGACGACATTCGACGGCAGCGCCGCCGGCGCCGTCTACAAGGGGCTGGCGATCGGCAGCTTCAGCGGCGTCAACTACCTGTACGCGGCCGACTTCCACAACATGCGCGTCGACGTGTTCGACACCAACTTCGCCAGGGTCAGCCTGCCGGGAGGCTTCACGGATCCCGCTCTGCCGGCAGGATATGCGCCGTTCGGCATCCAGGTGATCGGCGATAAGGTCTACGTGGCCTACGCCAGGCGCGCCGCCACCGGCGATGACGAGCAGGCCGGCGCCGGCCTCGGCGTGGTGGATGTGTACACCACGGGCGGCGCGCTGATCCGCCAATTGGTGAACGGCGGCGCGCTCAACGCGCCGTGGGGGATCGCGCTGGCGCCGGCGGACTTCGGCAGCAACAGCGGCATGCTATTGGTGGGCAACTTCGGTGACGGCAAGATCAACGTCTACGACCCGGCCGACGGCAGCGCCAAGGGCACGCTGAAGGGGGCGGATGGCATGCCGCTGGTGATCGACGGCCTGTGGGGCATCGCGTTCGGCAATGGCCTCAACAGCCAACCGACCAATACGCTGTTCTTCGCGGCCGGCCCCAGGGACGAGACCCATGGCCAGTACGGCCGCATCGACCTGAAGTAGCCGCTGTCATGAAGGGGAGAGGGCAGGTCCGGCGTGCGGACGCGGCTTCATGCGCGCATGAGGCCGTGTCCACATGCCGGACCTGCCCCCGGTGTTGCAAACGTTGCGCGAGCGCAAGGAGCGCGCCGCGTGCATCGGGATAATGGCAAGCTCGTCAGTCACATCGGCGCCGTGCGCGGGCCGCGTGCCATGCTGGCGCCCGGCCCGGTGCGGCGTCGCGGGCGGCCCCGGGCGGCGTCGATGTGGCTGGCGTGTCGTTTGCCGCATTCCCCAGGAGAGCCGCCATGCAGCAGCGCTACGCCCCCGGCCTGTTCGACCGCCTGATGGATGGCCAGCCGCGCCAGCGAGGCTGGCCGCTGGAACAGCTCAAGGATGCCGTCGCCTGCGACCTGGAGGCGCTGTTCAACACCCGCGCCGCGCTGGCCGGCGCGGCGCTGGAACCGTATCCGGAAGTACGCAATTCCATCCTCAATTACGGCTTGATCGATTTCGCCGGCATGTGCCTGACCAGCGACGAGGACCGGCAGAAGATCTGCGCCGCCGTGCGCCAGGCCATCGAGCGCCACGAGCCACGCCTGTATGCGGTGAGCGCCGCGTTGCGCGTGTCGGACGCGCTGGTGAACCGGCTCGATATCGTGATCAGCGCGCGCCTGAAGGCCGACCCGGCGGCGGAACTGGTGCGGTTTGACGCTGTGCTCAAGCCGTCCACCCAGCAGTATGCGATCGCCCGCGGCGGCCCGTCGGAGGACGGCGCCGCCTGAGCGGGCCCGGACGCGGCGTGCTGGCGGCGCGCGGCCAGGCGTGCCTACAGGGCTGCGAGCCGGGCGTTGGCTACCTTGGCGCGCCCTATCACTTCATCTTGCCCATGGCGGCGCGATCCTGGTCGCCGCCTTCCGGGTTGATGCAGATGAACGTGTCGAGACCGTCCTCGGTACCGTAGGCGGGCAGATTCGAGTTGCTGGAACAGACGCGGCCATCCTTGGTGAACACCATGTCGCGCAGCACCGTCACCCGGGTCGGGCTGGGGTAGCTGAGGAAGGTCTTGGTGGCCGGCGTGAAGCGCAGCACGCGGTCCGAGTTGTTCGCCGTGATCCACACGTCGCCCGTCCTCGGATGCACGTTGAGCGCGTACGGCACCTCATGTTCGCCCTTGGCCAGCACCGGCAGCTGGTAGCTGCTGAATTGCCTGGTGGCCGTGTCGAACGCCATCAGGCCGCTGTCGTCGAAGGCGGGAATCCACAGCACGCCGTGCTTGTCGAAGCGGGGGCGGCGCGGGCCTTTCATCGGCGTGTCGTATTCCGTCACTTCCAGCGTCTTGGGATCGACGCGGCCGATCTTGCTGGCGTACAGCTTGGCGTACCACACGCTGCCATCCTTGGGATTGATGTCGATGCCATACGGGAAGGCCAGGATGTTGTGGCCCAGCCACTTCTGGTGCGACAGGTCCAGGTGCAGGTTCTTGCCCGGGAACCAGCTGGTCAGCTCCACGATGGTGGGGAACAGCATGTCGCTGACCCAGCGGAAGAATCCGTTCGAGGGCAGGCGGATCACCTTCATCTGCTCCGTCTTCGGATCGAAGCGGCCCACCTGGTTGGAGGCCACGTTGGTCCACCAGACGATGCCTTGCTGGTCGATGCGGATGGTGTGCGGATACAGCGCGTCGCCCGGGATCGGGTAGACCTTGAAGGCGTGGCTGACGGGGTCGAACGACATCAGCGTGCCCGACAGGGCGTTGGTGATCCAGATGCGGCCATCCTTGGCCTGGGCCGTGCTGTGCGGGCCATGCTTGCCCGTGAAGATGCCGATCGGCAGTTGCTGGCCGGAGAACTTGCCGCCCACCGGCAGGTCGCTGGCCGGCAGCGGGTATTTCTCGACCTTGTGGGTCTTGCGGTCCAGCACCCAGATGATGTCGTGGCCCTCGTCGGTGCCGTACAGCTTGTCGTCCTCACCCACGTCCGTGTCGTGGATGAAGGACATGGAGTCGCCCACCATCCATTGCTCGACCTTGGCGCGCGCCAGTTCCGGCGTGGGCGCGTAATCATGCTTGGCGCTGACGGGTTTGCCGTCGAAGCCCTTGGTGAGCACGCCGCTGATGGTTTCGATCTCCGAGCCGCTGAGCTGGGCGAAATAGCCTTCCATGCGGGCGATGGTGGCTTTCCACGCGCTTTGCGGGCGCGGCGGCCGGGTCAGCGCGTTGCCGACCTGGTGGCAGTACATGCACTGGCTGACGAAGGGCTTCTTGTCTTCGCCGCTGGCCCAGGGCAGGCGGGCGTTGTGGGCCGAGGCCGTGAGCGCGTCCGATTCGGCCTGGGCCGAGGCGAAGTGCTTGATGGTGAAGTTGATGGTGGCCGTATCGCTCGGGGCCAGCGTGGCCTCCGTGCTGCTGTCCTCGAAGTTGACGAGGCGGGCGCGCACGGCCAGCTTGCCGCCGAAGTCGGTGCGGATGGCGTAGCTGCCGTCGGCGGCCGTGTACACGGTTTCCTTGCGGTCCTTGGTTTCGTTAAACACGGTCACCATGGCGCCCAGCACGGGCTTGCCGTTCTCCAGCGCGACGGTGCCGCTCAGGTTGACGGCGTGGGCGGCCGGGTTGAAGCCCAGGCCGAGGCCCAGCGCGGCGATCAGCGTGGCGTGCCGCAGTTGCGTGGTCGATGTCATGTGCGGTACTCCTTACGCGCGGCCGGACTGCAACCAGCCGGGCAGGGTTTTACTGAAGTGCATGGAAGCCAGCGCGCCGATGGCCAGGATGCCCATCAGCGGGCCGCCCAGCAGCAGGTTGGCGGCCAGCATGGAGGCCGAGATGGTCAGCTTGGGCAGGTGCAGCATGTCGCCCAGCCACAGGTCCAGGATCAGGATGATGGCGGTCAGCTGGTTCAGCTCCAGCAGGCGCTTGAACCAGCGCAGGCCGGCCCCTTGCCACAGCAGGGCCGCTTCCACCAGCAGGGCGATGGCGGGGATGTAATAGGCGTGGGCGTCCACGCCCAGGGCCAGCATGATGATGGCCGATAGCAGGAACAGGGCACTGAAGATGGTCGCCTGCATGGGGCGAGTCCGGGTAGTCATGAATGTCTCCTCAACGGGGTGTCGATGGGAGCATTCTCGGACAGCGGGGGGCGATCGGACTTGTCATTTCTTGCCAATCGCTTGTCATTTCCCGGCGTGAGGGTCGGACCCCAGGGTCTGACCCTGGGTTGCGAATCGGCTGTTTATCCGCCTGACTAACCACTGCACAAGGCGAGGGTCAGACCCTGGGGTCTGACCCTGAGGTTCAATAGCTGGTCAGGGGAACCGGCTGGCCGTGCCTGAAGGTGAAGATGGTGACGGGCGACTGCTTCATGTCGCCATGCGGATCGAAGGCGTAAGTGCCGGCCACGCCCTGATAGCTGCCGGCTGCCACGGCCACGCCAACCTTGAGCGGGTCGGTCGAATTCACCTTCTGCATGGCCTGCGCGTACAACTGCACGGCGTCGTAGTAGGAGGCCGCGTAGACGTCGGCATCCTGCTTGAAGCGCTGCTTGTATTTGGCCTTGAACGCGGGGCCACTGGCGGCCTTGTCGAGGATCGCGCCGCCCTGCGAGCACAACACGTTTTCGCCGGCCGCGTCGCCAGCCAGCTTGCCCATCTCCGCCGTGCAGATGGTGTCGCCACCGAGCAGCCTGGCGTTGATGCCCAGTTGTTTCATCTGGCGCACCATGGGCGCGCCCTGCGGCGCGTAGCCGCCGAAGAAGATGGCTTCCACCTTTTTCGCCTTGAGCTTGGTCAGGATGGAGGTGAAGTCGAATGCCTTGTCGTTGGTGAATTCGTGGCCGGCCACGGTCATGCCGGAAGCCTTGGCCTGCTTCTTGAATTCCTCCGCCACGCCCTGGCCAAACGCGGTACGGTCGTCGATCACGGCCACGTTCTTCAGGTGCAGCGCGTTGGCCGCGTACAGCGCCATCTTGGAACCGAGCTGGGTGTCGCTGGCGTTCACGCGGAACAGGCCCTGGTAGCCTTGCTGCGTGAGCTTGGGATTGGTGGCCACGGTGGCCACCAGCGCGCCGGCATCGTGGTAGGTGCGCGAGGCGGGGATGGCCACGCCCGAGTTGTAGGGGCCGACCACGTAGCGCACGCCGGCGTCCACCAGTTTCTGCGCCACGGCCACGCCGGATTTGGGGTCGCCCTGGTCGTCTTCGGAGAGCAGCTCGAACTTGATCTTCTTGCCGGCCACGGTGATGGGTTTGGCGTTCAGTTCCTCGATGGCGAGGCGGGCGCCATTTTCATTGTCCTTGCCGGAGAATGCCTGCGCGCCCGACAGCGGGCCGCTGTGGCCGATTTTCACCACCATGTCCTGCGCGCCGGCCGTGCCGGCCATGCCCAGCAGCGCCACGGCGCCTGCGATATGCTTGAAATTCATTCGTTCTCCCGAGGTTGGTGCGCGGGCCGGCGGCCGCCGCGCAGTGAGCAGAATTATCGCCAAATTCGTCACATATTATCGTGTGACTTGGGCCGCTATGGCCGCCATTTTGGCGCGATTCGGGCGGCGACGGGCAGCTTGCCGGAATTTTATTTGGTTTTGACGGGCGCCCATGCGGTCCGCTTGCGCCGCCGGTGGTATGCTCACCGTCAGAGCATTCGAGCGTGCGACATAAGAGCAACCTGACGGGTTTATCCGCATGGATGTCTACACCCCACAAGTCTGGCTTCCCCATGAACGGCCCGCGCTACCGGGATCGCCGTCCACGCCGCTGCATTCCGATGCGCGCCGGGCCGCCTACCTGGTCGTGGGGCTGATCGTGGCGCTGACCGGCGGCTTGGGGAATGCGCTGGTGTCGGTCAACCTGCCTTACCTGCAAGGCGCGCTGGGCGTGTATGCGTCCGAAATCCAGTGGCTGCCGGCCGCCTACGTGATGGCCAACGTGTCGATGAATTTGTTGCTGGTGAAGTTCCGCCAGCAGTTTGGCCTGCGGCTGTTCACGGAACTGTTCCTCATCCTGTATGCGGCGGCCACGCTGGCCCATTTGTTCGTGCACGGGCTGGCGTCGGCCATTGCCGTGCGGGCCGCCAGCGGCATGTGCGGCGCGGCGCTCACGGTGCTGGGCCTGTACTACACGCTGCAGGCGTTTCCGGCCAGGCACCGGCTCAAGGGCGTGGTGCTGGGGGTCGGCTTCGCCCAACTGGCGTTGCCGCTGGCCCGGTTGTTCTCGTCCGAACTGCTGGAGCTGGGCGAATGGCGCGGCCTGTACTGGTTCGAGCTGGGCATGACGCTGCTGGCGCTGGGCTGCGTGCTGATGCTGAAACTGCCGCCGGGCGACCGCGTGAAGGCGTTCGAGAAACTGGACTTCCTCACTTTCGCCCTGTTCGCGCCCGGCGTGGCGCTGCTATCGGCCGTGCTGGCGCTGGGGCGCACCGTGTGGTGGCTGGAATCGCGCTGGCTGGGCTACAGCCTGGCCGCCGCCATCGTGCTGATCGCAGCCGCGCTGCTGGTCGAACATAACCGGCGCGCGCCACTGCTCAACACGCGCTGGCTCAGTACGGGCAACATGGTGCGGCTGTTCCTGTCGGTGCTGCTGATCCGCGTGGTGCAGTCCGAGGCCAGCGGCACGGTGGGTTTTTTGCAGGTGCTGGGCCTGAACAACGACCAGATGCAGCAACTGTGGCTGGTGGTGATGGCCGGTACCGTGGCCGGCATGGTGGCCAGCGCGCTCACCATCGCACCTTCGCGCATCGCGCCGTCGCTGATGCTGTCGCTGGCATTGATGGCGGCCGGCGCCTGGATGGACGCCCACGCCACCAACCTCACGCGGCCGGCAAACATGTACGTGAGCCAGTTCATGCTGGCGTTCGGCGGCGCGTTCTTCCTCGGCCCCACCTTCATTTCCGGCTTTGGCGCCGTGATCGCCGCGCCGCGCAACCTGATCAGTTTTTCGCTGATGTTCACGATCTCGCAGAACATGGGTAGCCTGCTCGGCTCCGCGCTGGTGGGCACATTCCAGGTGGTGCGCGAAAAATACCATTCGAGCCAACTGGTCGAGCACCTGACGCTGCTCGATCCGCAGGTGGCGGCGCGGGTGCAGGCCGGCGGCGCGGCGCTGGGCGGCATGCTGGCCGATCCCGCCACGCGCGGCGCGCAGGGTGTGGCGTCGCTGGGCGCGGCGGCCACGCGCGAGGCCAACATCCTGGCCTACAACGATGTGTTCATGCTGATCTGCGCCGTGGCGCTGGCCACGCTGGCCTGGCTGGCGGCGCGCTATTTCTGGGACCAGTGCGTAGTGTGCAAGGACAGCGCCGGACCCAATGCCCAAACGGGCATGGCCAACGTTTCACTTAACAATTCCGGATCGCAATGACGACTTCTCCACCCGACTCCAGTGCGCCGGCGCCTTCCTCCGCGCCGCCCGACATGGCCACCGTGGCCGCCGCCGCTGCCGCCGCCGCGGTGGCCGCCGCCTCGCCGCCGCCGGCGCCGCCGGACCGGCGCGCGCAATGGCTGTCGGCCATCGGCTTCGCGGGCGTGGCGCTGGTGGGCGTGCTGGTGGTGCTGTATGCGTGGCGGCTGCCGCCGTTCGGCAGCGCCATCGTGTCAACCGAGAACGCGCTGGTGCGGGGACAAGTGACGCTGGTGGGCACGCAGTTGTCCGGCTACGTGACGCAGGTGAAGGTGCAGGATTTCCAGCAGGTGCGGCAGGGCGACTTGCTGGTGCAGCTCGATGACCGCGTGTTCCAGCAGCGCTACGAGCAGGCGCAGGCCCAGTTGGCGGCCCAGCAGGCGGCGCTGGCCAACTGGGCGCAGGCGCGCCGCAGCGCGGAGGCGGGTGTGGCGCTGAACCAGGCCGCCGTGGCCAACGCGGAAGCGCAGGCGGCCAAGGCCACGGCCGATCTGGGACGGGTGGAGCAACTGGCGGCCGATGGCTCGCTGTCCATGCGCGAGCAGGACCAGTCGCGCGCGGCGCGGGCGCAAACGGTGGCGGCCGTGTCGCAAGCGCGCGCTTCGCTCGACATCGCGCGCCAGCAGGTGCAGTCGGTGCAGGTCAACAAGGCGGCGCTGGAGGCGGCCGTGGCCAACGCGGCGGCCGCCCTCAAGGCGGCCCGCGTGGACCTGGACAACACGCGCATCACGGCGCCGGCCGATGGCCAGCTGGGGCAGGTCACGGTGCGCCAGGGGGCTTATGTCAACGCGGGCGCGCAGTTGATGGGATTGGTGCCGCGCCAGTTGTGGGTGATCGCCAACCTGAAGGAGACCCAGATGAACGCGGTGCGGGTGGGCCAGAGCGCCACCTTCAAGGTCGATGCGCTCGACGGCGCCGCGCTGACCGGGCAGGTGGAGCGCATTTCGCCGGCCACCGGCTCCGAATTCAGCGTGCTGCCGGCCGATAACGCGACCGGCAATTACGTCAAGATCGCGCAGCGCATTCCGGTGCGCATCCGCATCGATCCGGGGCAGGCGCTGGCGCGGCGGCTGCGGCCGGGCATGTCGGTGATCGTCAGCATCGACACCTCGGCCGAGCTGGATGACGATGCCAGCGTGGCGGCCTCCGCACCCGCGCCGGCGCGCGCGGCGGGAGCGCGGCCATGAGCGTGGTGCGCTTCGGACGCGTGGTTGGCCGGCGAGGTGCGCCGGCGCTTGCGCCATTGTTCGCGCCATTACTTGCGCCGTCGTTCGCATCAATACATGCGCCTTCGTGCGCACCCTCGTTCGCGCCATCGCCCGCACTGCGCGCCGCCTTTGGCGCCACTGCGTCTTGCGCGTTATTGGCCGGGTTGCTCGCCGGTTGCGCCGCCACGGCCCCGCCAGCACCGCCGTCCACGCTGCACGTGCCGGCCGCGTGGCGCGTGCCGGTGGGGCCGTCCGCCAGCGCGCCGGCGCCAGAACGGCAGTGGTGGCAAAGCTTCGGCGATCCCGCCTTGAGTGCGCTGGTGACGACGGCATTGGCCAACAATGGCGACTTGCGCATCGCGCGTTCGCGCGTGAGCGAGTACCGCGCGCGGCTCGGCGTGGCGGCCGCCGGGCAGAAGGCCAGCGTCAGCGTGGACGCCTCGCCCACCCGCACCCGCCTGCTGGCCTATAACGGCGTGCCCTACGTGACCAATGTGTACCAGGCCGAGTTCCAGGCCAGTTACGAAATTGACCTGTGGGGCAGGCTGGCCGCGCAGACGGATGCGGCCAAGGCCAGCTACGATGCGGAGCGCGCCAACGCCGACGCGGCGGCACTGTCCGTGGCGGCGTTGACGGCGTCGGGCTACCTGAATTTGCGCGGGCTGGACGCCCAGCTGGAACTGGCGCAGGCGACGCTGAAACTGCGCGAGCAATCGCGCGCGCTGGCGCAGCGCCAGTTCGAAGTCGGCTACAGCTCTCGGCTGGAGTGGCTGCAGGCGCAGGCCGAGTATGAAGCGGCGGCGGAACAGATCCCGCCGCTGCGGCGCGCCATCCTCGAACAGGAGAATGCGCTGGCGCTGCTCACTGGCGGCAGCCCCGGCCCCATCGCGCGCGGCGCGCCACTGGCCGACCTGACGCCGCCGGAAGTACCGGCCGGCCTGCCGTCCGAACTGCTGCGGCGCCGGCCTGACATCGCGCGGGCCGAATTCAATCTGCTGGCGGCCAACGCCAATCTCGCCGCCACCCGCGACCAGCTGCTGCCGTCGTTCAAGCTGACCGCCGTGGGCGGGGCGCAGAATTTCCGCTTGACGGATTTCGTCAACGCGCCCACCGCCTTGTGGCGCCTGACGGCATTGGCCGCCGCGCCCGTGTATGACGGCGGCCGGGTGCAGGCGCAGACGGATGCGGCGGCGGCCCAGCGCGACCAGCTGGCGTATGCCTACGAGAACGCCGTGCGCGGCGCGCTGGCGGAAACGGAAAATGGCTTGGGCGCCTTGCGGCACTTGCGCGAACAGGCGGTAGAGAACGACGCGCGCCGTGCCACGGCGGCCGAAACGCTGCGCATCGCGCACAACCGCTATCGCAATGGCTACGCTTCGTATCTGGAGGAACTGGACGCCCAGCGTACGCTGTACGGGGCCGACGTAGGACGGCTGCAGCTCAAGACGCGGCTGCTGCAGGCATCGGTGGATTTGTACCGCGCGCTCGGCGGCGGCTGGGCGCCGTGAGCGCGCGTGTACACGACTGTACGCGGGATTAAAGGGTCAGACCCTAGGGTCTGACCCTGCGGTGGCCCTGCGGTGGCCCTGCGGTGGCCCTGCGGTGGCCCCCGAGGACCTTACGCGACGGGGATGCACAGCTCGCAGCTGAATTCACCCGTGGCCGGGTCCACGGCGAAATCGGCCGCGTAGCGTTCCAGGCAGGGGCGGGCGTCCATCTTCAAGCCGCTGGCCGGCAGCCACTTGCTGTACAGCTCATCCCACGCGGCCGGGATCTTGTCGGCCGTGCCGTGGAACTGGGCCACGGCGTAGCGGCCACCGGCCAGCATGGCTTCCTTGGCCGGATCGACGATCTTGTAGTCGGGGTCCACTTCCACGCAGGCGTCGTAGCGGCATTCGTTGGCCGGCGTGGTGGCCGGATCGTCCTGCGCCACGCCGTAGCTCACGCGGCCCTGCAGGCGGAACGCCTTTTGCCACGGTGCGAACACCTCGCGCCAGAATTCGCCGAGCGCCGGGCCGAACGGGCCCTTGTAGCGCAGGTAGGCCACGCGAACGGCGGGCAGTTCTTTGATTTGTACGTCCATCTGTTTCTCCATTCAATTAGAAGTCGTTTAAAAACGCCCATGGCGTCGTTGTGGCGCCTCGCCGTGCAGGCGCACTGTCTTCGTCGCCGCGCCTCGCCACAGTCGTTTTAAAACGACTTCCTAGTGCCGGCCGCCAGCCACCTGGCGCAGCGGCGCGGTCGATTCCGGCGGCTGGCGGCGCAGCCTGCGCATCAGCCGCCGCAGCACATGTTCCAGGTCGTCGATGTAGGTGAACACGGCCGGCACCACCAGCAGGCTCAGTAACGTCGACGTGATCAGGCCACCGATCACGGTGATCGCCATTGGCGAACGGAAGCTGGGATCGGCGCCCCAGCCCAGCGCCAGCGGCATCATGCCGGCACCCATGGCGATCGTGGTCATCAGGATCGGGCGGCTGCGCTTGTGGCAGGCGTCGACCAGCGCCTCGAAGCGGCCCATGCCGGCCTGACGGGCCAGAATAGCATAATCGACCAACAAGATTGAGTTCTTGGTCACGATCCCCATCAGCATGATCAGGCCGATCATGGAGGGCATCGACAGCGCGCGGCCCGTGATCAGCAGCGCCACGAAGGCACCGCCGATCGACAGCGGCAGCGCGGCCAGGATGGTCACCGGCTGCATGAAGTCCTTGAACAGCAACACCAGCACGCAGTAGATGCAGATCACGCCGATCAGCATGGCCAGGCCGAAGCTGGCGAACAGCGCCGCCATCTCCTGGGTGTCGCCCAGTTCCGCGATCCTGACGGAGGCGGGCAAGTTCTTCAGCGCCGGCAGCGCCCGCGCTTCGGCATTCACTTCGCCCAGCGCCCGCTTGCCCAGCTCCACTTCCAGCGTCACGTTGCGGCTGCGGTTCAGGCGGTTGATCTGGGCCGGGCCGCTCTCCATGGTGATGGAGGCCACGTTGGCCAGCATCACGGGGCCGTTCTTGCCGGGCACCGTGAGGCGGCCGATGGCGTCCAGGTCGGCCCGCACGGCGTCGGGCAGCTTGACGCGGATCGGCACCTGGCGCTCGGGCAGGTTCATCTTGGTCAGGTCGGTGTCGTAGTCGCCGGCCGTGGCCACGCGCACGGTCTGGCCGATGGCGGCTGCCGTCACACCCAGGTCGGCCGCCTTGGCGAAGTCGGGCCGCACGATGATTTCGGGACGCACCAGCGAGGCGCTGGAACGCACGTTGCCCACGCCCTTGAGCGTGCGCAGCTCGCGCTCGGCCTGTTTGGCGGCGCTCATCAGGGCCACCGGGTCTTCGCTGCGCAGCACCAGTTGCATCTTGACGCCGGTTTCGGCCGGGCCCACGTTGAAGCGGGCACCGGGAATTTCTGCCAGCTTGTGGCGGATCTGGCTTTCGATGTCGGCCATCGATTCCTTGCGCGCGTTGCGGTGCACGGTGGTCAGCGTCAGCACGGCGCGCCGGGCCTCGGCCGCCGCGCCGGGCGCGAACGCGTCGCCGCTGGAACCGCCGCCGATCGAGCTGTACACGCTCTTGATGCCCTGGACCTGCATGGCCGCCACCCGCGCGCGCTCGGCCACTACCTTGGTTTCGGCCAGCGTGGAACCGGGCGGCAGTTCCAGGTTGATCTGGGTCTGTGAGCGGTCGGCCGGCGGCACGAAGCCGGTGGGCAGCAGCGGCACCAGCATGATGGAACCGACGAAGAAGGCGCCCGAGGCGATGCCCGTCACCAGCCGGTGCGACAGGCACCAGCGCATCACGCGGATGTAGCGCGTCATCAGCCAGCCGTCCTGCGGGTCGTGCGGCTTGGCCGGCTTGAGCAGGTAGGCCGCCATCATCGGCGTGAGCAGGCGCGCCACCACCAGCGAGGCGAGCACGGCCAGCACGGCGGTCCAGCCGAACTGCTTGAAGAACAGGCCGGGGATGCCGCTCATGAAGGCGGTGGGCAGGAACACGGCCACCAGCGCGAAGGTGGTGGCGATCACCGCCATCCCGATTTCGTCGGCCGCCTCCATGGCCGCCTGCATCGGCGTCTTGCCCATGGCCAGGTGGCGCGAGATGTTTTCGATTTCGACGATGGCGTCGTCCACCAGCACGCCCACCACCAGGGCCAGCGACAGCAGCGTGACCGTGTTGAGCGTGTAGCCGAACCAGTAGATGCCGAGGAAGGCCGGCATCACCGACAGCGGCAGCGCGGCCGCCGCCACCAGCGTGGCGCGCCAGTCGCGCAGGAACCACCACACCACCAGCACGGCCAGCAGCGCGCCTTCGTACAGCAGTTCCATCGAGCCGTGGAAGTTTTCCTCGACCGGGAAGGCGTTGTCGATCGACTGGGTGAGCGCCACGTTGGGGTGGGCTTGCTGGATTTCCGCGATGGCCGCGCGGGCGCCGTTGGCCACCGCCAGTTCGCTGGCGCCCTTGGTGCGGAAGATCTCGAAGGCCACCACGTCGCGCCCGTCCTGCTGGGCGACTGCGCGCGGTTCGGCCACCGTGTCGCGCACGCTGGCCACCTGGTCGAGGCGGATGCGGCGGCCGTCGGGCAGCGGCAAGTCCATGGCCGCCAGTTCGGCCGCGCTCTTGACGGTGCCGATGGTGCGCACCGATTGTTCGGCGCCGCTGATGTCGCCACGTCCTCCCGGCGCTTCCTTTTGCACCTGGCGCAGCTGGCGCGACACGTCCAGCGCCGAGACCTTGAGGGCGGCCATGCGGGCGTCGTCCAGCTCGACCCGGATTTCGCGGTAGGCGCCGCCGATGCGCTTGACGGCGCCCAGACCGGGCACGGCCAGCAGGCGCTTGGCGACGGTGTTATCGACGAACCAGCTCAGCTCCTGCTGGTCCATCGGCACGCCCTGGCCAGGAACGGCGGTGGCCGTGAAGGTCAGTACCACGCGGCCGGCCGTTGAGGCCTTGGTCACGGTAGGGTCGCGCAGCTCGGCCGGCAGGTCGGCCTTGACGCGGGCCACGGCGTCGCGCACGTCGTTGACAGCGTCCGATAACTGCTTTTCGAGGATGAATTCGACGGTGATGGTGGCCACGCCATCGAGCACGTTGGTGTAGACGTTCTTCACCCCTTGCAGGGTGGCGACGGAATCCTCGATCTTGCGCGCCACTTCCGTTTCCAGCTGGGCCGGCGCGGCGCCATCCAGCGCGGCCGTGATGGTGACGATGGGCAGTTCGATATCGGGGAAGTCCTGCACCGGGTTGGCGCGGTAGGCCATCAGCCCGGCCAGCGTGAGCAGGGCGAACAGCATGATGGCCGGGATCGGGTTCTTGATCGACAGGGCGGAGAAATTCACGGCAGCTCCTTAGCGGGCGGCAGGCGCGCCGCGGGCGGCGGCTCTGGCCTGCGCTGGTACTTGCGCTGGCCCCTGCGCCGGCGCGGCCTCGGTCACGTGGTGCACCAGGTCGCCGTCGTTGAGGAAGCCAGCGCCGTTGACCACCACGCGCGTGTCGGCGCCTATGCCTTCGAGTACCTCGATGCGGTCGGCCAGGCGGCGGCCCGGCTTCACCTTGAGCTGGCTCACGTGCTGGTCCGCGTTCAGACGGAACACGTAGCTGAAGCCATCGCGCACGACGATGGCTTGCTGCGGCACGGTGATGGCGTCCGACGCGCCCAGCTCGAACTGGCCGCTGGCGAACATGCCGGCCTTGAACGGGGCGTTGGCCGCGCTGGTGGCGCTGGCCGGCAAGTCCACGTACACCAGCGCATACCGGGTCTGCGGATCGACCGTGGGCGCCACCATGCGCACCTTGCCGGTGGCTTCGCTGCCGTTGGCGGCCTTGACGACAGCGCCGGTGCCGATGCGCAGCTGGCGCAGGTCGGCCGCCGTCACCTCGGCGCGCCATTCGAGCCGGCCCTGGCGGATCATGCGGAACAGTTCCGTGCCGGCGCCCACCACGGCGCCCACGGTGGCGCTGCGGGCCGAGATCACGCCGCTGTCGGGCGCCAGCACTTGCGTGTGCCGAAGGCGCAGCTGCTGGCTGGCCACGGCCGCGCGAGCCGAGGCGATGCGGGCGTTGGCCGTCTGTTCGGCCGTCTGGTACTGGCTGATCTGCTGGGCACTCAGCGCGCCCGTCGATTGCAGCGTGCGGGCGCGGGCCGCGTTGGCGGCTGCTTCGGCGGCATTCGCTTCGGCCTCCTGCAGCGCGGCGCGGGCCTGGGCCAGGTCGGCGTTCACGCTGTCGGCCGAGAACACGGCCAGCACCTGGCCGGCCTTGACGGTGTCGCCCACGTTCACCCGCACTTCCGTCAGGCGCAGGCCATTGGCCTCGCTGCCCACGCTCGCTTCCTGCCAGGCGGCCACGTTGCCGTTGGCGGCCAGCTTGATGGGCAGGCGTGCGGCCACCGGCAGGGCGGTGGTGACGGTGAGCGCGGGCTTGGCCGCTTCGGGCTTCTTGCCGTCAGCCGCGCGCGAGGCCGGCGTGTACAGGGCGAAGCCGGCGCCGGCCAGCGTGAGAACGGCCAGCAGGGCGGCGGCGATGGGCTTGAGTTGGATGGTATTCATGGCGATACGCTTCATGTCGTGACTCATTGCGGTGATGGTTGGGGCGCGGTCCAGCCGCCGCCGGCGGCGCGGTACAGGGCGACCAGGGCGGCGCTGCGTTCGCGCCGCAGGCTGATGACGGTGTTCTCGGCGGCCAGTTTCGTGCGGCGCGCGTCTTCCAGCTCCAGCAGGCTGGCCATGCCGTTCTTGTAGCGGTCTTCCATGGCCGTGAACGACTCGCGGTAGCCTTGCAGGGCGGTGTTGGCGTCACCTTCGCGTTCGCCCGTGCTGCGCAGGTTGACCAGTGCTTCCTCCACTTCGCGCACGGCTTGCCGCACGCTGGCGCGGTAGCTCACCACGGCCGCATCGTAGCGGGCGCTGGCCGCGTCCACGTTGGCGCCGCGGCGGCCGTTATCGACCAGCGGCAGCGTGAGCGCCAGCGGGCCGATACTCCAGGTGTCGAGCTGGGTGCTGTGGCCGCCCGTGCTGAAGTTGGCCGCGCCCACGGCGCCGGTCAGCGTCAGGCGCGGGTAGCGCTGGGCGCGCGCGTTGCCCACGTCGGCGCTGGCGGCCGCCACGGCCCGCTCGGCGCTGTACACGTCGGGGCGCTGGCGCAGTACCTGGGCCGGCAGCGAATCAATAGCGATGGCGGGCGGCGCCACCGGCGCGGCGCTGGCAAGGCGCGCGCGCAGCTCGGGTTCGGGGACGGCCGTCAACGCTACCAGCGCTTTCACGCTGACGTCGCACACGGCGCGCTGGGCCACGGCGCGGTTGTTGCCGTCAGCCGCGCTGGCGCGCGCCAGGGCCGCCGTGGCGGGCGGCTGGAAGCCGGCGCGGGCGGCCAGTTCCGTCAGGCGCGCCGTGTCCGCGCGCGAGGCGGCGTCCTGGCGGGCCACGTCCAGCTGTTGTTCGCAGGCGCGCAGCGCGTAGTATTGGTTGGCCGTTTCGGCCGCCACGGAGACGCGGGCGTCGTGCCAGCCCGCTTGCGCGCTGTCGAGGCGGGCCTGGGCCGCGTCCCGCGCGGCGCGGGTGGCGCCAAACAGGTCGATCTCCCAGGATGCTTGCAGGGCCGCCTGCGCCGTGGTGCCCATCGGCAGGGCGGACTGCTGGCTGGCGCGGCTCACGCTGGCCGCCGCGTCCAGCGAGGGCGCCAGCGCGGCGCCGCTGGCCACACGCTCGGCGCGGGCCTGGGCGATGCGGGCGCCGGCGCTGGCCACCGTGGGGCTGGCTTCCTGGGCCGCCGTCACCAGCTGCGCCAGCAAGGCGTCGCCCTGCTGCTGCCACCATTGCGCCAGTTCCGTCACGTTGCCGTCGTGCGGCAGCGGTGCTTGCCATTGGGCCGGCAGCGGCGCGGCCACCTGCGGCGCCGGGCCTTGCACGGCGCATGCGCTTAATGTGGACAATGCAGTGCACAATGCGCCCGCTACGGCCATCCTCAGCGCCGTCCGTTGTCGTGCTCCCGTCATGCTTTTCCTTCCTTGCGGTTGATCTGTTCCGCCATCACCAGCGCCTCGCCGTAGCGGGCCAGCTGATGCAGCCATTGTTCGATCGCTTCCGGCGTGGCCAGCAACTGCGGCGTGATCGCGGTGACGATGTCGCGCCCCACCATGATCTGCACGGCCAGCGCGGCCAGCGCGTAGGCCAGCCGGTGGACTTCATCGTCGCCCTGTTCCAGGCCCAGGTGGCGGCACAGCACGCGCACCAGGGCCATGTGTTCGGGACGGATGCTGTTGTCGATTTCGGCCGCCCACAGGCCGGTCGGTTCCAGCCGCTCGCGCAGCCACAGGCGCAGGAACAGCTGGGCGCCGTCGTCCTGCTGCAGGGGCGCCAGCATCTGGCGGTAAAAGCCCAGCAGCGATTCGCGCAGCGTGAAATGGGGCTGCTCGTACTGGGCGATGTTGGCGTCGGCCGCCGGGCACATGCCGTCGAACACGGCGCGGTACAGGCCCGCCTTGTCGCCGAAGTAGTAGCTGATGGCGGCCACGTTGGCGCCGGCCGCCTGCGCGATCTCGCGCGTGGAGGTGCGCGCGTAGCCCTGTTCCGCGAACAGGCGCATGGCGGCCAGGCGCAGGCGTTCGCGCGATTGCTCGCCGTCCGAACGGGGCTTGCGGGTGTCGTCGGCCGGGCGGTTTGGAGGTTGGTGTGCTTGAGTCATCCCGGCATTAGAGCACGGAATTTAAACAATTGATATAACTAAATCGTTTGTTTAACTTTCCGGGTGAAAGTTGTCCGTAACAAATGCTTACTGACGATACTTGAGTACTCACACTTCTCGGCCGGTAGCGGCGCTAGAATGGCCGCACCGCTACGCCACCGAGGATCGCCACCATGAACGCCACGCGCAGTATCGCCACCGCCGCCGCCGTCGCTGCTGTCTTGCTGTGGCAGGGCGCAGCCAGCGCCACGGACCTGCCACAGCCGCCCGCGCAGGCCGCGCTGCACGTGCTGAACCGGCTGGCCTACGGCCCCCGTCCCGGCGACATCGAGCGCGTGACCCAGATGGGCGTGCAACGCTACATCGACAGCCAGCTCCATCCCGAATCCATCCCCATGCCGGCGGCGCTGACGGCGCGGCTCGATGCGCTGGAGACGGCGCGCCAGCCGGCCGGCCGCACGCTGGCGCAATTCCTGGCCGTGCGCGAGATGGCGAAGGACGAGGGCGAGGAGGGCAAGGCCAGACGGCGCGCGGTGGTGGTCAACATCGCCGAGCAGACGGCCGAGGCGCGCCTGGCGCGGGCCGTGGACAGCCCGCGCCAGCTGGAAGAGGTGATGGTCGATTTCTGGTTCAACCATTTCAACGTCTTCGAGGGCAAGGGGCTGGACCGGGCGTTGGTGGCCAGCTACGAGCGCGACGCGATCCGGCCGTACGCGCTCGGCTCCTTCCGCGACCTGCTGGGGGCCACGGCCCACCATCCCGCCATGCTGTTCTACCTCGATAACTGGCTGTCCACGGCGGACGGCTTCGTGCCGCGCGGCCGCCTCAACGCCAAGGTCAAGACGGCCGGGCTGAACGAAAACTACGCGCGCGAGCTGATGGAGCTGCACACGCTGGGCGTGGATGGCGGCTACACCCAGCGCGACGTGCGTGAGCTGGCCCGCATGCTGACTGGCTGGACCTTCAACCCGCGCGCACTGGCGCTGCGCGACGAGGGCTTCGTATTCGACGCGCGTCGCCACGACAATGGCGACAAGCAGTGGCTGGGCCACATCGTGCATGGCGGCGGCCAGGATGAGGGCGAGTACGCGCTCGACGTGCTGGCCATGCATCCGGCCACGGCGCATCACATCAGCTACGAACTGGCCCAGTACTTCGTGCAGGACGCGCCGCCGCCGGCCCTGGTCGATCGCCTGGCGCGCAGCTACCTCGCCAGCAAGGGCGAGATCCGCACCGTGCTGGCCACGCTGTTCGCCAGTCCCGAATTCATGGCGCCCGAAGCGCAGGGCGCCAAGTTCAAGACGCCGTACCAGTTCGTGGTCTCGGCCGCGCGCGCCGGCAGCGCGCCGCTGGCCGAAATCAAGCCGGTGCTGGGTGCGCTGAACCGGCTCGGCATGCCGCTGTACGGTTGCCAGACGCCGGACGGCTACAAGAACACCGAGGCGGCCTGGCTCAATCCCGATGCATTGAGCCGGCGCATCGCCATCGCCACCGTGATGGGACGCGCGCTCGATGCGGGCGCGTTGCAGGCCACGCTGGGCGGCGCCGTCTCGGCCCGCACGCGCGACACGGTGGCCGCCAGTCCCGAGCCACTGCGCGCCGCCATGCTGCTGGGCGGTCCCGATTTCATGCAGCGCTGAACGCGCGAAGGAGTGACCATGCAACGCCGAGATTTCATGCACGCGCTGGCCGCCGGCGCCGGACTGGTGATCCCGCTGGGCCGCCACGCCTGGGCCGCGACGCCGGCCGAGGGCGGCGGCAACGGCCGCCGGCTGATCGTCATCATGCTGCGCGGCGCCGTCGATGGCCTGAGCGTGGTGGCGCCCGTGGGCGACCCCAATTACGCGCGGCTGCGGCCGACCATCGCGCTGGCCCGGCCCGGTGCCGAGGAGGGGGCGCTGGCGCTGGATGGCTACTTTGGCCTGCATCCCGCGCTGGCGCCGTTGCTGCCGCTGTGGGAGCAGAAGAAGCTGGCCTTCGTGCACGCCAGCGGTTCGCCGGACGCCACCCGCTCCCACTTCGACGCGCAGGACTACATGGAATCGGGCACGCCCGGCGCCAAGGCCACGGCCGACGGCTGGATGAACCGGCTGGCCGGCGCGCTGCCCGGTACGGCCACGCCGACGCGGGCGCTGTCGATCGGCCCCACCATGCCGCGCATCCTGTCGGGCCGGGCGCCGGCCGTGAACCTGGCCAGCGGCGCGGCCGGCACCCGCGCCAACGTGCTGGACCGGCCCGCGCCGGGACGCGCGTTCGACCAGTTGTATGCCAATCACCCCCGCTTCGGCCGCGCCTACCAGGCGGGCCGCGACGCGCACCAGGAAGTGATGATGGCCGCCGCCGACATGGAGATGCAGATGGCCGACGGCGGCGCGCCGCTACCGAACGGTTTCCCGGACGATGCGGCGCGGCTGGCCACCCTGATGCGCAACGATCCCAACATCCAGCTGGCCTTCGTGGCGCTGGGCGGCTGGGATACCCACGCCAGCCAGGGCGCGGCCAAGGGGCAGTTGGCCAATCGGCTGGCGCCGCTGGGGCAGGGGCTGGAAGTGCTGGCGCGCCGGCTTGGCCCCTTGTTCGACCAGACCACCATCGTCGTCATGTCCGAATTCGGCCGCACGGCGCGCGAGAACGGCAATGCCGGCACCGACCACGGACATGGCAACGCCATGTGGGTGCTTGGCGGCGGCGTGGCCGGCGGCCGCGTGTACGGCGAGTGGCGGGGGCTGGCCGAGGATCAGCTCAACGAGGGACGCGACCTGCCCGTGACGACGGATTTCCGTACCGTGCTGGCCCAGGTCGGGCAGCGTCACCTGGGTCTCACGGAGCGCCAGCTGGCGCAGGTGTTCCCCAACATGCCGGCCCAGCGCGTTGGCTTCAGTGTGCTGCGCTCTTCCTGAAGCCGGCGTGTGAAATGCCGTCAGCGGCGCGCCATTTTGGATTAGAATCCGGCTCTTGCAAAATGGTTAACCAGGAAAATGAAAAAACATCTCGCGCTGCTGTTGCTTCCTTTGCCCATCCACGCGCTGGCGGATGACTGGATCGAAGACCATCCGCCGTTCGCCTTGTATGGCAACAGCTACTACGTTGGCTCCAAGGGCCTCAGCTCGGTGCTGATCACTTCGCCCGCCGGGCATGTCCTGATCGACGGCACGGTGAAGGAAAATGCCGCCATGATCGCGGACCACGTGCGCAAGCTGGGCTTCCGGGTCGAGGACATCAAGTACATTCTGAGTTCGCATGCCCATTCCGACCATGCGGGCGGCATCGCCGCGCTGCAGCGCCTGAGTGGCGCCGAGGTGCTGGGTGGCGCTGCCACGCTGCCCACGCTGCGCGACGGCGTGGCGCGTCCGGAAGATCCGCAATTTGGCGACCTGACCGATTTCCCCGGCAATGCCAACGCGCGCGCGGTGGCGGACGGCGAAGTGGTGCGCCTTGGCCCGCTCGCCATCACCGCCCACGCCACGCCTGGCCACACGGCCGGCGGCACCAGCTGGAGCTGGGAATCCTGCGATGGGGGGCGCTGCATGAAGATGGTCTATATCGACAGCCTGACGGCCGTTGGCGCCAAGGGTTACCAGTTCCGGCGGCACCCGGAGATCGTGGCCAGTCTGCGCCACAGTATCGCCATGGTGGGCGCCTTGCCTTGCGACGTCGCGATCACGGCCCATCCCGACGCAATCGGACTGTTGGACAAGCCTGTCGGCAAGGACAGCCTCGCCTTGGTCGATCGCCGGGCATGCCGAGGCCTCGCCACCAGGGCGGACCAGACACTCAATGAGAAGCTCGCAGCCGAAAAAGAATGATGCAAGGCTCGCAAACCGGTGTCAGGTCTGTCATTTGGACACAAAGACAGTAGCTTTGAGTCTAATCAAACGATACAGGGACCAGAGGTGGTAGAGGATTTGTCTTCGCAACCAATCTGAAAATCGAAAGGTCGTCATGAGAAAACTCAAAGGTGCGCTACTGCTGTCCGAATGACAGACCTGACACCGGTTTGGACACCGGTTTGCTGCGCGTGGAAAAAAATCGCCCGCTACCTTGCGGGGCGGGCGTAATTCCAATGTTCAGCGAACGGTTGGAGGAGACAGTTCCAATATAGGCTGATTCATGGTGCGCTGCAATACAGTAGAAATACTAGGCCACTCTGTTAATGATGTCGGAAAATTAATTCGATGCCGCCGCCAGGCAGGCTGCGATCTCGTCCACCAGTTTTTTCGGATCGATAGGGTGGGCCAGCAGGCGGGCCGGATAACGCCGTCCGCATGGCACCCAGGCCACGCTGGCGTCCAGCGCCGGGCGCAGCACGATCAGCGGTAGCCGCGAGAATTGCCGCAGCGCCGGGATGGGAAACGCTTGCAGCGCCGCTTCGTCGTCGCTGCCGCAGTCGCACAGCAGCAGGTCGAACGCCTGCCCGGCGCATGCTTCGGCTTGCGCCGCATTGGCCGCCACCGTCAGGGGGTAGCCCAGCTGACCGAGCACGCTGGCCAGCAAGCCATGGTTGGCGGGCGCCGCGTCGAGCAGCAGCACGTGCGCGCGGCCGGCCGGGCCGAGTTCGGGCGCGCGCGCGGCGGCGGGGTTGGCCGGCGCGCCCGTGTCGGACGCCGGCGGCGCCAGTGGGCCGGCCCGCAGCGGCGGCGGCAGCCACGCGGCCAGCGCCGGCAGCAGCTGCTCCGGCTCGAACGCCTTGGGCAGCCAGCCGTCGAAGCCGGCCGCCAGCAGGGCCGCGCCGCCATCGTCGGCCGGCTCCGCGCTGGCTGCCAGCACGGGGATGGCGCGCGTGGCGGGATCGGCCTTGAGCTGGCGCAGCACGCCGTGGCCGTCCAGTTTGGGCAGGCGCAGGTCGCACAGTACCAGGTCGGGCCGCTCGCGGCGCGCGGCCGCCACGCCCTGTTCGCCGTCCCATGCTGACAGCACCCGGTAGCCATGGGCCTCCAGCAGATAGACCATCAGGTTCATGTTGGCCGGGTTGTCCTCGATGACCAGTATCGATGCCGTCATTTGTCCCTCCGCTGCGGCCCGCGGCCGCCACCGCGCTCAGTGCCGGGATTTGAGTGCCAGCGTGAACGTGCTGCCGTGGCCGAAATCGCTGGTGAAGAACAGCGAACCGCCGATCAGGTTGGCCAGATTCTGGCACAGGTACAGGCCCAGCCCCGCCCCTTCGGCGTGGCGGGTCGAGGTGGAGTCCAGCTGCGAGAAGGCCTGGAACAGCTTGGCCTGGTCTTCCTCGCGGATGCCGGCGCCGCTGTCGGCCACGGTGAATTCCACGCGCGGACCGTCTTCGCTGTCGCGCACGGCCAGGCTCACGCGCACCGTGCCTTTTTCCGTGAACTTGATGGCGTTGTTGAGCAGGTTGAGCAGGATCTGGGTCAGCGCCCGGCGGTCCGTGTCGACCGTGAGCGGCTGCTCGTCCAGCGCCACTTCCAGCGCCAGTCCTTTTTGCAGCGCCAGCGGGCGCACGCTGTCGATCGCTTCGGTCACCAGTTGCTGGCACTGCACCGGCTCCACCGTGAGCGAGACCTTGCCCGCTTCGATCTTGGCCACGTCGAGGATGTCGTTGATCAGCGAGAGCAGGTGGCGCGCGCTGGCCCGGATGGTGTTGAGCTGCTTGTCCTGCTCCGTCGTCAGGGGACCGGGCAGTTTCATCAGCAGCGCGCCCGTGAAGCCGATGATGGCGTTGAGCGGGGTGCGCAGTTCGTGCGACATGTTGGCGATGAACGCCGATTTCATGCGGCTCGCTTCGGCCAGCTCCAGGTTCTTCAGCGCGATTTCGCGGTTGATGGTTTCCAGCTCGCCGGCGTGGTGGGCCAGGCGCATGTTCAATTCGATCACCTGGCGCTCGCGCGCTTGCAGCTCGCTATTGACCTGCACGGCCTGCTCGTAGGTGGAGATCAAGAGGTCCAGGATTTGCTGGCGCTCGGCGTTGATGAAGTGCTTCTGGTCGCCCAGGTAGAGCGCGATGCCGATCTCCATGTTCTGGCTGCGGCGCAGCTTCTGGTTCATCAGCATGTGGCCGATGCGGTTGAGCAGGTACTCCTCCGAATAGGGCTTGCGGATGAAATTGTCGGCGCCGCATTCGATGCCGCGGATGATGTCCTTGGGGTCCGTCAGCGAGGTGACGAGGATCACGGGAATGTCGCGCAGCTGCTCGTCGGTCTTGATGGCGCGGCACAGCGTGTAGCCATCCATCTCCGGCATCACGATATCGGACAGCACCAGTTGCGGCTTGCTGGCGCGGATCGCCTCCAGCGCCAGCCGGCCATTGCCGGCCACCCGCGCGCGGTAGCGCATCGACTGGATCAGGCGGCGCAGCCGCTCGGCCTGGGTGGGGCTGTCCTCGACGATCAGGATTTCCGTTTCGTCGGGCTGGATTTCATAACTGGAGTCCACAGGCTGTCTCCTGGAGTCAGATTCGCGCTGGCCGGCGGCCGGTGCCGGCGTGGACAGGCCGGCGGGGCCGCCCGTGCCGCTTGTTACGGGCTGGTGAGACTATATCGGATTTAGCGGCGCCGCAGTGCAAATTCGCCGCCATCGTGTGCGTGGCGCTACGCGGGCAAGCCCTGGAACGCGCCGGCCCGGTAGGTCAGCACCAGCGTGTCGCGGTGGCCGTGCGGGCCCACTGGCTGGATCGGGGTCGATTCGTGGATCACGGCCGCGTCGTCGAGCAGCAGCAGCGACCACGGCTCGGTCAGCGTGAAGCGCTTGCCGTTGGGGCCATCGGCTTCGAAGATGCGGGTTTCGCCGCCCTTGATGTCGCGCCGGCCCACCAGCAGCACGGCCACGAAGTCGACGCCGTCGCGGTGCGCGCCTTCGGGTGTGGGGCGGCCGATGCCGTCCGTGGTGTCGATGCGGAACTGGTGCGCCTCGATGTACCACGGATGGGCGCCGCGCGCGGCCGTGCACAACTGGCCGATGCCGCGCACCAGTCCCTGCCAGGCTGGCCGCGCCACCGTGGCCGGCTGCACCGGCTCGAACAGGCGCTGCATGCCGCCGTGCAGGGCGTTGTATTCCAGCGGTTGCCAGTGCGGCCGGTGCGCCGTCTGGCGCAGGCTGTCGCCGTCCTGGATGAAGCACGAGTGGCGCCGGCGCCGGTAACGGCCGCCGTCCTTCAGGTAGTTATCGAGCGCCAGGTCGTCCCAGCCCGGCTCCAGCGCGGCCAGGTCGGCCAGCGTGCAGCCGGCCAGGCTGGCCACGTCCTCGGGGCGCAGCAGCGCGTAGCCTTGCTGGCGCAGCGCCTGGGGCACGAATTCGGGGGCGGTGAAGGTGGGAGCGGGAGTGGTCATGGATGCCTGCGCTGAACGATGCGGTTTGATTCAGGATGCCGGCATTGTACGCCGTGCGCCGCGCTTGTGCGCGGGCGCGCCGTCAAATGGCTTGCAGCAGGCTGGCGCGCAGCGCGTTCAATTCGTTCTTCAGGCTCACCACCTGGTCGAGGCTGCAGCGGGTGGCGCCGATGATCTCGGGCGGCAGCGTGGCCGCCACCTGGCGCAGCGCGTCGCCGGCCGGCGTGAGCGTGATGATCACCTGGCGCTCGTCGCTGGCGGCGCGCGTGCGGGTCAGCAGGTCGGCCTGCTCCATGCGCTTGAGCAGCGGCGTGAGCGTGGCCGAATCGAGGAACAGCCGCTCGCCCACTTCCGTCACGGTCAGGCCGTCGCGTTCCCACAGCACCATCATCACCAGGTACTGGGAATAGGTCAGCCCCAGCTTGCGCAACAGCTTGCGATACAGCTTGCTCATGGCGAGCGAGGTGGAATACAGGGCGAAGCACAGCTGGGCATCCAACTTGGGTACCTGCTGCAGCGGCGAAGGGGGCGTGGGGGCGGCGATGGTCATGCCGCCAGTATAGATAGCGCGCTATTCATTTGCAAGCGGACCGCGCGAAAAATGCGGCGCCGCGCGGGGGCTCAGGTATGATGATAAGTGGAAACTAATACTCAAAACACGGTAAGGGGTTGCCAGGCATGGACGTCCACCACAGGGCCATCGTACTTGTCGCCGATGGCGCGCCGGCGCAGCGCGCGCAGCTGGGCGCACTGCTGCAGGATCAGTACACCTTGCGCGAGGCCGGCGATGGCGCGGCCGCGCTGGCGGCGGCGCGCCAGCTGCCGCGCCCGGACTTGCTGCTGCTGGCGGCGGCGCTGCCCGGCGACGATGGCCTCGACGGCCACGGCGTGCTGGAACAGTTGCGGACCTGTCCCGACACGGCCGCCATTCCGGTGCTGATGCTGGTCGACGGCGGCCAGCCGCAAGCCGAACAGCGCGCCTGGCAGGGCGGGGCGGCCGACGTGGTGACGCGGCCGCTGCTGGCCGAGGCGCTGCGGGCGCGCGTGGCCACCCACGTCAAGCTGCGCCGCTCGCGCGAACTGCTGCGCCACCAGGCCGGCCTGGTCGAACACCTGGTGCAGGAACGCACGGCCGAACAGGACCAGATGGTGGAAGCGGTGATCTGGGCCCTGGCCGCGCTGGCCGAATCGCGCGACCACAAGACCGTCAACCACATCCGCCGGGTCCAGCATTACGTGACGGCGCTGGCGCGCCAGTTGCAGGCGCAGCCGCGTTTTGCCGAGGAACTCAGCGACGCCAACATCGCGCTGCTGTTCCAGGCCGCGCCCTTGCACGACATCGGCAAGGTCGGCATCCCGGACGCCATCCTGCTCAAGCCGGGCCGGCTCACGGACGAGGAATTCGCCGTCATGCAGCGCCACACCATCTACGGCCGCGACGCCATCGCGGAAGTGGAGCGCCATCTGGGCCGCAGCACCACCTTCCTGCGCTACGCGCGCGAGATCGCCTATTCGCACCAGGAGAAGTACGACGGTTCCGGCTATCCGCAGGGGCTGGCCGGCGACGCCATCCCGCTGTCGGCGCGGCTGGTGGCGGTGGCCGCCGTGTATGACGCGCTGATCTCGCGCCGCGTCTACAAGCCGGCCTTCACCCACGAGACGGCGCTGGAACTGATCCGCCAGGGCAGCGGCGAACAGTTCGATCCCGACCTGGTGGACGCGTTGCTGATGGTGGAAGAGGAGTTCCTCGACATCGCGGCCCGCTACGCCGACGTGGCCGTGGCGGAAAACGGAACGACGGAGCCGGTGGCGGCGCCATAAAACAATGCGCCGGCACGATCCGGCCGGGGGCAGCGTGGAGGCAAGGCAGGCCATGCGCAAGCAGGGGTATATCGCGTTCATCGTCGGGCTGTGCCTGACGGCCGCGCTGTGCCTGTTCGTCTCGGGCGAACAGCAGCGGCAGCGGCGCGACATCTTCCGGCGCGACGCCGACAAGATCACCCATGCCACCGAAGTGCGGCTGCGCACCTATTTCGACATGCTGCTGGCGTTGCGGGCCATGTATGCGCATGACGACAACATCGACCGTGCCGGGTTTCACCGCTTCGTCGCGGCACTCGACCTGGGGCGGCGCTATCCCGGCTTCCAGGCCATCCAGTTCGTGCGCGCCGTGCCGGCGCCACAGCTGGCCAGCTTCGCCGACGCCGTGCGGCGCGATACCGGCCTGGCGCCGCAAGGCTATCCCCAGTTCCGGGTGCATCCGGCCGCGTTGCGCGATACCCACTACGTGATCGAATACACGGAACCGCTGGCCGGCAACGAGAACGCGTTCGGCCTGGACCTGGCCGCGCTGCCGCCTCACTTGCGGGCGCTGGAGCTGGGGCGCGACGATGGCGCCATCGTGGCCACCGAGCGCATCACGCTGGTGCAGGACGCCAGCGGCGAACCCGGTTTCGTGGCGCGCGCGCCGATCTACCGCAACGGCGCGCCGCTGACGACGGTGGCGCAGCGGCGCGCCGCGCTGGTGGGCTTCGTGGCCATCGTCTTCAAGGTCAACACGCTGATGCGCGAAGTGATCGAACCGGGGCTGCTGAAGGACGTGTACGTGCGCCTGCACGACACGGGTTACCTGAAGGACGGCGCCAGCCAGGCGCCCGGCACGGACAACCAGTTGTTCGACAGCGGCGGGCGGATCGGCGCCGCGCGCCCGCCGCCCCTGCCGGGCCTGAGCGCCAGCGCCAGCCTGGTGGTGGGCGAACGCCGCTGGCTGCTGCGGGTGGACGGCCACGATGGCGCGCGCTACAGCGGCGTGCCCACGCCGGTGCTGCTGACGGCGGCCGCGGGCCTGATCATCAGCGCCCTGGTGGCCGCGCTGCTGACGGCCAAGCAGGGCCTGGAAAGCAGCCTGGCCGAACTGGCGCGCCAGAAGGACAATGCCGACGCGGCCCATGCCGACCTGTCGGCCGCGCTGGCCAGTTTGCAGCTGGCGCAGGCCAACTTGATCACGTCGGAGAAGATGGCGTCGCTGGGGGCGCTGGTGGCGGGCGTGGCGCACGAGCTCAACACCCCGATCGGCAACAGCCTGCTGACGGCCACCGCGCTGGGCGACCGGGTGGCCGACTTCGAGCGCAAACTCAGCGGCGAGGGCGGCGTCAAGCGCTCGGCGCTGGTGGCCCACCTGGCCGACGCGGGCAAGGCTTGTGCCATCATCGCCGCCTCGCTGGCGCGGGCGGCCGATCTGATCACGTCGTTCAAGCAGGTGGCCGTGGACCAGTCCAGTGGCCTGCGCCGCCGCTTCCTGCTGGAAGAGGTGGTGCGCGACGTGCTGGCCACGTTCGCCGTGCAGCTGCGCCACGCGGCCTGCACGGTGGAGGTGGACGTGGAAGCGGGGCTGGAATTGCTGTCCTATCCGGGCAGCGTGGGCCAGGTGCTGAGCAACCTGCTCAACAACGCGCTGCTGCACGGCTTTGACGGCGGCGGCGGCACCGTCACCATCAGCGCCCGGCGCCACGGCGCCAGCGAGGCCGTGCTGCGCTTCGCCGACAATGGCAAGGGCATGTCCGAGCGCACGCTGCGCCAGGTGTTCGACCCGTTCTTCACCACGCGGCTGGGGCAGGGCGGCTCGGGGCTGGGCATGCACATCGTCTACAACATGGTCACCGGCGTGCTGCACGGGCGCATCGATGTGCAATCGGCGCCGGGACAGGGCACATGCGTGACGCTCACGCTGCCGCTGGAGGCGCCCGTGTGGGAGCCGTCCGCCTAAGGTGGTGTAGCGGCGCCGCCTACACTTGCCAGGCGCCGTCCCGGTACACCAGCTCGTCGTCCAGGTAGACCGCCTCCGTCACCGCGAATACGTCCACGTGGTAGCGCGCGTCCTTGCGCCGGATCTGCGGCTTGGGATAGACGCCGTGCTTGGCGCCCAGCGACAGGTGGATGCCGCACATGCGCTCGTAGGTGCCGATGTCATTCACCGTCAGCTCGCGCGAGAAGGCGCGGTTCATGCCGAAGCCCAGTTCGCGCAGCCACACTTCGCCCTCGTGGGCGCGGATGATTGCCAGCATCTGGTCGAACGCGGGCGTGCTGTGCTCCACTCCCGTCACCCGGCCGCGCTCGACGATCAGGGTGATCGGGTGTTCGGGGCGGTTGACGAGGAACTGGGTGTCGCCGAACACGAAGATGCGCACCCGCCCGTGCACGGCTTCCAGGTCCAGCGCTTCCGTGAACACTTCGCCCAGCGGGAACTGGCCGCCGACGTTGTTCATGGCGCGGTAGTCGCCGATATTGAGCTTGGCCGGCTCGAACGGGGAGCCGAACACGAGGCGCTCGCCGCCGCTGTCGATTACGCCGCCGGCGGCGCGGTCGATGCGGGCCTTGAGCGCGTGGCCCACGTCGCGGTAGTAGGCCGGGTCATAGGCCAGCGCGTCGATGTAGTGGCGGCCCTGCTCGCCGGGCATGCGCGACAGGTGCACGTGCTCGATCACTTTCAGGCCGCGCTTGAACAGCTCGATGCGGATGCGGAACGCTTCGAGCCGGAAGCTGGTGGACTGGATCAGCACCACCAGGTCGCCGGGCGCCATGCGGGCGAAGGCGGCCAGCACCTGCTCGGGCGTGACGGTGTCGAAATCGATGAAGGTGGCGCCGGGGATGGCGCGCCGGTACGCTTCCGTCAGCGCCAGGTTGAGGTCGCAGCGGGTGTCGTGGACGATCAGGGCGCCGTGGCTGGGCGCGTATTCGATGGCCAGCGCCAGCAGGTCGCGCACGTTGCGCGCGGCCGTGTCCACCGTCGTCGCGGCGAGCTCCCCGTAAGGCGGTTGGGGGGACGGGGAGGCAAGGGCGGCGGACGTCATGTTGTGGCGGATCAGTGCAATTGGGAATGTTGTGCATTATACGGGGGAACCGCGGCTGCTTTCTTCTTGTACAGGACCGGGGTGCGTTGTAGAATTCAGAGAAATATAGCCCCTGGGAAACAAGCCGCACGTCATGAGGAATGCCCGATGAGCATAACGATGGGACAGGATTTGCCACTGGAGCGGCCCGATGCCGAAGGCCGCGCGGCCTTGTTCGTGCCCACGGCCGCCATCAAGGAGGACGTGTTGCAGACCATCCGCAAGGGCGCCGCCGTGGTCGGTTTCGGCAACCATGACCGCACCCTCACCATCTACTACGAGAGCAACCGCTTCAACGAACCGTTGCTGGTCAAGTGGGAGCAGAAGGCGCGCAAGGCCTATGACCGGCTGGTCGACAACCTGCCCACGGTGTCCAAGATGACGGCCAAGATGGAGCATTTCGAGCAGGTCGGCTATATCAACGGCAAGGGCATCACGATCCGCCGCATGGCCAGCCTGATGCGCTGGCTGGAGCAGTCCGAGGCGCTCGACAGCGCGCCGGCCGCCGAACTGATCACCTTCACGCCGCCGCCACCACCGAAAAAAATCGTCGCCGAGTAAGCCGCGAGACGGCCAGGTCGCGGCCACGTTGCGGCCCCATCACGGCCAAGCCGCCGCCGCCGGCGGCGCATCCGCGCCCCCCTGTTGCGGCCGGATCAACTTCGCCTGCAATTTCCTGGGGCGAACTGAAACTTTCCTATAGGCATGTGTTATCGTCTGCTGTAGCGGCGGACACAGCCGTATCTGCGGCGGCTGTCCGGCCGCTGCCCTGTTACACCACAAGGAGAGATAGCATCATGCGACAACTGTACCAATACCTGATGACGGCGCTGCTGGCGCTGCTGGTGGCCGGCGCCGTCCAGGCCCAGGAAGCGACCCATCGCGGCACGGCCGACGAAGCCGTGGCCATGGTCAAGAAGGCCAGCGCCTACCTGCAAAAGAACGGCAAGGACAAGGCCATCGCCGCCTTCAACGATCCCAAGGGCGAATTTATCAATGGTGACCTGTACGTGTTCATGATCGACACCAGCGGCGTGATGTTGGCGCACGGCCAGAATCCCAAGATGGTCAACAAGAACCTGATGGAGCTGAACGCCGGCGGCGTGTATCCGCTCAAGGAATTCCTCAAGCTCACCAGCGGGCCGGCCGGCAAGGGCTGGGTCAAGTACATGTGGCCGAACTCGATCTCCAAGAACATGGAGGAGAAGAACACCTACGTGGAAAAAGTGGGCGAGTATGTGATCGGCGTGGGGATCTACAAGTAACGCACCCGCTAAAGCATCCGCTTTCCTCCCTTTGGCCGGAAGTTCCTGCGATTTCTCGCTGGCCCGGCAAAGGGAGTTCAGGGCTGGCGGCCCAGCCAGCGGTGCGCCGGGCGGCGCATATGCAAATCTGAAATCATTCGTTCTCCCGGCGGGAACGTCTCGCTAATCTCCTCCCCAGGTACAAATCAGCGGCAAGGCGAAGCAGGCCATGCGGGCTTTCTGCCGCGATTGATGATATATTTATAGCAATATTTTTTGTCTGTGTGCCGCCCGCGGCGGCGAAGGGAAAACATGAAACTTGAAACGATCGCAGTACACGGTGGCTATACGCCCGATCCAACCACCAGGGCGGCCGCCGTGCCGATTTACCAGACGGTCTCGTATGCGTTCGACGACACGCAGCACGGCGCGGACCTGTTCGACCTCAAGGTGCAGGGAAATATCTACACGCGCATCATGAATCCGACGCAGGACGTGCTGGAGAAGCGCATGGCCGCGCTGGAAGGCGGCGTCGGCGCGCTGGCGCTGGCCTCCGGCCAGGCGGCGATCACCTACGCGATCATGACCATCGCCGAAGCGGGCGACAACATCGTGTCCGCCTCGACGCTCTACGGCGGCACCTACAACCTGTTCGCCCATACGCTGCCGCAGTTCGGCATCGAGACCCGCTTCGCCGACTATCGCGACCCGGAATCGTTCGCGCGCCTGATCGACGACAAGACCAAGGCCGTGTTCGTGGAATCGATCGGCAACCCGCTGGGCAACATCACCGATTTCGAAAAAGTGGCCGCCATCGCGCACCGCCACGGCGTGCCGCTGATCGTGGACAACACGGTCGCCTCGCCCTACCTGTTGCGTCCCTTCGAGCATGGCGCCGACATCGTCGTGCATTCGCTGACCAAGTACCTGGGCGGGCATGGCAATTCGCTCGGCGGGGTCATCGTCGATTCCGGCAAATTCCCCTGGGCCGAGCACAAGCAGCGCTTCAAGCGCCTCAATGAGCCGGACGTCTCCTACCATGGCGTCGTCTACACCGAGGCGCTGGGCGCGGCGGCCTATATTGGCCGCGCACGCGTGGTCCCGCTGCGCAATACCGGTGCCGCGATCTCGCCGTTCAACGCCTTCCTGATCCTGCAGGGCATCGAGACGCTGGCCTTGCGCATGGACAGGATCACCGACAATGCGCTGCAGGTGGCGCAGTTCCTGCAACGGCACAAGAAGGTGAAGTGGGTCAATTACGCGGGCCTGCCGGAGCACCGCGACCATGCGCTGGCGGTCAAATATCTCGGCGGCCGGCCGTCGGGGGTGCTGACCTTTGGCGTCGAGGGTGGACGCGAGGGCGGCGCGCGCTTCCAGGATGGCTTGAAGCTGTTCACCCGGCTGGTGAACATCGGCGATGCCAAGTCGCTGGCCTGCCACCCGGCGTCCACCACGCATCGCCAGCTGAACCCCGAGGAGCTGGCCAAGGCTGGCGTCACCGAGGACACGGTGCGGCTCTCCATCGGCATCGAGCATATCGACGACCTGCTGGCCGATCTCGATCAGGCATTGGCGGAAGTCTGAGCCGCGCCCGCGCTTGGAAGTTGTTTCAAAATGACCATGGCTAGGCGTGGCGCCGAAGACAGTGCCCTTGCACGGCAAGGCGCCACAACAACGCCATGGGCTTTTTGAAATGACTTCTTAGTCGTAATACGCGGGCGCCATCTTCAGCGTGTCTCGCTGCGCCTTGTCGTGGTTGATCCACAGCTGCGCGTGCTGCTGCGCCAGCAGGTCGGCGATGCGCTGCATCGAGGCCAGCGTCTTGTCCTTGTCGACGTTGATCGATGGGACGCGCCGATAGTCCCAGTTGCTCTTGAAGTGGATGGCATCGCCCGACAGCAGGAGCGCCCCGGTCCTGGGCAGCTTGACCAGCAGCGACTGGTGGCCGGGCGTGTGGCCGGGCGTGGCGATGATGGTGACGCTGCCGTCGCCAAACACGTCCTGGTCGCCTTGCACCGTGGTGACCGGATGTCCGGGCTTGAAGCGCGGCGCGTTGTTGGCGCCGGGCCAATCGTATTCGGCCTTCTGCACCATCAGCATCGCCTGCGGGAACAGTTCGACATTGCCGATGTGGTCCGGGTGGGCGTGGGAGACCGCCACATACCGGATGTCCGAGGGCTGGACGCCAAGTTGCGCCAGCTGGCCCGCGAGCGTCTTCGGCCGGCGCCAGTGCACCGCCTTGGGATCTGCCGGCGCCAGTCCATCGGGCATGGCGGCGATGGCGTCGCTGACGCCGGTGTCCCACAACATCCAGCCCTGGGCATGTTTGATCAGGTAGCAATTATCGACGAACGGCATCGGCTGGCCGACGTTGACGCCCGGCGACCAGCGGGAAACGTCGCCGGCCTCGCCTTCGCCGCAGTTGAGAATGTAGAGCCGCTCGACTCCGCTGGTGCGCGGCGCGGGCAGGCCGCTGCACCCGGCGACGAGGATGGCCAGCGACGCGCACGCGAGCCTGGCAGCGTTGAACGGAGCTTTCAGCATGATGGATTCCTCCTGGTAGGGACGTGATGGTCGCCGGTCAGGCAACGATGGCCTGTCAGGCGACCAGTTTGCGTAACCACGACAGTAGCACTGTGGCCAATAATTCGGTGCGCGGCAGGATGGCGAACTGGTGCCGGCCAAACACCTGGCCCAGGTAATGCGCGGCCTGATGGTCTATCGTCAGGCAGAAGGTGGCGATGCCGCTGTTGCCGGCTTCCACCACGGCCTGCCGCAGATCGTGCAGCCCGTACTTGCCTTCATAGATGTCGACATCATTGGGCTTGCCGTCCGTGAGCAGCAGCAGCAGCCGGTGCCGGGCCGGTTGTGCGGCCAGCGTGGCGGCCGCGTGGCGCACGGCGCTGCCCGTGCGCGTGTAGTGCTCCGGTTCGATGCCGGCGATGCGCAAGGCCACGGCCTGGCTGTATGGTTCGGCGAAGCGTTTGAGGTCGCGCACCACCACGCCCTCCCGGCCTTCGCCGCTGAAGGCCTGTACGCCAAACGGTTCGCCGAGCGCGTCGAGCGCATGGCTCACCAGCAGCAAGGCTTCCCGTTCCACATCGATCACGCGGCGCTGGTCGCTGATCCAGCCGTCGGTCGATCCGCTCACGTCCACCAGCACCAGCACCGCGAGGTCGCGCCGTTCCAGGCGCTGGGTCTCGAACACCCGGCCATCGGGTTCGCCGCCGGCGCGGCGCGCCGATTCCGCATCGACCCAGGCATCCACGTCCAGCGCTTCGCCGTCCAGCTGGAAGCGGTGGCGCACGCGCCGCGCGCGCAGCAGTTGAAAGCCGCGCCGCACCGCGCCCAGCAGCGTGGCGTGCTGGCGCACGGCGCGTTCGACGATGGCCGCATCGCCCGCCACCGCCGGCGTGGTCCAGACCACGCTGCCGCAGGCGGCATAGGCGCCGCAGCGGTAGTCCCATTCCGGATACCGGTGGCGGGTGCCCTGGCGGCCGCTATCCGGCGCTGGCTGGCTGGCGCTGGTGCCCGCGATCGGCTCGTCGCTCATCAGCACTTCGGCTGGCGTACCGGGCGTGGCGACCAGCCGCGCCTCGGGCAATTCGGACAAGGCGTCGCCGAACTGGCCCGCCTGGGTGTCCGTGTCGCGGTCGGTGGGCCGCTGCAAGCCCATGGGGTCTTCCGCCTTTTCGTGCGGCTGCGCGGTCTGCAGCACGAACGGCCCCGGCGCGGCTGTATCGTCCTCGCCCTCCTGTGCCGGCCTGGCCTGCGGACGCCGCGCCAGCCTGGCGCTGCGCGGCGGCGGGCGCGATGGGTGCAGGTCATCGTGAGCGCCGGGCAGCGCGGCCGGCGCGGCATCGGGCCGTTTGAATTCGCCCAGCCACAAATCCTTGTGCAGCAGTGCCCCCTGGCTTGCCGGCGCCCCATCGCGCTCTGCCTGCGCGGCCACCTGCGCGGCGACTTGGTACAGCGCGGCGCTGGACAGGGCCAGCGCATCGGCCGGCAGCGCGGCGAGTGGCGGCTGGCCGCGCAGTGCGCGCAGCACCGCCTGCTCGATCCAGGCCACGCTGCCGGTCAGGCGTGCCGGATCGGGACGCGCCGCCAGCGCCTCGGCGCGCAGTTGCGCCAGCGCCGGCGCCAGGCCGGGTAAGCGGCGCTGCAACAGCGCATCGCCCACCCACGCCTCGCAGACATGGAACAGCGCGCCCGCCAGATCGCCGCGCGCGCCGAACGCGGGCGCGCCGCGCACCGCGCGCGTGGCCTGCAGCAAGGCCAGCGCCCGGTAGCGTTCAAGGGCCGGGCCGGGCGCGAGCCGCAACGGTGACGGCAGCCAGATCGCCTGGCCATCAGTGGCCGGCAGCGCCATGGTGTGCGCCGGCGCCTGGCCGCGCCGGAACAGGCGTTCCAGCATGGTGCGGGGCAGGGGCGCGGGCGCGGCATGGAAGCGGAAGCTGCGGCCGCACGCGGCGTTGCACAGCAGGTCGAGCCGGTCGGCGACGGACTTCAGCGCCAGCTCCGGTTCGCCGCCGCGTTGCTGCTGGCGCTGACGGCGGCGCAGGCGCGCCTGCTGCACATGGTCGAATGCGAAGCGCGCCGCATCCGTGATGACGTCTTCCGCTTCCGGCATCGCGCTAGAGGAAGCTGGCCCGTATCAGGTCGTCCATGGCGCCGGTCAGGGCGCCATCGTCCGACAGCGGGGCCACGATGGCCGCATAGCAGGCCTGGTGCGGATGGATGCCGCTGGCGATCAGGCGCGCGGCGGCCACCAGCAGCCGGGTGCTGGGCACCTCGGCCAGGCCGCGGTCATGCAGCTGGCGCAGACGGCCGGCCAATGTCACCAGTTCGTGGGCCAGGGCCGGGGCCACGCCGCCTTCGTGGGCCACGATCGCCATTTCGCGCTCGGGCCGGGGGAAATCGAAGTCGAAGCCGACGAAGCGCTGGCGCGTGCTGGGCTTGAGGTCTTTCAGCATGCGCTGGTAGCCGGGGTTGTAGGAGATCACGAGCTGGAATCCGGGCGCGGCTTCGATCGTCTCGCCGGTCTTGTCGACCGGCAGGATGCGGCGGTGGTCCGTCAATGGATGCAGCACCACCACCGTGTCCTGGCGTGCTTCCACCACTTCGTCGAGGTAGCAGATGGCGCCGCCGCGCACGGCGCGCGTGAGCGGGCCATCCTGCCATACCGTGTTGCCGCCTTCGATCAGGAAGCGTCCCACCAGGTCGGACGTGGTCAGGTCGTCATGGCAGGACACGGTGATGAGAGGCCGGCCCAGTTTCCACGCCATGAACTCGACAAAGCGCGTCTTGCCGCAACCGGTGGGCCCTTTCAGCATGACGGCCAGCTTGCGCTCATGGCACTGCTCGAACAGCGCCACCTCGCCGCCCTGCGGCTGATAGTACGGCGCGGCAGGAGGTGCCCCCTGCGCCTCCCGCGCCCCGTGCGCCGCCTCAGGCTCCCGCTGCATACGGCTGTCCCTGGACGTTGTCGCTGAATTCGATGCGCGGGCCGTAGCGGAAGAAGTCCACGATGAACAACACCACGCCGCTGGCGAACAGCGATGCCGTCGCGATCAGCATCAGGAAGTGCACCTGGATTTTCAGCTGCGCGTCCAGGAAGCCCAGCCCCATGATCCGTTCCAGGTAGACCTGCCCCATGCCGGCCGTGGCGAACGACAGCGTCATGCCGAACATGCCGGCGATCTGCAGCCAGAACGCCCAATAACCCAGCGCCGTGCCTTCCTCGGGGCGGCGCGTGAGGCTGGGCAGCGCGAACGAGATCATGGCCAGCACGATCATCGCGTAGGCGCCGTAGAAGGCCGCATGGCCGTGCATGGCGGTGATCAGGGTGCCGTGGGTCCATTTGTTCACGGACGGGAAGGTGTGCGCCAGGCCCAGCAAACCGGCGCCGAACAGCGTGAACACGGCGCTGCCCACCGTCCAGTGCAAGGCCAGCTTGTTGGGATGGCCGGCGCCGGCGCGGCGGATGCTCGAATAGGCATACACCGCCATGCCCACCAGGGCCACCGGCTCCAGCGCGCTGAAGAAGCCGCCGATGGGCAGCCAGTAGCTGGGCACGCCGACCCAGTAGTAGTGGTGCGCCGTGCCGAGGATGCCGGCGATGAAGACCAGGCCGACGATCACGTAGAGCCATTTCTCCATCACCTCGCGGTCGGCGCCGGACAGGCGGATCAGCAGGTAAGCCAGGAAGCCGCCCTGTATCATTTCCCACACGCCTTCGACCCACAGGTGGATGGTCCACCAGCGGTAGAAGATCGATACCGTGTAGTTCTTGTATTCGAGCAGGGCCGGCAGGTAGAGCACGGCCGCCAGGCCCAGGCCGGCCAGCAGCACGCCTTCGCTGGTGGTCAGGCGGCCGGACTTCCTGATGGTCATGCCGACGTTGTAGAGGAACATGAGCATGACGATCACGATGACGATCTTGTGCGGCAGTGGCTGCTCCAGCAGCTTGTTGCCGGTGCCCCAGCGGAACAGGTAGCCGATGATGGCCGTCACGCCCATCAGCACCCACAGCACGAGCTGAATGTAGGCCAGCCTCGTGCTGTGCAGTTCGGTGCGCGATTCGTCGGGCACCATCCAGTAGGTGGCGCCCATGAAGCCGCACAATACCCACACCACCAGCAGGTTGGTGTGGATGACCTTGGTGACGTCGAACGGCAGCAGGTACAGCAGCGGGTCCGGCCCCAGGTACTTCGCGGCCGACAGCAGGCCGAACACCAGTTGCAGGCCGAACAGGGCCACGGCCACCGCAAAGTACCAATAGGCGACTGCTTGTGATTTGTATTTCATCGCGAGCTCCGGTTACTTCAGTGTCGACAGGTAGGCCACCAGCTGATCCAGCTGCTCGGGCTTGAGCGAGCCGGGATAGGTGGCCGGCATGAACGACTTGCCATCGGCCGAATACATGGCGCCTGGCACGATGTGGGCGCTGGGGGTGAGCACCGATTCGCGGATGTAGCCCGCCAGGTCCTTGGCGTGGCCGTGGTAATCGCTGCTGGTCAGCAGCGCCTGGGTGCGGCTGGCCAGTCCGGCCAGCGATGGTCCGGCCATGTTCACGTTGGGCGCGGTGGAATGGCAGGCGGTGCAGGCCGGCACCGCGCTGCGGAACACGGCCTCGCCCAGCGCGACCGGGTCTTCCGGGGCGTTGGCCGCGCCGGCTGCCGCCGCACTACGCGGCGGCTGGCCGGTGCTGCGGTCGGTGCCGGGGAAGGTGGCCCCCGTCACCAGCAGCGGCCGTGGCGGCCAGCCCTGGTTGTCGACTTTCGATACCCAGTCGAGGAAGGCGATCAGGCCCGTGATGTCGGCGTCGCTGAGGTTCTGGCGCGGCATCAGGCGGCGATGCTTTTGCTCGTCGTAGAACTTGGCCGGATCCTTGAGGTAGGCGCGCAGGTAGGCTTCACCGCGCAACTGGGTGATCTTGGTCAGGTCCGGCGCGTAGTAGGCGCCCTCGCCGAACAGGGTGTGGCAGTTGATGCAGTTATTGTTGTGCCACACGTCCTTGCCGAGCGTGACCTGGTCGGTGATCGCGCTGGCGTTGGTCAGCTTGTCGAACTGGCGATGGCTGTCCAGTGTCAGTCCCAGGAAGGCGGCCGAGGCGATGGCGGTGGAGACGATGGCGAAGAATCTGGCTTGGCGCTTGTTCACGCTGACCTCCTAGACCGAAATCGCAGGCCAGTAGCGCAGCGCCGTCACCGCCGAATAGGCGATCGCGACGGCGATGAGAACGACGACAAGATAGGCGAACAACTTCAACGACGTGATCCAGGCGTTCATCGTGTTCCTCCTTGAAGAGTGCTGACGATAATAACTCGACAACGCTGATGCTGGCGCAAATTTACGATAAAAACAACAACAGTGGGTGTTGTGCGCAAGGCGTGAAAAAGACGTGCGCATGGCCGGTCAGTGGTGCGGCGGCAAAAAAATGGATCTTCACGGATTTGCGGGAGTTCCAGGCGCTTCAGCTCTTTCACCTGTAACTGCAAGCCGCAGAACACAGGGTGGTCCTCTTTTTTTTTCCGGTTTTTCTAATTCGCGCGATTCCGTACTAGACCGCTATGGCTGCCACGATTCCACTCTGATTAGTGGCAAATCGTGGAACTAAAACGCACGGGA
>DATFBD010000040.1:0-19394 GCA_035254005.1 Burkholderiaceae bacterium | reverse complement strand
GATATCCAGCAACCGCTGCTGGCCGTGCTGGACGGCTGGCACGACCAGTTCGCCGCGCTGGCCGACGCTGTGTTCGACGTGCCCATGCGCACCAGCCTGCGCAAGCTGTGCGCCACGCTGCCGGCCGACTACGTGGCCTCCACCGCGCCAGCCGTGGCCTTCCGCGATCTCGGTTCGCTGCTGCGCATCGAAGACCCTTCGCGCGTGGCCGTGCGCATCGAGACGGCCGACGAAGCGACCACCATCCGCCTGTACTCGGTGGACAAGGTGCCGGCCCTGTCGACCATTCTGCCGGCCCTGCATAACGCGGGCGTGGCGATCGACCGCGAGCGTGCACATTCGATCAGCGTGGGCGGCCAGCGCCACTTCGTCAGCAGCCTGTCGGTGGACGCGGCCAGCGCCGCCAAGCTGGCGCAGCCCAACGTGGTCAACGTGGCGCAGGAACTGTTCACGGCCCTGTTCAACAACGACGCCGAAGATGGCCGCCTGAATGGCCTGGTGATCGAAGGTGGCCTCAGCATGCGCGAAGTGCAGCTGGTGCGCGCCTACATGAGCTACTGGCGCCAGGCCGGCAGCCGCTTCTCGGTGCGCTACGTGGCCGAATGCCTGCGCAAGCAGCCAACCGTGGTGCGCGAACTGGTGCAGGCTTTCCTGCAGCGCTTCGACCCGGCGCTGGACGAGGCACGCCGCATGGCGGCCCAGCAGGCCATGCACGACATCAAGCGCGGCCTGCCCGCCGTCAACCACGCCGACAGCGAGGAAATCCTGGGCGCCATCATCGACCTGATGCTGGCCACGCTGCGCACCAATTACTTCCAGAATGCGCAGAAGGGCGACAAGATCATCTTCAAGTTCGACACCAGCAACCTGGCGCTGGTGCCGGAACCGCGGCCGTTCCGCGAGATCTTCGTGTTCTCGCGCCGCTTCGAAGGCGTGCACCTGCGCGGCGGCCCCGTGGCGCGCGGCGGCCTGCGCTGGTCCGACCGCATGGAAGACTACCGCACCGAGGTGCTGGGCCTGGTCAAGGCGCAGATGGTGAAGAACGCCGTGATCGTGCCGGCCGGCGCCAAGGGCGGCTTTGTGTGCAAGCAGATGCCGAAAGACGCCGTGCGTGAAACCATCGCGGCCGAAGGCGAAGCCGTGTACCGTCTGTTCATCGCCAGCCTGCTGGAAATGACCGACAACCGCGTGCTGGGCAACATCGTGCAGCCAGCCGACACCGTGTGCTACGACAGCGCCGATCCCTACCTGGTGGTGGCGGCCGACAAGGGCACGGCCACCTTCTCCGACATCGCCAATAGCATCGCCGTGCAGCGCGGCTTCTGGCTGGGCGACGCGTTCGCCTCGGGCGGCTCGAACGGCTACGACCACAAGAAGATGGGCATCACGGCCAAGGGCGCGTTCGAAGCCGTCAAGCGCCACTTCTATGAACTGGACCACGACATCCACGCCACCGCCACCACCATGGTGGGCGTGGGCGACATGTCGGGCGACGTGTTCGGCAACGGCGCGCTGCTGTCGCGCAAACTCAAGCTGCTGGCCGCGTTCGACCACCGCCACATCTTCCTCGACCCGAACCCGGACATGGAAGCGTCGTTCAACGAGCGCGCCCGCATGTTCGCGCTGCCACGCTCGTCGTGGGACGACTACAACAAGGAACTGATCTCGGCTGGCGGCGGCGTCTATCCGCGCACGCTGCGCAGCATCGAGCTGTCGCCGCAGGTGCGCGCCGCGCTGGCCATTGAGGAAACCGCGCTGTCGCCGGAAGAACTGATGCACCGCATCCTGCAGGCGCCGGTGGACCTGTTCTACAACGGCGGCATCGGCACCTACATCAAGTCCTCGGCCGAAAGCCATGCGCAAGTGAAGGACCGTGCCAACGACCATATCCGCGTGGACGGCAACCAGCTGCGCTGCAAGGTGGTTGCCGAAGGCGGCAACCTCGGTGCGACCCAGGCCGGCCGTATCGAATTCGCGCTGGCCGGCGGCCGCATCTTCACCGATGCGATCGACAACTCGGCTGGCGTGGACTGCTCCGACCATGAAGTGAACGCCAAAATGTGGCTGGACGTGGAAATGAACGCCGGCCTGCTGGCCGAGGCGGACCGCAACCGCCTGCTGAACGACATGACGGCCGACATCGAGCGCCTGGTCCTGCGCGACAACACGCTGCAAACCCATTTGCTGGTGCGCGAAGCGCAGGACCAGTCGGGTGCCGCGGTGCAGGACGGCTACGCGGCCCTGATCGCCAGCCTGGAGGAAGAGGGCGCCCTGTCGCGCGAGCTGGAGCAGTTGCCCACGGTGGCCGAACTGGCACGCCGCAAGGCCGATGGCCGTGGTTTGACGACGCCGGAACTGGCGGTGGTAATCGCCAACGTCAAGAACCGCTACAAGCGCATCCTGTCGGCGCTGCCGCTGACGGAGCACAGCTGGGCCGAATCCGTGCTGAAGCCATACTTCCCGGCGCTGCTGGTCTCCACCCGCAGCGCGCTGGCGCACCCGCTGGCCAACGCCATCCTGGCCACCGTGCTGGCCAACGAAGCCGTCAACCGTTGCGGCCCGCTGATGCTGCGCGACCTGGCGGCCGCGCATAACGTGGACGAGGCGGACGTGATCCAGGCCTGGGGCCAGGCATGGTCGGCCCTGAGCCTGGCGTCCGTGTTCGACACGCTGGACGCGGATGCGCTGAAGATTCCGCGCGTCGTCTCGATCAAGGTCGATGGCCGCACCCGCAGCCTGCAGAAGGCCGTGATCGAAGGCGTGCTGTCGGTGCCCGCCGAGCAGTTGCGCGCGGCCGGCGGCCTGGCCGAGCTGACCCGCGTGTTCGCCCAGCCCGATCTGCTCAAGCAGCTGATGCCGGCCGAAGGCACGGCCGACGCCGACGCCGTGCCCGGCCTGCGCCCCGAGTTCGCGCAAGCGTGGAAGGCGGTCGATGCGATCGAAGCGGTGGCCGGTTTCGTGTTCGCCGCGCTGTCGGTCAACCGTCCGGCAGGCATGGACTTGCCGGCCTTCCTGCAAGTGGGGCTGAACCTGCGCGCCCAGGCCGGCATCGACACGCTGGAGCGCGGCTTGAAAATGCCCGCCCGCAGCAAGTCGCAGGAACAGTTGCGCAGCTACGCCCAGCAGGCGCTGCGCCGCACCCAGCATCGTTTGCTGACCCAGGTGCTGGCGCGGGCCACGGACGGCCACGACGCCAGCGAAGCGGTGGAACTGGTGACGTGCACGCTGGGCCTGTCCGGTTACGCGCCGGTGGCGGACCTGGAGCAGGCCATGCTGGACGTGTGGGCCTTGTCCGAGGCCAGCAACGCAACCGTGGCGGCATAAGCGGATGAGCATGACGCAAACGACTTCCTCCGCACCGGCTACCCCGTTGCCGGAGGCCGTGCGGGCCCTGGCCGAGGCGGATTTCAGCGCCGTGGCCGGGCGTTTTTCGGCAGCTGGCTTCACCGTGGCGCAGCCGGCCGACGGCATCCTGACCATCAAGCGTCCCGGCGCGCCGGGCCGCGCCAGCGTGCTGGTGTCGGTCGGCGTGCATGGCGACGAGACGGGGCCGATCGAAGTGGTGGCCCACCTGCTGGACGCGCTGTCGCACGACGCCAATGCGCTGGCGGTGGACTTGATGCTGTGCGTGGGGAATATCGGCGCCATCCGCGAAGGCAAGCGCTTCATCGACGCGGACCTGAACCGCATGTTCCGCGCCGAGCGGGGCACGCTGGCCGGCACCGCCGAGGCGGCGCGGGCCGACGTGATGATGGCCGCCACCACGGCCTTCTTCGACGGCGCCGGCCCGGACCGCTGGCACCTGGACCTGCACACGGCGATCCGGCCGTCCGTCTATCCGACCTTTGCCATCGTGCCCGAGCTGATCGAGGCCGGCGCGCGCGGCCGCTTGATCGCTTGGCTGGGGGCGGCCGGCATTGGCGCCATCATCATGAACCCGCAGTCGGCCGGTACCTACAGCTACTATTCGGCCGAGCACCACGGCGCGGCTGGCACCACGGTGGAACTGGGCCGCATCGGCACGCTGGGCCAGAACGACATTGGCCAGTTCGCCGAGGCGGCGCAGGCGCTGGACGCGCTGCTGCGCGGCGTGGCCCCCGCGTCGGCGGGGCGTGCGCCGCACATCTTCAACACGGCCCAGCAGATCATCAAGCTGAGCGACCAGTTCACCATGGCGTTCGGGCGTGATACGCAGAACTTCACGGCGCTGCCGCAGGGCGCGGAAATCGCACGCGACGGCGGCACCGTCTACACCGTGCGGCACGACCAGGAATACGTCGTGTTCCCCAACCCGGACGTGCGGGTGGGGCTGCGCGCGGGCCTGATGGTGGTGCGCGTTTCCTGACTCGCAAAAACAACAGGGCCGCCGGCACGTAGCGCGGCGGCCCTGGCGTGAGCGGCATGGTGGGACGGCGGTCCCGGGTGGATCAGCGTTGCTGCTGTTTCTGCTGTTCCTGGATCTGGTTGCCCAGCAGGCCGCCACCAATGGCGCCGGCGATCGTCGCGGCGGTACGGCCACGGCCGCCACCAACCTGGTTACCCAGCAGGCCACCGATCACGGCACCGGCACCGATGCCCACGTAGTTGGGCGAGCTGCTGGCCGGGGCTGGCGCAGGCGCCGGCTGAGGCGCGGACTGGGCGCGGCGGTCATAATCGTCCGCCTGGGCCAGTTGCGTGCTGTGGTGCACGCGGGCCGTATGGTGCACCACAGGCTGCCGCTGCACTTGCTGTGGCTGTTGCGGCGCTTGCTGCGGCTGCTGGTATTGCGCCTGTTGCACCTCGGCTGGCGGCAGCGGCGGCTGCGTCTGGGCCGGCGCCAGGTCGGACGTCATGGCGTTGTTCGCGGCGGGGTTGATGTCGCCCTTGGCCTTGGACGAAGGCAGCCAGCCGGCGATGGCGGCGGTGCCCACCAGGCTCAGAACGGTGACCGAAATCGCAGCACCTGCGATCAGGGGGTGAATGCGGCGGGTTACGGTTGGGATCTTTTCCATGTCTGGGCTCCTGGTTGTCATTGGGTAATGCATGACGCCAGATTAACGGCCCGGCCCGCTACAAGCTATACATTGCGCTGTATCAAAAGTAAGCATGTGTAACTGCGGCGGGGAAAAGTACGGCCACGGACGGGGCGGTCTGTTGTTGCTTATGCACATAAATTACTGTAGGGGCCGGCGGCAAGAAGCCCTATAATCGCGCTTAGTTTTTTTTGACCGACCCTCGCCGGAGCGTTACCCGCGCTGCCGTTGCAACCGATACAAGGATAGCCTGTGAACCAGACACTGGGCCAAAAACTGACCCGTACCAAGCCGGTCGACGTCACCCCTGAGCATACGCAAGGCAACTCCGGCAGCGGCTTGAACCGCTCGATCGGCCTGTTCCCGCTGACCATGATCGGCGTCGGCGCCACCATCGGCACCGGGATTTTCTTCACCATGGTGGAGGCTGTGCCCAAGGCCGGCCCGTCCGTCATCCTGTCGTTCCTGATCGCCGCCATCACGGCCGGCCTGACGGCGCTGTGCTATGCCGAACTGTCGTTCCGCATTCCCGCCTCCGGCTCCTCGTATTCCTTCGCCTATGCCACCGTGGGCGAATTCCTGGCCTTCATCATGGCGGCCTGCCTGCTGCTCGAATACGGGCTGGCGGCCAGCGCCACGGCCATCGGCTGGTCCGACTATTTGAATAACTTCCTCGTCAATGCCTTCGGCTGGCACATCCCGTCGTTGCTGCGCTCGCCGATGATCGTGTCGGGTGCGACGGGCATCGAGTTCCATCCCGGCCATATCAACCTGCCGCCCATCATGCTGGTATGCCTGTGCTGCTTCCTGCTGCTGCGCGGCACCAAGGAATCGGCCACCACCAACGCCATCATGGTGATGATCAAGCTGGCCATCCTGGTGTTCTTCGTCGTGATCGCGTTCGCCGGTTTCGATTCGCACAACTTCTTCCCCTTCTTCAATACCGACAACAGCAAGGGCTTCGCCGGCATGAAGGGCGTGACGGCGGCGGCCGGTACCGTGTTCTTCTCCTTCATCGGCCTCGATACGGTGGCCACGGCCGGCGAGGAAGTGCGCAACCCGCGCCGCAACGTACCGATCGGCATCCTGGCCGCGCTGGCCATCGTCACCGTGTTTTATATGCTGGTGGCCGTGGCGGCGCTGGGCGCGCAGCCGGCGGCCAAGTTCGAAGGCCAGGAAGCGGGCCTGGCCGTGATCCTGCAGAACGTGACGGGCAAGACCTGGCCGGCACTGGTGCTGGCGGCCGGCGCCGTCATTTCCGTGTTCAGCGTGACGCTGGTGACCATTTATGGCCAGACCCGCATCCTGTTCGCCATCTCGCGCGACGGCCTGATCTCGAAAGCGTTCCAGACCGTCAACCCGCGTACGGCCGCGCCGGTGAGCAATACCTTGATCGTCTGTGGCGTGGTGGGGCTGGTGTCCGGCTTCGTGGACGCGACTTTCCTGTGGGACATGGTCAGCATGGGCACGCTGACGGCCTTTATCGTCGTCTCGATGGCGGTGCCGGTGATGCGGCGCCGCGAAAACGGCAACGGCGTGGACGGTTTCCGCGTGCCGTTCGGTCCGTACGTGGTGCCGGGGCTGAGCATCCTGGCCTGCCTGTACATCATGCGCGACCTGTCGCGCACCACCTTCACCATCTTCACAATCTGGATGACGGCCGCGATCCTGACCTATTTCCTGTACGGCATGCGCAATTCGCACCTGAACGGCGCCCCGCGCACCTGATGCGTCCGCACGAAAAAAGACCCGGCAGCGTGAGCGGCCGGGTCTTTTTTCATTCGGGGAATGCTTATTGCGCGTCCTGCTCGGGCTTGGCGCCCAGGTAGAGGCGCAGTACGAGGCCCGACAGGGCGATGGCGGCAGGCAGATTTTCGATGATGGTCAGCATAGTTTTACTCCGATTGAGAACCAAGATACAGGCGCAGAACCAGGCCCACGGTTGCCAGGATGGCGGGAAGCAGCGTCAGGACTTGCATGATCAGCCCCGCGACGCCATGAAGCGCAGTTCGGCCGACAGGTTGGGGGCGATGTGCTCGTAGTCGTCGGCCATGCGGGACAGATAGGTCGCTTCTTCGTAGCGCTGCGCTTCCAGGGCTTGTACTTCCGCGCGCGGCTTGACCGCGAACAGGGCAGCCAACAGGCCGCGTGCTGCGTGGGCAACGTTGCTGGCGTAACCGCCGGCGGCATAGTCGTTGTAGCTCAGGTGGGTGTGTGCAGTGCTCATTTGAAGCTCCTTTTTCGTCCGTTGTTGCAGTGCAGTATAGGACTGATTCAGTAATAAACAAACTTTTGATTCGTGATGGTATCCATACAGAAACAGCATATCTTTGATTTAGTAATGTAGTTCTTTCATTCCCATAGGCAACGGAAAAGCGTGGCAAAAACGGCGTTTTCCCTCTGGGGAAGTGGCTGCGCTGGGGTATGATTACTGTCCAATTTGCAATACGACCAAGACAAGGTGATATATGTCCTTACGCATACGATTTATGCTTGCATTGCTGCTCAGCGGGCTGGCGGCCGTGGCAATGGTGGGTGGATTGGCGTACGTGGGGATGAACAAGAAGGTGGACCTGATACGGCGCCAGCAGGCGGCTGACCACTTTTACAAATATTTGAGCGCCTATCTGGCGCACTACGGCAACTGGCAGGCGGCCAGCACGGCGGAATCGTTCGACCGTTTCGTACACCGGACCCAGGCGGCGGAGCGTCTGGATGCTGCGATGCAGCAGAGTGGCGCGCAAACGGCCCCGTCGAACGCGCTTCCTCCGACGGCTGGCGAGCCAGCACGATCGCCGGCCGGGCGCCCGTTCCCGCCCGACGAGGGCGGGCCCGGCATGCCGCCGCAGCAGGAAGCTGGTCCGCGTTTCGGGCCGGAATTCGACGGGCCCGGCGCACGTCCGCGACCGATGCCGGGCGAGGATGGCGGCCCGCCACCGCCACCCGGTGCCGGTCCGGCCGATACCGGTGGGCGGGGCATGGACGGCCCGGGCCGGGATGACCGTCCGCCGCCGCCGCCGGGGCGCCGTCCGGGCGGCGAGCCGCCATTCCATTTCATCGTCGCCGACCAGGATTACAAGGTCTTGCTGGGCGCGGGCGTGTACCGGCCCGGCGAGCCATTGCCGGAATCCGCGCGCAAGGATGCCCGCGCCGTCATGGTGGCGGGCAAGGTGGCGGCCTATATCTCGCCGGAAGGCGTGTTCACCCCCAGCAAGGAAGAATTGCAATATCTGGCGGCCATGCGCGAAGCGTTGCTGGCCGGGGTGACGGGGGCGGCCGTGCTGGCGCTGGTGCTCGGCGTGCTGCTGAGCAAACGGCTGAGCCGCACGCTGAGCAGCCTGACGGACGCCGTGCGCGCCATGCACGGCGGCTCGCTGCTGCAACGGGTGCCCGTGCACGGCAAGGACGAGGTGGCGGCGCTGGCCAACGCCTTCAACGCCATGAGCGAGCAGTTGGCGCGCAGCCACGAGGAACTGAGCGCGTCGCACCAGACCATCCTGGAGCAGGCCGACCAGTTGCGCGAGCTGAGCGTGCGCGACGCGCTCACCAAGCTGTATAACCGCCGCCATTTCGACGAGCAGGCCACCACCCTGTTCAACCAGGCCGTGCGCCACAAGCGGCCATTGAGCCTGGTGATCGGGGACATCGATTTCTTCAAGCGCATCAACGACCAGTATTCGCACGCGACGGGTGATGCCGTGCTGCGCCAGGTGGGCGAGATCCTGCGCGGCCACATGCGGCTGACCGACCTGGTGGCGCGCTACGGTGGCGAGGAATTCGTGATCGCGCTGCCGGAGACGGCGCTGCCGCAAGCGGCCGCCCTGTGCGACAAGCTGCGTCACCTGATCGAAAGCTTCCCATGGCACGAGGTGCAGCCCGGCCTCAAGGTGACCATGAGCATGGGCGTGTACGCCGACCTGGCGGCCGGCACGGCCGAAGCCATGCTGCAAAAGGCCGATGCGCTGCTGTACCGCGCCAAGGAGTCGGGCCGCAACCAGGTGTGCTTCGCCTGATGCCGGGCGCGTGATTCAGGCCGCGTGATTCAGGCCGCGTGATTCAGGGGGCGGCATTCAGGCGCGGGCGGCCTGGTTCAGCCAACGTCCGCCGAACATCACGCACACCAGCGCCGCCACGATCAGCGCCGTGCCGGCCCACTGCCAGCCGCTGATCCGGTCGCCCAGCACCAGCATGCCGGCGCTGATGCCCACCACCGGCACGCCGAGGCTGAACGGCGCCACGCGGTTGACGGGATGGCGCTTGAGCAGGCCGGTCCACATGGCGTAGGCCAGCAGCGTCGCCATCCAGCCCAGGTAGGCCAGCGAAATCCAGACTTCCGTGGGCGCGGACTGCCACTGCCAGCGCGTGGCCGGATCGTCGAAGGCCAGCGACAGCGCCACGAAGGGCAGCACCGGCACCGTGCTGCTCCACACCATGAACGCCACCACGTCGAACTGCGGCGTGGCCTGCTGGGCGCGCCGTACGACGATGTTGGAGGCGGCCCACATGGCCGCTGCCGCCACGCACAACGCGAAGCCGCCGGCCGTGGTGGCGCCGCTCTGGCCCGGCGCCAGGTAGTTGGCGCCGAAGCAGGCCAGGCCCAGGGCGGCCAGCAACAGCCCGCCCCGCAGTGCGCGGCTGGCGTGCTCGCCCAGCAGCGCGAAGCCGAGGAAGGCGGTGAAGAAGACCTGGGTTTGCAGCAGCACGGACGCCAGCGCGGCCGACATGCCGACCTTGAGCGACAGGAACAGCAGGCCGAACTGGCCCACGCCCTGGCACAGCCCATACAGCACCACCCAGCGCGCCGGCAGGCGCGGTGGACGGACCAACAGGATCAGCGGCAGTACGGCGAACAGGTAGCGGCCGGCGCCGAGCTGGAACGGCGTGAGGAAGCGCAGTCCGACTTTCATGGCGATGAAGTTGGTGCCCCAGATCAGTACCACGCACAGCGCGGCCAGCAGATCGCGGCCGCTCAAGGGAAGATGGTTGGATGAACTCATCCGGCGATGGTAGCAGCGATCGGCGCGGCGTGCAGGGCAGGGCGCCGGAACCGCCCCGCTGGTGCGGCGCGCGGCCGCTACAGCGGTGGCAGGCCGTGCCGGGCGCGCGCGTCGTTGCAGCGCGCGGTGCCGGCGTCGAATTCGCGGCAGGTGGAGGAACGCTGGGAGTAGATCGAGCAGGCCACGGAGCGGCCCACTTCGCCGTCGAGCGCCACGCAGCGCGCGGGCTTGCTCTCGGTGCCGCGCATGGCCGCGTGGTGCGGTGATACGGCCACCGTCAGCCCGTGCGGCACGCTGCCCGCTGGGTGGGCATCCGTTTCAGCCCAATAAAACGATACGCGATAGGTGGCGCAGCACGCGCCGCATTGTTGGCAGGATTCAGACATCGCAAGTGCAATTGAACGAAGACTAGCCGTGATGATAATGGCGGTCCGCGTCCGATTCAAGCGTGCGCAGCGGTGCCCGGCCAGCATCGGCCGGGCGTCCCGCATTTCAGCGACGGTCTTTGGCCTTGCGGCGCTGCGCGTAGCCAACCAGGCCCAGGCCCGCCAGCAGCATGGCATACGTTTCCGGCTCGGGCACGGGCAGCGGCGGCACCGGCGGCGCAGGGGTGAATTCGAGCTTGATGTTATCGATCACTTGCTGCCGGTCGTAGCCATAGCCCTGCACGTGGAAGCGGACCTGGTCGATATCGCTCCAGTTGAAATGCACCAGCATGGGCGACGATTGGTTGGTCTCCACGGTCATCTGCTGGCTCAGGGTGTTGCCGTGGTAGCCGTAGAACTCCACCGTGCAGGGCTTCCATGCGGCCGTCAGGAACAGCGAATACAGCTTGAAGTTGCTGGCGCTGGAGAACGAGGCGTCGTCGCCCCGTTCGTTGTAGGCGGCGTTCAGGCCCGACACGGTGCCGTAGTCGTAGCCGGTGCCCGCGACCTGGTCGTCACCGCCGCGGATCACGCCAAAGTTATTCCAGTTCAGGCCAGCATAGTGATTGGTGATGCTGAGATTGAGCTCGCCTTGCAGGTTGAAGTTGTCGAAGTCGATCGTGGTTTTCGCCGCGTGCGCGCTCAGCGACAGCGCCAACAGGCCGGCCGACAGCGTGGCCTTGAACAGGGGATGCATGGAATAATTCTCCGGAAGTGATTGAACGGGCCCGCACGCCGATGGCGCGGGCAGCATACTTGTTTCCAGAATATCATTGCCGAAATGATCACCCTATAGTCCAAATGGACTGAATTGTGCTGCGGCTGCCCACGTGATCACGCCACGTCGCGCACGATCGCTTCGCTGTGGACGATGATCTTGGCGGCGTCGGCCTGCAGCAGGCGGATGCGCCGCTGCACCAGTGGCCAGCCGGACCACGGCACGGCTGGTGCTGGCGCCAACGCCTCGCCCTCGCTGCCGGGCGCCGGTGCCGAGTGGGCACCCGCTGCGGCCTGTCCGTGCTGGGCCAGCGCGGCGGCCAGGATGGCCACGACTTCGCGGTGGCTGTCGCGCAGTTTCACGTTGACGGCGGCCGCCGGCAGTTCCGCGCCGTGCCGGCGCAGGATGGCGCGCAGCGCCGCCACGTGCGCCACCAGCAGGTAGTTCTGCACGATGAACAGGTTGATGTCCTCCACCGCGCGCTGCTTGCTGGCCGGTTCGTCGAGCATGCGCACCAGTGCGGCGCTGAGCGCGGCCAGGCTGTCCATCAGGCGCTTGCGCTCGATGCGGTAGGCGAAATCGTCCCGGCCTTTGCCCTGCAACAGGTCGAACGCGGCCTGCATGTAGCGCAGGTTGGCGTCCAGCACCTGGCGGATCAGGCGCGGCAGGCTTTGGTATTCCCAGTTGGCCAGCACGAAGCTGAACCCGGTGGCCACGGCCGCGCCGATGATGGTGTCCACCAGCCGCTCGACGATCAGGTTGTGGTTGCCCGGCGCCAGCAAATGCATCTGCAGCAGGATCATCACGCTGACGGTGATGGCCGCGTAGCGGTAGCGCAGGTAGATGAAGGTGGGCGTAGCCACCGTGGCCAGGATCAGGAACGCGAGGATGGCGGCCGGGTAGTTCAGGTAGCGGATGATGAACGCCGTGATCACGCAGCCGATCACGGTGCCCACGATGCGGTCGCTGCGGCGCTGGCGCGTCATGGAAAAGCTGGGCTTGAGGATGATGACGATGGTGAGCACGATCCAGTAGCTGTGGGCCGCGTAGGGCAGGTGCGCGCCCACCAGCAGGCCGACCGAGATCGCCATCGCCACCCGCAGCGAGAAGCGGAAGATGGGCGAATCCCAGCGCAGGTGCGACAGGATCATCTTGAATTCATACTTCTGCTGCGACAGGAACGGTCCCATGTCGGCGTCGCTCCAGAACGGGGTGCTGTCGTAGGCCTTCTGGCTGGCCAGGTGCAGCTGGCCTATCATGTGCAGGATGGCCTTGATCTTGTTGCGCTGGGCGCGCAGCACGGCCAGCGCTTCCTGGGCCGGCTTGCCGTCGTCCACCTTGCGCTGCAGGGCGCGCAGTTCATCCTCCACGGCGGCCAGTTCCGCGTCGTAGTTCACCTGCTGGAACGAGGCGCGCTTGCGGGTGATGGCGTAGGCGGCCGATTCGATGTCGCGCGCCGCTTTCCAGGCCAGGTCGTGCAGCGTTTTGAGCACCGGCGAATCGGCCAGGTGGGCACGCAGCTGGGCGTAGTCGGTGTGGGTGGACAGGATCAGCTCATACAGATCCAGCATGCAGACGTGGACCTGGACCACGATGGCATCCTTGCGGTCCTGGTGGCTGCGCAGGATCAGGTCGCGCGATGCCTGCTGGCGGTCGGCCAGCAGGCTTTGGTGGCGTACCAGCTTGTTGAACTGTTCCGTGAGGTTGTAGCGCGTGTCGTAGAAGTCGGCCTTGATGTCGATGTAGGCGGCCAGCTCGAACAGGGCTTCGGCCAGCACCTGCTGCTTGATGCGGTGGCGCAGCAGCCAGGAAACGGCCATCGAGTAAGCCAGGTAGGCCACGGCGCCCAGCGTGAACAGGCCGGCGTGGATGAAGGACTCGCGCGCCGTCATGTCGTGCTCCATCGACATGGTCATGATGAACAGCGTGGCCAGTTGCAGCGGCATCGACTTCTTCCCGTACACCACCATCATGCATGCCATGAAACTGACCAGCACCAGCATCGTCATCAGCAGCCAGCGCACCGGGCCGCACAGGCTGATGAGCAGGGTGACGGCGCTGCACAGCAGCACCGAGGCCGACATCTCGTTGAACTTGTGGCGCAATGGGCTGGGCATGTCCATCAGGGCCGTGCACAGGGCGCCGATGCAAACTGTCATGGCGGTGGCCATGTCCGCGAACTGCAGGGTGACCAGGGTGACGCCCACCAGCCCGGCGGCGAAGCGCAGCCCCAGGTGGAAGTAATGGCTGTAGAAGAATGTGCGCAGGTTCAGTGCGTAATGCATGTCGGTGACCTTGTGGGCAACGGCGGTCCAGTGGTCTGGATTCGATACAAGTTGAGCTACGCGGCCGCGCCGGTGGGCGCGCCGCACGTGTCACGCGCGCGCCGGGGTCGCCGGCGCTGGCGTGGGATGCCGCGCAGTCAGTGCTGACGGCGCGGCGGCGTCCCGCGCGGGCGGGACGGGTGTGAGGTCTTACTCGGTCGGGTTAGCGGCCCATGGCCGCGAGCCGTGGATCAGAACACCGACAGCACGGGGTAGCGGCGCCATTCCGGCTCCGCGTGGCGCTTGCCGTTCTCGAAAATGAAGTCCAGCACCTTGGTCTGATCGGTCAGCAGGGCCGGGTTGGCGGCCTTCCATGCGTCGAATTTGGCCTTCAGCGCCGGCTCGGTCTCCAGCATGTGCAGCGCCAGATCCTCGAACACGTAGTCGGAATAGGCTTCCTTCTTTTCCAGCACGCTGTTGAAGAAGCCCCAGCGGAAGAAGCTGTCGTGCGCTTGCGGTTCCAGCGTTTCGACGGCGTAGCGGGCGTTGTCCTGGTCGAGCGCGATGTAGTAGTCGCCCGGCTGCGCGGTGAAGTGCCCCGTGCGCGCTTCCACCTGCACGTCGTCGTGGAACATGTGGCCTTCGTAGGCGTGCGGGCGCGAGCTCACGGAAACGATGTGGTAGTACTGGGCTTCGAACGTGGTGGCCGTTTCCAGACGGCGCATCTGCACGCCGTTCCATTGCAGCCGTTCGATCGCTTCGCGCCACGCCTGTGGCACGATGTAGGCCTTGGGGGCGCGCACGGTGACATCGGCCGGGAAGTGGTTGTAGTAGGCGATGTCCTTTTCCCAAGGCTGGCCACGGTCGTACCACAGGCGTTGGTAATTGCCCAGCAGGCTGGGGCTGCGCTTGGCGGCGTACCCCTTGAAGCGGAAAGTGGACGGGTTTTGCTCGTCCATCTTCCACGTCACGGGCCAGTGGCTGCGGCGGCGGTCGTGCGCACGTGCGGCGGCGCGCAGCGCGCGGATCTGCTCACCGTTCGCGACGGTGAAGGCCAGCGTCACGTCCACCAGCGCGCGCATCGATGCGTAGCGGTCGGCGAAGGGCTTGAGCATATGCGTCTCGGGCATGAAGCCGATCACGTGGTGCAGGGCCGCGAAGCCGGTCGAGAAGCGCGGCACTTCGAGGAACTCGGCGATGCCCTCATCCGGGCTGTCCTTGACGGGGTTCACGTAGGGGCAGGTGGGCCAGCCGCGCGCGTCCATCTGCGCGTAGATGTGGGGCAGCATGGTGTGGCGCAGGAAGGCGCCCAGCTCGCCGCCCAGCTTGTCGGCCTGGGTGTGGATCAGCGTCATCGTGTACGGATAGTCGGCGCCGTTGGAGGTGTGGGTGTCGACCATCACGTCCGGATCCCAGCTGGTGAGCAGTTCGTTGAACAGGCGCGCGTTGAGCGTGTCGCACTTGATGAAGTCGCGGTTCAGGTCCAGGTGGCGGCTGTTGCCGCGGAAGCCGAATTGTTCCGGCCCATCCTGGTTCACGCGCGAAGTGTTGGCGCGGTTCAGGCAACCGTCCACGTTGTAGACGGGGACGAACAGCAGCACCGTCCGGCCCAGCGCGGCCAGCCTGGCCGGCTCGAAGCACAGGTCGCGCACCATGGCCATGCAACCGTCCACCCCTTCCGGTTCGCCCGGGTGGATGCCGTTGTTGTTGAAGAAGACGGGGCGGCCTTCGCGCTTGATCTGTTCGCGGTCGAACACGCCGTCGGCGCTGACCACGCCCGCATGCACTGGCACGCCGCCATCGGACACCCCGATCTGCTCGAACCGCAGCACTTGCGGAAAGCGCTGGGCCAGCTCCTGGTAGAAGGCGATGCATTCGCTCCACTCGGTGGTCTGGTTATGGTTGCCTTTTTCGTAAGGCGTGGGCATGGCTGGGTGCATGGCGTCTGGATCTCAGAGGGTGGTTGTTCAACACGCACGCGCTGGGTAAGCACGGCGCCGAGGGCGGAATTGTATCATTCGTGCCTGATTTTTGAGCGGCGACAGCGCGCCGCTCGCCTTGGACCATGGTGCTTGCGCTGCTTCAAGCGCCCTGCGTCGCGGCGGTGCTATTACTGGCTTTTCGTCGTGATATTTCGTCGTGATGCCGGGAGGATGCGATGGGCGGCTGGTATGGATGGCGGCTGGTGTGCGTGCTGGCCCTGCTGGCACTGGGCTGCCGAATGGGGCTGGCCCAGATCGGGCCGCGCTATGTGCTGGAGCTGCCGGCCGCGCGCCGCGGTGGAGCCGCGCCGGAGCAGGGCAGCATCGCGCTGGCGCCGGACGGGCGGGCGAGCATCCGTTTTCATGGCCTGACGGTGGCGCTGGTGGGGCCGGATGGCATCGCCGGGCAGGCCGATCTGGCCGTGCTGCCGCCGGGGGCCGGCGCCGTGCCAGCCTTCGGTGTTGCGGCTGGCGCCACGCGCGCCGTGCCGCTGGTGTACGCACAGCCATCCGCGACGGAGCCGGGCGCGGAGACAGCCGGCCATCCCATGCGGGTGTGGGACACGCTGTATCTGCGCAAGGGCCAGGTGCGCTTGCGGGTGACCGCCATGCCCGGCGGGCCGGGGACGGCGGCGACGGCAGGCTTCATGCTGGAGATAGGCACCTTCCACGCGACCAGCCGCATTTACGTCAGCGGCGCGCCGCTGGCGGCCGGGGAGCTGGCCACGCTGCCCCAGCGCCTGCCGGGCGCGGAACTGGTGCTGGCGCCGGCAGGCGATGGCCATCCCATGGTGCTGCTGCGCCGGGCCGGCGAACGTGAGCTGTTCGTACCGGTGGCGCTGTCTGGCGGTAGCGCGCTGTTCGCGCTGGTGCGGCGGTAATGTGGCGGCAGTGCGGCGCTAGCGAGGCGCTGGTGCGGCAGGCCGCCGCGCGCGCCACCCGTGCGCGTGCGGCGCGCCGGGGGGCCGTCAGGCGCTCGCTGGCCGGGCGTTGGTGTGGACCCAGTGGTCGTAGGCGGCGGCGAACTTTTGCAGGAATTGCTCCGTGCCTTCGTTGGCCAGCTTGCCGCTGTCGTCGAACAGCTTGGCCGCGCCGCCGATGTAGGCTTCCGGCTGCTGCAGCAGGGGCACGTCGAGGAACACCATCGACTGGCGCAGGTGGTGATTGGCGCCGAAGCCGCCAATGGCGCCGGGCGACACGCTGACGATGGCGCCCGGCTTGCCGCCCCAGACGCTGCTGCCATACGGGCGCGAGCCGACGTCGATGGCGTTTTTCAGCGCGGCCGGTACCGAGCGGTTGTATTCGGGCGTGAAGAACAGCACGCCGTCGCAGCCCTGCACGCGCTGGCGGAAGGTGGTCCAGGCGGCCGGCGCCACGGCGCCGTTTTCCTCCAGGTCCTGGTTGTACAGGGGGAGTTCGCCAATGTCGATGAATTCAAACGCCAGCGTGGACGGCGCCAGCGACACCAGCGCTTGCGCCACTTTGCGGGTATAGGAATCCTTGCGCAGGCTACCTACCAGAATGCCAATTTTCTTCGCGGTCATCACAACTCCTTCTCAGTGGGTTGAACAGACCCCTAATGTAGCGCATTTGGCAATCGTCTGCCGCGGAGTGCATGAGGGTCAGACCCTGGGGTCTGACCCTGGGTTGCCGCACTTGCGGTTTCACGGTCTGACACACCACCGCACACGGCGAGGGTCAGACCCTGGGGTCTGACCCTGATATCACCGTGCCGGGCCGGGTTTATTCGGCGCCCATCTCCTTGAGCAGGTTGTCGGCGTGGTCCACATGCTTCATGTTCCACAGGATGTAGCGCAGGTCGACCTGGATATCACGGGTGTTGGCCTTGTTGTAATCCCAGTCCGAGATGATGGAATCGAGCGTGCCGTCGAAGGCCAGGCCGATCCACTCGCCCTTGGCGTTCAGCGCGGCCGATCCGGAATTGCCGCCCGTGATGTCGAGCGTGGCGAGGAAGTCCACCGGCACCGTCTTCAGCCTGGGATCGGCGTACTTGCCGAAGTCCCTGGCCTTGATGGCTGCCAGTTGCGCCGCCGGGGCGTTGAACTCGCCCTTGCCGGTGGCCTTGGCCAGCACACCGTTGACGGTGGTGAAGGCGGTCCAGGTGGTGCCGTCGGCGCCGTGGTCGCGGCCGGCGATGCGGCCGAACGTCACGCGCAGGGTGCCGTTGGCGTCCGGGTACACGGCCTGGCCCTTGCTGTGCATGTAGGCGATCTTGGCCTTCATGTAGGTGGCGTAGGCTTGCTGGATATTGCCGCCCAATTCCTCGTCCCTGGCTTCGTCCTGCAGGTCGGGGCCGTACATGGCCACGGCGGCCTTGATGAAGCTGTCCGTGCTGGCCTGGAATTCGGCCGGCGCGCGCGTCAGCCAGGCGGCGCGTTCGGTCGCGTCACCGAGTTTGCTGCCGGCGTACAGCGTGTCGAGCGCGGCGCGCAGTTCGGCTTCGCGCATACCGTCGTGGATGCCCAGCACGGCGTCGTAGGCGGCATTGCGTTCGGCCTGCGGCTGGGCCGCGTACCTGGCCAATGCGTGCAGCACCAGCGCCTTGTCCACCTGCTCGTCGTAGTTGCGCACCAGCGCGGCCACGCTGGCCTGGATGCGGGGCAGGTCGCGCTGCTGGAACCCAGCCTTGCGTTCGGCGTCCGGCTTGGCGCTCTCGTTGGCCAGGCGGTACAGCGTGCGGGCCGTGTTGAGCAGGCGCGGATGGGCGTAGCCGAGGAAGAAATCGCGCTTGGTTTGCGCGTCGCGCTGGGCCATCAGCTGTTCCACGCGCGCGATGCCGGCCGCGTATTCCTGCTTGCGGGCGGCATCGGCGTTGACCCATGCCTTGAGCGCTTCATGCTCGGCCGTCTTGCGGGCCAGGATGTCGCTGCCGGCGTAGGAATCCAGCATGCCCTGGCGGTTCTTGTAGTAGTTGTTGGTGCTGGCTACTTGCGCCGCGTATTTCAGCGCCGTGTCCTTGTTGTCCTTGGTTTCGGCCGCGATGATGGCCAGGTTCTCGCCCGACATCTTGACGTAGGCCGGGTAGCTCCAGCCGAAGGTGAACGCCACCTCGGACGGCAGGCGGTGGCGGTTGGTGCGGCCGGGGTAGCCCAGCGCCATCACGTAGTCGCCTTCCTTGACGCCTTCCTTTGCCAACTTGAGGAAGTGCTGCGGCAGGTAGGGCACGTTGTCCTTGCTGTAGTCGGCGGCCTTGCCGTCCTTGCTCACGTAGGCGCGATAGAAGCCGTAGTCGCCCGTGTGGCGCGGCCACATCCAGTTGTCGGTGTCGCCGCCGAACTTGCCCACGCCGGCCGGTGGCGCGTGCACCAGGCGCACGTCGCGGATTTCCAGCTGCTTGATCAGGTAGAACTCCAGGCCGCCGTAGTAGGACGACACGGTGCAGCGGTGGCCAGCGTCCTGCTCGCAGGCGGCGACCATGGCTTTCTGATTGCGCTCGATGGCGTCGCTGCGCTGCTTGCCGGTCAGCCTGGCCATGTCGGCGTTGATGATCTGGTCCGTGACGTTGCGCACTTCCTTGGTCACGTAGATGCGCGAGCCCGGCGCGGCCGGCAGTTCCTCGTCCAGGTTCTTGGCCAGGAAGCCATTGGCCAGCAGGTCGCGCTGCGGCGTGGAGTTGTGGGCCACGCTGCCGTACACGCAGTGGTGGTTGGTGGCGACCAGGCCTTGCGGCGACACGAACGAGGCCGAGCAGCCGCCCAGGCTGACGATGGCGCCCATGGGGAATTCGGTCAGTTTGGTCAGGGTGGCCGGGTCGAGCTTGAGGCCGGCCGCTTTCAGTTCCTTGGCTACTTGTGGCAGCTGCTGGGGCATCCACATGCCTTCGTCGGCATGGGCTGCGGTGGCGCTCAGGATGGCGAGCGCGATGACAGATTTGTTCATACGGTTTCCGGTTGGGACGTTGATGGGCGCCGCGCGAATACGGTGGCGTGCGGCGACCGTGAGTATCGGCAGTGCTTGTCCATTCGTCAACCGGTT
>DATFBD010000039.1:0-8319 GCA_035254005.1 Burkholderiaceae bacterium | reverse complement strand
ATACTGACAGGCTACTCTTGCGAGTATCCTATTTCATTTATTTCTTGTGAACATTTGATATTTTAAGTATCACGAGGACTAGCCTCGTGTGCACTTCCATCAAACGTCCACACTTATCGACTGTGAATTGTTAAAGAACTTATTCGGTACTATTCCCTGCGTTATTCGACAAATCGTTGTGTTCGTCAGTGCAGAGAAAGAAGAGTATGAAGCACTTCGCTTATTTCGTCAACTACCTCGCTGTTTTTATCAGCGCCTCGCTTTACTTCGCTACTGCAATATTTTGCGTGCGTTTCAGCGGGGAGGCGAACTATAGCAAAGCCGTCTGCGACTTGGCAAGGCCTTTTTTCGCGCACCGTGCGGCCTGACCCGCCCCGCTTCGTTTCAATCCCCATTTCCTGCAGGCTGTCGCAATTGCATAGCACCAAGAGATAGGCTTTCGCTACACTTGCTCCATGCTTGACCATCCGTCTCCTGAAAGTTTTACATGCTGCCTTTGCCGAAAATTCAAGAAATCCTGAAAGGCGTCGCCGCCTGGCTGCACCGTAGCTTCGACGCGACCGCGACCTGGGTAACCCAGTTGTCATGGTGGAAGTTCCTGATGTTCGCGGCGTTGATGCTGATTGCCGGCTCCATTCTCCAGGAAGAACTGTTCTCATCCAGCCCGGACGAGGAAGTGGTGGTCAACACGCCCAAGCGCCCCAACCGCAAGAATGGCGAGACGAATATCCTGATTGACGACAGCGGCATTCACTTCAATCCCCGCGGCAAGCTACGTAAAGACGGCGCGAGCGCAAGCGCATCGGCACCGGTCGAAACACCTGAGCCGCCACAGCCGGCGGAACCCGCGGTACCGCCGGCACCGCCAGAACTGCCGGCCAAGGCGGGCAAGCACGCGAAGTCATCCGCCGCATCCACCCCCGCCCTGCCCGCGCTCCCCGGCGAAGAAGTCCACATCGACCTGCCGCCACAAATCGGCGAGGAACTGTCGAACGCAATCGAGGAAGCGGTGGATGACGCCGCCGAACAAAAAGTGACGCGCTACCACCGCCAGGCCTCCACCTGGTTCAAGAGTTTCGTTTCATTGCTGGTCCTGGCGCTGTTCGGCACCAAGGCTCTGATGGGCGGCAAGAAGCGCGCCGAAGCACTGACCATGACGGCCAATGCGGCGGCCGAGCGCGAATCCATGCAGCGCCAGCTCAGCGAAGCGAAGATGCAGATGATGCAGGCCCAGGTCGAACCGCACTTCCTGTTCAACACCCTGGCCTCGGTCGAGCACCTGATCGAAACCAACCCGCCGCGCGCCTCGGCCATGCAACGCAGCCTGATCAAATACCTGCGCGCCGTGCTGCCGCAAATGCGCGATAACACCCTGATCACCAACCTGGGCCGCGAAGCGGACATGGTGCTGGCTTACCTGAACCTGCTGAAAATGCGGATGGAGGAGCGCCTCACGGTGGATTTCGATATCCCAGATGGATTGCGCACGGCTGCGTTCCCGCCCATGATGCTGCAGTCGATGGTGGAAAACGCCATCAAGCACGGCCTGGAAGCGAAGCCCGAAGGCGGCACGCTGAAAGTACGGGCGGAAGTGGCGCACAATAAGCTGCGCGTGATCGTCACCGATGACGGCCTCGGTTTCGGTGCCGTCCCCAGCGACGGCACCGGCCTGGGACTGATGACCATCCGCGAACGACTGAAACTGCTGCACGGCGACCAGGCCCAACTGCTGATCGCCGCCAACAGCCCCACTGGCGTGATCGCCACCATCGAGGTGCCTTACCAATTGGCCAAATAAAGAGCCACACGACAGACGGCAACGATTGATTCTTACATCGTTTCATTGAATAATTAACACCTTAATTTTACAACTTTACCATCATGCCAACCGCAATCCTTGCCGACGACGAACGTTTGATGCGCGACCAGCTGCGCATGCGCCTGAACCAGGTGTGGCCGGAGCTGGAGATTATCGGTGAAGCCAAGAACGGCGAGGAAGCCATCGAACTGGTTGACCAGCTCAAGCCCGATTTCACCTTCCTCGACATCCGCATGCCCGGCAAGACCGGCATGGAAGCGGCCAGCGCGATTGGCAACAAGAGCCATATCGTGTTCGTGACAGCTTATGACGCCTACGCCGTGGAGGCGTTCGAGCGCGGCGCCATCGACTACGTGCTCAAACCGCCAGAGCCCGAGCGCCTGCAGATCACGGTGGACCGCCTCAAGACGCGCCTGGCCAAGCCGGAGTCGGACATGAACGCCAGCGTCACCGCCATGCTGTCGCAGCTGGCGGAGAAGATTACGGCGCCCAAGCCCAGCTACCTGCAGTGGATACAAGCGAGCATCGGCCAGGACCTGCGTATGATTCCGGTAGAGGAAATCCTGTTCTTCCGCTCCGACGAAAAATACACCTGCGTGCAGACCGAGCGCTACGAAGCGCTGATCCGCAAGCCCGTGCGCGACCTGGCCGAGGAACTGGACCCGTCGCTGTTCTGGCAAATCCACCGCGCCACGCTGGTCAACGTGAACGCCATTGAAGGCGTCACGCGCGACATCCGGGGCCGCCATCTAGTCATGATCAAAGGCAAATCCGACAAGCTGGAAGTCAGCCGTAGCTTCCTGCACCTGTTCAAGCAGATGTAAGGGCTGGCGCACTTCTGCGTCAGCTCAACACCGCAGCCGCAACGTGTATTAGTGTGACACGCACGGCCGCCCTTTCCGGTGGCAAGGATGCGTGCCATGACCTCGACCAGAAAATCGCCCTGGCCCCTGGCCCTGTCCGCCCTGGCGGCGCTGCTGCTGCTGGGCGCGCGGCTGGCGCGCCGGATGGCCGCGCCGCTGCGCCAACCGCGCCGGCTGGCGGCCGATGCCGGCAGCCATAGCCGCAGCATCATCCAGCACGCCAGCGACGCCATCATCTCCACCGATGACGACCAGACCATCGTGCTGGCCAATCCCTCGGCCGCCGCCATGTTCGGCACCACCGTGCAGGCCATGGAAGGCGCGTCGCTGCAACAATTCATTCCCCGCGAACAGCGCGCCCTGCCCGACAGCCCGCCGCTGCAATACTTTGGCGCCACCGGCATCCGGCTGCGCATGAAAGGCCGGCGCGCCAGCGACTACGCGGTCACCGGCCTCAAGGCCAGCGGCCAGCTGTTCCCGCTGGAAGGCTCGATTTCCAGCCTGACCGAGGACGGCAGGCAGATCCACACCATCATCCTGCGCGATGTCACCGAACGCAAACAGGTGCAACAAAAACTGGAGCAGTCCTATTCCCAGTTGCGCGAACTGTCGGCCGCGCTGCAAACCATCCGCGAGGAAGAGCGCACCCACATCGCGCGCGAACTGCATGATGACCTGGGCCAGTTGCTGGCCACGCTGCGCATGGACCTGACCTTGCTGCAGCAGCAGCCGGCCGCCAACGACGCCGCCAGCAAGCTGCTGGCCAGCATGGACGGCGTGTTGCTGTCGGCCATCACTTCGCTGCGGCGCATCGCCAGCAACCTGCGCCCGCGCGCGCTGGACGAAGGCGGCCTGTATTTCGCGCTCGACAGCATGCGCCAGGAATTCGTCGCCCGCCACGGCATCGCCTGCACGCTCGACGCCAGCGAGGAGGAGCTGGTGTTCGACGATAACTACAGCACGGCCATCTTCCGCATCGTGCAGGAAGCGCTGACCAATATCGCCCGCCACGCCCAGGCAAGCGAAGTCAGGCTGCAACTGCACCGGCGCGACGGCACGCTGCGCATCGCCATCCAGGACGATGGCCGCGGCATCGCCGAACAGGACATGGACAAGGCTTCCTCATTCGGCCTGGTCGGCATGCGCGAGCGGGTATGGGCCATCCACGGCGACATCGCCATCACCAGCAACGGCGGCACGCACATCGACATCAGCATGCCATTGCCAGCGGCAGCCTGAAAGCACACGCGCCGCCAGGCAGGAACCGGGCGGCGCGCGATGGCTGGCGTTGAACGGGCAGGCCGTGCCGGCCCACCCGCCTTCAGCAGATCAACTTAGAACGAGTGACGGATGCCGATGTTGAAGGCCTTGTCGCCCGAGCCGGCTTCGTTGTTGTTGCCAACGGTGTAGCCAGCGCCGTTCTTGTTCTTGATCTTGGCGTAGGCAACGTAGGCGTTGGTACGCTTGGACAGCAGGTGCGAGTAGCCGATGGCCCACTGGTCGGCGTCCTGGTTCAGCACGGTCTTGTCGTTCTTGCGCATGTACGAAGCCATGATCACGTCGTTGGCCGTCACCGGCACCTGGGCGCCGATCAGCAGGTCGTTGCTGTCGATGCTGGCCACTGGGGCGGTCTTGTAGCCAAACGCGTTCGCCACTGGCAGCTCGGCGCTGAACGGACCCTTGTCGGCGCCGTAGGCGAAGAAGGCCTTGGCGACCTGGAAGTCGTAGTTGATCGCGAACAGGGTGTTACGCGAGGTGTCCATGGTTGGCTTGCCGACCGTGTCGGTGTTCTTGTTGTTGTACACCAGGCGGGCCGTCAGCGGGCCGTTGGCGTAGTTCAGACCCAGGCCGAACTGGCGGCCGGCCGTGTTGCTGCCAGCCTGCTCGCCCAGTGCATACAGGCCGTCCACGGAGAAGCCGTCGAAGTTCGGCGTGGCGTACACGATGGCGTTGCTGACGCGGGTGTTGGCGCCCTTGGCGGCAAACAGGTTCTTGATGCTGCCAGCGTAGCCGGCGCCGAACGGATCAGCCACCTGGCTCATCGCGTTGTACAGCATGGTGTACTGGCGGCCCAGGGTCAGGGTGCCGGCGTCTTTCGACTTCAGGCCCACGTAGGCCTGGCGGTTGAAGATGGCGTTGGCGCTGTCCAGTTGGCCGTCGTCGATCTTGACACCGGTTTCCAGCTGGAAAATGGCCGACAGGCCGTTGCCCAGATCTTCCGTGCCCTTGAAGCCCAGACGCGACTGGCTGCCAATGCCGCTGGTCACTTTGGTCACGCTGCCGGCGGCGCCGCCACGCTCGCTGACCAGGCCGGCATCGACCAGGCCGTAGATGGTGACGTTCGATTGGGCGTGCGCGTTAGCGGCGAAGCCGGCGATGATCATTGCTGCCAGAGTAAGTTTTTTCACTTGATATTCTCTATGAAAGTTGAAAGAGTGGGGCGTAAAGAATCTACGGGGCGAATCTTGCCTGCCAAATACTTCAACAATGTGACATCGGCCATTTTGTTGTAATCTCACATCACTTGCGACATCAGCAACAAAAAAGCCGCTGCGCAGGGCGTCAGCGGCTTGCTTGCCGGGGTAAAGCGTGCCAGGCGATTACTTCAGGCGGCAGCTCAGCAGGTAATAGTGTTCAAGCCGCTCGACGCGGATTTCCCGCGCGTACGGCGCCAGCCGCTTGCGCAGCGCACTGTCCTTGGGATAGTTCATCATCACTTCGTAGCGCTGGCCGTCGTCGGCCGTCAGGATCTGGTAGGTATTGCCTTCCGCGTCGGTGCGGGCGATCACGGTGCTGCTGCCATCCACATAGCTGCTGTCGAGCAACACCAGCAGCACGTCCTTGCCGAACTTGGCGCGCAACTGCTTGATGTATTTTTCCTGCTCCTCGCGGCGCACGTGGCACCACCAGCCGGCGGCGAACACGGCCGTGTACTGGCCCACGCTGTCGGGCAGGTTCAGCGCATCGAGTTCGCCGAAACTGACGATCTCGTCGTCGAGCTCGCGCGTGCGCGCCAGCGCCAGCATTTCCGGCACCACGTCGGTGGCGTGCACGGAGGCCGCCACGTCGGCGATCAGCTCGGTCCAGTAGCCGGTGCCGCAGGCCAGTTCCAGCACCGTGTGCCCTTCCAGCAGCTCGGCGATCATTTCCTGCAGATCGTCGAGATCGTCGAAGCGGGCCTCGTCGGCGTAGACCTGGTCGTAATTGTCAGCGTTGACGGCGTAGTATTGGGCCAGCTGATTGGTAATCATGTTAAAACTCTTTTCTATGAATTCAGGTAATGCAGTAGCAGTGCCTTACAGTTCGTAAGTATCTTTTTCGCCGCTCATGGCCTGCTCGATCAACTTGCGGTTGAGCGTGGGGGCCAGCAACTCGATAAAGGTGTAGATGTAGCTGCGCAAATAAGCGCCCTGCTTGACGGCCACGCGCGACACATTCATGCCAAACAGGTGGCCCGCCGAGATGGCGCGCAGGTTCTTGTCGCGTTCGGCGTCGAACGCCATGCCCGCTATGATACCAATCCCCATGCCCAGCTCGACATAAGTCTTGATCACGTCGGCATCGATGGCTTCCAGCAGCACGTCGAGCTTGAGCCCGCGCAAGGTGAACGCATGGTCGATCTTGCTGCGCCCGGCGAAGGCGCTATCGTAAGTGATGATGGGGAAAGCGGCAATTTCCTCCAGCGTAATGGACTTGGACTTGAGCAGCGGATGTTCGGGCGGCACCACCACCACGTGCTCCCACTGGTAGCACGGCAGCGTGATCAGGCCATTGATGGACGCGATCGATTCGGTGGCGATGGCCAGGTCGGCCTGATCGCGCTGCACCATGTCGGCGATCTGCTGGGGATTGCCTTGCAATAAAGACAATCGCACCTTGGGAAACCTTTGCATGAACGCTTGCACCACCTTGGGCAAGGTGTAGCGGGCCTGGGTGTGGGTGGTGGCGATGGTAAAGCTGCCGCTGTCCTGGGCCGCGTATTCCTTGCCGATGCGCTTGAGGCTGTCGATCTCCTGCATGATGAGCTCGACCGACTGCAGCACCAGCCGCCCCGGCTCGGTCAGCCCGCGGATGCGCTTGCCGTGGCGGGTGAAGATGTCCACGCCCAGCTCCTCTTCCAGCTCGATGATCGCCTTCGACACGCCGGGCTGCGAAGTGAACAGCGCCTTGGCGGCGTCGGTCAGGTTGAAGTTCTGGCGCACGGCCTCGCGCACGAAGCGCAGCTGGTGAAGGTTCATTGCCGGATAAATAAAAAGTGGGGCTAGATCGGCATTTTAAAGTGCTTATGCCGAATGCGCATATAAGCAAATAAATTCTCAGTAGTTGGGAATATACGAGGCCGTCCTTATGATGAAACATAGATTAAGTGCCCGTGCATCCGCGGGGCCGATAGGACGCATCTATGTACCGTTACGATCATTACGACCGCCTCATCTACCGCGAGCGCATTGCGCAATACCGCGACCAGGTGCGCCGCCGCCTGTCCGATGAGCTGACCGAAGCCGAATTCTTGCCGCTGCGCCTACAGAACGGCCTGTACATGCAGCGCCATGCCTACATGCTGCGCATCGCGGTGCCGTACGGCCTGCTGTCGTCGGCCCAGCTGCGCAAGCTGGCCCATATCGCGCGCAAGTACGACCGCGGCTACGGCCACTTCACCACCCGCCAGAACATCCAGTTCAACTGGATCGAGCTGGAACAGACCCCGGACATCCTGGAAGAGCTGGCGACGGTCGAGATGCACTCGATCCAGACCTCGGGCAACTGCATCCGCAACGTCACCACCGACGAATACGCCGGCGTGGCGGCCGACGAGATCGCCGACCCGCGCCCGTTCTGCGAAATCCTGCGCCAGTGGAGCACCTTCCACCCTGAATTTATCGCGCTGCCGCGCAAGTTCAAGATCGCCGTCAACGGCGCGCTGCACGACCGCGCCGCCGTGGCGGTCCACGACATCGGCCTGAACCTGGTCAGGAACGCGGCGGGCGAACTGGGCTTCCAGTTCCTCGTCGGCGGCGGCCTGGGACGCACGCCCATCCTCGGCAGCGTCATCAAGGACTTCGTGCCCTGGCAGCACGTGCTGACCTACACGCAGGCCATCATGCGCGTGTACAACGAGTACGGCCGCCGCGACAACAAGTACAAGGCGCGCATCAAGATCCTCGTCAAGGCCACCGGCATCGAGGAATTCGCGCGCCAGGTCGACGCCGAGTGGGCCGACCTGAAGGACAACGCGGAGACCCTGACGCAAGAGGAACTGGCGCGCGTGTCGTCGTGGTTCGCCGCGCCGGCCTACGCCCGGCTGGACGACATCGACCCGGCCCGCGCGCACCCGGACAACAAGGCCTTCGCCAACTGGCTCAACCGCAACGTCAAGCCGCACAAGATGCCCGGCTATGCCGCCGTGGTGCTGTCGCTGAAAAAGACCGGCGTGCCGCCGGGCGACGCGACCGCCGAGCAGATGGATTTCGTGGCCGACATGGCCGACCGCTACAGCTTCGGCGAGCTGCGCGTGACCCACGAGCAAAACCTGGTGCTGGCCGACGTCAAGCAGTCCGAGCTGTTCGAACTGTGGACCCAGGTGAAAGCCAAGGGGCTGGCCACGCCCAACATCGGCCTGCTGACCGACATCATCTC
>DATFBD010000038.1:0-7451 GCA_035254005.1 Burkholderiaceae bacterium | reverse complement strand
ATACTGACAGGCTACTCTTGCGAGTATCCTATTTCATTTATTTCTTGTGAACATTTGATATTTTAAGTATCACGAGGACTAGCCTCGTGTGCACTTCCATCAAACGTCCACACTTATCGACTGTGAATTGTTAAAGAACTTTATTCGGTACTGCGCTGCTGCGAAGCGTTTTGTTCGTCAGCAGAGAGATGAGATTATGCGGTGTTTCGTGCAGCTCGTCAACCCCTCGTTTTTTCCCGCTCAACTCGCACTACATGCGCCGTTTTGCGGGGAGGCGAACTATAGCAAAGCGGGATGAGATTGGCAAGTCCTGCCGATGTAACAATGTTGTAATTAAAAAAAGATTGTAATTACGATTATTGATTGTTATATTTATAAGCACCTTCCCGATTCATCGGCGGATTCCGGCGTTCACCCACTGCTGACGGCCGCACCCGCACCATGCCCGCCCAACCAGGCGCGCAGCTTCGAATCAACGTCTGGGCTTGCCTAACCCCGGCAAGTCGCCATGACGGATTCCTCCATTTCGCAAGACTGTCTACGTCGCACGCCGGTTCACCGGCCCACGCATACGCCGCCGCGCGCCTGCGTCGAGTTCGCATGATTAATCCTATCGCTGAGAGGTTAGAGAATGACAATGCCTGTGTTTGACAAGATTTATGAAGGAAAGTGGGACCGGGACGCCCTGGATTACCTGGCGCTGGTCGATCAATGGCACGTTGTCGCCCGTAGCGGCGATGTGAGCGATCAACCCGTGCCCGTAAAGCTGCTGGGTGAAAAAGTCGTGCTGTGGCGCTCGGCCGACGGCAAGATCAACGCGTGGAAGGACTTCTGCGCACATCGGGGCGCGCCGCTGTCGCTGGGCAAAGTCAAGAATTGCAAGATCGTTTGCCCTTACCACGGCTGGCATTTTGACGATGCCGGTCAATGCGTACACGTTCCCGCTCACCCTGAGCAGACGCCGCCAGGAAAAAGTGTCGTCCAGGGTTACCTCGCGACGGAGCAGTACGGCTTCATCTGGGTGTCGCTGGGCGCGCCAGCGGCAGGCGTGCCCCGTCTGCCGCACTGGGACAACGCCGAGTTTCGCAAGGTCGCGGCTGGCCCCTACCACTATCGCGCCAATGCCCTGCGTTGCCTCGACAATTTCATGGACGCCTCGCACTTTCCCCACGTGCATCCCGGCGTCAATGGCCGCGGCGATGAACCAGACACCACCATCCACTACAAGGTCATCGAAAAAGAGCACGAACTGCAAACGACGGAATTTACCGTGGTCCAACCCTATGCGGATGCGCGCGGTATTCCATTGACGGTGCGCTACCACTATTACTGCCTCTCGCCCACCGTCGCCTACTCGGACAAGCAGACCGGCCCCGAGGAACATTGGTTCACCTGGTGCGCCATGACGCCGGCCGATGTTGACGAGGCCGTGTTCTGGCTGGTGATGAGTTTCAACTACGGCAAAGATATCGAAGAAAGCAAAATCCATGAACGCCAGGCCCTCGTGTTCGGCGAGCAGGACCGCTGGATCGTGGAGGCACAGCGCCCGTACAGCATGCCGCTCGACATGAGCGATGAAATGCATGTGACCAGCGATCGCCTCGGGGTCGCGTATCGCCGCTGGGTCAAGGCGCTGGGCGAGCAAAAACGCGCCCAACTGCAAGGTTCGCGCACGCTGGCCTCGGCCGCGTAACCGTCAACAGGGAGACGATCATGACCGCATACACGACAGACAAACACCAGCACGCGCTGCAATTCATCGACAGCCGCGAATCCAACGCCCGGACTTACGCCCGCACCTTCAACCGCATGATGGCGCGCGGCCAACTGGCCAAAGTGTGGGACGTGGAAGGCGATGAATATCTCGACTTCCTCTCCTGCGCCGGCGCCCTGCCGCTTGGCCACAACCATCCGGCCGTGATGCGCGAGGTCGAGCAATTCCTCAAGTCCGGCCACATCCTGCAGGGACTGGACATTCCCACCGTCGCCAAGCACACCTTCATGGAGCAATTGATGCAAGTGCTGCCACCGGCGTTTGCGCAACATGCGCGCATCCAGTTCTGCGGCCCCACCGGCTCGGACGCGGTGGAAGCGGCGATCAAACTGTTCAAGACCGCCACCGGCAGGCGCAGCATATTCGCCTTCCACGGCGGCTACCACGGCATGACGCTGGGCGCGCTTTCGCTGATGGGCAACCTGGGGCCGAAGGCCGCCATCACCGGCTTGGCGCCCGAGACCCACTTCTTCGCCTACCCGCACAGCGCACGCTGCCCGTTCGGTGTCGGCGGCGAGGATGGCGAAACGATTTCGCTCAATTACATGGAGTCGGTCTTGTCCGATCCGGAAAGCGGCATCACCAAGCCCGCCATGATCATCCTCGAAGCCGTGCAAGGTGAAGGCGGCTGCATTCCCGCCCCGCCGCAATGGCTGCGCCGCTTGCGCGCCATCGCCGACCAGCACGACATTCCGCTGGTGATAGACGAAGTGCAGACCGGATTCGGCCGCACCGGCGCCATGTTCGCGCATGAAGAGTCGGGCATCGTGCCGGACGCGGTGATCCTGTCCAAGGCGCTGGGCGGCGGTTTCCCGCTGTCGCTGCTGGCGTACCACAGCCGCTACGACAAGTGGACCGCCGGCGCCCATGCCGGCACCTTCCGCGGCAACCAGATCGCGCTGGTCGCCGGCGCGGCGACGATGGCCTATATCCGCGAACATCAGTTGCACCATGCGGCCATCAGCAAAGGCATGCGGCTGCAAAGCGGCCTGCGCGCCCTGGCGCGGCGCGTGAACTGCATCGGCGAAGTGCGGGGACGCGGCCTGATGGTGGGGGCTGAAATTGTCCAGCCCGGCGGCGCCGCCAGCGAGGAACGCAGCGAGCGCCTCGACGGCACGATGGCCAGCGCCATCAAACGCGAATGCTTCGCGCGCGGCCTGATGATCGAAACAGGCGGCAGGCATGGCGCCGTGCTGCGCTTCCTGCCGCCACTGGTCGTGAGCGAGGAGGAGATCGACCATGCGTTGCAAATACTGGAGGCAGCCATCGATGCCGTCAGCAGCCGCGGCCAGCTGCATGCGGCCACCACCACAGCCTGAGAGCGCACAGTGAACAAACCATCCAATAACGACATGCTCGACGTACTTGGCATCGGCTTTGGCCCCGCCAACATCGCCCTGGCCATCGCGGCCGAAGAACTGGAACCGGGCCTGCGGCTGGGCTTCCTGGAACAACAATCCGGCCCCGGCTGGCAGGAGGAAATGCTGCTGCCCGAGTCCGACATCCAGAACCATCCGCTGCGTGACCTGGTCACGCCGCGCAATCCGCGCAGCCGCTACACCTTCGTCAACTTCCTGTTCGAGAACGGCCGCCTGTACGAACATCTGAACCTGCCGCTGGCCCACCCACTGCGCGTCGAATACCGCCAGTACGTGGCCTGGGTGGCCCAGCATTTTGCCCGCCAGGTACGCTACGGCAGCGCAGTGCGGACCATCACCCCGGTGCTCGACCAGGGCAAGATCATGCACTATGCCGTGGACTGCGCCGACGGCCAGCGCACCCGCGCGCGCGCGGTGGTGCTGGCGCCCGGACGCACGCCACACGTGCCGTCCGCCTTTGCCGGCATCGATGACGCGCGCGTGCTGCACTTCACGCAATTCCTGCGCGCCTTCCGCGAAGTGCGGGCGCGCACCGAACGGCCACGGATCGCGGTGGTGGGCGGCAGCCAGACGGCAGTCGAACTCCTGCTGCATATCGCGGGCGCGCTGCCGGAGGGCGAGCTGACCGGCATCAATCGCAACTTCGGCTTCCGCCTGAAGGACACCAGCCCATTTTCGGACGAAGTGTATTTTCCTGGCTTCGTGGACACCTACTACCACGCCACCCCGGCGCAGAAGGAAAAGCTGCGGCGTGAACTGCGGTTCACCAATTATTCGGCGGCGGATGGCGACGTCCTTGACGCCCTGTATGTCCAGCTGTACCGCAACAAGATCCTCGGCCGCCAGGGACTCCAGGTGCGCCATCAGATCGACATCACCGGCGTGCGGACCGATGCGCACGGCGTCCACCTGACGCTGGAGCATGGCATCAACGGCAGCCGCGACGAGCAATCGTATGACCTGGTCATCCTCGCCACCGGATTCAAGGACCTGGGCGACGGCGAGAGCGCGGAACCGTATCCCGCCTTGCTGTCGGAGCTGGCGCCGCACCTGGACCTGAGCAGCGGCGCGCTGGCCGTGCAGCTCGACTACCGGGTCAAGCTGTACGGCGCCGGCCACGCCATGCACGCCCCCTTGTACCTGAACGGCCTGTGCGAGTCCTCGCACGGCATGGGCGACGCCGGTTCATTCAGTTTGCTGTCCCTGCGCTCGGCGGCCATCGTCAACTCCCTTACCACCCACTTCTCGCTGGCCAGCGCCGCCGCGGTGCAGCCGGACAGGAACGCCATCGCATGAATACCTTCCATTACACGCAATACCGCAGCGGCGACCGGTCGCGGATCCGTGACTTTGTCGCCCGCTTTCCACTCGCGCTGATCAGCTCCTGCGTCGACGGACAATGGCAAAGCTCGCACATCCCCCTGTTCTTCGACGATGCCGGCGATACGCTGTTTGGCCACGTTGACGCCAGCAACGGCCAGTTCGACCTGGCGGAGGCGCAGCCCCTGTCAGTGCAGCTGGTGTTCGCCGGCCCCAATCTGTACATTCCGCCGGAAGCGTACGCCAGTGGCCAGCTGCCGACTTGGAATTACCTGGCCGTGCATGCTGTCGGCAAGCTGGGTGTGGTCGAGGCCATGGATGACAAGCTCGCCATCCTGCGCGCCAGCGCCCAGCGCCTCGGCGCCGCGCCCGGCGCGTTCCGGGTGCGGGACGACGATCCGCGCATCCAGCGATGGATAGGCGGCATACGCGGCATACGGATAGCCGTCGACGCCATCGAGGGTCGTTTCAAACTGTCGCAGGACAAGGCGCCCGAGGACGTCACGGCGGCGGCGCAGTATTTCGCGCGCACCGCCGCGGCCCAGCTCACGCCGGAACTGCTGCTGTCTTACGCCATCATGCCGACGGTGACGGCGACGGAGCGTGCCATATGATGGGAGCACTACGCCAGGACTTTTCGCTGTCCGCCGCCGTGGCCGGCCTAATCGCGCTGCTCGCCACCTACAGCGGTCCCGTGCTGATCGTGGTGCAGGCGGCACAGGCCGGGCACCTGTCGCTGGAACTGCTGTCGACCTGGATCTGGGCGCTGTCGGTCGGCGCGGCGGCGCTCGGCCTCTACCTGAGCCTGCGCTATCGTATCCCGGTGATCGGCGCCTGGTCCACGCCGGGCGTGGCCTTGCTGATCGGCGCACTGGGTCAATACCCTTTCAGCGACGTGATCGGCTGCTACCTGGCACTGGCGGTCGCGGTCACGCTGCTGGCATGGTCAGGCTTGTTCGCACGCTTGATGAAATGGCTGCCGGCCAACCTGCTGTCGGCCATGATCGCCGGCGTGCTGTTCCAGTTCTGCACCAAGGTGTTCCAGGCGCTGCAAGGCGCGCCCCAACTGGTGTTGCCCGTGGTGCTGACCTATCTGCTGTGCCGGCGCTTCATCCCGCGCTACGCGGTAGCGCTGGCCCTGCTGAGCGGACTGCTGCTGGCCTGGTCCCAGCCCGCGCTGGAACATGGCGGCGTCGCCCTGACGCTGGTCCGGCCCGTCGTGACCATGCCAACCTTCTCGGCCACCGCGCTGCTTGGCCTGGGTCTGCCATTGCTGCTGCTGGCGCTGACGCAGTACGCCACCGGGCTCACCATCCTGTCCAATGCCGGCTATGAGGTGACGGCGCGCACCATCGTCGGCGTCAGCGGCCTGGTCTCCATGCCACTGGCCCTGTGCGGCTCATCGGGCATTAATCCGGCGGCCATCGTCGGCGCCTTATGCGCCAGCAGTGAGTGCCACGCCGATCCTCGCCGGCGCTACATCGCCGGCGTGGTCTGCGGCGTGGGCTATCTGTGCGTGGGTATCTTCGGCGCCTCGGTGGTAGCGCTGTTTGCGCTGCTGCCGGCGGGCCTGATCGCCACGCTGGCCGGACTGGCGTTGCTGGGCACCCTGGTATCGAGCCTGACGGCGTCGCTGGCCGATGAGACAAAACGCGAGGCATCGCTGATCACCTTTGTCGTCACCGTGTCTGGCATGTCGTTCTGGGGCCTGGGTTCCGCGCTGTGGGGACTGCTCGCGGGCCTGCTGTTTACTTACGTGTTGTCGTGGAGCGGCCTGCGTGGCGCGGCGATGACGTCCAACAAGGGAGTTGTCAGATGATAGAAGCTATCAGTGTTCCAAAGATCGTCGCGCTGGATTACATTCTGCCCGATGAGCCGCTGCTGATGATGGGTGCCGGCCCGGTTCCCATTCCTCCGCGCGTGGCGGCCGCCAATTCCATCGTCATCAACCACCTGGGCGAGACCATGAACAAGGTCATCGAGCAGGTCAAGGAAATGGGGCGCTACGTGTTCCAGACCACCTCGTCGCATGTCATGGGCGTGGGCGGACCGGGCTCCGCCGCCATGGAAATGGCCGTGGCCAACCTCGTGCATCCGGGCGACCGCGTACTCTGCATTTGCAACGGCTATTTCAGCAAGCGGCTGGCGGACATGGTGAGCCGCGTACGGGGCGAACCGACGTTGCTGGAAGTCGGTAACAACGAGGGGGCGAGCGTCGAGCTGGTGGAACAGGCACTGCGCAAGGGCGGTTACCAGGCGGTGACCCTGGTGCAAGGGGAGACCTCGAACACGGTGTGCAACCGCAACCTCGATCGCATCGCCCGGCTCGCCAAGCAAGCCGGCTGCCTGGTGATCGTGGACGCGGTCTGCACCTTGAGCACCATGCCGTTGGCGATGGATCAATGGCAGATCGATGCCGTCATTACGGGCGGCCAGAAGGGGCTGTCTTCCATCCCCGGGGTGTCGCTGTTGGCTTTTTCTGAAAAGGCATGGAGCGAAAAGATCGCCCGGCGCAAGGAACTCCCTTTTCATTGGTGCCTGGATGCGCAATTGGCGGACAAATTCTGGAACCAGAAGTCCTATCACTACACGGCGCCCGTGTCGGGCATCATGGCCTTGCACGAGGCGTTGCGGCTGGTGTGCGAGGAGACCTTGCCGCACCGTTTCCAGCGCCATCTGCAATGTTCGGAAGCACTGCAGTCCGGCATCGAAGCCATGGGATTGACATTACTGGTGCCGCGCCAACACCGGCTCAATTCGGTGATCGGCATCGTCACGCCCGAGCACGTATCTCCCGACGTGGTGCGTTCCCATATGTCGCGTGTACACAGGGTGGAAATTTCGGGTGCGTTTGGCTTGAATATCTTGCGAATAGGCCAGATGGGCGAACAAAGCCGCGCCCATCATTTGTTCCGGACCTTGCACGCGCTGGGTTCCAGCATGCAGACAGCGGGCGCCACGCTGGATCTGCCGGCAGG
>DATFBD010000037.1:0-19735 GCA_035254005.1 Burkholderiaceae bacterium | reverse complement strand
GACCGGGTCAGCCTGACCGTGTTCGTGAAGAACGCGCTGGATGAGGACACGCTGATCCAGCATCCGCAGGTGGCGTCCATCGTGCAGGGCTACCGGGTGAATCCGCGCAGTATCGGGATGAGCTTGTCGAGCAAGTTCTGACGGTCAGGGCTGAAAGCTCCGAAGGGGCCGGCTATGCAGATGGCCGGCCTTTTTCGCTAGCTGGTACGCGGCCACCTTTTCCCCGACTTGTAAAAGGCAATTTATGTACGGAGCGTTACTAGGTGACCTGATAGGCTCGCCGTGGGAGTTCAACCGAATCAAGCACGATCGCTTCGAGATGTTTTCAGAACGATGTGCTTACACTGACGACACGATCATGACCGTCGCGGTCGCTGATTCCTTGCTGCATAACATCGATCCTGCCGCCTCGATGCGCGCCTGGGCCCAGCGTTACAAGCCGCAGCGTGGTGGTTATGGCGCCATCTTCTGGGTATGGTTAAACAATCCTGATGACGAGCCATACGGGAGTGCCGGCAACGGGGGCGCGATGCGCGTCTCGCCCGCAGCCATGCTAGGTCGCACCTTGGACGATGCGTTGGCCAAGGCAACCATGGTCACGGCTTGTACGCACGACCATCACATCGGACTGAACGCCGCCAAGGCGACCGCCCATGCAATCTGGCTGGCAAAGAACCATGCAACGCAAGACCAGATCAGGGTAGCGCTGGAGGAAGCTTATGGCTACGACTTGGCGCGACCTTATGAGGTTGTGCAGCGCGAGTGCTTCCATTCGGAGCTGGCGATTCCTTCCGTGCCCGAAGCGATCACCTGTGCACTGCAGTGCACATCGTTTGAAGATTGCATGCGTAAGGTCGTGGCGCTAGGCGGCGATGCCGATACCCAGGCCGCCATCGCCGGCCCGATCGCGGAAATGCTGTGGGGAATACCGGAAGCGTACATGCTGGAACTGCGCGCCCGCATTCCGGCACCAATGCTCAATGTCATCGATGCCCTATACCGGGAGCAATAAAAAAGGGTTACATGATTCGTCATGTAACCCTTTGTTTTTACAGCAAATTCTTGGTGCCGACTGCCGGTTTCGAACTGGCCACCTGATGATTACAAATCAACTGCTCTACCAAATGAGCTAAGTCGGCGAAACTTGTACGGTGCGGATTATAGCTTATTTAATCCGCGTGAGGGTGGGGCGGCCACCCTTTTTGGGCGGGTCGGTATCGTCGTCCGGGGCGCTTGCGGAGGCGCTGTCGGGCTCGCCCTGGGCCGGTGGCACGGCGGCCAGCGACGGTGCCGGCGGGGCCGGTTCCGGGGCCGGTTCGGCGTAGTTCAGCTGGGTTTCAAACGCCATGCCCTGGCCATTTTCGTTGGCGTAGATGGCCATCACGTTGTTGACGGGGACGAAGATCTCGCGCGACACACCGCCGAAGCGGGCGTGGAAACGGATGCTGTCGTTGTCCATCTTGAGGCCGGAGGTGGCGCCGAAACTGATGTTGAGGACGATCTCGCCCTTCTTCACATATTCCATCGGCACGGTGGTCGCGCCATCGACCTTGACGGCCAGGTACGGGGTGTAGCCGCTATCGGTGCACCATTCGTAGATGGCGCGCAGCATGTAGGGCTTGGTTGAGATTTCGGACATATAAGTCAGCAGTAAAACGCGGCGCGCCGCCCCTGTGGGCCGCGGCGCGCCGATACTTCAAGTGAGGCGGTCGGCGTCTTAGCGGCGCATGACCTTTTCCGACGGGGTCAGCGCTTCGATGTAGGCGGGACGCGAGAAGATGCGTTCGGCGTACTTCATCAGCGGCGCGGCCGTCTTCGACAGTTCGATGCCGTAGTGATCGAGGCGCCACAGCAGCGGGGCCACGGCCACGTCCAGCATGGAGAACTCGTCGCCCAGCATGTACTTGTTCTTCAGGAACAGCGGCGCCAGCGTCGTCAGGCGGTCGCGGATTTCGGCGCGGGCCTTGTCGTGGCTCTTGTCGTTGCCCTTGGCGCGCTCGCTTTCCAGCACGTGCACGTGGACGAACAACTCCTTCTCGAAGTTGAACAGCATCAGGCGGGCACGGGCGCGCATCAGCGGGTCAGCCGGCATCAGTTGCGGGTGCGGGAAGCGCTCGTCGATGTACTCGTTGATGATGTTCGATTCGTACAGGATCAGTTCGCGCTCGACCAGGATCGGGACCTGGCCATACGGATTCATGGTCGAAATGTCTTCCGGCTTGTTGAACAGGTCGACATCGCGCACCTCGAAGTCCATGCCTTTTTCAAACAGGACCAGGCGGCAGCGCTGGGAAAATGGGCAGGTCGTACCCGAATAGAGAACCATCATTTTTATAGTTCCTTAGAAACAAAGAGGGTGAATCCGAAAAACGGATCACCCTGGATCGCCCGCCAACGCGGGCCACGCAAACACATGCGCCGCCACATGGGCGGCGGCGCACAAACTTATTTTATTTGACTTCTTTCCAGTAGGACGCGTTCAGGCGCCATGCCAGCAAGGCGAACAGCGACATGAACAGCACCACCGCCACGCCGAGGCGCTTGCGGGTACCCTGGGCCGGTTCAGCCATCCATTCCATGTAGCCTACCAGATCGGCGACGGCCGTATCATACTCGATCTTGGACAGCTTACCCGGCGTGACTTGCTCGAAGCCGGCGAAATGGTGGATTTTCTTGCCCGGTTCGTGCGGATCGTCGACCTCTTCCATCTTGGCCGTCTGTACACCTTGCAGTTCCCACAACACGTGCGGCATGGCCACGTTGGCCAGCACCAGGTTGTTCCAGCCGGTGGGGCGGGTGTCATCCTTGTAGAAGGTGCGCAGGTAGGTGTACAGGTAGTCGCCGCCGGTGCCGGCGCCCGACGCCTTGGCGCGGGCGATCACGGACAGGTCGGGCGGCACCACGCCGAACCATGCTTTCGCATCTTTCGGATTCATGGTGGTGGTCATCATGTCGCCCACTTTTTCGCCGGTGAACAGCAGGTTGGCCTTGATCTGGTCTTCCGACAGGCCCAGGTCCTTCAGGCGGTTGTAGCGCATGGAGGAGGCGTTGTGGCAGTTCAGGCAATAGTTGACGAACAGCTTGGCGCCGTTTTGCAGGGCGGCCATGTTGTTGGAACGGTCAGGCGCCTTGTCGAGCGGATAGCCACCCTCGTTGGCCAGTGCCAGGCCTGGCAGCAGGGCCAGCATGGCGAGCAATTTCTTCGTGAAATTCATGTAATGTCCTTTGTGTGCTGAGCGTGGGTTGGCTTAGTGCGCGTGGAACGTCACACGATCCGGCACTTTCTTGAAGCTACCCATGGTGCTCCACCACGGCATCAGCAGGAAGAAGCTGAAGTAGAACAGCGTGCAAACCTGCGAAATGATGGTCTTGGTTTCCGTCGGCGGCTGGGTACCCAGGTAGCCCAGCGTCAGGAACGACAGGCCGAACAGCAGGTACACATATTTGTGCCAGTTCGGACGGTAGCGGATCGATTTCACCGGCGAGTGGTCCAGCCATGGCAGGAACGCCAGGATCACGACCGAACCGCCGAAGAACACCACGCCCCAGAATTTCGCGTCCAGCACCTGCGGCAGCATGCCGATGATGGCCAGCAGCGCGATACCGGCGATGGCGGCCTTGACCTTGCTCGGCAGGCGCGACTTGAGCCAGACGAACGACACGTAGGCGGCGGTGGCGAACATCAGCACGTACATGAAGTCGGCCGTGGTGGCGCGCAGCACCGAGTAGAACGGCGTGAAGTACCAGGTCGGGGCGATGTGCAGCGGGGTCTTGAGCGAGTCGCCCGGCAGGAAGTTGTTGTACTCCAGGAAGTAGCCGCCCATTTCCGGCGCGAAGAACACCACGGCGCTGAAGATGGTCAGGAACACGGACACGCCGAACAGGTCGTGCACGGTGTAGTACGGGTGCGATGGGATGGAATCGACCGGGTGGCCGTCCGGGCCCAGGTTTTCCTTCACTTCGATGCCGTCCGGGTTGCTCGAGCCGATTTCGTGCAGCGCGATCAGGTGGGCGGCCACCAGGCCCAGCAGGACCAGTGGAATCGCGATCACGTGGAACGCGAAGAAGCGGTTCAGGGTGGCGTCGGACACCACGTAGTCGCCGCGGATCCACAGCGACAGGTCAGGGCCGATGAAGGGGATGGCGCCGAACAGGTTGACGATCACCTGGGCGCCCCAGTACGACATCTGGCCCCATGGCAGCAGGTAGCCGAAGAACGCTTCGGCCATCAGGCACAGGAAGATGGCGAAACCGAACAGCCAGATCAGTTCGCGGGGCTTGCGGTAGGAACCGTACATCAGGCCGCGCGTCATGTGCAGATAGACGATGATGAAGAACGACGAGGCGCCGGTCGAGTGCATGTAGCGCACCAGCCAGCCCCATGGGACTTCACGCATGATGTATTCGACCGAACCGAAGGCCAGGTTGGCGTCCGGCTTGTAGTGCATGGTCAGGAAGATACCGGTGACGATCTGCAGCACCAGCACCAGCATGGCCAGCGAACCGAAGATGTACCAGAAGTTGAAGTTTTTCGGAGCGTAGTACTTGCCCCATTGGTCGTTCCACAGCTTGGTCAGCGGGAAGCGGTCGTCGACCCAGCCCAGCGCCTTTTGCGCCACCGGTGCGTCGGCGGGGAATTTGGTTTCTTTGAAAGCCGCCATATTATGCCTCGCCCTTTTCGTCTTTACCGATGACCAGTTTGGTGTCGCTCAGATACATATGGCGCGGCACTTGCAGGTTGTCCGGTGCGGGTTTGTTCTTGAACACGCGGCCGGCCATGTCGAAAGTCGAACCGTGGCATGGGCACAGGAAGCCGCCGGCCCAGTCGTCGGGCAGCGAAGGCTGCGGGCCGGGGGTGAACTTGGACGAAGGCGAGCAACCGAGGTGGGTGCAGATGCCGACCGCCACCAGGATTTCCGGCTTGATCGAACGGTGTTCGTTGCGCGCGTACTCGGGCGTGAATTCGGCCGGGTTACGCTTCGATTCGGCGTCGGCCACCTTGCCATCGGTCTGCTTGAGCGAGGCGATCATTTCCGGCGTGCGCTTGAGGATCCACACCGGCTTGCCGCGCCATTCCACCGTCTTCATCTCGCCCGGATTGAGGGTAGAGATATCCACTTCCACCGGCGCGCCGGCGGCTTTCGCCCGCTCCGACGGCTGGAAGGTACTTACCAAGGCCCCTGCGGTGCCTACACCGACCACACTGCCCGCCGCACACGTGGCGACGAGCAAGCCACGTCGGCCGGAATCGACCTGCTTTTCGTTACTCATACAAACCCCAATCAGTCAAAATGCGAACAAAACGCGAAAGCTTACGATGCGCTAAGATAGCCGCTAATAACCTTAAATTATATTTGAAGCGTGTTGCGAGTTAAAGCAAAAACGTTGCCCAGACCGTAAGTGAGATCAAGCCGGGGCCACTCTGGACTTGAATTTCCGCGACCCCGTCCCGAACTGGGCGCACCCGCCCCGTCCAATTGACGCAAATCAAGCTTATAGCGCAAATTTCCTGCGTTGCGTGCAACTGTGTGCCTTGTTTGGCTTCTTATTGAAACAATAGTATGATCCAGATGCAACTTTGTTCAAAATTGACCACACAGCGAGGATAAGAAGATGGCAATGATGCAGGAATTCAAAGAGTTCGCCATGAAGGGCAACGTGGTCGATCTGGCCGTCGGTGTGATCATCGGCGGTGCGTTCGGCAAGATCGTCGATTCCCTGGTGCAAGACATCATCATGCCGCCCATCGGCAAGCTGTTCGGCGGCCTCGATTTCGCCAACTATTACTTGCCGCTCAATGGCCAGAACCCGGCCCTGAGCCTGGTGGAAGCGAAGAAGCTCGGTGCTGTTTTCGCGTACGGTAACTTCGCCACCATCCTGCTAAACTTCGTGATACTGGCGTTCGTGATCTTCCAGATGGTGCGCCTGATGAACAAGGCCCGTCACCTGACGGAAGCGGCCAAGCCGGCCGAGCCGGAAGTGGCGCCACCCACGCCGGAAGACGTGGTGCTGTTGCGCGAGATCCGCGACGCCCTGAAGAACCGCTAGACCCCGGCCGCGCCCCGCTGATTGCAGCGCGGCGCGTCCACCTGATAGAAACGCTATGCGACGACTGTGGTTATTGTTTGCGCAAACGGTGACCATCGTACTGGCACTGTATTTTGTCTATACGGCCCTGGGGACCGTCGGTGGACGGGGGGCCCTGCCCGCCGGCCCGGTGCCGGCGCTGGCGCTGCAAACCTCGTCGGCCCACAGTTCGGGCAGTTACCGGCTGGCGGCCGCGCGCGCCATGCCGGCCGTCGTCAACATCCTCACCAGCAAGGCGCCGCGCCGTGGCAAGCACTTGCTGCGCGACCCGTTCTTCAAGAAATTCTTCGGCGACCGTGACGGCGAGCCGGACGATGAGGAATCGAGCCTCGGTTCGGGCGTCATCGTCAGCCCCGAAGGCTACATCCTGACCAACAACCACGTGGTGGAAGCGGCCGACGAGATCGAAGTGGTGCTGGCCGATGGCCGCAAGGCGGCCGCCAAGGTGGTGGGCACGGATCCGGAAACGGACCTGGCCGTCATCAAGATCGGCCTCGACAAGCTGCCCGTGATCGTGCTGGGCCAGCCCGAGCAAGCCCAGGTGGGCGACGTGGTGCTGGCCATCGGCAACCCGTTCGGCGTCGGCCAGACGGTCACCATGGGCATCATTTCCGCGCTGGGCCGCAACAACCTGCACATCAATCACTTCGAAAACTTCATCCAGACCGACGCCGCCATCAACTTCGGCAACTCGGGCGGCGCGCTGATCGACACCAATGGCAATCTGCTGGGCATCAACTCGGCCATCTATTCGCAGACCGGCGGCTCGGTCGGCATCGGCTTCGCCATTCCCGTCTCCACGGCGCGTTCCGTGATGGACGCCATCATCAAGTCCGGCCACGTGGTGCGCGGCTGGATCGGGGTGGAAACCCAGGAAATCACGCCGGAACTGGCGGAAAGCTTCGGCCTGAGCCGGCAGAGCGGCGCCATCATCGCCGGCGTGGTGCGCAACGGCCCGGCCGACAAGGGCGGCATGAAGCCGGGCGACATCCTGCTGTCGGTGGAAGGGCGGCCGGTGGCCGACACCAACGAAGTACTGAACCTGATCGCCCAGCTCACGCCGGGCGGCAAGGCCAAAATGACGGTGCTGCGCAAGAGCCGCGAAACCACGCTCGACATCGTGGTGGGCAAGCGGCCGGCCGGCGTCAAATAACCTGACCGGAACCTCATGCACCTGCGCGACCTGACCCGCTACCTCCAAGAACTGGAAGAGAACAACAACCGTCCCTGGTTCATCATGAACAAGCCGCGCTACGACATCCTGCGCGAAGAATTCCTGCAAGTGGTCACCGAGCTGATCGCCGCGCTGGGCAAGTTCGATCCAGCCGTCAAGTTCTGCAATCCCAAGAAAGCCATGTTCCGCATCAACCGCGACGTGCGCTTCGCCCACGACAAGAGCCCGTACAAGACCCGTTTCTCGGCCGCCATCGCGCCGAACGACATGCGCCGTCCCAGCAAGGCCGGTGGCCCCACTTATTATTTCCAGATGGATGGCAACGGCAAGCTGCTGTTCGGCGCCGGTGAATACATGCCGCCACCGGGCCGGCTGCGCGCGCTGCGCCAGCTGATGGTCGATGACGCGGCCGGCTTCACCAAAGTGCTGAAAAACAAGCGCTTGCGCGCCACCTTTGGCGACATCCAGAACGAGGGCAAGCTGATGCGCCCGCCCAAGGGTTTTGATCCCGAGGCCGAGCACATCGAATACATCAAGCTCAAGAGTTTCTTCGTGTGGACCGAGATCGACTTGCCGATCAACCAGCCGGAGCAGCTGGTGCCCACCATCGCCAGCGGCATGCAGGATGCATTCCCGCTGGTGACCTGGATGCGGCAAGCCAAGGAAGAGGAAGCGGCGGAATAAGGGTCAGACCCTCGGGTCTGACCCTGGGGTGCGAGGTCGGCCGTTCCAGCGCCTGATAAACCACCGCCTGAGGCAAGGGTCAGACCCGAGGGTCTGACCCTGAGTCAGTTGCCGCTGGCCGGGGCGAGCTTCTCGTCGCGCGGGTCGCGCGCCAGCAAGCGCGCCACCATGGCCTTGGGCGGCACGCCGTCGAACAGCACGCCGGCCACGGCGTTGGTGATGGGCATGTCCACGCCCAGCGAGCCGGCCAGTTCGCGCACGGCCTTGGCGCACGGCACGCCTTCGGCCACGTGGCCCAGTTCATGCACGATCACGTCCAATGGCTTGTCTTGGGCCAGGCCCAGGCCCACGCGCCGGTTGCGCGACAAATCGCCGGTGCAGGTCAGGATCAGGTCGCCCATGCCGGTCAGTCCCATGAAGGTTTCCACCTGGCCACCCAGGCGGGTGCCGAGCCGGGTGATTTCCGCCAGGCCGCGCGTGATCAGGGCCGCGCGCGCATTCAGGCCCAGGCCCAGGCCGTCGGCCACGCCGGTGGCGATGGCCAGGATGTTCTTGACGGCGCCGCCCACTTCCACCCCCACCAGGTCGGTGCTGGCATAGACGCGGATATTGCCGCCATGCACGGCCGAGACGACCGCCTCGCGCAGCGGCGCCGAGTCGGACGCGATGGTCAGCGCGCATGGCAGGCCGCGCGCCACTTCCTGCGCGAACGAGGGGCCGGACAGGGCGCCGGCCGGCACCGTGTCGCCCAGCACCTGGCGCACGATCTGGTGTGGCAGCAGGCCGGTGCCGTATTCGAAGCCCTTGCACAGCCACACGAGGTTGGCGATGGCGCGGGTTTTCAGTTGTTCCAGCAGCGGGCGCAGGCCGGCCACCGGGCAGGCCGCGATCAGCAAGCCGTCCGGCGCGGCCGCGTGGGCCAGCGCCGCGTCAAAATCGGGCTCGACGGCCAGGCCGGGCGGGAACGGGAAGCCCGGCAGGTAATGGGTGTTTTCGCCGGCGGCGGCCATGGCGTGCATGGCGGCCGTGTCGCGGCCCCACAGGCGCACGGCATGGCGCTGGGCCAGCGCGATGGCGACGGCGGTGCCCCAGGCACCCGCGCCCAGCACGGTGATGTGGCGCACGGTGGCGTTCTTGTTGTTTGGGTGGTCTTGCATGGCGCCTCGGGCAGCGTTGATTGGGCGGCGTGATGCCGCCCGGGCCTCACAGGCCCCAGATGTCGGTATTCTTGATGTAGCCGGTCAGGCCGTCGCGGTGACGCACCTTGACCCAGCCGCCGGCGGCCGGTTCGACCAGTTCCAGCAGCACGCCCTTGTCGGCGATGAACACGGGGGCGCCATTGTCGTCGGCCGTGGCGCGGATCTTGACGTTGGCGCTGCGCACGATCACGTTGCGCTTGGCGCTCAGGCCTTTCGCTTCCGTCCACGCCAGTTCACCGCTCAGGTCGCGTACCTTGACCCAGTCGCCATAGGTCAGCACCACTTCCAGCGGGGTGCCGCGTGGCACGATGAACAGCTTGCCGCCCTTGGTGGAGGGGGCATCGTACAAAATGGCCGGGGCCGCGCCCACCGTCTTGAAGTCGAACGCCTGGCTGGTGGCCGCGGCCAGCATCAGCAGGGCGCCTGCGATCCAACGGGGAAAAGTCATTGCTTGCCTTAATGGTAACAGACCGGCGGGCGCGTTTGACGCGCCCCGCCGGTCTGGCTTGCTCTAGAAGCCATTTCAAAAAGTCCGTGGCGTCGTTGTGGCGACTTGCCGTGCACGCGCACTGTCCTCGTCGCCACGCCTCGCCACGGTCATTTTGAAACGTCTTCTCAGTTCGCTGGGGTGGCGGCGCCGTTGGCCTTGGCGGCCGCTTCGGCCATCGCTGCCATGCGCTGCTGGTAGAACACTTCGAAGTTGATCTCAGCCAGGTGCACGGGCGGGAAGCCGGCACGGGTGATCACGTCGGCGATGTTGGCGCGCAGGTAAGGGTAGACGATGTTCGGGCAGCCGATACCCAGCAGTGGGTCCAGTTGTTCGGCAGGAATGTTACGTGCCTCGAAGATGCCGCCTTGCTTGCCTTCGACCAGGAAGGCCACTTTATCTTTGACCTTGGCGGTTACGGTGATGGTCACGGTCGATTCGAAGATGCCGTCGGCCAGGGGCTCGGCGCCCACGTCCAGCGCCACTTCGATGGTCGGCGCTTCCTGTTCCAGGAAGATGGCTGGGGAATTCGGTTGCTCCAGCGACATGTCTTTCAGGTAGACGCGTTGGATTTGGAATACTGGTTGCAGGTTTTCTTCAGACATGGAACGCTTTCGTTATAGTGGAAACGCGCGGCGGTCGCCGCCCCGTATAGGTTTGTTTGCGAGGTCTTGTGGAAGGCTCAAATCAAACGCGAGGGCAATTGTATCAAAACCAATTCAAAATCCGACGATTTCGCCCCTCGCGTTGTATTTGGGGGTGCTTAACCTTTTAACAAGGGGTCCAGGCCACCAGCCTGGTCGAGCGCGTACAGGTCGTCGAAGCCGCCGACGTGGGTCTCGCCGATGTAAATCTGGGGCACCGTGCGGCGGCCCGTGCGTTCCATCATCAGCACGCGCTGGGCGGGATCGAGGTCGACGCGGATCTTGTTGATGGCGGTCACGCCTTTCGCTTCCAGCAGGCGCTCGGCGCGCACGCAGTAGGGGCAGACGGCGGTGCTATACAGGGTGACAGGGGCGCTCATGCAAATCCTTCCATTATTTCGACAGCGGCAGGCCGGCGGTTTTCCACGCAGCAACACCACCATCCAGATTGACGACATCGGCGAAGCCAGCCTTCTGCAACAGGCCGGCGGCCGAGGCGGCGCGGGCGCCGCTCTGGCACACCACGATCACGCTCTTGCTTTTCGCGCCATCGAGTTCGCCCACGCGCTTGGCCAGCTCGGCCAGCGGGATGTTCTTGGCGTTAGGCAAGTGTCCGGCGGCAAATTCGGTGGCGTCGCGTACATCCACAATGGTGGCTTTGCCGCGGTTTATCAACTGGGTCACTTCCAGCGCCGAGGCGCGCTTGCCCCGTTGGGTCAGGGCTGGCCACAGCAGGGCGCCGCCCGAAACGAGCACGATGGCGATGATGAAAATATTATCAATGAAGAATTTCACGGTGGTCCAATGGTTGAAGTTGATGCGCGCATTATAAAATAGAAGGCTGGAAGAGTTCTGTTAGCCACGTTTTTCTGTCCGTTCACTCCTTTTTGAGATAGTCCTATGTACAAAATCGTATTCATGCGCCATGGCGAATCCACCTGGAACCTGTCGAACCGCTTCACCGGCTGGACCGACGTCGACCTGACGGAAAAAGGGATCGCCGAAGCGAAGGCCGCCGGCGCCGTGCTGAAGGAAGCCGGTTTCACCTTCGACCTGGCCTACACTTCGGTGCTCAAGCGCGCCATCCGCACCCTGTGGCTGACGCTGGACGCGATGGATATGATGTACCTGCCGATCAAGCACGACTGGCGCCTCAACGAGCGCCACTACGGTGCCCTGCAGGGCCTGGACAAGGCGGAAACGGCCGCCAAGTACGGCGACGAGCAAGTGCTGGTGTGGCGCCGCAGCTACGACACCCCGCCGCCACCGCTGGCCGAGAACGACGACCGCACCTCGTTCAACGACCCGCGCTACGCCGGCCTGCCCAAGTCGTCGATTCCGCTGACCGAATGCCTGAAGGACACCGTGGCCCGCGTGATGCCGGCCTGGGACGAGGAAATCGCCCCCGCCATCCGCGCCGGCAAGCAGATCCTGATCTCGGCCCACGGCAACAGCCTGCGCGCCCTGATCAAGATGCTCGACGGTATCAGCGATGAGGACATCGTCGGCCTGAACATCCCCAACGGCCAGCCGCTGGTGTACGAGCTGGACGCCGACCTCAAGCCGATCCGCCACTACTACCTGGGCGACGCGGCTGCCATCGCGGCGGCGCAAGCGGCCGTGGCCAACCAAGGGAAGGCCAAGTAATTTGCCGCTGCCTCATGTCCCCCGCGGCCGTGGCCGCGGCGTCGCTGCCCTGTTGTGCGCCCTGCTGTCCCTGGCCCTGGCCGGCGGCACGGCGCACGCCCGTACCACGGAACGCGCCAAACAGAAGGCGGCGGCCGAGGCCGAGCGCGCCGGCTTGCAGCAAAAGCTCAGCGCCCTCAAGCGCGACATCAGCAAGACGGAGTCGGCCAAGGATGACGCGGCCGACACCCTGGCCGAGTCCGAGCAAGCCATATCCGACGCCAACCGCACGCTGCGCGACCTGACGGCCGAGCAGTCCGCCACCAACGACAAGCTGGCCCGCCTGTCGGTCGAGCACGACCGGCTGGTGGTGACGGTCGAGCAGCAAAAGCAGCAGCTGTCCCGGCTGCTGCGCCAGCAATACGTGGCGGGTAATGAGGATCGCATCAAGTTATTGTTGTCAGGTGACAACCCCAACCGCATCAACCGCGACCTGCAGATGCTGGCCTATGTGTCGCAGGCACAAGCCCGTCTGCTGGATGCGTTGCGGGCCAATTTGAAGGCGGTGGAAGCCAACCAGGCCGAGGCGGAGAACGCCAAGGACGAGCTGGCCGAGATCGCGGCAGAAGAATTACAGCAAAAAGCCTTGCTGGAGCAGGAAAAAGCCCGCCGTGCGGCCTTGCTGGCCACGCTGTCCAAGCGGCTGGCGGCCCAGCGCAAGGAAGCGGGCAACGTCGAGCGCGACGAGCAGCGCATGGCCGGCCTGGTCGACAAGCTGAATCGCCTGATCAAGGAACAGGCCGAGGCCGCCGCCGCCGAGCAGCGCCGCCAGCAGGAACTGGCTGCCGCCCGCGCCGCCAAGGCCAAGGCCGAGGCGGAAGCGAAGGCCCAGGCGCTGGCCAGGGCCCGCGCGGCCGAGGCCGAGGCGCGCGCCGAACGCGAGCGGCTGGCCAAGGCGGGCAAGGCCGGCGCCGGCAAAGTGCCGCCCGCGTCCGTCAAGCCGCCCGTCAAGCTCGAACCGATCGATGCGGATGAACCCAAGGTCGCCCAGCAGCCCAAGCCGGAGCCGAAAGACGAGCCGGTGGCCAAGCCGGCCGCCAAGCCGGCTGACATCGCACTGGCCCCGGCCGCGCCAGCCGGCGCGTTCGAAGCCTTGAAAGGCCAGTTGCGCGCGCCCGTGGCCGGCAAGCTGGCCGCCAAGTTCGGCGCCAAGCGCGGCGATGGCCCCAGCTGGAAGGGTGTGTTCATCCGCGCCACCGAAGGGGCGGACATTCACGCCATTGCCGCCGGCCGCGTGGTGTTCGCGGAATGGCTGCGCGGTTTCGGCAACCTCATCATCGTTGACCACGGTGGCCAGTACATGAGCATCTATGGCAATAACCAGTCGCTGCTGAAACGGGCCGGCGACATCGTCAAGGCCGGCGACGCCATCGCCAGCGCCGGAAACAGCGGCGGTAACGAAGAATCAGGTTTATACTTCGAGCTTCGCCACCAGGGCCGTCCGTTCGATCCGGCTGGCTGGGTCCGGTTCTAGCATTTTCAGCCGTTTTAGTCCGCCGTTTTAGGCCGCAGAGGTTTCATGGGCAACAAAGTCAAGAGTTTCGGCCTGATCGGCCTGGGCATGGTGGCCGGCATCACGGCCTCTTTGCAGTTTTCCGCCATCGCCCAAAAGGCCGGCGTGTCGCCCCTGCCGCTGGAAGAGCTGCGCCAGCTGTCGGATGTGTTCAGCCTGATCAAGTCCGACTACGTGGAAAGCGTGGACGACAAGAAGCTGCTGACGGAAGCCATTTCCGGCATGGTGTCCTCGCTCGACCCCCATTCCGTCTACCTGGACAAGAAGGCGTTCAAGGAGATGCGCGAGACGGTGGCCGGCAAGTTCGTCGGCATCGGCATTGAGGTGGGCATGGAAGATGGCTACATCAAGGTGGTGTCGCCGATCGAGGATACGCCCGCGTTCAAGGCCGGCATCAAGGCCGGCGATTTGATCACCCGCATCGACGGCAACCCGATCAAGGGCCTCACGCTGGAGGAAGCCGTCAAGAAGATGCGCGGCGAACCCCATTCCAAGGTGGTGCTCAATATCACCCGCAAGGAACTGGACAAGCCGCTCACGCTGACCATCGTGCGCGAGGAAATCCGGGTCCAGAGCGTCAAGGTCAAGATGGTGGAACCCGGTTACGCCTGGGTGCGCATTTCGCAGTTCCAGGAACCGACCGTGGAAGACATGGCCCGCAAGATCGGCGCCCTGTACGCCCAGGACCCGCACATCAAGGGCATGGTGCTGGACCTGCGCAACGATCCGGGCGGCGTGGTGCCGGGCGCCATCGGCGTATCGGCCGCCTTCCTGCCCAAGGATGCCGTGATCGTCTCCACCAACGGCCAGTTGCTGGAATCGAAACAGACTTTCTACGGCCGCCGCGAGTTCTACGCCGGCCGCAACGGCGGCGACCCGCTGGCCAAGCTGCCCGCCGCGCTCAAGGACGTGCCGCTGGTGGTGCTGGTCAACGGCGGTTCCGCCTCGGCTTCGGAAATCGTGGCCGGCGCGCTGCAGGACTACAAGCGCGCCATCATCATGGGTTCGCAAACCTTCGGCAAGGGTTCGGTGCAGACGCTGCGCCAGCTGACCGCCGACACGGCCGTCAAGCTGACCACGGCCCGCTACTACACCCCGCACAACCGCTCGATCCAGGCCAAGGGCATCGTGCCCGACCTGCTGGTCGATGAAACGGCCGACGGCGATGGCTTGAACGGCTTGCGCGTGCGCGAGGCCGACCTGCAGAAGCACCTGGGCAGCGACGATGGCCAGGATGGCGCCGCCGGCGTGGTGGCCCGCGCCGATAAGCGCGACGAGCTGGAAGAAGAACAGCGCCTGCTGGCCGCGGCCCGCAAGCAAAAGCCGTTCGAGTACGGCTCCAAGGACGACTTCCAGCTGGCGCAGGCGCTGAACCACTTCAAGGGTCTGCCCGTCAAGCTGGCCAGGGCCGAAGGCGCGGCCGTGGCCGACGCCAAAGGGGAAACCAAGACCGACACCAAGCTGGACGCCAAGCCCGATGCCATCCCTGCCGTCAAGACCGACGCCAAGGCGGATGCCAAGGCCGACGTCAAGGCCGCTCCCAAATCCGACACCAAGCCGACTCCGATCAAAAAATAAGCGGCCGGCGCCCCAGTGCCGGTCCAGGCCCGTAACCGATGAACGACTCGCAACTGCTGCGCTACTCGCGCCATATCCTCCTCGACGAAATCGGCATTGAAGGCCAGACCGCCCTGTTGCAGGCGCACGCGCTGGTGATCGGCGCCGGCGGCCTCGGTTCGCCGGCCGCCATGTACCTGGCCTCGGCCGGCGTGGGCAAGCTGACCCTGGTCGATAACGACACGGTGGACCTGACCAACCTGCAGCGCCAGATCGCTCACAGCACGGCGCGCGTGGGCCAGCCCAAGGCCACCTCGGCGCGCCTGACTCTGGAACAGATCAATCCCGAAATCGCCATCGAGGCGCTGGTCGAGCGGGTGGACGACGCCCGCCTGGCCGAACTGGTGGCGGCGGCCGACGTGGTGCTCGACTGCACCGACAACTTCGCCACCCGCCATGCCGTCAACCGCGCCTGCGTGGCCCACAACAAGCCGCTGGTGTCGGGCGCCGTGATCCGTTTCGACGGCCAGATCAGCGTGTTCGACCCGCGCGGCGGCGCGCAGCCGTGCTACTCCTGCCTGTTCCCGCAGGACCAGAAATTCGAGGACGTGGCCTGTTCCACCATGGGCGTGTTCGCGCCGCTGGTGGGCGTGGTGGGCGCCATGCAGGCGGCCGAAGCGCTCAAGCTGATCATGGGCATCGGCCAGTCGCTGGCCGGCCGGCTGCTGCTGCTCGACGGCCTGCACATGGAGTGGACCAGCATCGCCGTGGCCCGCAATGGCGACTGTCCCGTGTGCGCGGGCCACCAGCCGCCGCCCGCATAATCGAGCAATAATGCAGGATCACCAAAGCGCATCAATAAAGCGCATCAACCAAGCGCATCATCCAAACGCATCGACATAATTGATGCGAGACGACGTTCCATCCCTTCCCCAAAAAACGGAGACTCCCACGATGCTGAACCGCCTTTCCCTGTTATCCCTGGCCCTGGCCGCCGCGTTTGGCGCGTCCGCCCATGCCGCCAGCACCACGCAATACCTGATCATCGCCGAAAACGGCAAGCAGATCGGCCAGCAGGTGGTGCAGCACGAAGACGATGGCCTGACCAGGGTGCGCTTCAGCTACAAGGACAATGGCCGCGGCCCGGAACTGGAGGAGCAGTTCCGCGTGGGCGCGGACGGCACCATGACCGAATACACGGTCAAGGGCAGTTCCACTTTCGGCAACGCCGTCAACGAACACTTCGAGCGCAAGGGCGACCAGGCGCAATGGAAGGCCACCTCCGAACAGGGCAGCAAGACCGTCAGCGGTCCGGCCGCCTACCTGCCGCTGAACAGTTCCTTCGAAGTGGTGTCGGCCAATATCACCGCGCTGGCCGCCACGGCCGACGGCAAGCTGCCGCTGCTGCCGTCCGGCACCCTGAGCCAGCGCGTGCTCGACACGGTGGAAGTGACAGGCGACGATGCGGCCCACCCGCAAACCCAGACCGTGCAGCTGCTGGCGCAGACGGGCATCGGCCTGTCGCCCTCGTTCTACTGGGCCACCACGGGCGCCAGGCCGCGCTTGTTCGGCGTCGTCATCCCCGGTTTCGCCACCATGCTGGAACAGGGCTGGCAGCACAACGGCACGGCGCTGGCCGCGCGCCAGAAAGCGGCCGAGAGCAAGATGCTGGCCGACGTGGCGGCCCAGTTGCAGCACCCGCTCGACGGCCTGACCGTGGTGCGCAACGCGCGCGTGTTCGACAGCGAGAAAGCCATCGTGGGCGCGCCGTCCGACGTGTACGTGCTGCGCGGCCGCATCACGGCCGTGCTGCCGGCGGGCGCGCCCGTGCGCGGCGCCGTCAACCAGATCGACGCAGGTGGCCGCATCATGCTGCCCGGCCTGTTCGACATGCACGGCCACGTGGATCGCTGGTCCGGTGCGCTGAACCTGGCGGCCGGCGTGACCAGCGTGCGCGACATGGGCAACGACAACGCCCAGATGCAGCAGATGCTCGATGAAACCATCGCCGGCAAGCTGCTGGCGCCGCAAGTGGTGCCGGCCGGTTTCCTCGAAGGCGAGAGCCCGTATTCGGCCAATGGCGGCTTCGTCATCAAGGACCTGGCGCAGGCGAAGAACGCCATCGACTGGTATGCCGAACATGGCTACCCGCAGCTGAAGATCTATAACTCGTTCCCGAAGGCGATTCTGAAGGAGACGGTGGCCTATGCCCACAGCCGCGGCATGCGCGTGTCGGGCCACATCCCGGCCGGGCTGCGCGCCCAGCAGGCGCTGGACGCGGGCTACGATGAAATCCAGCACATTAACCAGGTGCTGCTGAACTTCCTCGTCACGCCGACCACGGAAACGCGCACGCTGGAGCGCTTCACACTGCCGGCGGAAAAAGTGGCGGGGCTGGACTTCAACGCCAGGCCGGTCAGGGACTACGTGGCCGAACTGGCGAAAAAGCAGATCTCGATCGATCCTACGCTGTCGGCGTTCGCCTTCCTCAAGCAGCGCGACGGCGACATGAGCGAACCGTTTGGCCCCATCGCCGACCACATGCCGCCGGACGTCAAGCGCGGATTCTCGGTCGGCACCATGAAGATCGCGGACGACGCCAGCTACCAGCGTTACCAGAAATCGTATGACAAGATGGTGCAGTTCGTCGGCATCCTGTACCGCGCCGGCGTGCCCATCGTGGCCGGCACGGACGATCTGGCGGGCTTCACGCTGCAGTCGGAACTGCAGTTGCTGGTCAAGGCCGGCCTCACGCCAGCCCAGGCGCTGCAGGTGGCCACCCGCAACGGCGCCCGCTACACGCGTACCAGCAATGAGCGCGGCAGCATCGCGCCCGGCAAGCTGGCCGACCTGGTGCTGGTGGACGGCGATCCGACCAAGGACATCGCCGACGTGCGCAAGGTGGCCGCCATCATCACGCGCGGCTACCTGATTTATCCGCGCGAGATCGACGCCACGCTGGGCATCGCGCCATTCGTGCCGGCGCAGCCGGCGGTGCAGGCGCTGGCGCCGGTATCGACCAACCACGCCTCGGCCGGCGGCAACGACGGCGCCCGCGCCCGCATCGAAGCGCTGGCCCGCCAGCGCGACTGAGGCGGCGCCGCCATCTGGAGGCCATCCTCTAAGAAGTTGTTTCAAAATGACCATGGCTAGGCGTGGCGCCGAAGACAGTGCGCCTGCACGGCAAGGCGCCACAACGACGCCATGGGCTTTTGAAATGACTTCTAATGGGGCTTTAAGGGTGGCTGGTGCATAATCGTCGGCGCGGCTTTGCTGGCCGCGCCGGTTCGGCCTTATACTCAGCATTCTTTTCAAATATTTAACCTACATTTGCCGGTCCAATGAAAAAACAGTCCATCCCCCGCCGCGCCGCGCGTGGCTTTACGCTGATCGAAATCATGGTGGTGGTGGTCATCATGGGTGTGCTGGCCGCGCTGGTCGTGCCCAAGCTGCTCAGCCGCACGGGCGAATCGAAGATCGCCGCGGCCAAGGTCGATATCGCGACCGTGATGCAGGCGCTCAAGCTGTACAAGCTCGATAACCAGCGCTATCCGACTACGGAGCAGGGCTTGCAGGCGCTGATCGCCAAGCCGACCTCCGGCCCGGCCGCCAACGGCTGGAAAAGCGGCGGCTATGTCGACAAGCTGCCCAAGGACCCGTGGGGCAATTCCTACCAATACCTGTCGCCGGGCGTCAAAGGCGAGGTTGACGTGTTTTCGTACGGCGCTGACGGCCAGCCGGGCGGCACGGGCGTCGATGCCGATATCGGGTCGTGGGAACTGTAAGCGCTTCCTTGCATCGTCCCGCCCATTGCGCCGCGCGCCGCATGGCAGCGCGCGGCTTCACCTTGCTTGAGCTGCTGGTCGTGCTGGTCATCGCCGGCATCATGCTCGGCGTCGTGACCCTGACCGCGCTCCCGAACCCGCAGCGCGCGCTGCAAGACGATGCGCAACGCGTCGCCCTGCTCATGCAGCTGGCGCGCGATGAGGCGATCGTGCGCAATCGCCCGGTCGCGTTCGAAGCCGGCCCGGAGCGCTACCGTTTTCTGATCCGCGACGACAATGCCTGGTCGCCGCTGCCGCAGGATGATCTGCTGCGTGAACGGGACTTCAAGCGCGCACCGGTGGCGCTCTCGATATCGCCGGCCGGCGCCGGGTCGTCCAACCCGTTGCGCGTCGTGTTCGGACGCGAGCCGGTCGACAAGCCGTTCGTACTGACCATGTCCACCGATGGCGCGAGCGTGGCGATCCACGCCGATGGCATCGGGCACTTTACGGTGGAGTGACATGCGACCAAACCGCCTCCCACGCCACGCCACCGGCTTTACCCTGCTGGAAGTGTTGGTCGCGCTGGTGATCGTCGGCACCGCGCTGGGCGCGAGCCTGCGCGCCGTAGGCAGCCTGACGCAAAACAGCAGCGCGCTGCGCGCATCAATGATGGCGACCTGGTCGGCCGAAAATCGCCTGGCGCAAATCCGCCTGGCGCGCGAATTCCCGGCCTTCGGCAAGCGTTCTTTCGCCTGTCCGCAGGACGAGCTGCAGCTGGTGTGCGAAGAGGAAGTACTGTCGACGCCCAACCCGTTTTTCCGGCGCGTTGAAGTCAGCGTGTTCGATGCGCAGAATCCGGAGCGCCGCATCATCAAGCTGTCGCAGGTGGTGTCCAATGGCTAGCCGCAAGAGCAAGGGCTTTACCCTGGTCGAGCTG
>DATFBD010000036.1:0-14764 GCA_035254005.1 Burkholderiaceae bacterium | reverse complement strand
CGACGATGAACTGGGTAACCTGTTCGCCAAGCAGAGCTGGCAGCCGGACGCGCCCAAGAAGGTGTTGCCACCGCAAGCGCCCGAAACCGCGCAGCCAGCCCGTGCCGCAACCACGCCAGCGGGCGCACCGCCGCTGCCGTTCCAGTTCATGGGCCGCTACCTCGAGGACGGCAAGAGCGCTTACTTCCTGCAGCAGGACGGGCGCAACGTGGTGGCCCGCCCCGGCGAAAAAATCGACGACAACTACCTGCTCGAAAGCGCCGCCAATGGCGCGCTCCAATTCATCTACCTGCCGCTCAACGAGCGCCAGACCTTAGCCGTAGGGGACAACAATTGAACCATCACACCGCATTCGCCGTCCTGTCCCTGAGCGCCCTGCTGTGCGGCTGCGCCGGCAGTCCCAGCTACAAGGAAGGCAACGCCCTGCTCGACGCGGGCCAGGTCGACCAGGGTATCGCCAAGCTGGAGCAGGCCGTGCGCGACGATCCGCACAACGCCGAGTACCGCATGGTGCTGCTGAACCGCAAACTGAAGATCGTCAACAGCTACAACGCGCGCGCCGAACTGCAACGCGAGCAGGGCGACGCGGCCGGCGCCGAACAGAGCTTCCGGCAGGCGCTGGCCGTCGACCCGGCCAACAGCGTGGCGCGCCAGGGCCTGGCCGCGCTAGCCCAGGACGCGCGCCACCGGCAGGTCATGGCCGAGGCGGAGCGACTGCTGGCCAAGGGCGGCGACGCCAACCTCGCGCAAGCGCAAGACGTGCTGCGCCCGCTGCTGCTTGAGCGCCCCAACCAGCGCGACGCGCTGCGCCTGAAGACCCGCATCGCCGACGCCCAGAGCCGGCTGCATCCGGCCGGCGGCCGGCTGGCGGCCGCCTACCGCAAGCCCGTCACGCTGGAATTCCGCGACGCGCCGCTGCGCTCCGTTTTCGACTTCATCGGCAAGGTGTCGGGCCTGAACTTCGTGTTCGACCGCGACGTCGATCCCAACCTGCGCGCCACCATCTCGGTGCGCGACGCCAGCATTGAGCAAGCCATCTCCATGCTGCTGGGCGCCAACCAGCTGGAGCAGAGCGTGACGGGCGAGCGCGCCATCACCATCTACCCCAACACGCCGCAGAAGGTGAAGGACTACCAGCAGCTGGTGGTGCGCAGCTTCTTCCTGGCCAATGCCGACGTCAAGACGGTGGCCTTCACGCTCAAGACCCTGCTCAAGGCGCGCGACATCGTCACCGACGAGCGGATCGGCATGATCATGATGCGCGACACGCCGGAAATGGTGCGCATGGCCGAGCGCATCATCGCCGTGCAGGACGTGGCCGACCCCGAGGTGATGCTGGAAGTGGAAGTACTGGAAGTCAAGCGCACGCGCGGCCAGGAACTGGGCATACGCTGGCCCGACGGTGCCGGCCTGACCCTGCTCGGCCAGGGCAACAGCCTGCCGGGCAGCCTGAAGCTGGCCGACCTGCACCGCATCAACGGCGAGAACATCGCGCTGGGCCTGGGCTCCGTCACGCTCAACGCCACCGGGACGGACACCGACAGCAACATCCTGGCCAACCCGCGCATCCGGGTGCGCAACAAGGACAAGGCCAAGGTGCTGATCGGCGACCGCGTGCCCGTCATCACCGTCACCACCAACCAGGGCGTCAGTTCGGACAGCGTCAACTACGTGGACGTGGGCCTGAAGCTGGACGTGGAACCGAACGTCTACCTGGACGATGAAGTGGCCATCAAGATCAACCTGGAAGTGAGCAGCGTGGTCAAGGACATCACCAGCAAGTCCGGCACCCAGGCCTACCAGATCGGCACCCGCAGCGCCGCCACCGTGCTGCGCCTGCACGACGGCGAAACCCAGGTGCTGGCGGGCCTGATCAACGACGAGGATCGCAAGACGGCCTACAAGGTGCCGGGGCTGGGCGAGGCGCCCGTCCTGAACCGCCTGTTCGGCAGCCAGAAGGACGACAGCACCCGCAGCGAGATCGTGCTGTCGATCACGCCGCACGTGCTGCGCGCCATCCAGCGCCCGGAGATGAGCGCGGCCGAATTCAATTCGGGCACCGAGACGGACATCGGCGGTCGCGGCGCGGCGGGCCTGATGCTGGCCTCGGCCGGCGCGAACGCAGGCGCCGGCGCAAGCGGCGGCCAGCCCGCTCCGGCGCGCGCCGCCACGGCCATGACCGGCGGCTCGCCGATGACGGGCGCCGATGCGCCCATGTCGCCCCCCACGGAGACGCCCACGGAGCCGCCAGCCGCGCCGGATGCAGGCGACAGCGCCATCACGCCCCCCGCGCCGCCATCCGCGAAGCCGGTACCGCCGGGCGGCATCCCCTACGCGCCGAAGAAGGGGCAATGAGCATGGTAGCCCGGCCCGCGCGCCAGCGCGGCTTCACCTTCATCGAGCTGATGATCACGCTCACCATCATGGCCACGCTGGCCACGGTGGCCGTGCCGATGGCGCAGGTGGCGCTGCAGCGCGACAAGGAGCGCCAGTTGCGCGCCGCCCTGATCCAGTTGCGCGAGGCGATCGACGCCTACAAGCGGGCCGCCGACAATGGCCACATCAAGCCGGGACTGGGCGAGTCGGGCTACCCGAAAAAGCTGGAAGACCTGGTGGACGGCGTGCCCGACCAGCGCAGCCCGCGCAAGCAGAACATGTACTTCCTGCGCCGCCTGCCGCGCGACCCGTTCGCGCCGCCCGGCACCAGCGCGGCGGCCAGTTGGGCCAAGCGCAGCTACGCCTCGCCGCCCGACAATCCCACCGAAGGCGAGGACGTGTTCGACGTGGCGTCGCGTTCGGACGCGGTGGGCCTGAACGGTGTGCCGCTCAAGCTATGGTGACGGTCATGGAGCAACACAGGCGCGCGCGGGCCGGCTTCACCCTGATCGAACTGCTGGTGGTGCTGGCCATCATTTCACTGCTGCTGACCATCGCCCTGCCGCGCTATTTCGGCTCGGTGGAAAAATCGAAGGAAGTGGCGCTCAGGGAGAACCTGCAAGTGCTGCGCAGCGGGATCGACAAATACTACGCCGACAAGGGCGAATACCCGTCCGGGCTGGCCGACCTGGTGGCGCAGCACTACTTCCGCACGGTGCCGCTGGATCCGGTGACGGAATCGTCGTCCACCTGGCAGCTGCTGCCCTCGCCGGACGTGGACAAGCCGGGCGTGGCCGACGTGCGCAGCGGCGCCAAGGGCAGCACGCGCGAAGGGGTACCGTATGGGCAACTGTAACGCGATGCGGGGGCGGGGCCGGGCGCGGGGGCGGGGGCGCATGAACGGCTTCGCCTACCTGTGGACGCTGCTGATGGTGGCCTTCATGGGGGTGGGCCTGACCATCGCCGGCGACCTGTACGCGACGGCCGTGCGGCGCGACCAGGAACGCGAACTGCTGTTCATCGGCCACGAATTCCGCAACGCCATCGCCAGCTACTTCAAGGCCAACGGGCGCAACCAGTATCCGCAAACGCTGGACGACCTGCTCAAGGACCCGCGCTTCGCCGGTGCCACGCGCCACCTGCGCCGCCTGTACACCGATCCCGTCACGGGCAAGACGGAATGGGCGCTGGTGCTGCTGCAGGGCCGCATCGTGGGCGTGCATTCGCTGTCGGCCCGGCAGCCCATCAAACAGGACAACTTCGATGACGACGACGCCGGGCTGCGGCAAAAGGGTCATTACGCGGACTGGGTGTTCACCTACCCGCACGACCTGTTCATCCCGCCCCAGAACGGCGCCGGCCCCATGCCCGGCCCCACGCCCGCCCCCGTGCCCAATGCCGCGCCGGGCGGCTCGCCGATGCGGGGAGGATAGAATAGGCGCCCATGAGCCTGAAAATTTCCCGTATCCTCCACGCCGGCTATGTGTTCGAGTGCGGCGCCACGCGCATCGCCTTCGATCCCATCTTCGAAAATCCGTTCAGCCGCAACTGCCACGCCTTCCCCGACGTGCGCTTCGATCTTGAGCAGATCAGGCGGCAGCGCTTCGACGCCGTCTTCATCTCACACTTCCACGACGACCACTGCTCGCTCGAAAGCCTGGACCTGCTGGAGCGCGACACGCCGCTCTACCTGTACTGCCTGTTCGAGGAACTGTTCGCCATGCTGCGCGAACTGGGCTTCCGCCACGTGCATGCGCTACGCATCGACGAGCCGGTCACCATCGGCGCCATGGAAGTGACCCCGCGCGAAGCCATCGACGCCGACGTCGATTCCATGTTCCAGGTGCGGGCCGGCGGAATGAATGTGCTCAATGTGGTCGATGCGTGGATCGCCCCCGTCACGCTGGGCGTGCTGGCCCGCGAAGGGCCGTGGGACATGGTGCTGTGGCCATTCCAGACCATGCGCGAGGTGGAGGTGCTGATGCCCTCGCGGGCGGAGATCGATCCGGTGGAGATTCCCGCCGAATGGCTGGAGCAGCTCAAAGTGCTCAATCCGCGCTACGTGGTGCCCAGCTCGTGCCAGTTCCAGCAGGAGCCGTGGTCGTGGTACAACCGCGCCTTTTTCCCGCTCACATACCGCTTGTTCCAGCAGGCGGTGGAGGCGGCTCTGCCGCAGGCGCGGGTGGTGCGCCTCAATCCGTCCGTGTCGGTGGAACTGGACGCGGCCTCACTGCGGCCGGCGGCGCCGCTGCCATGGGTGATTCCCGTCGGCGAGCAGGATGTCGATTACCAGTACGATGGCCATGCGGCGCCCCCCAGCACTGCCGACATCGCGCGCCACTTCGCGCCACTGACGGCGCAGCAGGCGCAAACCGTGCGCGATTACTGCCACGCGGGGCTGCTGGAAAAATATGCGGGGATGGAACTGGAGCCGGGCGGCTATTTCGACCAGCCGCGCGTGTGGCGCCTGTCGCTGTACGAACATGACGGCACGGCCACCCACTTGCGCTACCGGGTGCACGGCGACCGCATCGCGCGCCTGCCCGAGGACGATAACAGCCCGCTGGGCTGGACCACGGAAGTCCCGCTGGCCAAGGTGTATGCGGCGCTGGCGTTGGGCGAATCGCTGACGTCGATGTACATGCGCATCAACGATGCACGCTTCGACGCGGTGACAGAGGAGGAGGTCGCGGACGCGGAGATCGTGGACGATCCCCTGATCCGCTGCCTGTTCAACGACGCGTTTGGCGCCTACCAAGCCGCCCAGTTGCGTCGTTTGAAGGAAAGGAAGAACTAAGCCCCCGGCCATGGCGGCCGGGGCGACAGAACAGCTTACTTCTCGACGAACGCGCGTTCGACCACGTAGCTGCCCTGGTTGTTCATGTTGCCTTCCTTGAAGCCCTTGGCCTTCAGCATCTCGGACAGGTCATGCAGCATGGCGGGGTTGCCGCAGATCATCACGCGGTCCTGCTCCGGGTCCAGCTGATCCAGGCCGAATTCGGCCGCCAGTGCGCCCGTTTCCAGCAGTTCAGGGATGCGGCCCGAGCGCACGAACGGCTCGCGGCTGGCCACGGGGCAGTAGATCAGCTTGTCCTTGATCAGGTCGCCCAGGTATTCATGGTCGTGCAATTCGGCTTCGATGAAGTCCTTGTAGCCGAATTCGCTCACGAAGCGCACGCCGTGCACCAGCACGATGTGCTCGTAATCGTCGTAGTACTCGGGATCGCGGATGATGCTCATGAACGGCGCCAGGCCCGTGCCCGTGCTCAGCAGGTACAGGTTGCGGCCCTTCATCAGGTTGTCCTTGATCAGGGTGCCGGTCGGCTTCTTGCCCACCAGAACGGTATCGCCCACCTTCAGGTGCTGCAGGCGCGACGTCAGCGGGCCGTTCGGCACCTTGATGCTGTAGAACTCCAGCAAATCGTCGTAATGGGGGCTCACGATACTGTAGGCGCGCACCAGCGGACGGCCCTCCACTTCCAGGCCCATCATCACGAATTGGCCGGACAGGAAGCGCAAGCCAGCGTTGCGCGTGGTTTTGAAGCTGAACAGCGTGTCGTTCCAGTGATGGACCTCGGTCACCGTTTCTGAGTAGTAATTCGGGAAATTGGCAGTGGTCATACAGGTAGAGGTTGCAAGTTGATGGAGTTGCATCTAAAGCATGGCGATGGGGCGCCGAAGGGGCAATTGTACATCTTCCACCCGTTGCCTGCATTTTGGGCGGCCCCAGGCCACCGCCGCCACGGCTGAAACTGCTATCATCGACGCAGCGCAGACACGACGATCCGCGCTCCCAGGACACAGCCACAGGAGACAATATGACCATCGGCGGCAGCACCATCGACCAGGCATTGGCCACCCTTTCCGATATGACAACGGGCGCGATCCCGATCGGCAAGGAGGAATACCAGCAACGCATCCTCAAGGCGCAAGCCTATATGCGCGACCAGGGCATCGCGGCCATCTACGTCAACGCCGGCGCCAACCTGACCTACTTCACCGGCACCCGCTGGTCGGCCAGCGAGCGCATGGTGGGCGCCATCCTGCCGGCCTATGGCGCGCTCGAATATATCGCGCCCGCCTTCGAGGAAGCCACGATCAAGGACTTCATGCAGGTCGAGGGCCACGTCAACTGCTGGGAGGAGCATGAAAGCCCCTACCACCTGTTCATCGCCACCCTGCGCCGCATGGGCGTGGCGCCGGACGCGGACCGTCCGCCGCGCGTGGGCATCTGCGAAAGCGCCGCCTTCTTCATCGTCGACGGCATCCGCCCGCTGGCGGCCGGCTACACGCTGGAAAACGCCCGCACCGTGACGGCCTGGTGCCGCAGCCGCAAGTCGGCCAATGAGATCGCCCTGATGCAGCGCGCCAAGGACATGACGCTGGCCGTGCACGTGGCCACGGCCAGCATCCTGCGCGAGGGCATCACGACGGTGGAAGTGGAGCAATTCATCGAGCGCGCGCACCGCAAGGTGGGCGCTTCCGGTTCCTATTTCTGCATCGTGCTGTTCGGGGAAGCGACGGCCTACCCGCACGGCGTGAGCTATGTGCAGACGCTCAAGCGCGGCGACACGGTGCTGATCGACACCGGCTGCAAGCTGCACAATTACATTTCCGACATCACCCGCACCTACGTGTACGGCCAGCCCAGCGAACACCAGCGGGCCGTGTGGGCCAGCGAGCAGAAGGCGCAACTGGCCGCCTTCAACGCGGCCAAACTGGGCGTGCCGTGCGAGGACGTGGACCGCGCCGCCCGCCGCGCGCTGGAGGAGGATGGCTATGGCCCCGGCTACAAGCTGCCCGGCCTGCCCCACCGCACCGGCCACGGCATCGGCCTGGACATCCACGAGTGGCCCTACCTGGTGGGCGGCGACGAAACCCCGCTGGACGTGGGCATGTGCTTCTCGAACGAGCCGATGATCTGCATCCCCGGCCATTTCGGGGTGCGCCACGAAGACCACTTCTACATGACCGAGCACGGTCCCAAGTGGTTCACGGAACCGGCCTACAGCATCGACGACCCGTTCCGCCTGCAACGCAACTAAGCAAGACCGGGGTCAGGTCATGCCAGAACGCAAGATGCGCGCATCTTGCGCTCTGGCATGACCTGACCCCGGTTTTTATACCTCAAGTCAATGCGGGGCCAAACTTCGGCCACGGCCGCGCCCGCCTGTGCGCCCAAGTGACGGGCGCGATGCTATAGTCGTCAGGAATGCCGCTCGCCGGACGGGGCGGCCCTTCGGACAATCTGTTTCATCATGGCAACGACCGACGCTACCGGATTCGCGCGCTACGCCTGGCTGACGGCCGGCCTGTCGTTGCTGTTCTGCGCCGCGTTCACGCTGTATGTGTGGAGCGAGAAGCGGATCGACCGCGCCAACGATCTGCGCCACGAAAGCGAACTGCTGGCGGAGGAGCTGCGCCAGTCGTCGGACGACCTGACCCACATGGCGCGCAGCTACGTGGCCACGGGCGAGCCGGCCTTCCGCCGCCATTACGACACCATCCTCGCCATCCGCGACGGCCGCGCGCCCCGCCCGCTCGAATACCACATCGTCTACTGGGACATGGTGCCGGCCGATGGCCATGCGCCGCGCGCCGATGGCCCGGCCGTGCCGTTGCTGTCGCTGATGCGCGAGGCCGGCATCACGGCCGCCGAACTGGCGCTGCTGGCGCAATCGAAAACCAATTCCGACCGCCTGACGGGCATCGAGCAGGCGGCCATGGCGCTGGCCGGCCCGGCCGCCGACGCGACGGTCCGTGCCCAGGCCAGCCGCATGCTCAACGACGCCGACTACCATCAGGCCAAGGCTGGCATCATGCGCCCCATCATGCAATTCCAGCTGCAGCTGGAACAGCGCACCGATGCCAGCGTGCGCGACGCGAAGCAGCGGGCCGTGTGGGCGCGGCGGGCCTTCCTGCTGGCCGGCGCGCTGCTGGTGACCTTGCTGCTGCGCGTGGTATGGCTGCTGCGCACCACGCTGGGCGCCTCCGTCACCACGCTGCACGCCAGCATCGCGCGGCTGGGAAGGGGCGACTTCGTGACGCCGGTCGCCCTGGAGCCGGGGCGCGAGAACAGCGTGCTAGGCTGGCTGGCCGCCACCCGCGCCAAGCTGGCCAGCAGCGACGCCAGCCGCGCCGCGGCCGAGGAACAGGTGCACTACCTGGCCCATTTCGATCCGCTCACGGGCCTGGCCAACGGCCCCCACATGCAGCAACTGGCCCGCCAGGCGTTCGCCGAAGCCGGCCAGGCCGGCGCCCCGGTGGCGCTGCTGTTCCTGGACCTGGACAATTTCAAGGACATCAACGACGCGCTGGGCCACGGCACCGGCGACGCCGTGCTGGCCGAACTGGCGCGCCGGCTGCGCGCCCAGCTGGCCCACGACGACGTCGCCTGCCGCCTCGGTGGCGACGAATTCGTGCTGCTGCTGCGCGGCGCCGGACGGGCCGAAGCGCCCGCGCACGCGCAACGGCTGCTGGCCGCCGTCGCCGCGCCCTGCCGCATCGAACAATATGACCTGAACCTGTCGGCCTCGATCGGCGTGGCCATCTACCCGGACGACGGCGCCGAGCTGGAACTGCTGCTGCAGCGGGCCGACATGGCCATGTACAGCGCCAAGCACGAAGGGCGCAACGGCTACCTCCTGTTCGCGCCGGCCATGCAAGCCCATTTCACGCGCCAGCTGCAACTGGTGGCGGCGCTGCGCCAGGCGCTGGGCAGCGCGCAGTTGCAGGTGGTGTACCAGCCGCAGGTGGCGCTGCACAGCGGCGCCGTGGCGGGCGCGGAAGCGCTGCTGCGCTGGCGCCATCCGGAGCTCGGCGTGGTGGCGCCGGCGGAATTCATCCCGGCCGCCGAGCACAGTGGCCTGATCCTGCCGCTGGGCGAATGGGTGCTGCGCCAGGCCGTGCGCCAGGCGCGCGCCTGGCTGGACGCGGGGCTGCCGCCGCTGACGATGGCCGTCAACCTGTCGGCGCACCAGTTCCGCCACCCCGACCTGCCCGAGCTGGTCAGCCGCATCCTGCGCGAGGAAGGCCTGGCGCCCGAATACCTGGAACTGGAACTGACGGAAGGCGTGGCGATGCACGACCCGCACGGCGCCGTGCATACCATGAACCGCCTGCACGAGCTGGGCGTGCGCATGGCGATCGACGATTTCGGCACCGGCTTCTCGTCACTCAGCTATCTCAAGCAGTTCAAGATCTGCAAGCTCAAGATCGACCGCAGCTTCGTGCGCGACATCGACAGCAATCCGGAGGACCGGGCCATCGTGGCGGCCATCGTCAGCATGGCGCGCGGGCTGGGGCTGAGCACCATCTCGGAAGGCGTGGAAACGGCACAACAACTGGCCCTGCTGCGCGAGCAGGGCTGCGATGAAATCCAGGGTTACTACTACAGCCGGCCGCTGGCGGCCGACGACTTCGAAGCCTACGTGCGCAGCCACACCGGCACCCAGAACGCCGGGGCCGGCGCCACCAATCGCGCACGGGCTCAAACAGCTTTCAGCTCAGCCCGTGCATGAATGCAGGCACTGCCCCCAATCACCTGCCCCGATGATTATCGCTTCATCACCAGCGTCAGGATGTCGTAGCTGGCCACCAGTTCGTCGCGCTGGTTGGTCACCTGCACGTCCCACGCCACCACGCCCTGGCCCACGCCCTTGTCGTCGGTGCGGTTGCGGTCCACCTTGCGCTTGCAGGTGAGGCGGGCGCGGATGGTGTCGCCGATCGCTACCGGGGTGATGAAGCGCAGGTTGTCCAGGCCGTAGTTGGCCAGCACGGGACCGGGCGCGGGCGAGACGAACAGCCCGGCCGCCGCCGACAGCACGAAGTAGCCGTGCGCGATGCGCTTGCCGAACTGGGTGTCGCGCGCGGCGATCTCGTCGAAGTGCATGTAGAAGTAGTCGCCCGAGACGCCGCCGAAGTTGACGATGTCCGCTTCGCTCACGGTGCGGCGGTGGGTCAGCAGCGAGTCGCCGATCTGCAGGTCCTGGAAGTACTTGCGGAACGGGTGCTGCTCGCTCTCGCGCACGGCCGCGCCGCGCACGTACTCGCCCGTGACGGCGGCCAGCATGGTGGGCGAGCCCTGGATCGCGGCCCGCTGCAGGAAGTGGCGCACGGCGCGGATGCCGCCCAGCTCTTCGCCGCCGCCGGCCCGGCCCGGGCCGCCGTGCTTGAGCTGCGGCAGCGGCGAGCCGTGGCCGGTGGAGTCCACCGCCGCTTCGCGCTCCAGGATCAGCACCCGGCCATGCGAGGCGGCCGCCAGCGGCACGCAGCGGGCAGCCGTGCCCACGTCCCTGGTCACCAGCGTCGATACCAGGCTGCCCTTGCCGCGCGCGGCCAGCGCCATCGCTTCGGCGATGTCGTTGTAAGTGATGATGGTGCTGACGGGGCCGAACGCTTCCACGTCGTGCACGGCGTCGTTGCGCAGGCCGTCGCGGCACAGCAGCAGCGTGGGGGCGAAGAAGGCGCCGTGCTCCACGCCTTCGCCGACGGGCTTGAAGCCGTCGCCGGCGCCGAACACGATCTCGTTGCCGCGCGCCAGCATGGCCACCCGTTCGGCCACGTCGCGCTGCTGGTCCTTGGAAGCCAGCGCGCCCATGCGCACGCCTTCCACGGACGGGTCGCCCACGGCCACCTTGGCCAGCCGTTCGCGCAGCCGTTCGGCCACGGCCTGCACCTGCCGCTCGGGGACGATGATGCGGCGGATGGCGGTGCACTTCTGGCCGGCCTTGCCCGTCATCTCGCGCGCCACTTCCTTGATGAACAGGTCGAACTCGGGGTCGTCCGGCGTCACGTCCGGCGCCAGGATGGCGCAGTTGAGCGAGTCCGCTTCGGCCGTGAACGGGATCGAATTGGCCACCAGGTTGGCGTTGGTGCGCAGCCGCGCGGCCGTGTCGGCCGATCCGGTGAAGGTGACGACGTCGGCGCCCGTCAGGCGGTCCAGCAGGTCGCCCGTGCCGCCGATCACCAGTTGCAGCGCGCCTTCGGGCAGCAAGCCCGATTCGTGCATCATGCGCACCAGCGCTTGCGTCAGGTAGCTGGTGGCCGTGGCGGGCTTGCCGATGCAGGGCATGGCGGCCAGGAAGCTGGGCGCGAATTTCTCCAGCAGACCCCAGATGGGGAAGTTGAAGGCGTTGATGTGCACGGCCAGCCCGCCGCGCGGCACCAGGATGTGGGTGCCGGCGAAGCCGCCGCTTTTACCCAGCGCCATGGCCGGGCCTTCGTGCAGCACGTTGGACGATGGCAGCTCGCGGCTGCCCATGCTGGCGTAGGCGAACAGGGTGCCCGTGCCGCCTTCGATATCGACCCAGCTGTCGGCGCGGGTGGCGCCCGTCAGGTGCGAGATGGCGTACAGCTCTTCCTTGCGGCCCACCAGGTACAGGGCCAGCGCCTTCAGGCGCGCGGCGCGCTGCTGGAAGTCCATCGCCATCAGGGCCGGCACGCCCGTCTGGCGGGCATAGTGGACAGCTTCGCCGAAGTCGATGCGCTCGGCGTGGGTGTGGTAGATGACGGCGTTGGTCAGGGCGTTGTGCAGCGGCGTGGCCGCTTCGGCGCCGAGCCAGCGGCCGCCGATCAGGCTTTGCAGGGTGGGGGTCATACTGTAGTCTCCGTTCGATTTTTCCAACTGCTGTCGGGTGTCACAATGCAGGGTCAGACCCCAAGGTCTGACCCTTCGCTACAGGTGGTCAGGGCGCGGCGTTCTTGTGCAGGTGCAGCGGCAGCGCGCTTTCCCACTCGATGCGCTTGCGGTCCGGTTCCACTTCCGTCAGCGCTTCCACTTCGCGCATGGTGTGCAGGGAGCGCACGGCCAGTTCCTGGTATTGCGCCGTGCCGTCGCTCTTCCAGCGGATCTCGTCGTCGCTCAGCGTGCGCAGCACGCGCGCCGGCGAGCCGACGGCCATGCTGCGCGGCGGGATCACCATGCCGGCCTTGACGAAGGCCATGGCGGCCACGATGCTGTCGGCGCCCACCTCGGCCTGGTCCATCACCACCGCGTTCATGCCCACCAGCGCGTTGCGGCCGATGCGGCAGCCGTGCAGCACGGCGCCGTGGCCGATGTGGCCATCGCGTTCGACCACCGTGTCGCAACCGGGGAAGCCGTGCATGACGCAGGTGTCCTGCAGGTTGGCGCCCTCTTCGAGAATCAGGCGACCGAAGTCGCCGCGCAGCGCGGCCAGCGGGCCGATGTAGCAGCGCGGACCGACCACCACGTCACCGATCAGCACCGCACTCGGGTGCACATAAGCGGTGGGATGGACGACCGGCGTGACGCCGTTGATTTCATAGACCTTGACCATGGCACGGCTCCCTCGTTACACGCGTTCGATGATCAGGGCGATGCCCTGGCCCACGCCGATGCACATGGTGCACAGGCCATAGCGTCCGCCCGTGCGTTCCAGCTGGTTCAGCGCCGCCAGCACCAGCCGCGCGCCGGAAGCGCCCAGCGGGTGGCCGATGGCGATGGCGCCGCTGTTCGGGTTCACGTGCGGCGCGTCGTCGGCCAGACCCAGGTCGCGCGTGACGGCCAGGCCCTGGGCGGCGAACGCTTCGTTCAATTCGATCACGTCCATCTGGGCCAGCGTGAGGCCGGTCTGGGCCAGCACTTTTTTCGTGGCCGGCGACGGGCCAAAGCCCATGATGCGCGGCGCCAGGCCGGCCGTGGCCATGCCCACCACGCGGGCGCGCCGCTTCAGGCCGTACTGTTCGGCGGCGGCGGCCGAGGCCAGCAGGATGGCGCAGGCGCCATCGTTCACGCCCGAGGCGTTGCCGGCGGTGACGCTGCCGTCGGGGGTGACCACGCCTTTCAATTTCGCCAGCATTTCCGGCGTGGTGTCCGGACGCGGATGTTCGTCCGTATCGACCACCTTGGGTTCCCCTTTTTTCTGTGGCAGCGTGACAGGCACGATCTCTTCGCGGAACACGCCGGCCGCGTGGGCGGCGGCCCAGCGCTGCTGGCTGCGCACGGCGAACGCGTCCTGGTCGGCGCGGCTGATGCCAAATTCCGTGGCCACGTTCTCGGCCGTCTCGGGCATGCTGTCGATGCCGTAGCGCGCCTTCATCAGCGGGTTGACGAAGCGCCAGCCGATGGTGGTGTCCTCGATCTTGGCCGTGCGCGAGAACGCGCTGTCGGCCTTGCCCATCACGAACGGGGCGCGCGTCATGCTCTCCACGCCGCCGGCGATCACCAGCTGCGCTTCGCCGGCCTTGATGGCGCGGGCGGCGATGCCCACCGCGTCCAGGCTGGAGCCGCACAGGCGGTTGATGGTGTTGGCGGGCACCGCCACCGGCAGGCCGGCCAGCAGCGCGGCCATGCGGCCCACGTTGCGGTTGTCCTCGCCGGCGCCGTTGGCGCAGCCGTAGTAGACGTCGTCCACGGCGGCCCAGTCCACGCCAGGGTTGCGTGCCATCAGGGCGGCGATGGGCAGCGCGGCCAGGTCGTCGGCGCGCACGCCGGCCAGGGCGCCGCCGTAGCGGCCGAAGGGGGTGCGGATGGCGTCACAGATAAAGGCGTCGTTCACGTAGGCTCCTCGTTAGGGATGGTTCAATGTGTGGGGTTCAGGCGGGCTTTCAGGACTTGGGGCGCTTGTCGACCACGCGCTTGGCCTTGCCCGTCAGCGTGCGTTCGATGCTGTTGGCCGCCAGCAGGCGCACCTTGGTGCTCACGCCCACGTAGGTCTTGATGTGGTGTTCCAGTTCGCGCGACAGGGCTTCCGTTTCGAATTCCGTCAGCCGGCCCGACACTTCGGGGCGCAGCTCGCCGATCACGTCCAGCTTGTCCAGGTGGCCTTCGCGCGAGACGACCAGCTGGTACACGGGCGCCAGCTTGGGCATCTTCAGCACCAGTTCCTCGATCTGGCTGGGGAACACGTTCACGCCACGGATGATCAGCATGTCGTCCGAACGGCCGGTGATCTTGCCGATGCGGCGCATGGAGCGCGAGGTGGCCGGCAGCAGGCGCGTGAGGTCGCGCGTGCGGTAGCGGATCACGGGCAGCGCTTCCTTGGTCAGCGAGGTGAACACCAGTTCTCCCTCGCTGCCGTCGGGCAGCACTTCGCCCGTGTCCGGGTCGATGATCTCGGGGTAGAAATGGTCTTCCCAGATCACGGGGCCGTCCTTGCTCTCGATGCACTCGCTGGCCACGCCCGGTCCCATCACTTCGGACAGGCCATAAATATCGACCGCGTCGATGCCGGCGCGGCGCTCGATCTCGGCGCGCATGGCGTCGGTCCACGGCTCGGCGCCAAAGATGCCGACCTTGAGCGAGCTGGCCGCCGCGTCCAGCCCCTGGCGCTGGAATTCCTCGACGATGTTGAGCATGTAGGACGGGGTGACCATGATGATGGACGGCTTGAAGTCCTGGATCAGCTGCACCTGCTTTTCGGTCTGC
>DATFBD010000035.1:0-34807 GCA_035254005.1 Burkholderiaceae bacterium | reverse complement strand
CAACGCCAAGAAGACCAAGTTGAATAAAGAGGAGCCGGCAGTCGGTGCTCGTCGCCGGTTTCTGGGTCAGAGCGCATTGCTCGGGCTCGCGGGCGCTGGTCTTTTGACCGGCTGTAAGGAAGATGCTCCGGTAACGAAAGCAGCGTCGGCTTCCGCAAGTGGACACGCAGCACGCCTGACGAGCGAAGTGGAGCCGGGCCAGTTGGACGACTACTATTCGCTCTCCAGCGGCGGCCACTCGGGTGAAATGCGTATTTTCGGTATTCCTTCCGGTCGCACGATCAAGCGCATTCCGGTGTTCAACATCGACCCGATGACCGGCTGGGGCATCACCAACGAATCGAAGGCGATCATCGGCACCAACCCGGATGGCAGCCTGAAGTACACCACTGGCGACACGCACCATGTGCACGGCAGCTACAAGGACGGTACCTACGACGGCAAGTATCTGTGGGTCAATGACAAGATGCATTCGCGTATCGCTCGTATCCGTATGGATACGATGGAATGCGACAAGATCACCCAATTGCCCAACGTGATGGGCTACCACGGCACTTTCCCGGACAAGCGGGACCCGGTTGACCCGAAGATCAACTACACCACGCGCGTGTTCTGCGGCGGTGAATTCCACATGCCGCTGCCCAACGACGGCCACGACCTGGATGATCCGAGCAAGTGGGGTGTGTTGTTCTCGTGCGTCGATGCGGAATCGATGGATGTGCGCTGGCAAGTTCGTATCGACGGCAACTGCGACTTGGTCGCGACCTCGTATGACGGCAAGTATGCTTGTTCCAACCAGTACAACACCGAGAATGCCGCCGACCAAGCCGGCATGATGGCCGCCGAGCGCGATGCCTGCGTGTTCTTCGACATCGCTCGTATCGAGAAGATGATCAAGGATGGCAAGTTCACCACGATCGGCAAGTCCAAGGTGCCGGTGGTCGATGGCCGCAAGGCAGCGAACCAAGATCCGAAGACTTCGCTCACCTGTTATGTGCCGGTCGGCAAGAATCCGCACGGCGTGAATGCAAGCCCGGACGGAAAGTACATGGTCTGCTCCGGCAAACTGTCGCCGACCGCAACCGTGATCGAAATCGCGCTGGTTGAGAAGTGGTTCAACGGCGAGCTGAAGACCGAACGCGATGCCGTGGTGGCAGAGCCGGAAATCGGCCTCGGCCCGTTGCACACTGGCTTCGACGGCAAGGGCAATGCATTCACCACGCTGTTCCTCGACAGTCAGATCGTCAAATGGAACGTCGACGCCGCGATCAAGCAGTACAAGGGCGACAAGAACGTCAAGGTCATCCTGGACAAGGTCGACGTGCATTACCAGCCGGGTCACGGCTATGCGTCGATGGGCGAAACCAAGGAAGCCGACGGCAAGTACTACAACTCGGGCAACAAGTTCTCGAAGGATCGCTTCCTGCCGGTCGGCCCGCTGCATGTCGAAACCGAGCAGCTGATCGACATCACCGGCGACAAGATGCGCATCATCTCCGACCACACCGCCTATCCGGAACCGCATGACGCCATCATCGTGCGCCGCGATGTCGTGAAGACGCGCCAGATCTACAACATGGACGAGTTCCCGAATGCGGTCAAGCCGGAGAACGCCGGCATCACCCGCAATGGCAACAAGGTCCACGTGCGCATGATGTCCGTCGCACCGGCCTACAGCATCCCGGTGATTAAGGTGAAGAAGGGTGACGAAGTCACGATCACGCTGACCAACCACGACAAGGTGGAGGATCTGACCCACGGTTGCGCGATCCCGATGTACAACATCAACTTCATCGTCAATCCGCAGGAGACCAAGTCGGTCACCTTCAAGGCTGACAAGCCGGGCGCTTACTGGATTTACTGCACCCACTTCTGCCACGCGCTGCACCTGGAAATGCGCAGCCGCCTGCTGGTGGAAGCGTAAGAAACCGGGCTGACGATGACAATTCGTTTTCGTTTGCCCGGCGTCGTGCGGCACTGCCTGGTGCTGCTCGGCGTGTTGTGGACCGTATTGTGCGCCGCTCCGGCGCACGCCACGGTCTACGACGCCGAGCTGCCTGCCGAGCTGCTGCACGGCCCGGATCTGTGTGCCTACGCGCCGTGCGCCGACGTGCTGCCGCAGGCCACGCGCTTTTCGCAGCGCAAAGGCGCGCCAGCCTACGTGGAAGCGTGGGGCAAGGGCGCGGACCAGCATGAAAAACTGCTGGGTTATGTGTTCCTCTCGACCGACGTGGTCGATATTCCCGCTTATTCCGGCAAACCCGTCGTGACCCTGATCGGCATGGACCGCCAGGGGGTGATCACGGGCGTGCGAGTACTGAAACACTCCGAACCGATTCTGCTGGCCGGCATTCCCGAGTCGGCGCTGTTGAAATTCATCGGCCAGTACGTGGGCCGCAAGGGCGACGCCAAGCTCGAGATCGGCCATGGCGACGCGGCCACCGGTGCCGTCGGGCTGGACGCCATCAGCGGCGCCACCGTCACCGCCATCGCGGAAAACCAGGTCATCTCCCGCAGCGCCTACGAGATCGGGCGCCAGGTCGGCATCTTCACCACGGCCGAGCGGCCGCCGGCGCACTTCACCGCGCTCAACGAGCGGCTCGACTGGGCCAAACTGGCCGCCGAGGGCAGCATCGGCCACCTGCTGGTGCCGGCCGCCGAGGTGGGCGCCAGCGACAGCGGCGGCCCCTACATGGACCTGTATTTCGGCTACCTCAATGTGCCCACCATAGGCAACAGCATCCTGGGCGCGCATGGCTACCAGCGCCTGATGGAAGACCTGAAACCCAATGAACACGCGATCTTCCTGATCGCCAAGGGCCAGACTTCGTTCAAGGGTTCCGGCTTCGTGCGCGGCGGTATCTACGACCGCATCCAGGTGCGCCAGGACCCCGTCACGTTCACCTTCCGCGACACCGACTACCTGAACCTGTACCGCCTGGAACCGAAGGACGTACCAGAGTTCAAGGAATCGGCCATCTTCATCATCCGTTCCAAGGACTTCAACCCGGCCTGGCCGTGGCAGCTGACCATGCTGGCCAACAAGCAGGACACCGAGCACGGCACCAAGACCTTCGTCCACTTCGACCAGCAGTACTGGCTGGCCGACCGCTACCTTGAAGGTGGCCGGCCGAAGGTGGTGCAGCCGGAAGCGGCCTGGAAAGCCCTGTGGCGCAACAACGCGCTGGTCGGCGCCGCCTTCGTGGCGGTGCTGGGCGCGGCCGCGTTCTGGTATGCGCGCCGCGACAAGCTGGTGCGCGCCTCGAACCGCAAGCACAAGCCGCTGATCAGCGGCCCGCGCACGGCGCTGTGGATCATCAGCGTCGGCTTCTTCGGCTTCTACCTGAAGGCGCAGCCCAGCATCACGCAGATCATGACGTGGTTCCATTCCATCCTGCACCAATGGAAGTGGGAGCTGTTCCTGTCCGACCCGTACATCTTCACGTTCTGGTGGTTCATCATCGGCACCGTGTTCCTGTGGGGCCGCGGCCTGTTCTGCGGCTGGCTGTGCCCGTTCGGTTCGCTGCAGCACCTGGCCCTGAAATTCGGCGCCATCATCGGCCTGAAGAAATACCAGCGCCTGCTGCCCAAGGCCTTGCACGACAAGCTCAAGTGGATCAAGTACGGCGTGTTCTTCGTGCTGCTGGGCGTGTCGTTCTATTCGATGGAAATGGCCGAGAAGCTGGCCGAGATCGAGCCGTTCAAGACCACCTTCCTGGTGGGCGTGTGGAACCGCACGTGGCCGTTCTGGATCTTCATCGGCGGCATCCTGGGCCTGTCCATGATCAGCGAGCGGCCGTACTGCAAGTACATCTGCCCGATGGGCGCCGGCCTGGCCATTCCAAGCAAGTTGCGCCTGTTCGGCCTCAAGCGCAAGGCCGAATGCCAGACCTGCCACGCTTGCGCGGCCGGCTGCGGCTCGCACGCGATCGACAAGAACGGCAAGATCGACCAGATGGAATGCCTGTTGTGCCTGGACTGCATGGTCATGTACTACGACGACCATGCCTGCCCACCGCTGGTCAAGGAGCGCAAGCGCCGCAGCAACGCGGGCCAGGCGCTCACGCCGATCAACGACCAGGGCTACTTCATTTCCCTCGACAGTTTGCGCAGCACCCTGAAAGAGCGGCGTCCTGCCGCCGAACAGGAGTCGCTGTGACCACGCACAGACGGGGCGAGACGCGGCCGGTGCTAGCGCACCGGTTGCGGGTCTGGCTGCTGGCATGCGCCAGCGGCCTCGCCATCCTGGGCACGGCGGCCGATGGGGCGGCCGCCGTGTTGCGGGTAACGCCGGGCCAGTCGATCGCGGCGGCCGTGGCGCGCGCCGCAGCCGGCGACACGGTGGAAGTGGAACGCGGCGACTACCGCGAGCATCTGCATATCGACAAGCCGCTCACCCTGCGCGGCCTGGATCACCCCACCCTCAGCGGTGGCGGCACGGGCGACGTGATCCGCGTGACGGCCAAGGATGTCACCATCGCCGGCCTCAATGTGCGCGACAGCGGCATGGACCTCGATGCCCAGAACGCCGGCATCTACGTGGTGCCCGGCGCCGACCGCATCACCATCGCCGATTGCGCGCTGGTGTTCAACCTGTTCGGCATCTGGCTGGAAAAGTCCGACGACGCCAAGGTGCTGCGTAACGTCATCACCGGGCGGCGCGACCAGATGTCCGTCAAGCGCGGCAACGGCATCCAGGTGTACAACACGCGCGGCGCGCAGATTATCGACAACAACATCAGTTTTACCCGCGACGGCATCTACGTCGACGTGTCGCGTGACGCGCTGTTCCGGGGCAACAAGATCCACCACGTGCGCTATGGCACCCACTACATGAACACCAACCACAGCACGTGGGAGAACAACGAGTCCTACCTGAACCGGGGCGGGCTGGCCCTGATGGAAGTGCGCAACCTGATCGTGCGCAACAACATCGCCTGGGGCAACGCCGACCACGGCATCATGCTGCGCACCATCCAGGATTCCGTGATCGAACACAACGTGGTGGCTGGCAACGGCCGTGGCTTCTTCATCTACGATGCCGAATACAACGTGTTGCGCAACAACCTGGTGAGCCACAACCACACGGGTGTGCACCTGTCGGCCGGCTCCTCGAACAACGAAGTGGACGGCAACGACTTCATCGGCAACGAAGAGCAGGTCAAGTTCGTCGCCGCGCGCGACGTCGAGTGGGGCCGCAAGCAGGGCAACTACTGGAGCAACTACAGCGGCTGGGACCAGGATGGCGACGGCGTGGGCGACGTGCCCTACGAAGCCAACGACCTGGTGGACCGCCTGAACTGGCAGTACCCGCTGGTCAAGCTGGTGCTGTCCAGCCCCTCGGTACAGACGCTGCGTTTCGTGGCGCGCCAGTTCCCGCTGCTGCGGGCGCCCAGCATCGTCGACCGCCATCCGCGCACCCGCCCCCTGAACCCCAACTGGAGACGCTGGAATGACATCCTCCCCCATTGAACTGGCGCAGGTCAGCAAGTCCTTCGGCGCCGTGCAGGCGCTGCGGGGCGTGTCGCTGACCGTGGCCCAGGGCGAAATGTTCGGCCTGATCGGCCACAACGGCGCCGGCAAGAGCACCTTGTTCAAACTGATGCTGGGCCTGCTGCCGGCCACCACCGGCACCGTGCGCGTGCAAGGCGTGGACACGGCCAGCCCCGAATTCCGCCAGGTGCGGCGCCGCATCGGCTATCTCCCGGAAAGCTTCGTCACCTACGACAACCTGACCGGGCTGGAAGTGCTGCAACTGTTCGCCGACCTCAAGCACGTGCCGCGCCGCGCCTGCGCCGGCGTGCTGGAACAGGTGGGCATGAGCCTGGCCGCCGGCCGCCGCGTGCACACTTATTCCAAGGGCATGCGCCAGCGCCTCGGCTTCGCCCAGGCCCTGCTCGGCGACCCGGACCTGATCTTCCTCGACGAGCCCACCAACGGCCTGGACCCGGAAGGCATCGCCGACTTCTACCGCATCCTGCGCGAGGTGCGCGCGCGCGGCGCCACCATCGTCATCACCTCGCACATCCTGGCCGAGATCCAGGACCGGGTGGACCGGCTGGTGATCATGCATTCCGGCAAGGTGGCGGAGCAGGGCACGCTGGCCCAGTTGCGCTCGCGCATGGTGCTGCCGTCGCACATCGTGGCCACGCTGCGGCCCGGCACGGCGGACCAGTTGCAGGCCGCGCTGGCGCCGCTGGACGGCCCCGAGCTGCGGCTCGACGGCACCCAGGCCACCATCGCCTGCCAGTCCGGCGAGAAGATGGCCGTGCTGTCGGCGCTGTCGGCGCTGGCGCTGGACGTCACCATCCACGAACCGACGCTGGAACAACTGTTCCTCGGCCACGGAGGCGCCCATGTCCACGCGCATTGAATGGTCACAAGTGAAGGTGATCGCCAGCAAGGAGCTGCGCGACCGCCTGCGCAACCGCTGGGTGCTGGCCGTGGCCATCATCTTCGCCCTGTTCGCGCTGGCCATCGCCTATTTCGGCGCGGCCCAGCAGGGCGAGGTGGGCTTCCACGGCGTGGATGCCACCGTGGCCAGCCTGGTCAGCCTGGTGATCTACCTGGTGCCGCTGATCGCGTTGATCCTCGGCTACGACGCCATCGTGGGCGAACGCGAGCGCGGTTCGCTGGAATTGCTGCAATCGATGCCGATCACGCGCGCCGAAATCCTGCTCGGCAAGTACCTGGGCCTGGCCGGCGCGCTGGCTGGTGCCACCGTGGTGGGCTTTGGCGCCGGCCTGCTGCCGCTGTCGGCCGAACTGACGGTGCGCGACGGCTACCATTACGCCGGCTTCGTGCTCAGCGCCGTGTTGATGGGCATGGCTTTCCTCAGCATTTCCGTGCTGCTGTCCGTGATCGCCAGCGACCGCGTGCGCGCCAGCGGCGCCGCGATCGGCCTGTGGTTCTTCTACGTGCTCATTTTCGACCTGCTGCTGATGGGCGGCCTGGTGATGAGCCAGGGCAAACTGAGCAGCGCCGTGTTCGGCGCCATCCTCATGCTCAACCCGGCCGACGTGTTCCGTCTGCTTAACATCTTCAGCTCGGAGCAGGTGCAGACCATGTATGGCCTGTCCACCGTGATGCCGGGCGCGCTCACCGATCCATTGGTGCTGCTGGCCATCATGCTGGGCTGGATCGCAGTGCCCTTCCTTTTCGCAATCAGGAGATTCAAATGAAGTTCGACACATTGGCGGCGCCTGCCGCCCGCCGCGCCCTGTTCGTGGGCGTGCTGCTGCTGGCGGCCTGCACGCCTAACACGCCCAAGGTGGCGGCCCAGGAACCGGCCGCCGACACGGCCTGCGCGCTCGACGGCATGGTGCTGCGCGACTTCCCCGGCCCCAAGGCCCAGATTCAATACGCGGAAGGCAAGCCCGACTACTTCTGCGACCTGATGGAATTGTTCGCCGTGGTGCTCGGCCCCGAGCAGAAGCGGGCCGTGGGCGGCCTGTACGTGCAGGACATGAGCAAGGCCGACTGGGACCACCCCAGTGGCAACTGGATCGAAGCGCGCAGCGCCTTCTACGTCGCGGGCAGCCGCAAGCAGGGCTCGATGGGCCCGACCTTCGGCGCCTTCGCCACCTTGCAGGGGGCGCAGGACTTCGCGGCCGCCCAGGGCGGCAAGGTGCTGCGTTTCGAGCAGATCAGTCGTGACATGGTCAGCATGGGGGGCAGCGCCGCCCATGACAACGCCATGTCGCACTGAGAAAGGGGGCAATCATGCGTTGATCACCAGCCACCATCGCCCCCGTGTTTTTTTGTTCTTTTTTAATTGAGAGTCTATCCCCATGAAATTTGCAACTATCCTGTCCTCCCTGCTGCTGGCCGTCTGCGCCGCCGGTACCGCCCAGGCCGCACCTGACCTGGCCAAAGGCGAGAAGATCTACAAAGCCACCTGCCTCGCCTGCCACGGCGCCGGCGTGATGGGCGCACCGAAGTTCGGCGACAAGGCCGCATGGAAACCACGTGTCGGCAAAGGTATGCCAGCCCTCTACAAGAGCGCGCTGGACGGCTTCAAGATGATGCCCCCACGCGGCGGCAACGCGGCCCTGAAGGATGACGAGGTGAAATCGGCCGTGGACTTCATGGCCACCAAGTCGAGCTGAGATTGAGGTCGCCGCCGTAATGGCGGCGTGATGTATTCGGGACCGGCCCTGTCCGGTCCCTGAGTGGCCGTTTCAAAAAGACCGCAGCTTCGTTGCGGCGCCTCGCCGTGCAGGCGCACTGCCTTGGTCGCCGCGTCTCGCTGCGCGCATTTTGAAACAGCCTCCTACTGTAAGGAGGGCGCGCATGCAAGTTAGCAGGAAAAAAAGCGCCGCAATGGCGGGCTGGCTGGCGACACTGATCGCGCTGGCGCTGTTGTCCGGCTTGTTGTCGGGTTGTGCCCGCGAGTACCACACTTACAAGACGCAAGGCCACGTGTTCGGCACCGTGGTCGAGGTCAGCATTTACGGCGAAACGCCGCAACGGGCCGACGCGCTCAGCGCGGCCGTACTCAAGGAATTCGACCGCCTGCATCACAAGCTGCACGCGTGGCAGCCCAGCATGCTGACTGGCCTGAATGACGCCATCGCGGCCGGCCAGCCGTTCGAGGCGGACGCCGAACTGGTGGGCTTGCTGCAATCGGCGGCCACCCTGTCGGCCAAGTCGGACTACCTGTTCAATCCCGCCATTGGCCACCTGATCCGGCTGTGGGGCTTCCAGAGCAGCGACATCCAGGACCAGGGGCCGGCGCCGGAGGAGATCCAACGCTGGGTGGCGGCCAATCCGCGCCTGTCGGACCTGCACTACCAGGGCAACACCATCACCAGCACCAACCGCGCCGTGATGATCGACCTGGGCGGCTATGCCAAGGGGTACGCGCTGGACCGGGCCGCCCGCATCCTGCGCGACGCCGGCGTGAACGCGGCCCTGGTCAACGTGGGCGGCAACATCCTCGCCATTGGCCAGCCCGGCAAGCGGCCGTGGCAGGTGGGCATCCGCGACCCGCGCGGTGATGGCACGCTGGCCACGCTGTCGCTGCGCGATAATGAGGCGATCGGCACCAGCGGCGATTACGAGCGCTACTTCATGAAGGATGGCAAGCGCCACCCCCACATCATCGACCCGCGCACGGGCCAGACGATAGACCTGGTGGCCTCGGTCACCGTGATCGCCTCCGGCGGCAGCGACCCGGGCCTGCGTTCGGATGGCAATTCCAAGCCGCTGTTCATCACCGGGCCGGCCGGCTGGGAAGCGATGGCCCAGCGCCTGGGCCTGAAGGAAGTGATGCTGGTCGACGCCCAGCACAACGTGGTGATGACGCCGGCCATGCGCACCCGCATGGATGGCGGGCGGGCCCACTGACGGCCGCCGTCAGGCCGGCGCGGCCTGGGGCGGTTCGGGCTGCCGGATGGCCACGCCGGGCAGCAGCAGCGTCATCATGCTGCCGCCCTGGCTGCGCGCCAACACCATTTCGCCGCCCATGGCCGCCACCCGCTCCTTGATGGCGCGGATGCCGAAGGCGTCCAGCGTCGCCTGCTCGGCCTGCACGATGCCGGCGCTGTCCGCATGCAGCACGATGGTCATGGCCTCGGCCTTGAGGTTGAGCGACACGGTCACGGCGCCGGCCCGCGCGAAGCAGGCGATGCTGGTGAGGGCCGCCTGCACCAGCCGGAACAGGCTCGACGTCAGATCCCGTGGCAGCAGGGCGCAGGCGTGGTCGTCCAGCACCTGCAGCCGGTAGCGCAGCCCGCTGCGCTGCTCCAGCTGGCCCAGCAACCACTCCAGGGCCGCGCACAGGCCCAGTTCCAGCGTGTTCGGATGCAGGTCGTTGATCACTTCGCGCACCGACTTGATGGTGGCGTCCAGCATGGCCAGCATCTGGCCGGACTGGCGGTGCAAGGCGGCGTGGCGCGCGGCCGTGCGCGCGTGGAGGCGGGCGATATCGAGCCGCATGGCCAGCAGGTTCTGACCCAGCTCGTCGTGAATGTTGAGCGCGATGCGGCGCCGCTCGTCCTCGCGGATGCGGTCCTGGTGCAGCGTCATGGCGCGCAGCTGGGCCAGCGTGCGCTGCAGGGCGGCCTCGGCACGCTTGCGGTCCGTGATGTCAAAGCTCATGCCGATCAACAGTTGCGGCTGGCCGTTGGCATCGAACACGGGCTTCTTGAAGGTCTGCATCTGGCGGTTCTCCGCGCGCGACACGCACCACACGAACTCCTCGTTGACGACCAGCTGGCCGCCGGCGAAGGCGGCGCGGTCATGGGCCAGGAAGCCCTCCATCTGCTCGGGTGGAAAGTAGGCGCTGCCGCGGCGGCCCTCCAGCAGCGCGAGCGGCACGCCGAACAAGTCCTCGCAGGCGGCATTCATCATCACGATACGGGACTGGCCATCCTTGATGAACAGCGGCGCGGGCAGCATGGCGACGATTTCGCGCAGTTGCAGTTCGGTGCTGGCGTTCGCCTGGGCGGCGGCCAGGTGCGCGGCGGCATCGGCGCGCTGGCGCGTGTCGGCCACGTGCAGGCGCCACAGCAATATGCCAGCCAGCAACAACATGCCGCTAGCGACCAGGTAGCCCGCGCCGGCACGGGCGGGGTGGCCCCAGGCGGCCCCTCCCAGCCAGCCGGCCAGCAGCAGGGCAGCGCCGGAGCTTGCCGGGCGCAGGAGGAAAGTCGACCAATTGTTCATTGCGGAAAAATGCGGGGGTGGGCAAAGGACGCCGTCCGCGCCTGGCGACATGGCGCGGCGGAATGTTGGTGTATTGTAATGATAATTTGGTTGATTTGTCTTTCTTTTAATGTAACATGCCGCCAGAGTTCCCACCGTCAGACTGGAGATAAGGACATGCCTGTCATTCATGCCGCCTCAAGACAAGTTGAAACCATGGAGACTACCGACCCGTGCGTGTTGAATCGTCAGGAATGGATCAGTGAGCCGGGAGGGTTGACGCAGTTCGGGGCCTATATTCAAGTCCTGGCGCCCGGTACGCGGTCGTCCATCAAGCATTGGCACACGTCGGAAGATGAACTGGTGTACGTCCTGGATGGACAAGTGACGGTGATCGAGGGAGAGGACGAGCATGTGCTAGGGCCGGGCGACGCCGCGGCATTCCCGCAAGGAAGGCCCGTAGGGCACTATCTGTGCAACAGGAGCGCATCCTCTGTCACCTGCATGATCGTCGGCACGCGTGCGCAGACCGACCAAATCACCTACCCCGATCATGATCGCATCCTGCACCGGGACAGGTCGCAACCTGAAGATCGCTGGACTGATTTGTCAGGAGACGTGGCTGAGAATCCCTATCAGCACTGGTTGCCTTGAAAGCAGTGAAAGCAGTGAAACCAGTGTCAGGTCTGTCATTCGGACACGCGCCGCGCATCTTTGATGTTGCTCATCACGCGCCGTTTTAATTGTGGAAATGGCTGTAATTGGAGGTCGAGGCCATTTACCACATGCGATTGCTGCATCGTTTGATTGAGCTCAAAGGTTGTGTCCTGATGTCCAAATGACAGACCTGACACCGGTTGTGCGGGCTGGCGCCGCAAAAAAAAACAGGGGCGTAACACGATGTTTTCATCGTGTTACGCCCCCGTCAGGGAGCAGCAGGTGTCGTCAGCCCGTGTTGCGCAGGCCGGCTGCCACGCCGTTGATGGACAGGTGGATGCCGCGGTGCACGCGCTCATCGACCTTGCCCGGTTCCTTGCCAATGGCGCGGTGGCGCTTGATCAGTTCCACCTGCAAGTGGTTGAGAGGATCCAGGTAGGCGAAGCGGTTCTGGATCGAGCGCGCCAGCAGCGGGTTGCCCGCCAGCCGTTCCGTCGCGCCCGTGATGCTTTGCAGGATGCGCAGCGTGTGGTCGTGCTCTTCCGTGATGCGCTTGAAGATGCGCTCGCGCAGCTCCTTGTCTTGCACCAGTTCCGCGTAGCGCGAGGCGATCGCCATGTCGGTCTTGGCCAGCACCATGTCCATGTTCGACAGCAGGGTGGCGAAGAATGGCCAGTGCTGGAACATGGCGCGCAGCTGGGCCACGCGCTCTTCCTGGTTGCCATCCGCGATCCAGCCGCCGATGGCGCTGCCGAAGCCGTACCAGCCCGGCAGCAGCAAACGGCACTGGCCCCACGAGAAGCCCCATGGAATGGCGCGCAGGTCTTCGATGCGCTTGGTCGATTTGCGCGAGGCGGGACGGGAACCGAGGTTCAGTTCCGCGATCTCGGCGATCGGGGTGGCGGCGAAGAAGTAGTCGGTGAAGCCGGGCGTCTCGTAGACCAGGTCGCGGTAGGCCTTGTAGGCGCGGTCGGAAATCTCGGCCATCACGGCTTCGAAGCCACGCAACCGGGCCTGGTGGGCGCTGTCTTCCGACTGCGGCATCAGGCTCGCTTCCAGCGTGGCCGCCACCAGCAGTTCCAGGTTGCGGCGGCCGATATCCTTGTTGGAGAACTTGGAGGCGATGATCTCGCCCTGTTCCGTCAGGCGGATCTGGCCGTTGACGGTGCCGTGCGGCTGGGCCAGGATGGCTTCGTAGCTGGGGCCACCGCCGCGGCCGACGGTACCGCCGCGGCCGTGGAACAGGCGCAGCTTGACGCCGGCCTTCTCGAACACGGTCACCAGGTGGGTTTCGGCCTTGTACAGTTCCCAGTTCGAGGTCAGGAAACCGCCGTCCTTGTTGGAATCCGAGTAGCCCAGCATGACTTCCTGGATCTCGCCCTGCTTGGCGATCAGCTGGCGCACCAGCGGTACCGCCATCACGGCTTCCATGATGCCGGCCGCGCGCTGCAGGTCGGGGATGGTTTCGAACAGCGGGATCACCATCAGGTCCAGTTCCGGCTCGGACAGGCGCAGTAAGCCCATTTCCTTTTGCAGCAGCAGTACTTCCAGCAGGTCGGACACGGTTTCCGTGTGCGAAATGATGTAGTTGCGGATCGCGCGCGCGCCGTAGCGGGCGCGGATCTGGCGCGCCGCGCGCAGGATGGTCAGCTCCGATTCCGTCTCGGCCGAGTAGCTGATGTAGGGCGTGTACAGCAGGCGTGGCTGGCTCAGTTCACTGAGCAGCAGGTCGACCTTGGCTTCTTCATCGAGCGCTGCATAGTCGTGCAGCACGCCGGCCTGGGCGAACAGTTCCGTCAGCACGCGCTCGTGCACGTCCGAACTCTGGCGCATGTCCAGCGAGGCCAGGTGGAAGCCGAAAATGTCGGCCGCGCGCTTGAGCGTCGACAGGCGCGGCTTGACCAGCATGCCGCCGTGGTTCGCTTCCAGCGAGTCGATCAGCACTTGCAGGTCGGCCGAGAATTCTGCGGCCGCGGCATACGGTTCCGCGTGGCCCACTTCCTTGCGCAGGATGTTGGTGGCGCCCAGCGCGCGGGCCGTGCTGGCCAGGCGCGCGTAGATGCCGATCAGGGCGCGGCGGTACGGTTCGTCGCTGCGGTGGGCCGAGGTGTCGGGCGAGCTGTCGGCCAGTTGCTGCAGTTCCGGGCTGCAGGCCACCATCAGCGTCGAGACGGACAGCTCGGCGCCGCAGGTGTGCGCTTCTTCCAGGTAGAAGTCGAGGATGGTGGTGGCGTGGCGTTCCAGCGCGTGCTGCATGGTGCCGGCGTTGACGTTGGGGTTGCCGTCGCGGTCGCCGCCGATCCAGCTGCCCATCTGCACGTAGGGCGCGTTGATGGCGGCGCCTTCGGTGGCCGGGTAGTGCTGGGCGATGTCGGCTTCGATGTCGTCGTACAGGCCGGGCAGCTCGCGCAGGAAGGTGATGCGGTAGTAGGACAGGGCGTTTTCAATCTCGTCGGCCACGGTCAGCTTGGAGTAGCGCAGCATGCGGGTCTGCCACAGCGTGGCCACGCGCGCGCGCAGCAGGTGCACGTTGGCGGCGCGCTCCTTGGGCGTGAGCGGCAGGTCGCGCTCGGCCAGCAGGCGGGCGATGTCGTGCTCGGCGTCGAGGATGGACTTGCGCTGCACTTCGGTCGGGTGGGCCGTCAGCACGGGCGCAATCAGGGCGTCCTGGAAGAAGGTGGCCACCGTGTCCTGGGCCACGCCGGCGTCTTTCAGCTTGCCCAGCGCGAAATTGATGCTGCCTTGCTGGGGCGCGGAGCCGGCCAGCAGGTGCGCGCGGCGGCGGCGGATGTGGTGCTGGTCTTCGGCGATGTTGGCCAGGTGCGAGAAGTAGGAGAACGCGCGCACCACGGAGATGGTCTGCTCGCGTGTCAGGATCTTGAGCATGCCGTCCAGTTCCTTGGCCGCGCCGGCGTCGGCCTCGCGGCGGAAGCGCACGGCCGTCTGGCGGATGGTCTCGACCACGGCGAACACTTCCTCGCCTTCCTGTTCGAGCAGGACTTCGCCCAGCAGGCGGCCCAGCAGGCGGATGTCTTCCTTGAGCGGCGCGTCCTTGTCGGCTTGCGCGTCCACGCCCGGTTGTTCGTCTATTGCACTAGATTGTTTTGCCATTTGATGAGTCGCAAAAATGATGTATGTCGGTGCAAAGGCTTGTGGCCTGCTTCTGCAAGAAGGCGCGCGTGATAAAATTTATGATCTTAAACATGCGCGAAATAACTGGCCCACGCCGGTTAGCGTCGGCTACAGCGAAAGAACTGGTTTTGAAAACTTCCGAATTGGTCCAACCTCTCCCGTCCAGATTGATCATCGCGTCGCGCGAAAGCCGTCTTGCCATGTGGCAAGCCGAGCACGTGCGGGCACGCTTGGCTGCATTATATCCGCAGTGCAGCATTGAGATTCTGGGAATGACCACCCGTGGCGACCAGATCCTGGACCGCGCGCTGTCCAAGGTCGGTGGCAAGGGCTTGTTTGTCAAGGAACTGGAAGTGGCCATGGCCGAGGGCCGGGCCGACCTGGCCGTCCATTCGCTCAAGGACGTGCCGATGGAGCTGCCCGAGGGCTTCGCGCTGGCCGCCGTGCTGGAACGCGAAGACCCGCGCGACGCCTTCGTCTCCAACGATTACGCCTCGCTAGCTGAACTGCCGGCCGGCGCCGTGGTCGGCACCAGCAGCCTGCGCCGCCAGTCGCTGATCGCGGCCCGCTATCCGCACCTGGTGATCCAGCCCTTGCGCGGCAACCTCGATACCCGCCTGGGTAAGCTGGACCGGGGCGACTACGCCGCCATCATCCTGGCCGCCGCCGGCTTGAAACGCCTCGGCCTGCCGCAGCGCATCCGCGCCTTGCTGGAACCGGAAACGAGCTTGCCGGCTGCCGGCCAGGGCGCGATGGCGATCGAAATCGCCGAGCGCAACGATGGCCTCGACCTGCACGCGCTGCTGGCGCCTTTGAACCACAAGGCGACGGCGCAAGCCGTGGCGGCCGAGCGCAAGGTGTCCAAGGTGTTCGGCGGCAGCTGCCAGATTCCGCTGGCCGCGTTCGCGACCGTCGATGCGGGCCAGATGCGCCTGCGCGCCATGGTGGCCACGCCCGATGGCAGCCGCATGGCCAGCGCCGAAGTGAGCGGTCCGGCCGCCACGCCGGAACAGCTGGGCGAGCAGGTGGCCGAGCTGCTGCGCGGCCAGGACGCGGAAGCCATCCTGGCCGTGTGCGCCACGGCGGCGCCAGACGACCAGCCGGCCGCCTGAGTCGGATGGCCGGCACGGTCGTCATCACGCGGCCCGCGGCGCAGGCCGGGGCGCTGGCGGCCCGCATCGCCGCCACCGGGCGCGATGTGGCGCTGCTGCCGCTGCTGGAGATCACGCCGCTGGCCGATCCGGCGCCGCTGCAAGCCGTGCTGGCCGGCCTGGCCGGTTACGCCATGGTGGCCTTCGTCTCGCCCAACGCGATCGACGCCGCCTTCGCGCACATCACACGCTGGCCGGACGGCGTGGCGCTGGCCGTGCTGGGCGAAGGCAGCCGCGCCGCGCTGGCCGCGCATGGCATCACGCCGGCCAACGCCACCATCGTCAGCCCGGCCGATACGGCTCATAGCGATTCCGAACACTTGCTGCAAACGCTGGACCTGGCGGCCCTGCGCGGGCGCCGCGTGCTGATCGTGCGCGGCGAGCAGGGCCGGGAACTGATGGCCGACGGCTTGCGCGCGGCCGGTGCCGAGGTCACCGTGGTGGCCGCGTACCGGCGCGCCGTGCCGGCCCTGACGCCGGCCCTGGCCGGCCAGCTGCGCGGCCTGCTGGCCCGGCCCAACGACTGGGTCATCACCAGTTCCGAGGCGCTGCGCGGGCTGGTGGGCTTGCTGGAGCAGCTGGGGCGGCAAGAAAACGCTGGCGCCCCTGCCTCGAAATATGTTGTAATGATGCAACAACAGCATCTGATTATCCCGCACGCCCGGATTGCCGAAACGGCAAATCATTTGGGCTTTACCCGACTGACGCTCACAGGATCAGGCGACGAACGACTGCTCGCCGCGTTACAATCACACCCATGAACGAATTGCCTACATTACCTGACCCTGTCACCGCTCCCGGCCCGGCCGCGGAGACGCCTACGCCGCCTACGCCGCCGGCGCCGACCTGGATGGAGACCCTGCTGCAACCGCAAGTACTGGGCTGCGCCGTGGTGGCGCTCGGCATCGTGGTGGCCGGCCAGACCTGGTCCACCCACGCCCAGGTGCGCAACCTGCGCGAGGAGATGGCGCGCCGCCTGCAGAAGAACGACGCTTCCAACGCCGAGACGGGCACGCTGGCCCGCACCGTGTCGGAGTCCAGCAAGGAGCTGCAAGCCAAGGTGGCGCTGCTCGAATCGAAGCAGGTGGAAGCCCAGAGCCAGCAACTGGCGCTGGAGCAGCTGTACCAGGACCTGTCCAAGAACCGCGACGAGTGGGCGCTGACGGAGATCGAACAAGTGCTGTCCACGGCCAGCCAGCAGCTGCAACTGGCCGGCAACGTGCCCGGTGCGCTGATCGCGCTGCAGAACGCCGACCGCAGCCTGTCGCGTTCGGACAAGCCGCAGTTCATCACCATCCGCCGCGCCATCGCCAAGGACATGGACAAGCTCAAGGCCCTGCCCAGCGTCGACTCGGTCGGCCTGGCGCTGCGCCTCGATAACGTGATCGCCCAGGTCGACCTGCTGCCCATGCTGGCCGACGAGAAGCCGACCCTGCCCGCACCGCCCGAGAAGAAGGCCGTCAAGGCCAAGCCGGGTGCCAAGGCTGCCGCGCCGGCCGAAGCGCCCAATCCGTGGCTGGTCAAACTGCAGGACGTGTGGACCGGCTGGAGCACCGACATGTGGACCGACGTGCGCCAGCTGATCCGCGTGCGCAGCGTGGAAACGCCCGATGCGTTGATGCTGTCGCCGACCCAGGCTTACTTCCTGCGCGAGAACCTCAAGCTGCGCCTGCTCAATGCGCGCATGGCCCTGCTATCGCGCAATGAAGGCGCGTTCCGCAGCGACTTGCAGGCGGCCCAGGATGCGCTGCTCAAGTACTTCGACACGCGCGCCAAGTCCACCCAGACCGTGCAGGCGCTGCTGCGCCAGGTCCAGGGCAGCAACCTCGCCATCGAGATGCCGACCCTGGCCGACAGCCTGAACGCGGTGCGTAACTACAAGGCGAAGCCATAACCATGCGTTTATTTCTCTGGTTAGTCGCCTTGATGGCCGCCGCCATCGGCATCGCCGTGACGGCCCGTTTCAATCCCGGTAACGTGGTGCTGTTCTACCCGCCGCACCGGATCGACCTGTCGCTGAACTTCTTCGTGGTGCTGGAAGTGGCGCTGTTCGCGCTGCTGTATGTGCTGATCCGCGCCTTCCGCGCCACGCTCAAGATGCCGGCCCGGGTGGCTGCCTACCGCCTGCGCAAGCGCGAGCGTGACGGCAACAAGGGCTTGCGCGAAGCGCTCAAGGCGTTGTTCGAAGGCCGCTTCGGCCACGCGGAAAAAGCGGCCGCGCGCGCCGCCGAGCTGCCGGAAAACGCCGGCGTGGCGGCCCTGATCGGCGCCCGTGCCGCGCACCGCATGCGCCAGGGCGAGCGTCGCGACAGCTGGCTGGCCCGCCTGGCCGGCGATGCCTCCATGAAGACGGCGCGCCTGATGACGATGACGGAACTGCTGGTGGACGACCACCAGCCGGAAGCGGCGCTGCAAGCCGTGGCCGAACTGAACGCCAGCGGCACGCGTCACATCCACGCGCTGCAATGGTCGCTCAAGGCCCAGCAGCAAGCCAAGAACTGGCCCGAAGTACTGCGCCTGGTACGTTCGCTCGACAAGCACCGCGCCCTGCATCCGGCGCTGTCGGCGCGCCTGCGCGAGATGGCCTACGAGGACATGCTGGCCGACCACGGCCACGATGCCGAATCGCTCAAGCGCGTCTGGTCCACCGTGCCCACGGCCGACCGCATCAAGCCCTTCGTCGCCTGCCGTGCCGCCACCGCCCTTAATGCGCGCGGCCTGCACGACGAAGCGCGGCTGGTGGCCGAGGAATCGCTGGCGGCCGACTGGGACGACCGCGTGGTGCGCGCCTACCGCGAGGCGGCCGCGCCGGCCGGTTCGTCGGCGCTGCTGCAACAGATCGAGCATTGTGAAAAATGGGTGGCCCAGCGTCCGGCCGACGCCGAACTGGCGCTCACGCTCGGTTCCCTGTGCCTGAAGCAGAAGCTGTGGGGCAAGGCCCAGCGCCACCTGGAGCAGGCCCTGTCGGACGCCAGCGACGCGCGCATGGTGCGCGAAGCCCACCTCAAGCTGGCCCAGTTGCACGAAGCGTTGCAGCAACCCGAGGAAGCGGCCAGCCACTTCCGCCAGTGCGCGCTGGCCACCATCCTGTAACAAGGCAAGCAGCAAGCAACCCGTCCTCGCGACGGGTTTTTTCTGGCCCCTGCATATCGCGCTTACGGCTTGCTGACGTGCCTGTTTTTTGTGCTGCGGCGCACAAGCCGGCATGCTTTCGCTATAATGGCGCGGTTAAACCATCCGCCTGCATAACAAGGAAATTCCATGAGCTTGAATAAAGTGCCTTCGGGCCGCGATTTGCCCAACGATTTCAACGTGATCATCGAAATCCCGATGAACGCCGATCCGATCAAGTACGAAGTGGACAAGGAGTCCGGCGCCATCTTCGTCGACCGTTTCATGGGCACCGCCATGCACTACCCATGCAACTACGGTTACGTGCCGAACACGCTGTCGGCCGACGGCGACCCGGTCGACGTGCTGGTGATCACCCCGTTCCCGCTGATCCCTGGCGTGGTGGTGCGTTGCCGTCCGATCGGCGTGATGAAGATGACCGACGAATCCGGTGAAGACGCCAAAGTGCTGGCCGTGCCGGTCGACAAGGTGCTGTCCATCTACAGCCACTGGCAGAAGCCGGAAGACCTGAACGAACTGCGCCTGCGCCAGATCACCCACTTCTTCGAGCACTACAAGGACCTGGAGAAGGGCAAATGGGTCAAGATCGACGGCTGGTACGGTCCGGAAGAAGCCAAGGCTGAAATCCTGAGCGGCGTGGCTAACTACCAGAAGGAAAATCCGCAAGGCTAAGCCCTCGGTAAACACGCAGCCGGCGCCGGTATCGGCCCGGTTGCGTGTTTTGAGCAACGCATTAACTTGTTTTGTTATAAGTTGTTTTTCTTTATAGTAATTGTCGTCGCGCTAACGTAATATAGCGGATAAGGTCACTAGTTGGTTGCCAGCAACCGGCATGGCCCTGTTGCCTCGCATTATTACGACTGGAAGTCCGTGAGCGCCTTATTCGACTACGAGATCATCGAACCACTGCATGCCAGTGCCCGTTCCCTGGTCTACCGCGCCTGCTCCGTGGCCGAGCGTGCGCCGCTCATCGTCAAGATTCCCAACACCGATTGTCCCTCGCACGAGGAAGTGTCGCGCTTCAAGCGCGAATTCGCGCTGGCACGCCGCTGCGCCCATCCCGGCGTGGTGCGACCGCTGGCGCTGGCCCAGCAGGGCGGGCGCTGGGTCATGCTGCAGGAGGATATCGGCGGCACCGCGCTCAGCGTATTGCTGCGCGACCGCGCCGCCGCCGGCCAGCCCGGCCTGGCGCTCGATGACTTCTTCGCCATCGCGCTGCAACTGTGCGCCGCGCTCGACGCCGTGCATGGCCAGGGCATCATCCACAACGACATCACCCCGTCCAACATCGTGTGGAGCGGCGCCCGGCGCCAGCTGCAGCTGATCGACTTCGGCATCGCCGGCGAACTGGCGCAGGAAGTGCAGGGCATCGTCCATCCGTATGCGCTGGAAGGCACCTTGCCCTACATGGCGCCGGAACGCACGGGACGCATGAACCGGCGGGTCGACTACCGGGCCGATTACTACAGCCTGGGCGCCACCTGGTACGAACTGGTGACGGGCCAGCCGCCGTTCGCCGGCAGCGACGCCATGGAGCTGGTGCACAGCCACATCGCGCGCGTACCCGACTGGTCGCATCCGGCGCTGGCCGCGGCGCCGCCCGGGCTGACGGCCATCCTGCGCCGGCTGCTGGAAAAGAACGCGGAGCAGCGCTACCAGACCCTGCACGCGCTGGCGATCGATCTGCAGGCTTGCCGCGCGGGCGCGGCAGGCGCCGGTGCGGGTGCGGCAGGGGCGGCAGGCGCAGGTGCGGGCGTGGCCGGTGCCGATGGCGGCATCGTCATGCCGCTGGCCGGACTGGCAGACCGCCACCGGCCCTTCAACGTGGCGCAGCGCCTGTATGGCCGCGAGCGCGAAACGGCGGCGCTGCTGGCGGCCTTCGAGCGCACGGCCGGCGGCGCCAGCGAATTGCTGCTGGTGGCCGGGCCGGCCGGCAGCGGCAAGTCGGCCGTGGTGGATGAGGTGCAACCGGCCATCGTGGCCCGGCGCGGCTGCTTCCTGTCCGGTAAATTCGACCAGTACCGGCGCGACGTGCCCTATGCGCCGCTGATCCAGGCCTTCCAGGAATTGCTGCGGCAGTTGCTGAGCGAACCGGAGCAAGGCTTGCGGCGCTGGGCCGACCGCCTGCGCGGCGCGCTGGGCGACAGCCTGGGCGTGCTGCAGGAACTGCTGCCGGAGCTGGCGCTGGTGGCCGGCCCGGCCGGCCCCGGCGCCGCGCTGGCGCCCGACCAGGCCCAGGCCCGGCTCGACCGCGCGTTCCACCGTTTCGTGCAGGTGTTCGCCACGGCCGACCATCCGCTGGTGCTGTTCCTGGATGACCTGCAATGGGCCGACCCGCCCACGCTGCGCCTGGTGGAGCTGTTCCTGCGCGAGCGCGAAGGGGGCCGCATGCTGCTGATCGGCGCCTACCGCGACAACGAGGTGACGCCGGCCCACCCGTTGACGGGTTTATGCGAACGGCTGCAACGGCACGGCGCGCGCCTGACCCGGCTGGCGCTGGCGCCACTGGCCGAGGGCGACGTGGCGCGACTGGTGGCCGACAGCCTGCACGTGCCGGCCGAGGCGGCCGCGCCGCTGGCCCGGCTGTGCCAGCGCAAGACGGGCGGCAATCCCTTCTTCCTCAACCAGTTCCTGCACGCGATCCACGACGCCGGCCAGCTGCACTACCAGCCGGCCCACGATTGCTGGTACTGGGACCTGGCGGTGCTGGAGCAGGCCGCCTACACCGACAATGTGGTCGAACTGCTGGTCGAGAAAATCCGCCGGCTGCCGGTGCCTGCCCAGCAGTTGCTGCAACTGGCAGCCGCCGTCGGCAACCAGTTCCGGCTCGACACGCTGGCCGTGCTGGTCGATGCGGCGCCGGCCCAGGCCCAGCAGACGCTGTGGCCGGCGCTGCAGGCTGGCCTGATCCAGCCGCGCGACATGCGCTACAAGTACCTGGACGCCGACGCGGCCGGCACCGACATCAGCTACCGCTTCCTGCACGATCGCGTCCAGCAGGCCGCCTACGCGCTGGTCCCCACCGACGCGCGCGCGGCGCTGCACTTGCGCATCGGCCGCCTGCTGCTGCGCCACGCCGATGAACGCCGGCTGGAGGACGAATTGTTCGCCATCGTCGAGCAGTACAACGCCGGCCGCGCGCTGGTGGTGGAAGCGCGCGAGCGGCTGCAACTGGCGCAGCTCAATTGCCGGGCCGGCATCAAGGCGCGCCGCTCGGCCGCGTTCCAGGCCACGCTGGAGCACATGAACAGCGGCCTGGCGCTGCTGCCGGACCAGCCGTGGCAGGCGCATGGCGCGCTATGGCTGGAATTGCAGCTGGGCGCGGCCGAAGCGGCCTACCTGTGCGGCCAGTTTGAACGGGCCGAGGCCATCTACCCGCTGCTGATGGCGCACGCGGCGCCGCTGGAGCAGGTGCGCTGCATCGCCGTGCAGGCGCACCAGTACCAGTTGCAGGGACGGCTGCCGGACGCCATCGCCGTGCTGCGCGCCGGACTGGCGTTGCTGGACATGCCGGTGCCGCACGACGTGGCCAAGCTGAGCGCCCGCTCCGATGCGCTGTACGCGGAGATCGAGCGCCACCCGCTGGCCCGCGACACCCAGGCGCTGCTCGACGCGCCCGAGCTCGATGACGGTCCGGCGCTGGCCGCCATGCAGATGATGCAATCGATGTGGATGGCGGCCTACTACGCTGGCCAGCAGGAGCTGAGCGTGCACATGGTGCTGTCGATGACGCGCCTGTCGATGCAAACGGGCGTCAGCGACTTCAGTTCCGTGGCCTACGTCGGACACGCGCTGATGCTGGCCCTGCGCACGGGCGACATGGCGCTGGCCTTCCGCTTCGGCGAGATGGCGCTGGCGCTGGCGCGCCGCCGCGCCAACCTGCAGACGCGCACGCTGACCGGCCTGATGTTCGCGGCCCTGTGCAACCACTGGGTGCGCTCGCTGCGCAGCTCCGACGCGCTGTACGACGAGGCGTTCGGCTGGGCGCTCGACATCGCCGACTACGTGCAGGTGGGCGTGGTGGCGGCGGTGCGCGCCACCGACCGCCTGATCCTGGGCGACTACCTGCCCGAACTGAAGCTGGCCATCGCGCACGACCTGCTGCTGATGCGCGCCAACGGCCAGCAGGCGATGGCCGATTGCTGCGTGGCGGCGGCCGTGCAGCCGATCAAATGCCTGATGGGCCAGACCCCCGCCGGCGCCAGCTATGACGACGACGGTTTCAGCGAGGCCCGCTTCCTGGAGCGCTACGGCGACTCGAAGCTGTTCCGTGCCTATTTCTTGCAGGGCAAGATCCGCAACGCCTTCCTGTTCGACGGGCCGGATGCGGAAGCGCTGGCCAGCCAGCTGGAGCTGGTGGCGCAGATGATGCGCGGCCAGGCCAAGGTGCCCGACGCCACGTTCTACGCGGCCCTGATCTGGGTCCGGGCCTTGCGACGCGATCCGGGCCGCCCCGACGCGCCGGCCATCCGGGCCCGCATCGCCGCGCTGCAGGAGCTGCTGGCGCGCTGGGCGGCGCTGGCGCCGCCGTTGTTCGCGGCGCGCCACAGCCTGGTGCTGGCCGAACTGGCGCGCGGCGAGCAGGACCTGGCGCTGGCCACCCGCCATTACCAGCGCGGGTTGGACGCGGCGGCCGGCAATGTGCCGCTGCAGGCGCTGGGCAATGAATTGTGTGGCGAATGCTGGCTGGAGCAGGGCCAGCCGCGCGTGGCCACGGTCTACCTGACGGACGCGCTGGCGCGCTACCGCCAGTGGGGCGCGGACGGCAAGGCCAGCGAGATGAGTGCGCGCCATGGCCCGGTGCTGACCGGGCATGCGGTGTCCGGCTGGGCGGCGCCGTCCACGCCTGGCTGGACCACGCGCGGGCGCGCCGGCGCCAACGCGGAACTGGACCTGATGACCTTGCTCAAGGCGGCCCAGGCGCTGTCGCACGAGGTCGGGCTGGCCAATGTGCTGCGGCGGCTGATGGCCATCGTGTGCGAGAACTCGGGCGCCCAGGTGGCGCGCCTGTTGCTGCACGAGGGCGGCGTATGGCGGCTGGAGGTGGAGGCGGTCGATGGCGCCACCGCTTTGCCGCTGGCGCGTACGGTCGACCTGGAGGCGGCCGGCGACCCGCAATTCCCGCTGTCGCTGCTGCGCTACGTGGCCCGTTCGGGCACGGAGGTCATCGAGGACAACCTGGCCGCCTCGCCCCGCTTCGCGGCCGATCCCTACGTGCACCAGCCCGGTCCGCGTTCCGTCATGTGTTTGCCAATCCGCCAGGCGGGGCGGCTCGATGGCATGTTGTACCTGGAGAACCGGCTGGCCGAAGGCACGTTCACGGCGGCCCGGGTGGAGTTCCTGCGCATCCTGTGCGCGCAGGCGATCACCGGCATCGCCAACGCGCGCCTGTACGACAACCTGGAGCGGCGCGTGGCCGAGCGCACGGCCCAGCTGGAGGAAGCCAACGCGCAACTGGCGGCGCTGGCCGTGACGGACGGCCTGACGGGGCTGGCCAACCGCCGCCATTTCGACGAAGTGCTGCGCAACGAGTGGGCGCGCGCGCGGCGCGCCGGCCAGCCGTTGGCGGTGGTGATGATCGACGTCGATTACTTCAAGCGCTACAACGACTGTTATGGCCACCAGCGCGGCGACGATTGCCTGATGCGGGTGGCGCAGGCACTGCGCGGGGGCGCCCGGCGCGCGGCCGACCTGGTGGCGCGCTACGGCGGCGAGGAATTCGCCATCGTGCTGCCCAACGCCGGCCCGGCCGAGGCGGTGGAAGTGGGGCAGGCGCTGCGCGCGGCGGTCGAGCAACTGGCCATCGCGCACGAGGAGGCGCCCGGCGCGCTCGTCACCATCAGCGTCGGCGTGGCGTGCGCCGAAGGCCATGCCGTGGCCAGCACGGATGCGCTGCTGCGGCTGGCCGACGCGGCCCTGTACCGGGCCAAGCATATGGGACGCAACCGCGTCGTGTGCGACGGCGAGGGCGTGGGACAGGGGCAGGATCAGGATCAGGCCCGGCCGGGCCGGCAGCACGCCTGAGGCCTTGCCCGGCACGCCCGGCATGGGCGGCGAATGTTGCCTCCATGAAATTGCTTTCCTGAAATTGCCAGTTGCCCTGGAGTGGCGTAGCATGCGGCGTCGGCACGCGTATGCCACTTAAACAACACTTAAAAAGTCACTGGAGACTCATGAATACCTCCATTCCAAGCTACACGCAGACGCGCTCGTTCGCGACCATTGCGTTGATCGAACTGTGGGAGCGCTTCGGCTATTACGGCATGCAGGCGCTGATCGTCTACTTCATGGTGCAGCGCCTCGGCTTCGAGGACAGCCGCGCCAACCTGGTGTGGAGCGCGTTCTCCGCCCTGGTGTATGTGTCGCCCGCCATCGGCGGCTGGATCGGCGACAAGGTGCTGGGCACCAAACGCTGCATGCTGCTGGGCGCGCTGATCCTGAGCATCGGCTATGGCTTGCTGGCCGTACCGAGCGAGAACACCTGGCAGATTTTCTCGGCGCTGGGCGTGATCGTGGTCGGCAACGGCCTGTTCAAGCCCAACACGGCCAACCTGGTGCGCAAGATCTATGAAGGCGACGACTCCAAGATCGACAGCGCCTTCACCATGTACTACATGTCCGTCAATGTCGGCTCCACCGTGTCCATGCTGGCCACGCCATGGGTCAAGGATTATGTCAACGCGCAGTACGGCAATGGCCTGGGCTGGCACATGGCGTTCGCGGTGTGCAGCGTGGGCCTGGTGGTGGGCCTGTTCACCGTGCTGTCGATGCGCCAGACGCTGCACGCGGTGGGTTCCCGTCCCGACGAGCTGCCGCTCGACATGCGCAAGCTGGCCATGGTGCTGGGCGGCGGCCTGCTGGCCATCGTGGGCGCGGCCATCATCCTGCAATACCAGAGCGTGGCGCGGGCTTTCGTGTACGTGGCCGGCTTTGTGGTGCTGGGCATCTTCGCGCACCTGATCCGCAGCGTCGAGGCGAGCGAGCGAGCCGGCCTGATGGCGGCCCTGATCCTGATGCTGCAGACCGTGTTTTTCTTTATTTTCTATCAACAGATGTCGACTTCGCTGTCGCTGTTCGCGCTGCGTAATGTGAATGGCGACTTTGCGCTCTTTGGCGCGCATTTGTGGACCTGGGCGCCGGCCCAGTTCCAGGCCTTGAACCCGATCTGGATCATGCTGCTCAGCCCCGTGCTGGCCTGGGCCTATGCCAAGGCGGGCAGCCAGGGCAAGGATTTGTCGATCGCCGGCAAGTTCGCGGTGGGCTTTTCGATCGTCGCCATCGGCTTTTTCATCTACGGTATCGCCGGCCAGTTCGCCGTCGGCGGCAAGACTTCGGCCTGGGTCATGATCGCCGGCTATGGCTTCTATTCGCTCGGTGAGCTGCTGGTGGGCGGCCTGGGCCTGGCCGTGATGGCGCGCTATGTGCCGGCCCGCATGGGCGGTTTCATGATGGGCGCCTATTTTGTGGCGGTCGGCATTTCGCAGTACCTGGGCGGGGTGGTGGCCAATTTCGCCAGCGTGCCCAAGGATGTTGTCGATCCCGTGCTGACGCTGCCGATTTACACCAACCTGTTTACCAAGCTGGGCTTTGGCGCCGTGGTCTGCACCGCCATCGCGCTGGCCGCGCTGCCCATGATGCGCCGCCTGACGGCCACCCACCAGGCGCACAGCTGACCGCACGCCGGCGCCAGCCGGATAGCCCGCGCAGCCGCCCGGCGCCATGCCGGCCGGCTGCGTTTTTCATTTCACGACCTGATCCCGATCAGTAATTTTTATACCGTGCGCAAGGGCGGCGGCGCATACTGAACGTTCCGACACCGGCCTTCCGTCGTAGCGGGGTGGCCGGTAGTGCTGACGACGACAGGAGGCGGGAAATGACGGTCGCAAAAATCGATAAGGCGGAATGGCACAGCTATTTCGACCGCGTATCCAAGGAACTGGAAGGCAAGAGCGTGGAAATCGACGTCGAGGCGTTGTCGCTGGGTAGCCAGGTGGAGCAGGAGTGGATACCCCTGCTGGGCCTGACGTACGAGCCACGCGACGATATCCTCAGCGTGATGGTGGAGGGCTTGAATCACCTGATCCGTTCGCCGCGCACGGTGTTCGTCGATATCGAGCTGGGGCAGGTGAGCAGCATGGAAGTGGTGGATGGCGAAGACTACCGCCACATCCTCAAGCTCAGCGATCCGCTGCGCTTGACGGCGCCGCACTGACGCTGCACGCGCCATCGCGGCCAGCTTGGCCGCGGAACGGATTGCGTTCGTTGAGTTCATCGAGGTAGGCGGCGATGCCGCCCCCTTCGCGCGCCAGGAAACGTTCGATGGCGTCGGCGAAAGCGGGGTGGGCCAGCCAGTGGGCCGACCACGTTTTTTGCGGCAGGAAGCCGCGGGCCATCTTGTGCTCGCCCTGCGCGCCGCCTTCGAACGTGGCGATGCCTTGCGCGATGCAAAATTCCAGCGGCTGGTAGTAGGCCGTCTCGAAATGCAGGCAGGGGATGTGTTCGAGTGCGCCCCAGTAGCGGCCGTACAGCGTGTCGGCCGTGTGGAACACCAGCGAGGAGGCCACCGGCTGCCCATCGCGCTCGGCCAGCACCAGCATCAGATTGTCCGGCATGCTGCGGCCCACGCGCAGGAAGAAATCCAGGTTCAGGTACGGCGACGAGCGGTGCTCGGCATAGGTGTTGGCGTAGCAGCGGTGGAAGAAGCGCCACTCCGCCTCCGTGATGGCCGCGCCGCGCAGCTGGCGCAACGTGACGCCGGCTTCGCGCACCTTGCGCCGCTCGGCGCGGATATTCTTGCGCTTCTTGTGTTCCAGCGTGGCCAGGAACTGGTCGAAATCGCGGTAGCCATCGTTGAGCCAGTGGAATTGCACGCCGCTGCGCAGCATGAATCCCGCGTCCTGCAGCTGGCGCGCCTGCTCCTCGGGCGGGAACAGGATGTGGGTGGACGACATGCCGGCCGCCTGTTGCTGGGCACACAGCAGCTCGACCAGCGCGGCCCGCTCGGCCGGCCCGCGCGCCAGCAGGCGCGGCCCGGTGACGGGCGTGAACGGGATGGCCGACAGCAGCTTGGGATAGTATTCAAGCCCGTGGCGCTGGTAGGCGTCGGCCCAGGCCCAGTCGAACACGTATTCGCCGTAGGAGTGCGATTTGACGTACAGCGGCATGGCGGCCGCCAGTTGCGGGCCATCCCACAACACCAGGTATTGCGGCTGCCAGCCGGTGTCGGCGCAGGCCGAGCCCGATTCGTGCAGCGCGTGCAGGAAGGCGTACGACAGGAAAGGGTTGGCATCGCCCTGGGCCGCCAGCAAGGCCGTCCACGCCGCTTCGCCCACTTCGGCGAGAGAAGAAATGATCCCCGTGCGATAATTCATTTTTGTTGCCCGCTCATCATGTTTGCTCTGACCAGTGTGGCATTCTACGCAAAATGTTCCGTCGCCGCCGGGCGCGCGCCCGGCAGGCGAGAAAGACGCCCATGACCAAGAATTTCTTCAACCTGTATACGCACGACTTCGCGCGCGTGGCCGTGGCCGTGCCCCGTTGCCGCATCGCCGACCCGGCCTACAACGCGGCCCAGACCATCGCCATGGCCACTGAAGCGCACCAGCAAGGCGCGGCACTGGTGGCGTTTCCCGAACTGGGCCTGTCGGCCTACACCTGCGACGACCTGTTCCACCAGCGCGCGCTGCTGGACGCTTGCGAGGCGGCGCTGGCCACGGTGATGGCCGCGTCCGCCGAACTGCCGCTGACGATGGTGGTCGGCATGCCGCTGCGCGTGCGGCACCAGCTGTACAACTGCGCCGTCGTCATCGCCGGTGGCCGCATCCAGGGCGTGGTGCCCAAGAGCTACCTGCCCAACTACGGCGAATTCTACGAGGCGCGCCAGTTCAGCTCAGGCGATTACGCGGCTGCCACGGAAGTGGCGCTGCTGGGACAGACGGTGCCATTCGGCTCCAGCCTGCTGTTTGAAGTGGCCAATCTGCCGCTGCTGAAATTCCACGTCGAGATTTGCGAAGACGTGTGGGTGCCCGTGCCGCCATCGTCGTTCGCGGCGCTGGCCGGCGCTTCCGTGCTGGTCAACCTGTCCGCGTCCAACGCGCTGGTGGGCAAGTCCGGCTACCGTCACCAGCTGGTGGCGCAGCAGTCGGCGCGCTGCCTGTCGGCCTATCTGTACACCTCCGCCGGCAGCGGCGAATCAACCACCGATATGGCATGGGATGGCCAGGCCCTGATCTGCGAGAACGGCGAACTGCTGGCCGAATCGAAGCGCTTCCAGGATGAACCCAGCCTGATCTACGCGGACGTGGACCTGGAGCGGCTGTCGCGCGAGCGCATGCGCCAGACCACGTTCGGCCAGTCGGTGCAGCGCCATGCCGAAGAAGTGGCGCGCTTCCGCGTGGTCAGCTTCGACCTGGCGCTGCCGCTGGAACGCACGCTGGCGCTCAAGCGCTGCGTGGAGCGCTTCCCCTACGTGCCGGCCGACAGCCGCCGCCGCGACGAGCGCTGCAACGAGGTCTACAACATCCAGGTGCAGGCACTGGCCCAGCGGCTGCAAGCGAGCGGCATCCAGAAACTGGTGATCGGCGTGTCCGGCGGCCTCGATTCCACCCACGCGCTGCTGGTGTGCGCGCGCGTGATGGACAAGCTCAAGCTGCCGCGCGCCAATATCCTGGCCTACACCATGCCCAGCTTCGCCACCAGCGAGCGTACGCTGACCCAGGCCCACCGCTTGATGAAGCTGGTGGGCTGCACGGCGGCCGAAATCGACATCCGTCCCAGCTGCATCCAGATGCTGCAGGACCTGGGCCACCCGTATGCGGAGGGCGAGGCGCAGCACGACATCGCGTTCGAGAACGTGCAGGCGGGCGAGCGCACCAACCATCTGTTCCGGCTGGCGAACCACCACAACGCCCTCGTGGTCGGCACGGGCGACCTGAGCGAGCTGGCGCTGGGGTGGTGCACCTATGGCGTGGGCGACCACATGTCGCACTACAACGTCAACGCCAGCGTCCCGAAGACGCTGATTTCCTACCTGGTACGCTGGGTGGCAGAATCGGGTCTGATCGGCCGCAGCGACGCGCAGGTGTTGCTCGATATCCTGGGCACGGAAATCAGCCCCGAACTGGTGCCCGGCACGGCCGACGGCCAGCCCGAGCAGCGCACGGAAAGCACCATCGGCCCCTACGAGTTGCAGGACTTCAACCTGTACTACGTGCTGCGCTACGGCTTCGCGCCATCCAAGGTGGCGTTCCTGGCGCTGGCGGCCTGGCATGACCGGGAGCGGGGCCGCTGGCCGGACGGCGAGCATGTTGCGCGCAATGAGTATGACCTGGCGGTCATCAAGAAGAACCTGGGCATCTTCCTGGACCGCTTCTTCCGCACCAGCCAGTTCAAGCGCACCTGCGTGCCGAATTCGCCCAAGGTGGGCACGGGCGGCTCGCTGTCGCCGCGCGGCGACTGGCGCGCGCCGACCGACGGGCAAAGCGTGGTCTGGATGCAGGATTTGCAACGGATTCCCGTCTGAGCGCGGCCGGCGGGCCGGCGCCGGAACCGAGCGCTGCCTCGGTATCGGCGTGCCCGGGTAGGAGAGCGGCGCCGGGTAGCTTACAATGCGGTCTGGATACCGTGCATTACATCGTCCGATCGCCGCCGTCATGGCCGCCGGCTACCCGCCGCGCGGCACGGCATGGGTTACCAGCCTGCTCAAGATCCGGGACCGCGCCGCCGCCGGCGGGCGCCGTCCCGTTGACGCACCGGTTTTACGCAATACGATTTACATTCGAGGAGTTGTCATGAAACAGATTACCGCAGTGATCAAACCGTTCAAGCTGGACGAAGTGCGCGAGGCGCTGGCTGAAGTCAACGTCACCGGCCTGACCGTGACGGAAGTGAAGGGCTTTGGCCGCCAGAAAGGCCATACCGAACTGTATCGCGGCGCCGAATACGTGGTCGATTTCCTGCCCAAGGTGAAGGTGGAAGTGGTGGTGGACGACGGCGTGGCCGAGCAGGTGGTGGACGCCATCATCAAGGCCGCCCGCACCGGCAAGATCGGCGACGGCAAGATCTTCGTGCAGAACGTGGAACAGGTGATCCGCATCCGCACGGGCGAAACGGGCGCCGACGCCGTTTAAATTCCGCCGCACGCGCTGGCATCCCCGCGCGCGGGGATGCGCGCCAGCGGTGAATCAGCGGTTGATCCGCATGTCGAACTTCCAGGTCAGCAGCCGCAGCAGCGTGATGAAGGCGGCGCTGAACCACAACGCGAAGTCGTTCGATACCTGCGTGTGCTGCAGCGCGATGTAGAGCCAGGCGCCGAAGAAGGCGCAGATCGCGTACGGCTTGCCGTCGCGGAACACCATCGGCACTTCGTTGCAGACGATGTCGCGCAACACGCCGCCGAAGATCCCGGTAATCACGCCCATCATGGCCGCGATGAACACGGGCATGTCGGCCGCCTGCGCCTGCGATACGCCGGCCACGGCGAACAAACCAAGGCCGATGGCGTCGGCCACCACGATGATGCGCTCCGAGACGATCTGGCGGATGGTGCGCACCAGCGGCGTGGCCACCAGGGCCAGCACGAAGATCAGGATGGCGTAGCCCTGGTGCGCGACCCAGAACAGGGGGCGCACGTCGAGCAGGATGTCGCGCAGCGTGCCACCGCCGAAGGCCGTGATGAAGGCCACCGTGAACACGCCCACCAGGTCCATGCGCTTGCGGCGCGCTTCCACGAAGCCCGACATCGCTCCCACCAGGATCGCCAAGATTTCAATGACGGTGATGAGGGAGACGTGCGGGATGTGCTTCATGTTTTTTTATGTGAGGTGAAGGCTGGTAGGGCCTGACCCTTGGGCCAGACCCTGGTTTTGTCCTTGCAGTTCGTTTGGCCGCGGTTGCGGTACACGAAAACCAGGGTCAGACCCTGGGGTCTGACTCTATTGCGCTGGCCGTGTCAGCGCGGCGTTTGCAGGGCGGCGCGCAGCAGCACCATCAGCGCGCCTTCGCCGCCATCCAGCGGACGGGCGGCGCAGAAGGCGATCACTTCCTCTTTCTGTTCCAGCCAGCTGTGCACCATGGAGCGCAGCACCGGCTCGCCGTTGACGGAGCCGTAGCCCTTGCCGTAGATGACGGCCACGCAGCGCGCGTTGCGCCGCTTGGCCTGCTGCAGGAAGGCGCCGATGGCGTCGCGCGCGGCGTCGCGCCGCATGCCGTGCAGGTCCAGCTCATCCTGCACCGGCCAGTGGCCCTTGCGCAGCTTGCGCATCACATCCTGGCCCACGCCGTTGCGCAGGAAGCTGACGGTCGGTTCCGTCTCCAGCAAGTGTTCGACGTCGAACTGGTCCGACATCGATTCGCGCAGCACGGCCGCGTCGTCCTCGGCCTGGGTGCGGGCGCGGGCAGGTGCGGCCGGCGCGAAGGCCGCCGCCTTGGGCGCGCCCGGCGCCAGCCGGTTCTGCTCCGGCAAACGCTTGACGCCGCCCACGCTGGCGTGGAACAGATTCGCCTCCACCGCCTGCACCTTGGCTTGCTTGGCCGCTTCGGCCTTGGCCACGGCGCGCGCCTCGGCCTGTTCCTTGAGCTGCTTGCTCAGGGATTTGAGGTCGGCGAAGTCCTTCAGCGCCATGGCCGCTTATTCCTGGGCTTCCAGGTAGCGCTGGGCGTCCAGCGCGGCCATGCAGCCGGTGCCGGCGCTGGTGATGGCCTGGCGGTAGACGTGATCCTGCACGTCGCCGGCCGCGAACACGCCGGGGATGTTGGTGGCAGTGGCCATGCCTTCGGTGCCGGTGCGGGTCTTGATGTAGCCGTTGTGCATCTCCAGCTGGCCTTCGAAAATGTCCGTGTTGGGCTTGTGGCCGATCGCCACGAACAGGCCGTGCACGGCGATGTCGGTGATGGCGCCGTCGGTAGTGGAAGCGATCTTCACGCCCGTCACGCCGCTGTCGTTGCCCACCACTTCGTGCAGGGTGTGGTTGTACTTGATCTCGATCTTGCCTTCGGCGACCTTGGCGTTCAGGCGGTCGACCAGGATAGGCTCGGCGCGGAACTTGTCGCGGCGGTGGATCAGGGTGACTTTGTTGGCGATGTTGGACAGGTACAGCGCTTCCTCGACGGCCGTGTTGCCGCCGCCGACCACGGCCACTTCCTGGTTGCGGTAGAAGAAACCGTCGCAGGTGGCGCAGGCCGACACGCCCTTGCCCATGAAGGCCTGCTCGGACGGCAGGCCCAGATACTGGGCCGAGGCGCCGGTGGCGATGATCAGGGCGTCGCAGGTGTATTCATGGCTGTCGCCGATCAGGCGCAGCGGCTTTTCGTTCAGTTTGACGGTGTGGATGTGGTCGAACACCATCTCCGTGTTGAAACGCTCGGCGTGCTGCAGGAAACGCTGCATCAGGTCCGGGCCTTGCACCCCCATGGGGTCGGCTGGCCAGTTTTCCACGTCGGTGGTGGTCATCAGCTGGCCGCCCTGTTCGACGCCCGTCACCAGCATCGGATTCAGGTTGGCGCGCGCGGCATAGATGGCGGCGCTGTAGCCGGCGGGGCCGGAACCGAGGATCAAGACGCGGGCATGTTTTGGAGTGGTCATGGGATGGCTTCTTATTCAGAGGTTGGACGATGGATAACGTATCCGAATTGGGGGCTGATTCCGCTACAGCAAGGGCGGCGCAGGGGCGCCAGCGATTGCACGCGGTATTGCACACAGTTAAGCAATGCAGGATTATAGTCCAAGCGGCGATTCGGCACGAATCAGCGGGCCGGGCAGGGGCCGTATGCCTTAGAATAGATGGGATGACTGTTTCTTGGTCGATAATATTGCAATAATTTTCAGCCGGTGCCCGCGCCGGCGGTAGGTCTTGTCCCATAGCGTATGACGAAATCCAGCTCCTCGACCCCATCCAGCTACACCCGCAATGTGACTGAGCGTCAGCCTTTGCCCAACCGGCTGGTGCGCCTGTTGTCGGAGGCGCGCTGGCTCGCGCTGGCGGCGCTGGCCGTGTATTTCGTGCTCATCCTGATCAGTTATTCCAAGGGCGACCCGGGCTGGTCGCACGCCAGTGTGGTACCACGGGTACACAATCTGGGCGGCCGGGCCGGCGCCTGGCTGGCCGACCTGTTGTTGTTTATCTTCGGTTTTTCCGCGTGGTGGCTGTGCCTGTGCCTGCTGCGCCTCGTGTGGAAGGGATACACGGGGCTGACCCAGCAGTTCGTGCTGTCCAAAGAGCCGGAGCCGGAACACCAGCACGAGTACATTATCCGCATCGTTGGTTTCGTGCTGCTGTTTTTGGGCAGCGTGGGGCTGGAATTCCTGCGCATGTGGTCGCTCAAGGTGGAATTGCCGCGCGCGCCCGGCGGCGTGCTGGGACAGTTGATCGGCCATTCGGCCCACGTCGCGCTCGGCTTCACGGGCGCCACCTTGCTGTTGCTGCTGCTGTTCGGGCTCGGTTTCAGCCTGTTCTTCCAGGTGTCGTGGCTGGCCGTGGCCGAGCGTATCGGCGGCGGCATCGAGACTGGCATCGACTGGTTCATCCAGCGCTACCAGTACCGCGAGGATAGACGCCAGGGCGAAGTGGCGGCCGTCAAGCGCGACGAGGTGGTGGTCAGCGAGCGCGCCAAGCACGTGGAAAAACATGTGGCCGCGCCGCCCGTCAAGATCGAGCCGCAGGTGGTCACGGTGGTCAAGTCCGAGCGCGTCGAGAAGGAAAAGCAGGCCAGCCTGTTCCAGGACCTGGCCGATGGCAGCCATCTGCCGCCGCTGTCGCTGCTGGACGAACCGCCGCCGGTGCAGGAAACCGTGGCCGTGGAAACGCTGGAATTCACCAGCCGCCTGATCGAGAAGAAGCTGTCGGACTTCGGCGTGGAAGCCAAGGTGGTGGCGGCCTATCCCGGCCCCGTCGTCACGCGCTACGAGATCGAACCGGCCACCGGCGTCAAGGGCAGCCAGATCGTGGGCCTGGCGCGCGACCTGGCCCGTTCGCTGTCGCTGACCTCGATCCGCGTGGTGGAAACCATCCCCGGCAAGAATTACATGGCGCTGGAGCTGCCCAATCCCAAGCGCCAGATCGTGCGTTTGAGCGAAATCGTCGGCTCCAAGG
>DATFBD010000034.1:0-52058 GCA_035254005.1 Burkholderiaceae bacterium | reverse complement strand
GGGCTCTGCCCAGGCGCTGCGTGCCCTGTCTGCCCAGGTATGGGTGACCGAAGTTGACCCGATCTGTGCCTTGCAGGCTGCCATGGAAGGCTACCGTGTGGTGACCATGGACGAAGCCGCCTCACAGGCCGACATTTTTGTGACCTGTACCGGTAACTTCCACGTGATTACCCATGAACACATGAAGGCCATGAAGGACCAGGCCATCGTTTGTAACATTGGCCACTTTGATAACGAAATCGATGTTGCCTCCATCAAGCAGTACACCTGGGAAAACATCAAGCCGCAAGTTGACCATGTGATCTTCCCGGACGGCAAGCGCATCATCCTGCTGGCCGAAGGCCGCCTGGTCAACCTCGGCTGCGGCACGGGCCACCCGTCCTACGTGATGAGCTCCTCGTTCGCCAACCAGACCATCGCCCAGATCGAGCTGTACGCCAACACGGCCAACTACCCGGTCGGCGTGTACGTGCTGCCCAAGCACCTGGACGAGAAAGTGGCGCGCCTGCAGCTCAAGAAGCTCAACGCCCAGCTGACCGAACTGACCGACGAACAAGCCGCCTACATCGGCGTGCAGAAGCAGGGTCCGTACAAGCCTGAGCACTACCGCTACTAACCGGCGATGACGCGGCCCGCCAGCTGGCGGGCCGCCTCTCCCTTCATTCCTGCCGCGAGCCTCTTACCATGCGTTTGGTCCTTACCTGGTTAATCAATGCCGCTGCCCTGCTGGCAGTGCCCTACCTGATGCATTCCGTCGATGTCACAAGCATAGGCGCAGCCCTCGTCGCAGCCCTCTTGTTGGGTCTGGTAAATACGCTGATCCGGCCCGTGCTGCTGTTGCTGACCCTGCCCGTGACCGTGCTGTCGCTGGGCCTGTTCATCTTCTTCATCAACGGCTTCATGTTCTGGCTGGTGGCGCAGTGGGTGACGGGCTTTCATGTCGACAGTTTCTGGTCGGCCATGGGCGGCGCACTGCTGTACAGCGTGATTTCCTGGGCTTTGTCTACCTTACTTTTGAAGAACGCCGATGGACAACCCTAATTTCAGTATCGAATTCTTTCCGCCCAAGACGGCGGAAGGGGCGGAGAAGCTGCGCGCCACGCGTGCCAAGCTGTCCGAACTGCATCCCAAATATTTCTCCGTGACCTTTGGCGCGGGCGGCACCACCCAGCGCGGCACGCTCGACACCGTGCTGGAAATCATGGCCGCCGGCGAACAGGCCGCACCCCACCTGTCGTGCGTGGGCGGCACGCGCGAATCGATCCGCGCCATCCTGGCCGAGTTCAAGTCGCATAACATCCGCCGCGTCGTCGCCTTGCGCGGCGACCTGCCCAGCGGCTATGGCGCGGCCGGCGAATTCCGCTACGCCAACGAGCTGGTGGAATTCATCCGCGCCGAGACGGGCGACTGGTTCCACATCGAAGTGGCGGCCTATCCGGAAACCCACCCGCAAGCCCGCTCGCCGCAGGACGACTTGCTGGCCTTCGAGCGCAAGGTGAAGGCGGGCGCCAACGCTGCCATCACCCAGTACTTCTACAACGCCGACGCCTACTTCCAGTTCATGGATGAGTGTGGCAAGCTGGGCATCACCGTGCCTGTGGTGCCAGGCATCATGCCGATCACCAACTACACCCAGCTGATGCGCTTCTCCGACATGTGCGGCGCCGAGATCCCGCGCTGGGTGCGGCTCAAGCTGGCCAGCTTCGGCGACGACACGGCCTCCATCAAGGCCTTCGGCCTGGACGTGGTGACGGCCCTGTGCCAGCGCCTGCTGGCCGGCGGTGCGCCAGGCCTGCATTTCTACAGCATGAACCAGGCGGCGCCGACCACGGCGCTGTGGCAGCGCCTGGCATAAGCAAAACCGAAAACCGGGGTCAGGTCATACCATTACGCAACATGCACGCATGTTGCGTAATGGTATGACCTGACCCCGGTTTATGTCTTTATGCGCGTCGGTCCGGCGTGGCCGCGCCCTGTTCCGTGACGATGCAGTCGAGCGCGATGTCGTGCGGGTCGTCGCCAAATGGCGCCTGCTGGCAGGCGTAGGCCACGCCCACGGTGCGGGGGCGCGGCAGCGCTTCCAGCGTGCGGTCGTAGAAGCCACCGCCGTAGCCGAGCCGGTAGCCATGGCGGTTGTAGCCCAGGCACGGCACCAGCAGTGCCGGCGGCCGGGCCGCCAGCCGCAGGTCGGCCGGTACCGCCACTCCCATCCCATCCTTCACCATCGCTTCGCCGATGTGCCAGTCCGCGAACGCCAGCGGCGCATGTTTTTCCACCACTACCGGCAGCAGCAAGCGCACCCCGCGCCGCGCCAGTTCCGCGTAGGCGGGCTGCAGGTCCGGCTCGTCGCGCAATGGCCAGTACACGCCCAGCGCGCTGACGGCGGCCGTCTCCGTCCATGACAGCACGTGCTGGCCGATGGCCGCGTCCCATGCGGTGCGCGTGGCCGGGTCCAGCGCGCGCCGCGCACCGAGCAAATGCTTGCGCAAATCGGCCTTGGACAGGGGCGTTGCTGCTGGCGGCTGCGCCATGGCGCGTGGTATTCTAGGATCGCTGGTCATATGACTGTTTTAAGACTTGATTGAGAGTTGCACATTGAATTCCGCTTCAAAATGGATAGCCGGCGCCGTGATGGCCGTAGCCTGCCTGGCCTCACCCTGGAGCCGCGCCGACGATAGTGGAATCGACAGCAGCCGCAAGGACGATGACGCCTTCCTGCTGCTGCGCGACGCCGTGCGCCAGGATGATCCAGCCAAGGTTGCATTCTATGCCGACCGGCTGGCCAACTACCAGATTCCTTCCTACGTCGATTACTACCGCCTCAAGTCGCACCTGCGCGACGCCGCCAGCAGCGAAGTGCGCGACTTCCTGCGCCGCTACGAAGGCAGCGCCATCGCCGACCGCCTGCGCAACGACTGGCTGCTGGAGCTGGGCCGCAAGCGCGACTGGGCCACCTTCGACGAACAACTGCCGCTGTTCGTGCTGAACGACGACACCCAGGTCAAATGCTACGGCCTGATGTCGCGCGCGCTCAAGGGCCAGCGCGTGGCCGAACAGGCGCGCGTGTTGCTGGTCAATCCGACCGTGTATGGCGAAGCCTGTTCCGGCCTGATCGCCACGCTGGCCCAGAACGGCCAGTTCGACAGCGAGGACTTGTGGACCCAGGTGCGCCTGGCCGGCCAGTTCGACGCCACCGGTCCCGGCAAGCGCACCATGGTGCTGCTGGGCGGGCCGGAAAAGCGCATCGCCCAGGCCATCGACCTGCCGGCCATCGCGCTGGCGAAAGGCGTGGGCAGCGGCCGCATCGATCATGAGATCTACCTGGTGGCCGTGGGCCGCATGGCGCGCACCAGCGTCAAGCTGGCCGCGCTGGCGCTGCACAAGGCGTCACCCAGGCTGACGGCGCAGGAGCAGGCCATCGGCTGGGCCAACATCGCGCTCGCGTCGTCCTACACGCTGGCGCCGGAGACGGCCGATTACTGGCGCAGGACAGCCGGTGCGCCGCTGTCGCAGGAGGCGCAGCAATGGAAGGTGCGCTATGCCTTGCGCGCCGGCGACTGGAAGCAGGTGCGTGCCGGCATCCGCGCCATGCCGCAGGCGCTGCGTAACGACCCCGCATGGATCTACTGGCAGGCCCGCGCGCTGATGGCCGAATCGGGCGCCAGCCAGCCCACGGGCGAGGCGGCGCAACTGTTGCGCAGCATTTCAGACCAATCCAACTTCTACGGCCAGCTGGCGCTGGAGGAACTGGGCCAGCTGATCACGATTCCACCGCCTGGCCCACCGATCACGCAGGCCGAGATCACGCCGTTCGCGTCCGATCCCAATTTCCAGCGCGCGCTCAAGTTCTTCTCGATGCGGTTACGCTTCGAAGGCACGCGCGAGTGGAACTGGGCGCTGCGCGGCCTGAGTGAACGCCAGCACCTGGCGGCGGCCGAATTCGCGCGCCAGAACAATATCCTGGACCGCATGGTGAGCACCTCCGAGAAGACCCGCATCCAGGTCGACTACACGCAGCGCTTCCCCGCGCCGCATGACGACATCATGCATCCGGCTACCCAGACCCTGGGCCTGGACAAGGCCTGGGTGTATGGCCTGATCCGCCAGGAATCGCGCTTCATCATGGATTCGCAATCGGCCGTGGGCGCCTCGGGCCTGATGCAGGTGATGCCGTCCACCGGGCGCTGGGTGGCCAAGAAGATCGGCCTGACGGACTTCGTGCAGAACATGCTGAGCGACGTGCGCACCAACATCCTGCTGGGCACCAACTACATGAACATGGTATTGGGCAGCATGGACGGCTCGCAGACCCTGGCCACGGCCGCCTACAACGCCGGGCCGGGACGCCTGCGCAGCTGGCGCGCCGCGCTCGACAAGCCAATGGAGAGCGCCGTCTTCATTGAATCGATCCCCTTCCCCGAAACCCGCACCTACGTAAAGAACGTGATGTCCAACGCGACCTACTACGCGGCCCTGTTCGAAGGCCGGCCGCAGTCGCTCAAGGCACGCCTCGGCACCGTCGCGCCCAAGGGCTTTACGGCGCAGGAACAACAAGAAACCAGCTTCGGCTCCCGTTAGCATCCACCGACCCTATCCGGACCACTCCATGCAAACCACTGAACTCGATCCCACCCTGTCGCAAGCCCTGGCCAACGCGCGCGCGCCCGGCCTGACCCTCATCATCGGCAACAAGAATTATTCGTCCTGGTCGATGCGGCCATGGGTGGCCATGACGGCGTTCGGCATCCCGTTCCAGGAAGTGCGGGTGCTGCTCGACCAGGCCGACACGGCCAACCGCATCGCAGCCTATTCGGCCGCCGGCCGCGTGCCGGTGCTGCTGGCCGGTGAAATGACGATCTGGGACAGCCTGGCCATCTGCGAATACCTGGCCGAGCAATTCCCGGAACTGCACATGTGGCCGCAGGACGTGGCCGCGCGCGCCATGGCCCGTTCCGTGTGCGCGGAAATGCACTCCGGTTTCGCCGACCTGCGCACGGCCATGTCGATGAACATCCGCGCCAGCTATCCGGGCAAGGGTCGCACCAACGGCAGCCAGGCCGACATCGGCCGCATCAGCGAAATATGGGAAGAGTGCCTGTCGCGCTTTGGCCACCACCAGTTCCTGTTCGGTGAATTCACCATCGCCGACGCCTTCTTCGCGCCCGTCGTGATGCGCTTCCGCACCTACGGCGTGACGCTGGCGCCGGCACTGAACGCCTATTGCGACCGCGTGTGCGCCCATCCGGCCGTGGCGCGCTGGATCACGGAAGCGCTGGCCGAGACGGAAATGGCGCCCCGCCACGACGCTGAAATGCCGGACTGACGCATGCGCACTTATGTGGTGGGCGGCGCCGTGCGCGACGCCTTGCTGGGCTTGCCCGTCAAGGACCATGACCACGTGGTGGTGGGCGCCACGCCCGAGGCCATGCTCAAGCTGGGCTACCGCCCGGTGGGCAAGGACTTCCCCGTGTTCCTCCATCCGGACACCCACGAGGAATACGCGCTGGCCCGTACCGAGCGCAAGACGGCGCCCGGCTACCGCGGCTTCGTGTTCCACACCGCGCCCGACGTCACGCTGGAACAGGATCTCATCAGGCGCGACCTGACCATCAACGCCATCGCGCGCGCCGACGATGGCACCCTGACCGACCCGTTCGGCGGCCAGCGCGACCTGCGACTGCGCGTGTTCCGCCACGTGTCGGACGCGTTCGAGGAAGACCCGGTGCGCATCCTGCGCGTGGCCCGCTTCGCCGCGCGCTTCCCCGAATTCACGGTGGCGCCGGAAACCAATGCGCTGATGCGGCGCATGGTGGAACTGGGCGAGGTGGACGCGCTGGTGGCCGAGCGGGTCTGGCAGGAACTGTCGCGCGGCCTGATGGAGCAGCGTCCCTCGCGCATGCTGCAAGTGCTGCGCGACTGCGGCGCGCTGGCGCGCGTGCTGCCGGAACTGGACAAGCTGTGGGGCGTGCCGCAGCCGGTCCAGCACCATCCCGAGATCGACACCGGCCTGCACATCGAGCAGGTCATCGATTGCGCGGCGGAGGCGGGGCTGGAGCTACCCGCGCGTTTCGCCTGCCTGATGCACGACGTGGGCAAGGGCGCCACGCCGCCCGAGCACTGGCCGGCCCACCATGGCCACGAAGGCCTGGGCGTGAAGCTGGTGGAACAGCTGTGCCAGCGCCTGCGCGTGCCGACCGAGTGCCGCGACCTGGCCGTGATGACGGCGCGCGAACATGGCAACGTGTGCCGCGCCCTGATCCTGCGCCCGAACACCATCGTCAATCTGCTGGAACGTTGCGACGGCTTCCGCAAGCCGGCCCGCTTCCTGCAGATGCTGGAAGCGGCGCAGTGCGACGCCCGGGGGCGCATCGGCGCCACGGCCAGCTTCCGCGACCAGCCTTTCCCCCAGCTGGCCCATTTGCGGACCGCGCTGGAGGCGGCGCGCGCCGTCAACGCGGGCGAGGTGGCGCAGCGCTGGAGCGAACAGCCGCAGCGCATCCCGGAAATGGTGCGCAAGGCCAGGGTGGCGGCCGTCAAGGCGGCGCTGGGCGCGGCTGCGCCGGACGACGATGATGACGAAATCAAGCCCGGCCCGGATAGCGGCGCCGGTGACGCCGGCCAGTCATCCCCGGGCGCCTGAGCTGCGCTACAATAGGAGCATGTTGCGCCGCACCATGCGCGCTTTCCACTCTCTTGTTTTACGGCCGCGAGGAGCCCACCAGTGAACCCGACCGATGTGTTTTCCAACCCGTTCCGGCGGCGCGACAGCAACGGCGAGCGCAAGCGGCCCACCGTACTGGTCAAGGAATTGAGTGAGCGCGACCGGCGCCGCATGGTCAAGCATTTCCTGGCGCTGGAGCCGCGCGACCGCCTGCTGCGCTTTGGCACCATGCTGCCCGACGAGCAGGTGACGGCCTACGTCAACCGCATCGACTTCGCGCGCGACATGGTGTTCGGCGTTTACAACCGCCTGTTCACGCTGGTGGCCGTGGGCCACCTGGCGTTCGCGCCCACGGAACCGGACAAGAACGCCGTGACGGAAAAGGAGCACGTGGCCGAATTCGGCGTGTCCGTGGGGAAGGCCGCGCGCGGCATGGGCGTGGGCACCAAGCTGTTCGAGCGGGCCGCCATCCACTGCCGCAACAATGACGTCGACACGCTCTACATGCACTGCCTGTCCTCCAACGCCACCATGATGCACATCGCCAAAAAGGCCGGCATGGAGATCCACCGCGACTATGGCGAGGCGGACGCCTATCTGAAGCTGCCGCCGGCCAATCCCACCAGCGTGCTGCAGGAAGCGCTCGACGAGCAGTTCGCCACGCTGGACTACACGCTCAAGGCCAACAAGCGCTTCGCCAGCAAGTGGCTGCACCGGCTGATCGGCCGCAAGGCACGCCAGGACTGAACTTCAAACGAGCGGCAGCGCCGTCGTATCCTTGATCCGCTGCAGCGCGAACGACGATTTCACGTCCAGCACGGCCGGGTGGCGCAGCAAGGTCGCCATCATGAAGCGCGAAAAGTGGTCCATGTCCTCCACGTGGACCCGCAGCAGGTAATCCATCTCCCCCGTCATCGCGTAGCAGGCCACCACCTCCGGCCACTGTTCGACGGAAACGGCGAAGTCGGCCCGCGGCGAGGCCGGCGCGGCCGCCGCACCGAGCGCGCGCGCGTTGCTGTGGGCGGCCGCCTCGCTGTGCTTTTCCAGCCGCACATTCACATAGGCCAGCAAGCCCAGGCCGATCTTGTCCGGGTCCAGCAGCGCCACGTACTGGCGGATCACGCCCGCTTCTTCGAGCCGCTTGATGCGGCGCAAACAGGGCGAGGGCGACAGGCTGACCAGCTCGGCCACGTCCTGGTTGGACAGGCGGCCGTCCTGCTGCAGGATGCCGAGAATCTTGCGGTCCGTCTTATCGAGCGCTATCTTGGTCATAAATACCTCAATAATGAAATTTCCAGGCAATATTATTGCTCAGATTCGCGGAACTGGGGAATTGTTTGCAATTTAATGCTGGCGGCCCGGGACTATACTGTGCGCTATTCTAACGAGGAGATCACTATGCAATTCCAGCCTTGGGACAACCCGATGGGGACCGATGGTTTTGAGTTTGTCGAGTACGCGGCGCCGGACCCCAAGGCGCTTGGCGCCCTGTTCGAAAGCATGGGTTTCACGGCCATCGCCCGCCACCGCCACAAGGACGTGACGCTGTACCGCCAGGGCGAGATCAACTTCATCATCAACGCCGAGCGCGATTCGTTCGCTCAACGGTTTGCGCGCCAGCATGGCCCGTCCGTGTGCGCCATCGCCATCCGCGTCAACGACGCCGCCCTGACCTACAAGCGCGCGCTGGAACTGGGCGCCTGGGGCTTCGACAACAAGACCGGCCCGATGGAACTGAACATCCCCGCCATCAAGGGCGTGGGCGACTCGCTGATCTACTTCGTGGACCGCTGGCGCGGCAAGGGCGCCGGCACGGCCAACGCGGCGCAGCCGGGCGCCATCGGCGACATCAGCATCTACGACGTGGACTTCGTCGCCATTCCGGGCGCCGTGGCCAACCCGGTCGGCAACGGCCTGACCTATATCGACCACCTGACCCACAACGTGCACCGTGGCCGCATGAAGGAATGGGCCGAGTTCTACGAGAACCTGTTCAACTTCCGCGAAGTGCGCTACTTCGACATCGAAGGCAAGCTGACGGGCCTGAAATCGAAGGCCATGACTTCGCCCTGCGGCAAGATCCGCATCCCCATCAACGAGTCGTCGGACGATAAGTCGCAGATCGCCGAATACCTGGACCAGTACCACGGCGAAGGCATCCAGCACATCGCGCTGGGTACGGATGACATCTACACCTCGGTGCAGCAGCTGCGCGACAGCGGCATCGTGTTCCAGGACACCATCGAGACTTATTACGAGCTGGTCAACCGCCGCCTGCCGAACCACGGCGAGCGCCTGGAGGACTTGCGCCGCATGCGCATCCTGATCGATGGCCGCAGCACGGAAACGGAACGCGAACTGTTGCTGCAGATCTTCACCCAGAACGTGATCGGCCCGATCTTCTTCGAGATCATCCAGCGCAAGGGCGACCAGGGTTTCGGCGAAGGTAACTTCCGCGCGCTGTTCGAGTCGATCGAGCTGGATCAGATCAAGCGCGGCGTGTTGCAGGATCCGGGCAAGACGGCTGCCTGAGCGCAATAGTCGCAAACCGGGGGCAGACCCTGATTTGTTGACGCTGACTTCGGCCACGCAAACAAAGCAGGGTCTGACCCCTGATCGGGGTTCTCTAATCGGGGTTCTCTGATCGGGGTTCCCCGACCGGGCCCGGCAGCGCCGCGCAGAACGGCGCGCCAGCCTGTGATAACCTGTACATAACCATATCCGTGCCGCTCCGCCCACAAGGCGGGGCGGCTCGCGCGCTTCCGGGCCCATCCCGCCCGGCGGTGCACCGCAATGAGAATATTGGAGACAAAGTAATGAATGCACCTCACAAGGGCTCGCAACTGGAGCCGGGCACACACACCGCCCACTCGGACGCCCCCATTTCCCTCGACGACAAGTGGACCCTGGAACGCGGCCGCGCCTTCATGACGGGCACCCAGGCCCTGATCCGCCTGCCCATGATGCAGCGCGAGCGCGACCTGAAGGCCGGCTTGAACACGGCCGGCTACATCACCGGCTACCGCGGTTCGCCCGTCACCAGCGTCGACATGACGGCCATGAAGGCCAAGAAATACCTGGACGAGCACCACGTCAAGTTCCACCCCGGCATGAACGAGGACCTGGCCGCCACCGCCGTGTGGGGCACGCAGCAGACCAATCTGTTCAAGGATGCCAAGTACGACGGCGTGTTCGCCATGTGGTACGGCAAGGGCCCCGGCGTGGACCGCTGCGGCGACGTGTTCAAGCACGCCAACAACGCTGGCAGCGCCAGGCATGGCGGCGTGCTGGTGCTGGCCGGCGACGACCACGCGGCCAAGTCCTCGTCCACCGCCCACCAGTCCGACCACATCCTGAACGCCTGCGGCATCCCCGTGCTGTACCCGTCGTCGGTGCAGGAATACATCGACTACGGCTTGCACGCCTGGGCCATGAGCCGCTACACGGGCTTGTGGGTGTCGATGAAATGCGTGACCGATATCATCGAATCGGGCGCCGTCGTCGATTTCGACCCGGACCGCGTCAAGATCGTGATCCCGGACGACTTCGACCTGCCACCCGGTGGCCTCAACATCCGCTGGCCGGACACCGTGCTGGACATGGAAGTGCGGATGAACAGCTACAAGTGGTACGCGGCGCTGGCCTACGTGCGCGCCAACAAGCTCAACAAGATTATCTGGGACAGCCCCAAGCCGAAGATCGGCATCATCACGGCCGGCAAGTCCTACCTCGACACGCGCCAGGCGCTGGCCGACCTCGGCATCGACGAGCAGGCGGCGGCTGACATCGGCCTGCGGCTGTACAAGATCGGCATGACCTGGCCGCTGGAAGCGGACGGCGTGCACGCCTTCGCCAAGGGCCTGGACGAGATCCTGGTGGTGGAGGAAAAGCGCCAGATCCTCGAATACGCGCTCAAGGAAGAGCTGTACAACCTGCCCGACGGCCAGCGTCCGCGCGTGGTCGGCAAGTTCGACGACACGGGCGAGTGGAGCAACAAGGGCCACACCGGCCACGGCGACTGGCTGCTGCCGGCCACCTATGAGCTGAACCCGGCCCAGATCGCGCGCGCCATCGCCAGCCGCATCTCGCACTACTGCGCCGGCCACCCGGTCGAGCAGCGCGTCAAGGAGCGCATCGCCTTCCTGGAGGCGAAGGAACTGGTGCTCAAGTCGGTGGCCGTCAAGCCCAATCCGGAGACCGACCGCACGCCGTATTTCTGCTCGGGCTGCCCGCACAACACCTCGACCAAGGTGCCGGAAGGCTCGCGCGCGCTGGCCGGCATCGGCTGCCACTACATGGTGCTGTGGATGGACCGCGAAACGTCCACCTTCACCCACATGGGCGCGGAAGGCGTGACCTGGGTCGGCCAGGCCCCGTTCACCAACGAGAAGCATGTGTTCACCAATCTCGGTGACGGCACCTACTTCCACTCCGGCCTGCTGGCCATCCGCGCCGCCGTGGCGGCCAAGGTCAACATCACCTACAAGATCCTGTTCAACGACGCCGTGGCCATGACGGGCGGCCAGGAATTCGACGGCCCGCTGGATCCCGGCATGATCTCGCGCCAGATCGCGGCCGAAGGCGTGAACCCCATCATCGTCGTCACCGACGAGCCGGAAAAATACCCGGCCGGCTACAAGTGGGCCGAAGGCGTGACCGTGCGCCACCGCAGCGAACTGATGGACGTGCAGCGCGAACTGCGCGACCAGCCGGGCGTGTCGGCCATGATCTACGACCAGACCTGTGCCTCCGAGAAGCGCCGCCGCCGGAAGCGTAACGAGTACCCGGACCCGGCCAAGCGCGCCGTCATCAACGAGGCCGTGTGCGAAGGCTGCGGCGACTGCTCGGTGCAGTCCAACTGCCTGTCGGTGGAACCGCTGGAGACGGAGCTGGGCCGCAAGCGCCAGATCAACCAGTCGTCCTGCAACAAGGACTTCTCGTGCGTGACGGGCTTCTGCCCCAGCTTCGTGACGGTGGAAGGCGGCGCCCTGAAAAAACCGAAGAAGGCCGCCGCCGGCGACGCCGCCATGCCCGCGCTGCCATCGCCAGCGTTGCCGTCCACGGCCCAGCCGTATGGCATCCTGATCACCGGCATCGGCGGCACCGGCGTGGTGACCGTGGGCCAGATCCTGGCCATGGCCGCCCACGTGGAAGGCAAGGGCGCCATCGTGCTCGACATGAGCGGACTGGCCCAGAAGGGCGGCCCGGTGATGTCGCACGTGCGGCTGGCCGACAACCAGGCCGACCTGCACTCGACCCGCGTTGGCACGGGCAGCGCCGACCTGGTGATCGGCTGCGACCTGATCGTTACCGCCAGCCGCGACGCGCTGTCGCGCATGGGCGAGGGCCGCACCTACGCGGCCATCAACTCGACCGGCTCCTCGACGGCCGCTTTCGTCAAGAACCCGGACTGGCAGTTCCCGGACGCCTCCTCGCGCGGCGAGATCGTCAAGGCCTGCGGCGCCGATCACACCGACTTCGTCGATGCGGGCCAGATCGCCACCGCGCTGATGGGCGACTCGATCGCCACCAATATGTTCATGCTCGGCTACGCGTTCCAGAAGGGCCACGTGCCGCTGTCGGAAGCGTCCATCGTCAAGGCGATCGAACTCAATGGCGTGTCCGTCAGCTTCAACAAGGCCGCCTTCGCGTGGGGCCGCACGGCCGCGCACGACCTGGCGTCCGTGGTGCGCCTGACCACGCCGGCCAAGGTGATCGAGTTCAAGCGCACGCAGTCGCTGGACGACATCGTCAGCCGCCGCGTGGAACTGCTGACGGCCTACCAGGATGCGCGCTATGCCTTCGACTACAAGTCCTTCGTGGACGAGGTGCGGATGCAGGAGGCCAAGCTGGGCAAGGGCACGCGCCTGACCGAAGCCGTGGCGCGCTACCTGTACAAGGTGATGGCCTACAAGGACGAGTACGAAGTGGCCCGCCTGTACACCGACGGCGCGTTCCAGCAGAAGATCGCCGGCATGTTCGAAGGCGACATCAAGCTCAAGTTCCACCTGGCGCCCCCGCTGCTGGCCAGGCATGATTCGAAAGGCCAGCTGGTCAAGCAGGAGTTCGGGCCATGGATGATGAAGGCGTTCGGCGTGCTGGCGAAGCTCAAGGGCTTGCGCGGCACGGCCTTCGACATCTTCGGCTACACGGCCGAGCGCAAGATGGAGCGCGCGCTGATCCGCGAGTACCGCCAGACCGTGTCGGCCCTGCTGCCTAAACTGACCGCCGACAACCTGGCGCAGGCCGTGGCCATCGCCAGCATCCCGGAGGACATTCGCGGCTACGGCCACGTGAAGGAGCGCCATTTCAAGGCCGCCATGCAGAAGCAGGCGGCGCTGGTGGCCGCCTTCCACGCCCCGGCCGGCGTAGCGAACCACGCGGCCTGACGGCTATCCCAACTCGGCCGCCAAGAAACCGGGGTCAGGTCATGCCTTCATGCAAGATGCGCGCATCTTGCATGAGGGCATGACCTGACCCCGGTTTTTGCTTGGTTGCCGATTATAATTGCCTGGCATTTAACTTTTTCAGAAAGCCCGTCCATGATCCGTACCGCCCTGTTGTTCGCCCTTGCCGCCGCACCGCTGGCGCACGCCACCGCGCCCGATGGCCTGAGCACCGTCGCTGAACGCTCGGGTTTCCAGAACACGGGCCGCTACGATGAGGTGGTAGCGTTGTGCGCGCGCTTCCAGCAGGCCTATCCCAAGGCCGTGCGCTGCTTCGAATATGGCCGCACGCCGGAAGGGCGTCCCATGCTGGCGCTGGCCGCCTCGCGCACGGGCGCGCTGACACCCGCGCAGGCCAAGCGGCGCGGCTTGCCGGTGCTGCTGGTGCAAGGCGGCATCCACGCCGGTGAGATCGATGGCAAGGATGCCGGCTTCCTGGCGCTGCGCGAGGCGCTGGAGAACAAGGCGGCGCCGGGCGCGCTCGATAAGCAGGTGCTGCTGTTCGTCCCCGTGTTCAACGTCGATGGCCACGAGCGCTTCGGCCAGTGGAACCGCCCCAACCAGCGTGGCCCGGCGGCCATGGGCTGGCGCACGACGGCCCAGAACTACAACCTGAACCGCGATTACATGAAGGCCGAGGCGCCCGAGATGCAGGCCATGCTGGCGCTGGTCAACCAGTGGGATCCGCTGGCCTACGTCGACCTGCACGTGACCGATGGCGCCAAGTTCCAGCCCGACGTGTCGATCCAGGTGGAACCCGTGCACGGCGGCGATGGCCCGCTGCGCGCGGCCGGCACGGCGCTGCGCGACGGCGTGATCGGGGATCTCAAACGCCAGGGTTCCGATCCCAGGCCATATTACATCTCGTTCGCCGTGACCGACGATCCGGCCTCCGGCTTCGTCGATGAAATGGCCACGCCGCGCTATTCGACCGGCTATTTCCTGCTGCGTAACCGCATGGCCATGCTGGTCGAAACCCATTCGTGGAAGGACTACCCGACCCGGGTGCGGGTGACGCGCAACACCATCGTGTCGCTGCTGGAGCAGGTGGCCGCGCATGGCAAGGACTGGCTGCGCACGGCCCAGGAAGCGGATGCGCGCGGCGCCATGCTGGCCGGCGCCGAGGTGCCGCAGAGCTACCGCACCACCTACAACAGCAAGACCATCGATTTTCCCGGCTATGCCTACACGCGCACCCAGTCCGAGGTGTCCGGCGCCCTGATGACGCACTATGATGAAACCCGCCCGCAAATGTGGAGCGTGCCGTTGCGCGACGAGATCGTGCCGGACCTGCGGGTGGTCGCGCCGCGCGGCGGCTATCTGGTGCCGGCGGCGCAGGCCGGTATGGTGGCGGCCAAGCTGCGCCTGCACGGTATCGACTACAAGGTGCTGGGCGCGGCGCTGGAGAACGCGCCAGTGCAGGCATTCCGCGCCGAGCGTACCGCGCTGGCCGCGCAATCGTTCGAAGGGCGCCAGTCGCTCAAGGTGGAAGGCGCGTGGCGCGACGAGACGCGCAGCCTGGCCAAGGGCGCGCTGTTCGTGCCCATCGCTCAGCCCAGGGCGCGCCTGTTGATGGCGCTGCTCGAACCGCGCAACGTCGATTCGCTGCTGGCCTGGGGCCTGTTCAACAATGCCTTCGAGCGGAAGGAATACATGGAGGCCTATGTGGCCGAGGACGTGGCGCGCGAGCAGATGGCGGCCGATCCGGCGCTGGCGGCGGCGTTCCGCGACAAGCTGGCCGCCGACCCGGCCTTCGCTGCCAGCCCGGAAGCGCGGCTGGAATTCTTCGCCCGCCGCCACGCCTCGTGGGACGAGCGCTACAACTTGTACCCGGTGCTGCGCACGGATCGCAAGCTGTAACGTGGCGGGTTCGGTATTGCCCGTTCCGCACATTGCGCGCCACGCTGGCTTGCGGGCGACGTGGCGTAACTGAAGCACAACAATTTTTGATTGCTGGACGCGATAGCGCAGCAGATAGTTGGCGTGCACAACGCGTTGGCGCACGCCAGGGAGCGATTCTTTGCCCAAGTGGGGAAATTGGCGGAGTAATTCGACTTGATGCTGGACGCTGGCGGCGAATTGATTCGCCGCCAGCGGGTTGGCTGACCTGATGTGTTCAACGATCCCGATAAAATCGGAAAGTGCTCGTGGCGTCCATCGAATGCCGAGTCTAAGCGCCATATCGGGCAAATACTTCCCGAACTTCCTCTTCCGGCGCGAATTCCCCGCGATCCGCCTGGGCTTGCGCAATCTGGAGATCCCGGATTTCCGGCAGCCGCCATGCGAGATACTCACGTAGCGCCATCCGCCGGATGTCGCTCTCGGATTGCCCGGTCAGCGCAACCAGCTCTGCAAGATCTCGTTCCAGTTGATCCACTGAGTCTTTGTCGTTCGGTAAGCCCATGGGCGTCTCGAAATGGAATTCCATTGTACGCCTCACCTGACCTGGCGTGAGGCGTCGCGGCTTGACAGCGGTCAGAGCGACTGCAGCGGTATCGTGCCCGGCATCGCGGTCGGCGTGGCGCATGGCTCCTCGTCGAAGGCGATGTCGCCCAGCGGGTTGGGCACGCCGTCGGCCTTGACGTTGACGAAGTCGTACTGCGCGTGGTCCATCAGGTGCGACGGCACCACCGTCGACAGGGCCGAGAAGATGTTCTCCACACGGCCCGGGTGCTTCTTGTCCCATTCGCGCATCAGCATCTTGATCTGCTTGCGCTGCAGGTTTTCCTGCGAGCCGCACAGGTCGCACGGGATGATGGGGAAGCCCTTGACTTCGGCATAGCGCGCCGTGTCGGCTTCCTTCACGTAGGCCATGGGGCGGATCACCACGTGTTTGCCGTCGTCCGACACCAGCTTGGCCGGCATGCCTTTCAGCTTGCCGCCGAAGAACATGTTGAGGAAGAAGGTCTCCAGGATGTCGTCGCGGTGGTGGCCCAGCGCGATCTTGGTGGCGCCCAGTTCATCGGCCACGCGGTACAGGATGCCGCGCCGCAGCCGCGAGCACAGCGAGCAGGTGGTCTTGCCTTCCGGGATCAGGCGCTTGACGATGCTGTAGGTGTCCTGATTCTCGATGTGGAAGGCGATGCCCAGTTCCGTCAGGTAGGCCGGCAGCACCTCGGCCGGGAAGTTGGGCTGCTTCTGGTCCAGGTTGACGGCCACGATGTCGAAGTGGATCGGGGCCCGCTCGCGCAGCGTCATCAGGATGTCGAGCAGGGCGTAGCTGTCCTTGCCGCCGGACAGGCACACCATCACCTTGTCGCCTTCCTCGATCATGTTGAAGTCGCCGATGGCCTGGCCCACCAGGCGGCACAGGCGCTTGTGCAGCTTGTTGTTCTCCAGCGCGATCTTCTCGGCCGATTTGCCGCCCTGGGCGGTCTCGTTCAGTACGGCGCTCATACGTTGTCCTTGATCTGGAACACTTCCACGCCCACGCCTTCGCAATCGGGATAGACGTCCGGCTTCATGGTCGACACGCGCGCGGCGCGCACGCGCGGGTGGGCCAGCATGGCGCGCACCACGTCGTCGCACAGGCTCTCCTGCAGGTGCACATGGCCTTGCGCCATGCGGCGCGCGATGGTCTCGCGCATGAAGTCGTAATCGACCACTTCTTCCAGTTGGTCGTGGGTGGGGGTGGACAGCGCCAGTGGGATGTACAGGTCGACGTTGATCAGCACGCGCTGTTCGCCCTTCTTCTCGAAGTCATGCACGCCGATGTTGATCAGCACTTCGTAATTGCGCAGGAACAGGCGCCGGCAATCGGTCAGGCGCGGGTGGGACAGGGCGGACAACATGGTTTTACCTTCTTTCGATAATACGGAATAAACGATATAAATAATACTTTGCCGCTGGCATTCATCTGGTGCATGGCGCCTTGCAGCGCGCTACTGCGCCAGGAACATCACGTCGCGCGCCAGCGGCATCAGGTGCTGGCCGCCATCGACCAGCAAGGTGGTGCCGGTCAGGGCGCGGGCGCCGGCCGCGTAGACGACGGCGGCGGCGATGTCATCCGGCGTGCTGGAGCGGCCCAGCGGCGTTTGCTTGTGGGCCTGCGCGAAGCCGGCCTCGGTCTGCTCGCCCGACACCAGCGTGATGCCGGGCGCCACGCCCACCACCCGCAGCCTGGGTGCCAGTTGCTGGGCCAGCATGGTGGTGGCCGTCTGCAACGCGGCCTTGGACAGGGTGTAGGACAGGAAGTCGGGATTGAGATTGTACAGTTTTTGGTCCAGCAGGTTGATCACGGCGCCCTGGCCGCCGTCCGGCGTGGCCGCGTGCAGCGCTTGCGCCAGCAGGATGGGGGCGGCCAGGTTGGCGCGCATGTGGGCCTCCATGCGGGCCACGGTGAAGTCGGTGGCGCTGTCGTAATCGAACAGCGAGGCGTTGTTGACCACGCAGTCGAGCGCGCCCAGCGCGGCCACGGCGCGCGGCACCAGGGCGCGCGCGGCCGCCTCGTCGGCCAGGTCGGCTTCCAGCGTGACGGCGCGCCGGCCCAGCGCCGCGATGGCTTCGGCCACTTCGCGCGCCTGCGCCGCGGAAGCGCGGTAGTGCACGGCCACGTCCCAGCCGGCCCGCGCCAGCGCCAGCGCGATGGCGCGGCCGAGGCGCCGGCCGGCGCCGGTCACCAGCGCCACGGGGGCGCGCGGGCCATGCGCCTCGGAGTGGCGGGATGCGTGCACCGTGGCGGGATGGGAAGAAGGCTGTGAGCTGGTCATGAGTTCGGCACTGAATCGCTGGAAAAATGTGACAACTGAATGAGTAACTGAATTGCTAACCGCTAAGGCAACTGATTTGGCAACTGCTCTGGCAACTGATCTGGCAACTGGCGCCCGCGTGCGCCGATTCGCTACAATGCGGGAATGTCCCTACCCGCACCTACCCCGGACGCGCTGGCCGCGTCGCACGCCCTGCAGCACCGGATCGCCGCCGACATCGAACGGCACGCCGGCGCCATTTCCTTTGCCCGCTACATGGAGCTGGCCCTGTACGCGCCCGACCTGGGCTACTACAGCGGCGGCGCCGCCAAGCTGGGGAAAGATGGCGATTTTACAACCGCGCCCGAGCTGTCCCCCCTGTTCGGGGCCGCGCTGGCGCAGGTGGCAGCCGCTATTATCGCCCAAAGCGCGCCGCGCATCCTCGAATTTGGCGCCGGCACCGGCAAGCTGGCCTTGGACGTGCTGACGGAACTGGCGGCCGCCGGCGTGGCCGTGGAGCGCTACGCCATCGTCGATTTGTCGGGCGAGCTGCGGGCCCGCCAGCGCGAGACGCTGCGCGGCTTCCCCCAGGTCGAGTGGCTCGACACCTTGCCCGAGGCATGGGAGGGCGTGGTGCTGGCCAACGAGGTGCTGGACGCCATGCCGGTGCAGCTGGTGCGCAAGACGGCCGCCGGCTGGCGCGAACTGCAGGTGACGGTGGAGGAGGGCCGCTTTACCTTGGTGGAAGCGGCGCCCGACGCGGCGCTGGCGGCCCAGCTGGCACGCCAGATCGCCGATCCCGATGCGCTGCCCGACGGCTACACGACGGAAGTGCATGGCGCGGCCTGCGGCTTCATGGCCTCGCTGGCGGCGATGCTGGCGCGCGGCGCCGGCGGCGCGGCCATCCTGCTCGACTATGGCTTCCCGGCCCATGAATACTACCTGGGCCAGCGCGAGGCCGGCACGCTGATGTGCCACTACCGCCACCATGCCCACCCGGACCCGTTCTACTACCCCGGCCTGCAGGACATCACGGCCCACGTGGATTTCACGGCCATGGCGCTGGCGGCCCAGGATGGCGGGGCCGAGGTGCTGGGCTACATGAACCAGGCCGGCTTCCTGATCGGGGCCGGCATCGGCGAACTGCTACTGCGCACCGATCCGGCCGACGCGCGCCGTTACCTGCCCCAGGCCAACGCGCTGCAAAAGCTGGTGTCGCCGGCCGAGATGGGCGAACTGTTCAAGGTGCTGGTGGTCGGTCACGGCGTGCAATTGCCGGCCGCGCTGCTGGCCCATGACCGCTGCCACCGGCTGTGATCAGTTTGTCCATCACCGGAACAGCCGTCACTTTCTCCTTGAATTCCATGCGATTTCACGTCAAAACTCGGCTATGATGACTGATTCAGCGTGAAAACCCGTCGCGGCGCGCTTGTTGAAAACTGAATGGAACGATGGGAAAGATACACACTCACTATGACAACCTGAAAGTGTCGCGTATGGCGCCTCAGGAAGTCATACGTGCCGCCTACAAGGCCTTGAGCCAGAAATATCATCCGGACAAGAATCCTGGCGATGAAAAGGCCGCGCGCATCATGGCCATCCTCAACAGCGCCTACGGCACCCTGTCCGACCCCCAGCGCCGCAAGGAACACGACGAATGGATCGCGGCCGAGGAATGGGAGATCGAGTGGCTCGAAAGCACGCGCCACGAGGATAGCCGCGACAGCCACGGCCGGCCGCGCCACGACGCCCCCCAGCAAGCCTGGGGCGCCGAGGACGATGAGCCGCGCCTGCCGCGCCGGCGCCGCAACTGGCGCCTGTGGCTCGGTCTTGGCCTTTGCCTGGGCCTGGGCTGGGCGGCCGGCGTCAGCATGGTGGGCACGCCGCAACTGCTGGCCACCATGCTGGCCTCGGCGTGGGGCGACAAGGCCGATGGCGCCGACGACGCCGGCGCCGCGCGCGCACCGCGTCCGGCCGCCAGGCTGGCCGGCCGGCAGGAAGGGCGGGCCGAGGCGCGCAATGACGGCGGCCCCGACAGCTGGGCCGGCGCCCATCCCTACCAGACCGAGGCGGCCAGCGTCCGTCCCGCGCCGATCAAGGTGCTGGCGCTGTCGCAGATCGTGCTGCCCGGTTCCCAGGCCGATTGCGAAGGCGCCACGCCGGCCGCCACCGCCCCCAACGGCGAACCATGGCCGGCCCAGTCGGGCTATGTGGAAGGCTTCCCGGTGGCCGCCAAGGGCGACGACATGCAGCTGATGCTCGATAACAGCACCAACGCGTCGGCCGCCTTCATCAAGGTGTACGACATGGAGCGCCACGCCAACGTGCGCTACGTGTTCGTGCTGGCGCACGACAAGCTAGTGGTGGACAAGCTACTGAGCGGCAAATACGAGATCCGCTACCAGAACATCGACCTGGGCGCCGGCTGTCCGCCGCCCAAGCCCACCACCACGGCCAGCAACTGAGCCAGCAACTGAGCCAGCAACTGAGCCGGCAACTGAGCCGGCAACTGAGCCAGACTGCAGCCGCGCCGGTCTGGAACAGACGTCAGGCGCCGGGCGCGTCGCTCAAGCCCATCTCCGGGCTCGACATGAGTTTGTCGATATCGACCAGGATCAGCATGCGTTCGTCGATCGTGCCCAGGCCGATCATGTAGTCGCTGCTGAAGGCCGTGCCCATCTCGGGCGCCGGCTTGACCTGGTCGGGCGTGAGCGTAGTCACGTCCGACACCGAGTCGACCACCATGCCCACCACGCGCCCGTTGATATTCAGGATGATGACGACCGTGAACTGGTCGTACACCGGTTCGCCCAGCCGGAACTTGATGCGCATGTCCACCACCGGGATGATGATGCCGCGCAGGTTGATCACGCCCTTGATGAACTCGGGCGCGTTGGCGATCCGGGTCACGGCTTCGTAGCCGCGGATTTCCTGCACCTTCAGGATATCGATGCCGTACTCCTCCTTGCCGAGGGTGAAGGCGAGAAACTCGCGCCCGGCGATATCGTTGCCGGACACGGTGGCCGATGCGGGTTCTTGCATGCTAGGGTCCTTTGCGTCGTGGGCGGTCCGCGTGGTCGCGGATCCGGGGCCGGCCGGGCAGCGCCGCCGGGTTCGTCTTCATTGGTCGCCGCGGCCCGTCCAACCGCGCGCGCCGCCGTGCAAGCGTAGCAGAGTCGGGGCCGGATGACGAGCGTGGCGGGCCGGTTTTCCGTACTTTATCGGGCCCTGCGGGCCAGCGGGACGGAAGGGGTTGTCACGCTGTAAGAATCTGATTATGCTAGGACCAAGGTGGCACCGAGACCGCCTGCCGGGCGGCACCCGCCCCTTGAGGAGACTGTATGACCGATTCCAACGCTGCGGACGAGAACTGGCTGATCGACGAGGACGAGGACGAGACCGCGTCGGCCAGCCCGGGCGCGCCCGACCAGCGGCTGTGGCGCGTGCTGATCGTCGACGACGACGTCGATGTCCACGCCGTGACCAGGCTGGCGCTACGCAATGTCAGCTTCAAGGGCCGCGAGCTGGAACTGTTTTCGGCCTACAGCGGACGCGAGGCGTTCGATATCCTGCGCGACACGCCCGACATCGCGCTGGTGCTGCTGGATGTGGTGATGGAAACCGATGACGCCGGCCTGATCCTGGCACGCCGCATCCGCGAGGAACTGCACAACAGCATCGTGCGCGTGGTGCTGCGCACGGGCCAGCCGGGCCAGGCGCCCGAGCAGCGCGTCATCATCGAATACGACATCAACGACTACAAGGCCAAGACCGAGCTCACCACGCAAAAGCTGTTCACCACCGTGATCTCGGCGCTGCGCGCGTACGAAAGCCTGAACATGCTCGAGCGCAGCCGCATCGGCCTGGGCAAGATCCTGGCCGGCGCCACCAATCTGTACCAGATCCATTCGCTGCGCGAATTCGCATCCGGCGTGCTGAACCAGGTGTCGGCCATCCTCGACGTTGGTTCGGACGGCGTGCTGTGCCTGATGCAGGGCGACACCGGCGTCACCACCGTGGTGGCCGCCACGGGCGGCTACGCGGCCCTGAACGACACCGAACTGATGCCCACCGGCCATCCGCTCTGGCCCACCATCGCCAAGGCCTTCGCGGAAAAGAAAAGCCAGTTCGACCATCCGGCCAACGTGCTGTTCATCCACACCCAGGAGAACCGCGAGGTGGCCATCTCGGTCACGCCGCCGTGGCCGCTGGCCCAGATCCAGCGCGACTTGCTGGAAGTGTTCTGCCAGCGCATCGCGGCCGCGTTCGACAACCTGTATATGTTCGGCCAGTTGCGCAAGGCCCAGGAGGCGACCGTGGTGGCGCTGGCCGACCTGGCCGAGTTCCGCGACAGCGGCACGGGCGGCCACGTGCGGCGCGTGCAGCAACTGTCGAGTGCACTGGCGCAGCGGCTCAAGGAGCGCGGCGTCTACCTCGATGAACTGACGCCGCAGCTGCTCGACATGATCGGCCTGGCCAGCATCCTGCACGACGTCGGCAAGGTGGCCACGCCCGACCACATCCTGCTCAAGCCTGGCCTGCATACGCCCGAGGAGCGGGTGCAGATGCAAAGCCATGCGGACGTCGGCCGCACCATCCTGGAACGGGCCGCCAACATGGTCGATGGCGTCAGCTACCTGACCTATGGCGCCGAGATCGCCGGCGCCCACCACGAGCACTTCGATGGCCAGGGCTATCCGAACGGGCTGGCCGGGCGCGCCATTCCGATCTCGGCCCGCATCGTGGCCGTGGTCGACGTGTTCGACTCGCTGCTGCATGAGCGCCCCTACAAGGAACCGTGGCCGCACACCGAAGTGATGAGCTACATCACGGAACGGGCCGGCAAGCAGTTCGATCCGGAAGTGGTGGCCGCCCTGGTGGACCTGATCCACCGCGATCCCAGCATCGGCCACACGCCGGATTGAGCCAGGCGGCGCCGCGCCGCCGCCCTCGTGGTTCCGCCTCGCGGTTCCGCCTTGTGGCTCAATACTCACAGATAACCACCAAAACCGCTGTCCCGTGCGCGCCGCCGTATATACTGGGGCCAATGGCGGGCCCGTCCATGGCGCCCGCCGGCGCGCGCCCCTGTGGCGCCGCCCCGCAGCGGAAAACACGAGACATGAAAGATTTACAAGGCCTCAGTGCGCTCATCATCGAGCCGCACCAGGGCATGCGCGCCAGCCTGCACGGCATGCTGGGCCACAGCGGCCTGACGCGCATCACCGACGCGGCCAACGCCAGCCAGGCCATCCGCCTGCTGGCGCTCAAGCCATACGACCTGATCCTGTGCGAATACGACCTTGATGCCGGCCAGGATGGCCAGCAGATGCTGGAGGACTTGCGCCACCACCGGCTGATGCACCCGGCCACCCTGTTCTTCATGGTGACGGGCGAGGGCGCGTTCGGCAAGGTGGTCAGCGTGGCCGAGCTGGCGCCGGCCGACTACATCCTCAAGCCGTTCGCGGCCGACGCCATCCAGGAACGCATCACGCGCGCGCTGGCCAAGCGCGCCGTGTTCCTGCCCATCCACGAACTGATCGATATGGGCAACCAGGCCGGCGCCATCGCCGCCTGCGTGGCCGGGGCCGCACGCCATCCGCGCTACGCCGTCGATTTCGACCGGCTGCGGGCCGAACTGCACCTGGAGCTGGGCGAGGCGGCCGAGGCCGAGGCGATCTACCGCGCGCTGTACGAGAGCCGCGGCATGGGCTGGGCCCGGCTGGGCCAGGCCAAGACCCTGTTCCTGCGCGGGCATTACGCGCAAGCGCAAACCATGCTGGAGCAGTTGCTGGCCCAGTTCCCGCGCTTTCTCGACGCCTACGACTGGCTGGCCCGCGTGCACGAGGCGCTGGGCGGCTTGCCGCGGTCGCAGGCCGTGCTGGCCGAGGCGGTGGCCCTGTCGCCGCACGCCTTGCGCCGCTTGCGCCGGCTGGGCGAGGTGGCGTTCGAGGCTGGCGACGTGGACACGGCCGAACGGGCCTGGCGCCAGGTGGTCGACAAGTCGCGCTATTCCGAATTCCGCGACCCGCAGGATCACACCCGGCTGGTGCAGGCGTTGCTGCGCCAGGGCGATCCGGTGCAGGCGGCCACCGTGATCCGCGACCTCGACAAGGTCATGACGGGCCAGCGCAATGGCGTGGCCTGCGGCGCCATCGCGGCCGTCATGCTGCACGACTACACGGGCAACGACATGCGGCTGCAGCGCTCGCTGGACCAGGCGCTGGCCGGCTGCCGCATCGCCCACCACCTGTCGCCCGACCTCAAGCTGGAGCTGGCCCGTACCTGCCTGGCCCACGGTCGCGCGCGCCAGGGAGCCGAGCTGGTGCGCGAAGTGATGCGCAACGCCGCCGGCCCGGCCGGCGTCGACAAGGCCAGCGCCATGCTGACGGCGGCCGGCCATGGCGCGCTGGCCGAACGGCTGGCCCAGGAAAGCCGGCAGGAAGTGGGCGACATGGTGGCGCACGGCGCGGCGCTGGCCAAGCATGGCGATTACCGGGGCGCGGTGGAACTGATGCTGGAAGCGGTGGCCAAGCTGCCCGACAACCCGCAAGTGGTGTTCAACGCGGCCGTGGCCGTGCTCAAGTGCCTGGAGCACACGGGCTGGGATGACCGGCTGGGCCAGTACGCGCTCAACCTGATCGCCGGCGTGCGCCGGCTCGATCCGCTCAACGCCAAGCTGAACGCGCTGGCCGCGCTGCACCAGCAGATTTTGAAGAAATACAACATCCGGGCCGCACGCTGGAACGACACCACGAAAGTGGCGCTGCTCTAGCCTTGGGCGGCGCTACAATGGCTGTTATCGCAGAGACACAGATGGAACCCCTATGGAACATGCACCCACGCATGGCGCGTCCGGCGCACCCCGCCCGGTGCGCGGCCTGCTGCTGAAAAAGTTATGCAGCGACGAGGGCATGTTCGCGCTGGGCGCTTCCGTGGCGCGCGTGGTGCAGCTGGTCGATTCGGATGACCAGGGCACCCACAGCCTGGCTTACTACGTGCTGTCGGACGTGGCGCTGACCCAGAAGATCCTGCGCCTGGCCAACACGCCGGCCTACCGCACGGCCGGTGGCACGCCCGTCACCACGATCTCGCGCGCCATCTCGCTGCTCGGTTTCGACAACGTCAAGACCACGGCGCTGGCCATGCTGCTGGTCGATACACTGGCCAACAGCAAGCATGCGCAAGCGGTGCGGGTGGAGCTGGAAGCGGCCCTGTGCGCCAGCCTGGTGGGACGCGAGATGGCCCGCCTGTCGGCCTACCAGGGCGCCGAGGAAGCGTCGATCGGCGCCCTGTTCAAGAACATCGGCCCGCTGGTGATCGCTTCGCAGGAGCATGAACGGTTCCGCGAAATCGGCGCGCTGATGGCCGGCGGCAAGCACACCCAGGCCCAGGCCTCGCAGATGATCCTGGGCAGCACTTACGACACCTTGTCGGCCGCCATCCTGCATGAATGGAAAATCCCCGAGGTGATCGTGCGGGCGCTCAGCGCGCTGCCGCCGGGCAAGCAGAAGCCGGCCCTGAACCGCCAGGAATGGGTGCGCCAGGTGGTGTCGTTCAGCATCGACGCGGCGCGCCTGCTGGCCCGCAAGCAGGGCCCGTCCGATCCGGATGGGCTGGCGCTGGAACAGCGCTACGGCGTGGCCCTGAACCTGGACCAGGACAAGCTGCAGCAGATTTTCGCCACCGTGCGGCGCGACATGGCGGCCCTGCTCGACAGCATGCAGCTGGGGCCGCAGACGGAGGTGGAGGAACCCACGGCCGACGGCTTGCCCAACGTGCTGCTGCTGGCCACCATGAATGGCGACAGCCGCGAACAGGAAGGCGAGCATCCCAGCGGCAAGCCGTTCAATGCGCGCGAACTGTTGCTGGCCGGGGTGCAGGAAGTGACGCAGATCCGCGCCACGCCGCACAGCAAGGCCAACGAGGTGATCCAGGCCGTGCTGGAGACGCTGTACCGCAGCATGGGATTCCGCTTCGCCACCGTGGTGCTCAAGGATGTGCGCAGCGGCCAGTACCGGGCCCGCATCGCCATGGGCGAGCAGCACGCGGCGCGCCAGGCCGGCTTCGTGTTTCCGCTGTTGTCCGACGGCGGCCTGTTCCACCTGGCCATGGAGAACGACGCCGACCTGATGATCGCCGACGCCAGCGCGCCCAAGATCCGCGACCTGCTGCCGGCCTGGCACCGGGCCTTGCTGCCGGACGCGCGCAGCTTCATCGTGCTGCCGCTGGTGGTGCAGGGCACGCCGCTGGGCCTGTTCTACGCGGACCGCGCCCAGCCCGCGCCCGAAGGCGTGCCGCCGGACGAGGCGTCGCTGATCCGCGCGCTCAAGGGGCAGGTGCTGGTGGCGCTCACACCAGGGAATGGCTGAACGGCTGAATGGCTAACGGCTGAGCGGCCGCAGTCGGCCCGCTGGCGGTCGCCGCGTCCGTGCTGTCGGGGCGTCCCGCTTCAGTCCAGCTGTTCGACGGGCGCCTGCAACAGCGCCTCGAACTGCGCCGCCGGCATGGGCCGCGCGAACAGGTAGCCCTGGCCCTCCTCGCATTGCTTGGCGCGCAGGAAGTCGCGCTGGGCCGCCGTCTCCACCCCTTCGGCCACCACGCTCAAGCCCAGCGAATGGGCCAGCGCGATGGTGGCGGCCACGATCACGGCGTCGTTCGGGTCGCTCTCGATATCCTTGACGAAGCCGCGGTCGATCTTGATGCGGTCGATCTCGAACAGTTTCAGGTAGCTCAGCGAGGAGTAGCCGGTGCCGAAGTCGTCGATGGCCACCTTGCAGCCGCGCGCACGCAAGGCGCGCAGCAGCTTGCGGCTGCGCTCGGGGTCCTGCATGGCGGCCGATTCCGTGATCTCCAGTTCCAGCAGCGCCGGTGCGATGCCATGCTCGGCCAGCAGCCGGTCCAGCTGCGGCAGCAGGCCGGGGCCGTGGCACTGGCGCGCCGACAGGTTGACGGCCAGCCGCAAGTGGCCCAGGCCGCGCGCGCGCCAGCCGGCCAGCAGCGTGGCCGCCTGCTGCAGCACCCAGTCGCCCAGCGGCAGGATCAGGCCCGATTCCTCGGCGATGGGAATGAAGCGGTCCGGCCCCACCAGCCCCAGTTCCGGATGGTGCCAGCGCAGCAGTGCCTCGGCGCCGATGATGGCCTGGTCGGCCAGCCGCACCTGCGGTTGCAGATACAGTTCGAACTCGTGCTGCTCCAGGGCCAGCCACAAGCGGTTCTCCAGCATCAGCCGTTCGTGGGTGGCCACGTTCATGGCGGCCGAGAAGAACTGGAAGATGCCCCGGCCCTGGCTCTTGGCCGCGTACATGGCCGTGTCGGCGTGGCGCAGCAGGGTGCCGGCGTCGGCGCCGTCGCCGGGGAACATGGCCACCCCCACGCTGGCGCCGGTGTGCACGGTCTTGCCGTCGAGCTGGTAGGGCGCGCCCAGCGCTTCGACGATGCGCACGGCGATGGTGCTGGCCTCGTCCGGGGTCACGTTGCCGGAGGTGACGACGATGAACTCGTCGCCGCCGAGGCGGGCGATGGTGTCCACCTCGCGCAGCAGTTCCTGCAGCCGCTGGGCCACCGCTTGCAGCAGCAGGTCGCCGGTCTGGTGGCCGTGGGTGTCGTTGATCTTCTTGAAGTGGTCGAGGTCGATGAACAGCACGGCCGCCGTGCCGTTGGCGCGCCGGGTCTGGGCCAGCAACTGTTCCAGCCGCAGGTTCAGCGACAGCCGGTTGTCCAGGCCCGTCAGCGGGTCGTGGTGGGCCAGCCGGTGGATACGTTCCTGGGAACGGTGCTGCTCGGTCAGGTCGTGCAGGATGGCCACGAACAGGTGTTCGTCGGGCAACTCCACCTCGCTCACGGACACGGCCAGCGGGAAGCGCTGGCCGTCGCTGCGCGCGCCCGTCAGCTGGTGCGCGTGGCTGTCGCCGGCGGCGATGCGGCGCAGCAGGGCGGCGGCGGGCTGCTCGTGCGGCGCGTCATCGTCGTGCGGCAGCAGCCGCGCCAGCGGCAGGCCCGGCATCTGTTCCGGCAGGTAGCCGAACAGGCGTCCGGCCGCGCCGTTGGCCGACATCAGGCGGCCGTCGCCACCGATGGTGAGGATGGCGTCGGCCGCCTTGTCGAGGATCGCCTGCAAGCGCGCTTCGCGCTCGCGCAGGCGCGCCGTGCTGTCCTTGACCTGGGCCTGGATGCGGGCCCGTTCGCCGCTGATGAGCAGCATCAGCGCGCCCAGCAGCCCGGTCAGCACCAGCCCGCAGGTCAGCACGATCCAGCTTTGCCAGCCGCGCTGGGCCCGCAGGTAGCTTTCCGTCGGCGCCAGGGTCAGCAGGAAGATGCGGCCGCCGAAGTGCAACTGGCGCTGGAAGTCGCCAGCCCGCGGCGGGCGGCCCAGGCCGTCGCGCACCACGCGCAGCGGGCCGTTGTCGTCGGTGTCCTCGAAGCGCAGCAGCAAGGCGGGGAAGTCGATCTGGCGCAGTGCGTGGTCGAGGTAGGCGTCCATCCGCAGCCCGATCAGCAGCATGCCCAGCGCGCGGTGGCGGTCGTTGGCGGCGTAGGTGGCCTGCAGCAGCAGCATGCCGCGCAGCGCGCCCTCGTGGTGCAGCAGCAGGGGCGCGCTGGCCGTGGGCTGGCCCGATTGCAGGGCCTGTTCCACGGTCTGGGCCCGGATCGGTTCGGACAGGAAGTCCAGCCCCTGGAAGCGGCGGCTGGCGGGCGGTTCGATAAAGGTGGCGGCCATGTAGCGCGGGCGCGTGGCGGTGCGGTGCAACTGGTCGTCCGCACCGGCCTCGCTGACGGCGAAGCCGGGCGCCAGGTGGCGCTGGCCCCAGGCCTCGAACGCGGGCCGCTGTTGGTCGGTGACCGGTTGCAGCCAGGCCAGCGACAGCAGTTCGGGGCGCTGGTCCAGGTAGCCGTTGGCCAGGTTGCTGAAATCGTCGGCGCTGAGTACGCGCTGCGGGTCGTTGAGGGCCTTGGCCATGGCGAAGATGAAGCGCTCATGTTCGCTGAACTGGGCTTGCAGCAAGTCGCCCATCTGCTGCGCCTTGAGCCGGAACGCTTGCATTTGCTGGGCCGATTCCCAGCGTGCGGCCTGCAGGTAGATGCCGACGAAGGCGGCCATGGCCAGCAGCAGCGGCAAGCCCACCAGCGCGCGCCGGCGCCACCACAGCGTGCGCGGGCGGCCGAACCCGATCCACGCCAGCGGCGCGCCAAGCAGCATGCCGATGGTGTCGCCTATCCACCAGGTGAGCCAGTCGGCCGGCAATTGCCGCCACGGTTCCATGCCGGCCAGCGCCATGCCCGTCAGGGCCACGCTGCCGCTGACCAGGGTGACGCCCGGCGCCAGCAACAGGAAGCGGCCCACGTCGCGCCCCGAGCCGAGGCTGGGGTCGACATAGCGCCGCAACAGCCGGCTGCCCAGCAGCGCCTGCAGCATGGCGCCCAGCGCACCCATCAGCGCGCCGGTGAGGGTGGTCAGCGTGATGCCTTCGGGACTGAGCCAGGGATGGAACAGGTCCACGGCCAGCGCGCCGGCGGCGATGCCAGGCAGCAGGCGCACGCCGCCGCTGACGCAGGCGGCCAGTGCCAGGCCGGCCGGCAGGAACAGGGGCGAGGCATAGCTGGGCGGCTGGGCCAGCAGCAGGCCGGCGCGGCCCACGGCGAAGTACAGCGCGCATAGCGCCAGGTTGAGCAGCACCGGGTGGCGCCAATGGTGCCGGCCGTGGCGGCCGCCGCTACGATCATTCAACGCGGGTGCTCCTGTGGAGGTGGGGATCCCGGTCGATTGTATAAGAAAATGGAAAACCTAAAAACAACACTTGCACATTCGCAGTTGGCCCTATACAATTTCGCCCCGAAGCAGACGAAACATCGCTGCAGCAGCAAATAACTGCTGAAGATGATTGACAAGTCGAAGAAGTTGCTTCATACTCTGCGGTTCCTCGCGGAGGGGTGGCCGAGTGGTTAAAGGCGACAGACTGTAAATCTGTTCTCTATGAGTACGCTGGTTCGAATCCAGCCCCCTCCACCAAGTTGTTGCAGGACGACTGAGTGGCAATGAAGATGTGAACGGAACCTCGCGGGTGTAGCTCAATGGTAGAGCTGAAGCCTTCCAAGCTTATGACGAGGGTTCGATTCCCTTCACCCGCTCCAGCATGACGCGGCATATATAGTGTGTCGCAACAATAAGCCCTTGTAGCTCAGTGGTAGAGCACTCCCTTGGTAAGGGAGAGGCCACGTGTTCAATCCACGTCAAGGGCACCATCGCCGTACCTCCCGCAGCACCCTCCCCCAGCAGTCAGTAAATCCGCTCCACCGCCAGGCCGCGCTTGCGCAGCAGTTCCGGCACGCTGTTGGTTCCCACCAGATGCAACACCCCGATCGCCGCCAGGCTATCCGTTTCGCGCGCCAGCAGCGCCGCGATGCCGTCAGCCAGCGCCGGATTGCGCCCGTCCAGCAGCATGCGCTGCACGAAGCGGCCGGAGAAGGTATCGTCTTCGGCCGCCTTGCGCGCCAGCGATTCGAGCGCCGCCGCGTCGGCGGTGCGCCACGCCTCGGCGATCTCGCGCGCCTGGCTGGCCTGCTGGTGATCCTCGATGGCGTCGATGCCCTCCTGCAGGAAGCGCGACTGTTCCTCGTTCGTCATGCGGTCGAACAGCGCCATCTGGCTCTCGGGCGATTCCAGCTCCAGCACCGGCAGCTTGCGCTGGCGCGCCTGACGCGCCAGCCACGCATCGACCGCCAGCGCCGTGTCGTAGCCCTGGGCCGAGAATTCGCTCACCGTCAGCACGCTGGCCAGCAGCCACGGCTTCATGGCAGCCACCGTGTCGGCGTCCAGCGCGTACTGGCGCAGCAAGCGCTCCAGGCGCGGCCGGTAAGGTGCAGGCAAGGCCGCCTGTACGCTGCCGCTGCCGCGCGCATACATGCCGTACTGCTGCACCGCCTGCGCCATGCGGGCCGGGTCGGCCAGCGGATCGATCTCCAGCGCCAGCACGGAGGCGCGTTCCAGTGCGCCCAGCACGCGGCCCTCCAGCGGATAGAAGTCGGGCGCGCCGACGTGGATGGTGCCGAACAAATACAGCGTGTGACCGTTCTGCGCCACCTTGAACAAGGCGCCGCGGTTGGCCGCGGCCCCTGCGGTGGCCTGCTGGCTAACCTGCTGCTGTGCGCCCTCCTGCGCCCACAGCGCCGGGGGGGCGAACCAGAACAAACTACAGAACAACACTATAATCTGGCGTCGCATGCTTTCCTTTGCCGCTATTGATCGAGACGTCCGTGAATATTAACCGCAACCCGCCCGTGTGGCTGTTCGATCTGGACAATACGCTGCACAACGCCTCGCACGCCATCTTCCCGGCCATCATGGCCAACATGAACGACTACATCGCCAACGTGCTGGGCGACGGCACCACGCCGGCCAGCCAGGACGCCGTCAACGCGGCCCGCACCCTGTACTGGCGGCGCTACGGCGCCACCATGCTGGGCCTCGTCAAGCACCACGGCGTGCGCGCCGAGCACTTCCTGGCCGAGACCCACCGAATGCCGGAACTGGCGGCCATGATCCGGGCCGAACGGGGCCTGCGGCACCTGCTGCGGCGCCTGCCCGGCCGCAAGATCCTGCTCACCAACGCGCCGCACGGCTATTCGGCCGAGGTGCTGCGCCATCTTGGCCTGCACCGCCATTTCGATCACCACGTGGCGGTGGAAGCGATGCGCGTGCACGGCCAGTTGCGGCCCAAGCCCTCCAAGCTGCTGCTGCGCCGGCTGATGCGGCGCCACGGCCTGACGCCCGGCCGCTGCGTGCTGGTGGAAGACACGCTGGCCAACCTGCGCAGCGCCCGCGCGCTGGGCATGCGCACGGCGTGGGTCACCCAATACCTGAAAGTGGGCGACGCGGTGGGCCTGGCCCATCCGACCAAAACGCTAAATCGCCCCGGCTATGTCGATGTCAAAGTAAAATCTGTCAGGCATTTGCCCGCCCGCCTGCACCGGCTGCGCTGACGCGGGCGAGCGCCGCATTGACGTTTTGTTCATCCTTCCTATCGAGATCACATGGCAAGCACACCGCCGGGCCAGCGCCGGATGCAAATTCTCCAGGCCCTGGCCGAGATGCTGGAACAACCCAAGGGCGACAAGATCACCACCGCCGCGCTGGCGCGCAAGCTGGCATTTTCCGAAGCGGCCCTGTACCGCCACTTCGCCAGCAAGGCCCAGATGTTCGAGGGACTGATCGAGTTCATCGAAACGTCCGTGTTCAGCCTGATCAACCAGATCACCGAGCGCCAGGACGACGGCCTGGCGCAGGCGCGCGACATGGTCGGCATGCTGCTGCAATTCGCCGCCAACAATCCCGGCATGACGCGCGTGCTGATCGGCGACGCGCTGGTCAACGAGGATGAGCGCCTGCAGCAGCGCATGAACCAGTTCTACGACCGCGTGGAACTGGCCCTGAAACAGGCGCTGCGCGTGGCCGCCGCCGAAGGCCAGGCGCCCGAGGCCGAAGTGGCGGCCCGCGCCGGCATGCTGGCCAGCTTCGTGCTGGGCCGCTGGCACCGCTACGCCAAGAGTGGCTTCAAACACCATCCGGCACAGGACGCGGCGCTGCAGATCGCCCTGCTGCTGGCGTAACACGATTGTATGAAATGAACCCTGAAGTATTCGCCCTGCTGGACGACGCCAGCCCCGATGGCACGGCCCAGGCCCGCTCGCGCCTGTACACGGGCCACCGCGCCACCCTGCGCTGCCGCGACATCGCGCAATGGCCTGCGCTGCTGGAGCAGATGCAGCAAGCGCTGGCGCGCGGCCAGCATGCCGTCGCCCTGTGCACCTACGAGCTGGGCGAACACCTGCAAGGGCTGGACGTGCCCAACGACCCGCACACGCCGCTGGCGCAAGTGCTGCTGTTCGACCAATGCCAGCTGCTGTCGGCGCCCGAGGTGGGCGAATGGCTGGCCGCCCGCTCCTTCCCCATCGACCGCCCGGCCGGCATCGCCGCCGTGCGCGCCAACGTGGACCAAGCGGCCTTCACGGCCGCGCTGGAGCGCATCCATGCCTACATCGAGGCCGGCGACACCTACCAGGTCAACTACACCTTCCGGCTGCGCTTCGACGCCTTCGGCAGCCTGCCGGCCCTGTACGCACGGCTGCGCGCGCGCCAGCCCGTGCCCTACGGCGCGCTGGTGGCGCTGGACGACGGCTCGGCCGTGCTGTCGCTGTCACCGGAACTGTTCGTACGCCACGCGGACGGCCTGCTGACGGCGCGCCCCATGAAAGGCACGGCCCCCGCCGCGCCGGCCGCCGAGCAGGAAGAAAACGCACGCCGCGCCGCCGCGCTGGCGGCCGATCCCAAGAACCGGGCCGAAAACCTGATGATCGTCGACCTGCTGCGCAACGACATCGGCCGCGTGGCGCAAACCGGCACGGTGGACGTGCCGGCCCTGTTCGAAGTGCGCCGTTACAGCGGCGTGCTGCAAATGACCTCCACCGTGCAGGCGCGCCTGCGCGCAGACGCCACGCTGGCCGGCATTTTCGACGCGCTCTACCCCTGCGGTTCCATCACGGGCGCGCCCAAGCGCCGCACCATGGAAATCATCCGCGAACTGGAACCGGACCGGCGCGGCCTGTACACGGGCACCATCGGCTGGTTCGAGCCGACGCAAGGACGACCGGTGGGCGACTTCTGCCTGTCGGTGCCGATCCGCACGCTGGCCCTGCAGCCCGAGGCGGACGGCGTGCGGCGCGGCGAAATGGGTGTGGGCGCCGGCATCGTCTTCGACAGCGACGCCAGCGCCGAATACGCCGAATGCGCGCTCAAGGCCCGCTTCCTCACTGGCCTGGACAACGACTTCGATCTGTTCGAAACCCTGTACGCCACCCGCGAGGACGGCATGCGCCACCGCGACCGCCACCTGGCGCGGCTGGCCGCATCGGCCGCCTACTTCGGCTACCCGTGGGACGCGGCCGCCGCCAACGCCTACCTGGACATGGCCCGTGCCGCCCTGCCGGCCGGCCAGCCGTGCCGGGTGCGGCTGGCGCTGGCGCCGTCGGGCGCGTTCTCCATCCAGCACGCGCCGCTGGCGCCGCTGGCCGAGCCGGTGCGGGTACTGCTGGCGCCCGATACCACCAGCGCCAGCGACCTGTTCCTGCGCCACAAGAGCAGCGTGCGCACCCGCTACGACGCGGCCTGGCGCGAAGCGGAAGCGCAAGGCGCGTTCGACACCCTGTTCTTCAACGAGCGGGGCGAACTGACGGAGGGCGGGCGCAGCTGCGTGTTCGTCAAGCTCGACGGCCGGTGGGTCACGCCGCCCCTGAGCAGTGGCGTGCTGCCCGGCGTAATGCGCAGCGTGATGCTGGCAGACCCGGCCTGGCAGGCGCAGGAACGTGTCATCACCCGCGCCATGTTCGAGCAGGCGCAAGAGATCGTGCTGTGCAACGCGCTGCGCGGCCCCATCCGCGCCATCCGCTAACCACAAAAAACCGGGGTCAGGTCATGCCTTCAGGCAAAATGCGCGCTTTTTGCCTGAAGGCATGACCTGACCCCGGTTTTCCTGCGCCACTCAGTCGGCGTAGCCGGGGTTGGCGCGGTCGAGGCGCCGCAACAGGCCGGGCCAGGCCAGCTGGCCGGGACGCATGCCACGCGTTGCCGCCTTCATCTGCTCGCGCACGCCATCCAGCACCGCCTGCGGGATATGCACCAGCGGCCCGCCGCCAGCCTGCGCGCGCAGCTGGATCATGCAGGCGTTTTCGAAGAAGTACATGGCCACGAAGGCGTCGGCCGGCGTCAGGCCCACCGTCAACAGGCCGTGGTTGCGCAGCATCAGGTAGGTGTGCTTGCCCAGGTCGCGCACCAGCCGCGGCTTCTCGTCCGGATTGAGCGCAATGCCTTCGTAATCGTGATAGCCGAGCGACGACAGCACGCCCATCGACACCTGCGAAATCGGCAGCAGCCCGCCGCGCTGGGCCGACACCGCCACCCCGTTCACGGAATGCGTGTGCATCACGCAGTGCGCATTGTCGCGCGCCGCGTGGACCGCGCTGTGGATGACAAAACCGGCCGGGTTGATGTCGTACGGCGAGTCGCTCACCTTGTTGCCCTCGCCGTCGATCTTGACCAGCGAGGATGCCGTGATCTCGTCGAACATCATGCCGTAGGGGTTGATCAGGAAATGGTGCTCCGGCCCCGGCACGCGGGCCGAGATGTGGGTGAACACCAGGTCGTCCCAGCCGAACAAGGCTGTGAGGCGGTAAGCGGCCGCCAGGTCTACCCGGATTTGCCATTCCTCCGCTGATACCGTGTCCCGCAAGCTATTGCCGGCAGTGCGCATGTCGTCCTCCGCAAGGTGATGTGGTCGCTGAGCCGCCAGCATACGCGCATCGCCCCGCCTTGGACAGCGTCACAAATCCACCAGCATCTCGAAGCCGCCGAAGAACATCCGCTTGGCATCGAACGGACAGTTCTTGGGATCCATGTACTCCTTCATGCGCGGATCGTTCATGACCTTGTCGTTGACAGCGTCGCGGTGCGCGCGCGACTCGTAGATGATCCACGAGAACATCACCACCTCGCCCTCCTCCAGCAGCACGCTTTGCGGAAACGACGTCAGCTTGCCCGGCTTGACGTCATCGCCCACGCACTCGCGAAATTCCAGCGCGCCATGTTCCTTCCAGATGGCGCCACAGGCACGCGACATTTTCTCGTACGCATCGAGCTTGTTCCTGGGCACCGGCACCACGAATCCATCCACATAAGCCATGATCGCCTCCGTCGCAGTTGATTCAACCAGCGTAGACAACGATGGTCAAAACAACAAGCGCCAGCATTCAATCGTGCGCGCCTTCACACGGTGTTGGCGAACTGGCGCCGGTACGCGCCCGGCGTGGTGGCGGCCAGCCGGCGGAAATGGTGGCGCAGCGATTCCTCGGAACCGAAGCCGGCCCGCTCGGCCACTTGCGCCAGCGGAATCTCGGGCGCTTCCAGCAAGTCCTTGGCGATGGCCAGCCGTTCATGGATCAGCCATTCGAGCGGCCCCAGCCCGGTCGCTTGCTGGAACTGGCGCTGCAGCGTGCGCGGGCTCATGGCGGCCTGTTCGGCCATGCTCTTGATTGTGTGCGGCTGGGCCGGATGGGCGCGCAGCCAGTCCATCAGCCGCGACAGGCGGCCCCGCTCGTCGTGCGCCATGGGACGGGGCAGGAACTGCGCCTGTCCCCCTTCGCGGTGCGGCGCCACCACCAGCCGCTGCGCCACCAGGTTGCCCACGCGCGCGCCATAATCGCGCCGCACCACGTGCAGCAGCATGTCGAGGCCGGCGGCGGAGCCAGCCGCCGTGATGACCTGGCCATTGTCCACGTACAGCTGGTCGGGCTCGACGGCGATGCGCGGATAGCGCTGCGCCAGCTTGTCGGCATAGCGCCAGTGGGTGGTGGCGCGCTGGCCATCGAGCACGCCGGCGGCGGCCAGCACGAACACGCCGGAGCAGATCGAGCACAGGCGCGCGCCGCGCTGGTGGGCGGCCCGTATCATGGCCAGCAACGGTTCCGGCGGCGTCTCGTCCGCATCGCGCCAGCCGGGGATGACGATGGTGTCGGCCTGCTCCAGCAGTTCGGGTGCGTAGGGCGCCTGCACCGTGATGCCGCCAGCGGCCCGGATCGGCCCCGCTTCCACGGCGCACACGGCGAACGCGTACCAGTCCACCTCCAGCTCGGGACGCTCGAGCGCGAACAGTTCGACCGTACAGCCGAATTCGAAAGTACACAGCCGGTCATAGGCCAGGGCGACGACGAGATGTTTTTTCATGGCGTGATCTTAACGCATATTGTCGTTCGCGCCACTGCCGGCGACCATGGGCGGCGCCGATAATGGCCTCACTGTCCACCCAACAAGGAGTTCCAGCATGTCCCACGTGAGCGCGATCGCCGCCGCCCCCGCCGCCGCCGCCCTGGCCCATTTTGAAGCCCAGTTCAGCTTCGAGACCGATTGCTGGGACGTGCACCACGCCATCAGCAACGGCCAGCAGGATTTCGTGCTGCTGGACGTGCGCGGCACGGAAAAGTACGCGGCCGGCCATGTGCCCGGCGCGCTGGACCTGGCACACGGCAAGATCATCGGCTCGAAAATGGCCCATTACCCGGCCGACACGCTGTTCGTCGTCTACTGCGCCGGCCCCCATTGCAACGGCGCCGCGCGCGCGGCCGTGCGGCTGGCGCGGCTGGGCCGGCCCGTCAAGCTGATGACGGGCGGCATCACGGGCTGGCTCGATGAAGGCTTTACGCTGGAACGTTCGGAACAGGCGGCCGCCTGAACCCGGTTACAGCCATTCGAGCATCAGCCGCGCCACTTCTGGCGAATTGAGCAAGTCCATGTGATTGCTGCGGTACACCTTGGCCTGGTGTGCCGGCGCGAAATCGAGCTGGCGCTTCTTGTGCGAATGCTGGCCCAGCGCGCTGGCCACCGGCACCAGGCCATCGCCGGCCAGCCGCGCACCCTCCTCGGCGGATGGCTTGCTGATGGTGGCCGCCACCGCGTAACACGCCACCTTGGCCGGCAACGGCACCGTTTGCGGCAAGGCGCTGCCGTGTTCGAAGCGGTCCCTGCCGTTCCAGTCCTCGTCCAGCAGGCTGCCGTGGCGCAAATCCGTGATGCCGGCGCTGCGGATCTTGCCCAGCCGCGAAAACGGCGCCGTGTAGCTGCTCATGCCGGTAATCACATGGAACCAGTTGCCGCCGCGCTCCAGCGGCGCGCCGTGGTGCGGTGAGCCAAGGCAGACCAGCTTGCTCAAGCGCTTGAGCCACTTGTGCCCATCGGCCGCCCCGTAGTGGCAGGCGCTGCGCGCCACCAGCCCGCCCATGCTGTGGCCGACGATCACCAGTTCCTTGACGGGCACGGGCCACTGCGCCAGCAAGTCTTCCAGCTGCCCGGCGAATTCGCGGCCATTCTCGGAAATATGGCGGCCGCTGTTGTAGCGCAGATAGACCGGCGTGTAGCCGCGTTCGCGTTGCAAGGCTTCGCCATGGTCGAATCCGGCGCGCCGCCATTGCAGGTCGTTCATGCACAAGCCGTGCACCAGCACCAGCACGCGGCCCGTGACGGCGCCCGCCTGCGGCACGAACGGCACACCGTCGCGCCGGAACTGCATGTGGATTTGCAAGGGATTGTCGGTCTCGGCCAGGTAATCGCCCAGCACGCCGTTGACGGCCGCCAGCAGCGGTTCGCGCCCGCCCCAGCCGCTGCCCTCGCCCAGCAGCGGCTCCAGGCGGCTCAGCACGCCATCCATGCCACCGCCCACCAGCCGCGTCACGCCGCGCACGCCGCTGTAGACGAGCGAGGTGGCGCGCGCCAGCGGCCTGGCAATGGCGTCCGGCGCCTGCCCGATCAGCTTTAAATGCACTTCCTCGGCCAAGTCGGCCACGCCCGTGACGGCGCTGATCGTAAGACGGGACAAGCCGAGCAGATCGGCCGCGTGGGAGACTTTGTTGGACATCATCGTGCGGCCTTTATGCATGCGTTGAGTGGGTTGATTGCGTTAATTGGCGAGGGCCTGTTCAACGGCCGACACCAGTTCCCTGTCGGCCGGCGTGACCTTGCTGGGGAAACTGGCCACCACCCTGCCTTTGCGGTCGATCAGGTATTTGTGGAAGTTCCACGCGGGCGCCGTGCCGGTGATCTTGATCAGGTTGACGTACAGCGGATTCGGGTGATCGCCGTGCACCACGGACTTGGCGAACATGGGGAACTTGACGCCATAGGTGTTGTAGCAGAAATCGGCGATCTCCTTGCTGTTGCCCGGTTCCTGCTTGCCAAAGTCGTTCGACGGGAAGCCCAGCACCACCAGGCCCTTGGGCGCGTATTTGGCGTACATGGCTTCCAGCCCCTCGTACTGGTAGGTGAAGCCGCAGTAGCTGGCGGTGTTGACCACCAGTACCACCTTGCCCGCGTATTGGCACAAATCCTGGGGCGCGTCGTCCTGCAGGCGGTTGAAGGTCTGCTTGAGGATGGCGGGACAGGCACCAGCGGCGGCGGGTGCGGCGGGCGCGGCGGGCGCGGCCGGGGCGGCGTACGCAGGCGCGGCGCCCAGCAAGGCACAGCCCAGCGCGGAAATCAGGTGCAGTTTAACGGTCATTGTGTACATGTTGACGGCAACTTATAGTGAATTGACGATCCATTCTATGTCAAACCGGCACCGTATGTGCGCTCATGGTGGCGTTTGGCTCGGCGCGCACGATCATCGGCGCGGTTGAGCAAGATTAAACCCGCGCCGCGCCCCGCGCCCACAATGGCAGTTCCGGCTACCTCTTGCTGTCTCCCACTGCCCGCCACCGGAGTTTTCCATGTTGCTACGCGTATTCCTGTTTGCGTTCTTGTTCGTGTCGACCTGCCTGGGCTTGCCGCCAGCCAACGCCCAGGCGGTGCCATTGCCGGCCATGCAAACGGCCAACGTCAGTGTGTCCGGGCTGTCGTCCGGCGGCTTCATGGCGGTCCAGTTCGACGTGGCCTATTCGGCAAGCGTGATGGGCGCGGGCGTCGTGGCCGGCGGGCCGTACTATTGCGCCAGGGGCAGCGTGGCCAAGGCCACCACCATCTGCAGTTGCACGGGCACCCCGTATTCATGCCAGGTGGCGCCCGGCGGCACCGGTGTGGACAACCTGGTCAAGCTGACGGACCAGAACGCGGCCAGCGGCACGGTCGACCCGACGGCAGGACTGGCCAGCCACCGCATCTGGATGCTGTCGGGCACGGCCGACTCGGTCGTGCCCCAGCCCGTGATGGACGACCTGCAAACCTACTACCGCCACTACATCAATACGGCCAACATTTTCTACAAGCAGGACCTGCCTGCCCAGCACGCCATGCCCACGGACAACTACGGCAACAGCTGCGGCAAGCTCGGTTCACCCTACATCAACAACTGCGGCTACGACGCGGCAGGGGAACTGCTCAAGTGGATTTACGGCAGCCTCAACAACCGCGCCAGCGCCAGCCCGGCCGGCCGCTTCATCGAATTCGACCAGTCGGAATTCCTGTCCGATCCCACCTCGCATGGCATGGCCGCCAGCGGCTACCTGTACGTGCCGCCCGGTTGCGACAGCAACGGCGGCCAGGGTTGCCGCCTGCACGTGGTGTTCCACGGCTGCCTGCAGGACGCCGGCACCATCGGCGACACTTACCTGCGCCACGCCGGCTACAACGCCTGGGCCGACAGCAACCGCATCGTGCTGCTGTACCCGCAGGCGGCGCCCATCTATCCGATGACCAATCCCAACGCCTGCTGGGACTGGTTCAACTACGACGACGCGCACTACGCCCAGAAAACGGGCCACCAGATGGCCGCCGTCAAGCGGATGGTGGACCGGCTGACAGGCGCCACCACCCCGCCGCCGCCACCACCGCCCACCCAATGCTTCACGTCCAGCAACCGCGACCACGTGCTGGCCGGCCGCGCGCACGACAGCCTGTTCCGGGCGCTGGCCAATGGCTCCAACCAGAACATGGGATTGGACAACATCTTCATCCACACCACGCTCAAGCGCACGGGCCCCAATTTCTACGTGGTCGGCAGTTGTCCATGATGCCGTCCTTCCATTCCACCACAGGAGGTCATATGTATCCGATGCAATGGTTTTGGGCGCCGCAGCTGCACTTCCCGTGGAGCGGCGGGGTAGCCCAGCAAATCGAACTGGATCGCTTCTTCAACGCCATCCCGCCCGAGGCGGGTGACGGCAAGATCGAGCGCAAGGCATTCGACGTGGCGTCCTACGGCCGCCAGCTGGGCTGGATATCGGAAGTGCTGCTGGACCTGACCAGGTTGACCCCGCCCTCCTCCGCCCCGGCGCGCAAGGCGCTGGAAAGCATGACGGTGGCAAACCAGGAGATTCAACACATCAAGCATGCTGAAAATGCCAGCCGGCTCGCGATGACGGCCCAGACCATCGCCGACGCCGTCGTCACCCTGCGCGCGCGCGACGGCGAGCAATTCCGCCTGCTGTGCGACCGCCTGCTGCCGCTGCTGCAATCGCCGCCGGTACTGGAAGTGCCGCCCGTACTGGAAGCGCCGCCCTTGCTGGTGGCCGGCGGCCAGTGAAACGCTAGTCGACCGTGATGGCCGTCAGCGCCGGATCGGGCGCGGGGAAATTCAGCTTCATGGCCGTCAGCGTTTCGAGCAGGATGGTGGCGATCACCAGGTTGCGGTGGGTCTTGGAATTGGCCGGCACCACGTACCACGGCGCATGTTCGGCGTCCGTGGCGCGGATGGCTTGCTCGTAGGCGCGCTGGTAATCGTCCCACTTCTCGCGCTGGGCCAGGTCGGTGGGATTGAATTTCCACTGCTTGTTCGGATCATCGAGCCGCTCCTGCAAGCGCTGCCGCTGCTCCTCGCGCGAGATATGCAGGAACACCTTGACGATCACGGTGCCGTTCTCCGCCAGCATGCGTTCGAAGTCGCGGATCTGGGCGTAGCGGCGCCGGCATTCGCGCCCGTCGATCCAGCCTTGCACCTTGGTGATCAGCACGTCCTCGTAATGGCTGCGGTTGAAGATGGCGATCTCGCCTTTCACCGGCACTTGCTGGTGCACGCGCCACAGGTAATCGTGCGCCAGTTCGATGTCGGTCGGCTGGCGGAACGCCACGGCCCGTATGCCCATGGGGTTGATCATGCTGAACATGGTGCGCACCGTGCCATCCTTGCCTGACGTATCCATGCCCTGCAGCACCAGCAACACCTGCTGCTTGCGCTGCGCGTACAGCATCATCTGTAATTCCGACACGCGTTCGATCAGGCTGGCCGTGTGGCGCTGGTCCTGCGCCTTGGCCTTGGCCTTGCTCAATTTGGGATTGGCCGCGCGGCACGACAGCGCGCTGTCGTCCGCATCCTCCTCGCGCAATTTGAGTTTGGCATTGGCGCGAAAGCGCTGGCGGGCGGATGCTGGCATGGCGGCGGACTCCTGTCATTGTCGTGCGCAGGTGGGCGCAACGTGGTCGAACTAGCGTAACAGATCAGCACGCCACCTGTCTGCATCGGCTCAGGCGGAACGGGCCGCCAGCCGCGCGGCGCGGTCGCCCCACCACGCCGCTTCCTCGAACACGGAAAAGCCCGACAGGTCGGCATGGGCGAACAGGATGGGGCCATCGGCCTCGCGCAGCGCCTTCAGTCCGGCGTTGCGGCGAAAACCCGGCAACGGCGCCGCCATCGCATGGCCGCGCAGCGTGATATCGACGCGCTCCACGCACAAGGCGAAATCGGCGCCATACGCTGTCTTCAGATCCACGCTGGCCAGCGCCAGCAATTCTTCCGGACTGGCGGTGTTGAGCCAGCGGCGCGCCTGCTGCGGCGTGCGGTCCGACAGCGCCACGTAGGCGCTGAACACGGTCTTCTCCGGCGGCCGCACACGAATGTCCTGATGGGTGGAGACGACGAAACCGAGGCCCGGTTCCTGGTACACCACGTTGTCCCACGACAGCGGCTGCGCCGGCCGCTCGTCCGGAAAGCGCTTGAGCAGGAAATTGGCCACCATCCACGGCGCGTATTGCGGCATGTGGCGCGCCGGGTCGAAGCCGTAGCCGCCCATGTCCCGCACCACGCGCGCGGCCACCATCAGCGGCATGGCGCAGATGGCCTTGCGCGAGCGCACCAGATAGCTGCGCGGCTGCCCGCCTTCGAGCCGGAAGCACAGGGCCTCCACGCCGCCAGCCTTGCGCTCGATGGAAACGGCGGTACCAGGCATGCGGCGGATCGCGGCCGCCTCACCCATGGCCCTGGCCAGCGGTTGCAGCCCGCCCGGCCACGTGAGCCAGGCGCCATTGCCCGCGTTGGCGGCCTGGCCCCAGCGGCTGCAGTAGTAATGCAATCCGGCCCAGGCCGACACCTTATCGTAGCGCGTACCGTAATCGTCGCGGCAGCAGTAGTTCAGGTACCAGTGCAGCGTCGGCGAACGATAGCCGTTCCGGTCCAGCCACTGCTTGAGCGTGTAGCCATCGAGCGCCTGCCATTCCGCGTCCTCCGACGACAGCACGGTGGGGAACACGAAGATGCGCCGGCCATCGCCGCCGCGCAGCTGACGCAAGCGGTTCACCTCCGCGAAAAAGCGCGCGTGCTCGTCCAGCTCCCAGCGCGGCACGCCGTCCGTCGGAATGAAACCGTCCTGCCAGCGGCCGTTGTACAGCAAGCGCTCCTCCGGCGCGTGCAGGATGGTGCGCTCGTCGTAGTACGGCTTGTCGGCCATCGCATCGCGCTCGATGATGCCCAGGTCGGCCAGCAGTTCGCGCACGTGCGCCGATTCCGGCGACGGCAACGGCAGGTAGTGCGCGCCGGTGGGGAATTCCAGCGCGCCGAAGGCGCCGCCGAGCGCGTTGCCGTAGGGCTGGGGACCGTCGATCATCAGCGCATCCTGGCCGCCCAGCTTGCGCAGGCGCCAGGCAGCCATCAGCCCACCGATACCGGAACCGAAGATGGCGATGTCCGTCTCCACCACTTCGGACGGCGGCGGCAGCGCGCGCCGGTCGCGCAGGAAGTGGCCCTCGTCGCGGCCCGGATAGTGGACGGTGGGCGTGATCTCCTGCCAGCGCTGGAAGCCGGCCACGCTGCCCGCTGCGGCCAGCCCGCTGGCGGCGGCCCACAGCAGGAAGGAACGGCGCTCCATCAACGGATCACCTGCCGCCAGTCGTGCTCAAACTCGCGCACCAGCGACTGCGTGTTGAGGCGGTTCGGTTCCATCGGCAGGCGCTGCATGTCGGGTGGGAAGATGAACATCTCGCGCGTGGTGTCCGCGTTCAGGTAGCGCATCGGCAGCCGGTATGACGCGGGCGGCTTGAAGTCCAGCTGCGGCGAGGCGAGGATGAAGCCCCACTCGCCGAACGAGGGCACGTAGGCATGGTACGGCCAGGTGCGCAGGCCCACTTCGCGCAGCGTGGCATCCACCGTCCAGTAGGCGTGCGGCGCGAAGAACGGCGACGTCGATTGCACCACCATCAGGCCATTGGCCGACAGGTGGCGCCTGACCATGCCGTAGAACGGCACCGAATACAGTTTGCCCAGCGCAAAGCTGGACGGGTCGGGAAAATCGACGATAGCCGCGTCGAACAGTTCATCGTTGTGCTGCAGCCAGATGGCCGCGTCGGCGTTGATCACCCGTACCCGCTTGTCGCTGAAGGAACCGTGATTGAGCTTGACCAGTTCCGGACGCGTGGTGAAGGCGCCCGTCATGGCCGGGTCCAGGTCCACCAGCGTGACCTGCTCGATGTTCGGATAGCGCAGGATCTCGCGCAGCGCCAAACCATCGCCGCCGCCCAGCACCAGCACCCGGCGCGCCCACGGCAAGGCCTGCAGGGCCGGATGCACCAGCGCCTCGTGGTAGCGGTACTCGTCGCGCGACGAGAACTGCAGGTTGCCGTTGATGTACAGCCGCAGGTCGTCCTTCCAGCGCGTGATCACAAGGCGCTGGTAAGGCGTGGTGGTGGAGTAGACGATTTCGTCGCCGAACAGGCCATGCTCGCCCCAGTAGGTCATGCGGTCGGCCAGCGCGAAGCCGAACACCAGTACGCACATCACGGCGCTGGCCCGCAGCACGCGGCCACCGAGATTGGCCAGCTCATGGCGGAAGGTGACGATGGTCCACAGCGCCACGCCCACGTTGAGCATCCCGAACAGGAACCCCGTTCGCACCAGTCCCAGGTACGGTGCCAGCACCAGCGGGAACAGCAGCGACACGGCCAGCGCGCCCAGGTAGTCGAAGGTGAGCACGCGGCTGACCAGTTCATTGAACGCCGTCTGGCGCGCGTTCAGGGCCCGCATCACCAGCGGCACCTCCATGCCCACCAGCGCCCCGACCAGGAACACCAGCACGTACAGCAGCGTGCGGAACGGCGCCGCCATCCACGAGAATGTGAGGAACAGCGCGGCGGCCGACATGCCGCCGATCAGGCCCACGGCCAGTTCGATGTCGACAAAGCGGGCCAGCACGTCGTCGTCGCGCACGAATTTGGAAAAATGCGCGCCCACGCCCATGGCGAACAAATAACAGCCGATAATGGTGGAGAATTGCAGGATCGAGTCACCCAGCAGGTAACTCGACAGCGCGCCGGCGATCAACTCGTACGCCAGGCCGCAGGAAGCGACCACAAAAACGGAAAGAATCAGAATTTTTTTGGTCATTGACGCGCTTTTGCACTAAGATTGATTTGGGTTATCAAGTTAACCACTTTAACCGAAGGTACGCCGTGTCCGCCATCCTAAACTATCTGATTCACCTGGTGCTGGCCGCCACACTGCTGGCCGCGTTCTTCGCGGCCTACACCCGCATGACGCCATTTGACGAAGTGCTGCTGATCCGCCAGGGCAACCATGCGGCCGCCCTGTCGCTGGGCGGCACGCTGCTGGGCTTTTCCGCCACCATCGGCTCGGCCCTGCTGCACACGGCGGACTACCGCGAATTTTTCGCCTGGGCGTTCGGCGCCATGGTAGTGCAGATGCTGGCCTACGCCGTCACCACCCGGCTGCTGCGCATGTCCAAGGACCACATCGAGGCCAACAACGGCGCCTTCGGCGGCTTGCTGGGCGCGATTTCGCTGTCCATCGGCGTGATCAACGGCGCGTGCATTTCCTAATTTTTGCGAAGGACTCCATCATGGGCATCGGCAGCTTTATCAAGAAGCAGTTTATCGACGTACTGCAGTGGAACGAGGACCTGGACGGCGTGCTGTCGTGGCGCTACCCGATGCAGGACTTCGAAATCCAGAACGGCGGCGTGCTGATCGTGCGCGAATCGCAGATGGCGATATTCGTCAACGAAGGCCAGGTGGCCGACGTGTTCGGCCCCGGCACCTACAAGCTCACCACGCAAACCCTGCCGCTGCTGACCAACCTGAAAAACTGGGACAAGCTGTTCGCCTCCCCGTTCAAATCGGACGTGTACTTCTTCAGTACCCGCGTGCAGACCGGCCGCAAATGGGGCACGCCGCAGGCGATCACCATCCGCGACAAGGATTTCGACATGATCCGCGTGCGCGCCTTCGGCATGTATTCGTACCGGGTGGCCGATCCGCGCCTGTTCTTCAAGGAGATCAGCGGCACGCGCGACAGCTACACGCGCGAGCAGGTGGAGGATCAGCTGCGCGGCATCCTGATGGCGACCATGGCCAGCTCGCTGGGCGGCGCCAACGTGCCCTTCCTCGACATGGCGGCCAACCAGGCGCTGATGGCGCAGCAGGTCAAAGGCGACCTGGCCACGGCCTTCGCCCGCTACGGCATCGGGCTTGATGAATTCAACGTCGCCTCCGTCAGCCTGCCGGAAGAACTGCAGGCGGCGCTGGACGAGCGCATCTCGGCCGGCATGAAGGGCGGCATGAGCGCCGACAAGATGGCCGGCTACACCAAGTACCAGGTGGCCAGTGCCATCCCGCTGGCGGCCCAGAACGAAGGCGGCATGGCCGGCATCGGCGCCGGCCTGGGCGCGGGGCTGACCGTGGGCCAGACCATAGGCCAGGCCTTGGGCGCATCGCTGGCGCCCCAGCCCATACCTGCCGCCGCGCCGGCGGCGGCACCGGCGGCAGCGGCCGCACCGGCAGAAGACAGCATCGAAGCGCGGCTGGAAAAGCTCAAGGGCCTGCTCGACAAAGGCTTGATTTCGGCCGCCGACTACGACAGCACCAAGGCCGAACTGCTCAAGAAACTGATAGGCTAAGCCGACTACATGCAAATCGTTTCCTGTCCCAGCTGCGGGGCGGAGGTCAAGTTCCGCTCGCACGCCTCCGTGATGGCCGTGTGCGAGTACTGCGGCACGAGCGTGCTCAAGGACGCCGACGCCGTCAAGGACCTGGGCAAGATGTCGTCCGTGCTGGAGGATTACTCGCCGATCCAGATCGGCACGGCCGGCGTGCTGGGCGGGCGCCACTTCACCGTGGTGGGCCGCATCCAACTCAAGTACGATGCCGGCCTGTGGAACGAATGGTATCTGCTGTACGACGACGGCGCCACGGCCTGGCTGGGCGATTCGTCCGGCATGTACACCATCACCACCGAGCGCCAGGTGGACGGCCCCCTGCCCGCCTTCGAACAGCTGGCGCCGGGACGCAATGTACCGATAGCCGGCGAATACTACACGGCGGCCGAGATCCGCACGACCGACTGCATCGGCGGCCAGGGCGAATTGCCGTTCAAGGTGGGCCAGGGCTGGCAAGCGAAGGTGGCCGACTTGCGCCGTGGCGCCACCTTCCTCACGCTCGATTATTCGGACGGCCCCCGCCCCGTCGTCTACACCGGCCTGGCCGTCACGCTGGAAAGCCTGCAATGCCAGCTGCTGCGCGACGACGACCAGATCCAGCGCAGCGCCGGCCGCTACCGGGGCAAGCTCGACGCGCTCGACTGCCCATCCTGCGGCAGCCCGATCAAGTACCTGCCCGGCATGACGGCCCACCTGGTCTGTCCCGCCTGCCAGGCGCAGGTGGATGCCGCCAGTCCCAAGGCGCAAGTGCTGGCGGCTGGCGAACGCGTGGCCACCGTCGCCACCACGCTGGAACTGGGCGCGCAGGCCAAACTCAACAATCAGGATTACACCGCCATCGGTGTCATGAAGCGCGCCGACGACGAGGGCAATCAGTGGACCGAATACCTGCTGTATGCGCCGCGTGCCGGTTTCTCCTGGCTGGTGGAAACCGATGAAGGCTGGTGGCGCGCCAACGTGATGCCCGAGTGGCCGCAGTTCGGCGGCCCGTCCGGGCAGGATGTGATGGTGGATAAGTCGCCGTTCCGCAAGCTGTACGAATATGGCGCCCGCGTCACGTTCGCGGCTGGTGCCTTCAACTGGCGGGTGCAGGTCGGCGACCAGTGCCACGTGGCCGAATTCGAAAGCGGCCAGGTACGGCTGGCGGCGGAAACGACAGATGCGGAAATGACGTGGTCGCGTTCCACGCCCGTGCCAGTGGATCAGTTGCGGGCCTGGTTCGGCGCGCAGTTCCACGGCCGCGCGCCCACGCCGGGGGTTCCATTCCAGCACCAGCGCTACCAGAGCGTGGCCAAGAAATTCATCATGGTCATGCTGGCGATGAACGCCGTGCCACTGCTGGCCAACTTTTCCCGTACCTGGGCCTTGAGCGCGCTGGGCGCGCTGGCACTGTACCTGCCAGCCGTCTTCCTCGACTCCTACGACGACAGCAAGAAATAACCAAGCGAAGCAAACGCATGAGCAAATACGTCATCTACGCCCTGGTCGTCACCATGTTCACCTCGTGCTCGACATGGATGCGCGGCTTCAGCGGCAGCAACTACGGCGGCGGCAGCAGCTGGAGTTCCCACACGGGTGGTGGCGGCGGCAGCTTTGGTGGCGGCTCCGGCGGAGGTGGCCACAAATGACTATGCAAGCCAGCGAGCAGCCCCACCGGTCCGCGCCAGTGCCGCATCAGGCGGCGGGCACCCACCTGCTGGCCGACTTGGGCGGCATCGAGGCGGACAAGCTCAGCGATTGTGGCCGCATCGAACAGCTGCTGCGCGCGGCGGCGGCGGCGGCCGGCGCGCGCGTTCTGCACAGCCATTTCCATGGTTTTGGCGCGGGACTGGGCGTGACGGGGGTGGTGCTGCTGGCCGAATCCCACATCTCCATCCACACCTGGCCGGAGGCGGGTTTCGCCGCGGCCGACATCTTCATGTGTGGCAAGGCGCAACCGGAGTTAGCGCTCGCTATCATCACAGAGGCCTTGCAACCTCAATCACGTACGCGTCATACCATCAACCGTGCGGCACCGGCGGCGTAAGCCCGGCGCCGGGTCCATCACTCAGGCGGGCAGGTTCTGGGCCGCCACCAGTTCCGCATCCTTGGCGTTGGCGGCGATGTAGGCCGGACGCGCCTGGATACGCTCGATATACGCGGCGATGGCAGGTGTCTTCGGAATCAGGCCGAAGGCCGTGATCCATGTCAACGCCGTCCCCCACAGGACATCGGCCGCCGTGAACTTCTCGCCCAGCAGATAAGGCCCTTTTTCCATCTGGTCGGTGATGGTCTTGAGCATGGTGTCCCAGTCGCCCCACGGGCACATGGACGGCGGCGTGGGCGCATGCTTCATGGCGCGGTCGCACAGGGCTGGCTCGAAGCTGGAACCATAGAAGGCTATCCAGCGCAGGTAGGGTCCACGCAACGGGTCACCGATGGCCGGCGCCAGTCCCGCTTCCGGATACAGGTCGGCCAGGTACAGGTAGACGGCCACCTGCTCGGTCACCAGCGCGCCATCGTGCAGCACGGCCGGCACCTTGCCCATGGGATTAACGGCCAGGTATTCCGGCTGGCGCTGCTCGCCCGCCTTCATGTTCAGTACGTGAAGCGTGTAATCGGCCTTCAGTTCATGCAGCAGCACCAAGGTGCCGGTCGAACGCGACTGGGGAGCGTGAAACAGCGTGACATGGCGTGACATGGCGATCTCCGTATCGGGTGAGATAAGGAGCTTATAATATCAGCAACATTACACCGCGTCTCACGCACGGTGCTTTTCTGTGCGCCCCTATTGCGCAGCGCAGACGAAAAAAAAGGCAGCCGAAGCTGCCTTTCTTGTGTGCCGCGTGACGACGCTTAGTGCTTCGCGCGCAGCTTGGCGATGGCGGCCAGCTGGCCGATCGCGCTTGCCAGTTCGGCTTGCGCCTTGGCATAGTCGATGGCGCCGGTGTTGTTGGCCAGTGCTTCCTCGGCCAGCTTCTTGGCGGCCGTCGCTTTCGCTTCGTCCAGATCGTGACCACGGATCGCGGTGTCGGCCAGCACCGTCACGGCGTTCGGCTGCACTTCCAGCAGGCCGCCAGCGACGAAGACAAATTCTTCCTCAGCTTGACCTGGTACCTGGATGCGCACCGCGCCCGGACGGATGCGGGTGATCAGCGGCGTGTGCTTGGGATAGATACCCAGCTCGCCCTGTTCGCCCGGCAACGCGACGAATTCGGCTTCACCGGAGAAGATCTGCTCTTCGGCGGAAACCACGTCAACGTGAATAGTGTTTGCCATGTGTGTCCTGTCGGGTTGAAGCGGCGCCGCCCGGGGGCGGCGCCGCGCCAGACTCAATGATTAGTTGAGCTTCTTGGCTTTTTCGATGGCTTCTTCGATCGTGCCGACCATGTAGAACGCTTGTTCTGGCAGGTGATCGAGTTCGCCGGAAGCGATCATCTTGAAGCCCTTGATCGTGTCCTTCAGCGAAACGTATTTACCTGGGGAACCGGTAAACACTTCAGCAACGTGGAATGGCTGCGACAGGAAACGCTGCATCTTACGGGCGCGGGCCACCAGCAGCTTGTCTTCCGGTGCCAGTTCGTCCATACCCAGAATCGCGATAATGTCACGCAGTTCCTTGTAGCGCTGCAGCGTGCCTTGCACGGCGCGGGCGGTGTCGTAGTGGTCCTGGCCGACGACCAGCGGGTCCAGCTGGCGCGAAGTCGAGTCCAGTGGGTCCACGGCAGGGTAGATACCCAGCGAGGCGATGTCACGCGACAGCACGACGGTCGAATCCAGGTGACCGAAGGTGGTCGCTGGCGACGGGTCGGTCAAGTCATCCGCAGGGACGTACACGGCCTGGATCGAGGTGATCGAACCGGTCTTGGTCGAGGTGATACGCTCTTGCAGGCGGCCCATTTCTTCGGCCAGGGTAGGCTGGTAACCCACGGCGGAAGGCATACGGCCCAGCAGTGCCGACACTTCGGTACCGGCCAGCGTGAAGCGGTAGATGTTGTCGACGAAGAACAGCACGTCCTTGCCTTCGTCACGGAACGATTCCGCGATGGTCAGGCCGGTCAGCGCCACGCGCAGACGGTTGCCTGGTGGTTCGTTCATCTGGCCGTACACCATCGCCACTTTCGAGTTGGCGGGGTTTTCCAGGTCCACCACTTTGGCGTCAGCCATCTCGTGGTAGAAGTCGTTACCTTCACGGGTACGCTCACCGACACCGGCGAACACGGACAGACCCGAGTGCGCTTTAGCGATGTTGTTGATCAGTTCCATCATGTTCACGGTCTTGCCCACACCTGCACCGCCGAACAGACCCACTTTACCGCCTTTGGCGAACGGGCACACCAGGTCGATCACCTTGATGCCGGTTTCCAGCAGATCCTGCGATGGCGACAGTTCGTCGTAGGCAGGCGGGGTGCGGTGGATCGAAGCGATCTGGTCGTGCGCGACCGGGCCGCATTCGTCGATCGGGTTACCCAGCACGTCCATGATGCGGCCCAGGGTAGCTTTACCCACCGGCACCATGATCGGCTTGCCGGTGTTCTGAATGGTCATGCCGCGACGCAGACCGTCCGACGAACCCAGAGCAATGGTACGGACCACGCCGTCGCCCAGCTGTTGTTGAACTTCCAGGGTCAGCTCGGAGCCTTCCATTTTCAAGGCATCGAATACCTTGGGCATCGCGTTGCGGGGAAACTCAACGTCCACCACAGCGCCGATACACTGAACGATTTTGCCATCAGCCATGTTCGTTCCTTCAAATATAGTTAAATTCGTATTTAAACCGCCGCCGCACCGGCAACGATTTCAGAGAGTTCTTTGGTAATCGCAGCTTGGCGCGTCTTGTTGTAGATCAGCTTCAGTTCGCCGATCACATTGCCGGCGTTGTCGCTGGCCGCCTTCATCGCCACCATACGCGCCGATTGCTCGGACGCCAGGTTTTCCGCCACCGCCTGGTACACCAGCGCTTCCACGTAGCGCTCCAGCAGTTCATCGATCACGGTCGCAGCGTCAGGCTCGTAAATGTAATCCCACGAATGGTTACCTTTGTCGCCTTGCTTCTTGCCCGCTGGCAGGGGCAGCAGCTGCTCCACCATCGGTTCCTGCTTCATCGTGTTAATGAACTTGGTGTAGCACAGGTAGACGGCGTCGAGCTGGCCGTTCTGGAACTGCTCGAGCATGACCTTCACAGGTCCGATCAGCTTGTCCAGGTGCGGCGTGTCGCCGATCTGGGTAGCCTGGGCCACCACAGGAACGCCTACGCGATTCAAAAACCCCAAACCCTTGTTACCGATAGCTACCGCAGCAATCTTGTTGCCAGCCGTTTCCAGCTCGCGCGTCTTCGACGTCACCAGGCGCAGCACGTTGGTGTTCAGGCCACCGCACAGACCCTTGTCGGTCGTGACGATGATGAAACCGACTGCCTTCGCCGCCGTGCTCTGCTCTTCAGCGAGGAACGGGTGCGTGTATTCCGGATTGGCGGAAGCCAGATTGGCGGCGATATTACGAATCTTGTCACTGTAGGGACGGGCGGCGCGCATACGATCCTGCGCCTTGCGCATTTTCGATGCGGCGACCATTTCCATCGCCTTGGTGATCTTCTTCGTA
>DATFBD010000033.1:0-35681 GCA_035254005.1 Burkholderiaceae bacterium | reverse complement strand
GCGTAGCGGTCCGTCATGCCGGCGATGTAGTCGGCGATCTTGCGGGCGCGCTTGTCGGGATCGCCCGACTGGTCCTGGTAATCGGGCGGCAGCAGCACCGGTTCAGCCATGAAGGCTTCGAACAGTTCGCGCACGATGCGGCTGGCCTTCACGCGCATGCGGTTGACCTGGTAATGCTGGTACAGATTGGCGCGCAAAAAACGTTTGAGCTCGGTGGCATCCTTGCGCATGCCGTCGGAAAAACGGATCAGCGGCGGACTGGCACGCACGGCCTCGATATCGGCCGGCGCCGCGTCGGCCAGCAACTGGCCCGAGGTGGCGATCAGGTCGTCGGCCAGCGCCGTGATCAAACGGCGCAAGGTTTCGTAGATCGCGCGCCGGCCGGACAGGCCCGGATACGTGGCCTGCACATCGCGCCACAAACGGGCAAAGAAATCGACTTGTTCCAGCTGCGCTATGGTGATCAGGCCCGAGCGCAAGCCATCGTCGATATCGTGGCTGTTGTAGGCGATTTCGTCGGCCAGGTTGGTCAGCTGCGCTTCCAGTGAAGGCTGGCTGCGCTTGATGAAGCGTTCGGCCACCGGCCCCAGCAAGCGGGCGTTGGCGAGCGAGCAGTGCTTGAGGATGCCCTCGCGCGTCTCGAACATCAGGTTCAGGCCATCGAAGGCGCCGTAATGTTCTTCCAGCTCATCGACCACGCGCAGGCTTTGCAGGTTGTGCTCGAAGCCGCCGTGGTCCTTCATGCATTCGTTGAGCACGTCCTGGCCCACGTGGCCGAACGGCGTGTGGCCCAGGTCATGGGCCAGCGAGATCGCTTCCACCAGGTCCTCGTTCAGGCGCAGGTTGCGCGCCAGCGAGCGGCCGATCTGGGCCACCTCCAGGCTGTGGGTCAGGCGGGTGCGGAACAGGTCGCCCTCGTGGTTGAGGAAGACCTGGGTCTTGTATTCAAGCCGGCGGAAGGCCGAGCTGTGGATGATGCGGTCGCGGTCGCGCTGGAACTGGCTGCGCGACGCATGCGCCGTTTCCGGATAGCGCCGTCCCACCCCGCCCTCGCTGTGGGCGGCGTACGGGGCCAGGTGCGCTTCCGGATGCATCACTGCACGCAGGCCGCCAGCGTGGCCAGCAGCAATTCTTGCGGCGCGTTGGTGATGCTGGGCGCGCCCAGCGGCTTGAGCAGGATGAACTTGATGGCGCCGCCCTCGTTCTTCTTGTCCACTTCCATCAGTTCCAGCCAGCGCGCCACGCCCAGGTCGGGCGCCTTGACCGGCAGGCCGGCCGCCGCCACCAGCGCGCGCACGCGTTCCACGGTGGCCGCGTCCACCAGCCCCATGCGGTGCGACAGGTCGGCCGCCATCACCATGCCGCAGCCGACGGCCTCGCCGTGCAGCCACTGGCCGTAACCCATGCCCGCTTCGATCGCGTGGCCGAAGGTGTGGCCGAAATTGAGGATGGCGCGCAGGCCGCCCTCGCGTTCATCCTGGCGCACCACGTCGGCCTTGATCTCGCACGAGCGGGCGATGGCGTAGGCCAGCGCGGCCTTGTCGCGCGCCACCAGCTTGGCGATGTTGGCTTCGATCCAGTCGAAGAACGGGGCGTCGATGATGGCGCCGTACTTGATCACTTCGGCCAGGCCGGCCGACAGCTCGCGGTCGGGCAGCGTTTCCAGCGTGGCCGTGTCGGCGATCACGGCGCGCGGCTGGTAGAACGCACCGATCATGTTCTTGCCCAGCGGGTGATTGATGCCGGTCTTGCCGCCCACGGACGAATCGACCTGCGACAGCAAGGTGGTGGGCACCTGGATGAAGTCGATGCCGCGCATGTAGCTGGCCGCCGCGTAGCCGGTCAGGTCGCCGATCACGCCGCCACCCAGGGCCACCAGCGTGGTCTTGCGGTCGGCCTTGTTGGCCAGCAGCGTGTCGAAGATGTGCATCAGGCTGGCCCAGTTCTTGTGCTCCTCGCCGTCCGGCAGCACGATGGAGCTGACGTCCTTGCCGGCCGCGCGCAATTGTTCTTCCAGCCGCGCCAGGTACAGCGGCGCGATGGTGGTGTTGGTGACGATGGCCACTTTGCGGCCGCCCACGTGGCGCGCCAGCAGCGCGCCGTCGTGCAGCAATTGGGGACCGATCGCTATGGGATAGCTGCGCTCGCCCAGGTCTACGTTTAACAGGATGGTGGTTTGTTCGCTCATCGATGGCTCGGCTTGTGTGACGCAATCCGGCGCGGCCTGGCATGCCTGGCCTTCCAGCTCGGTCAAAATGGTCTGAACCATCGATTGTACGTTAGGTCGGCCCGTATCGATCACCATGTGCGCCACTTCCTGGTACAGCGGGTCGCGCAAGGCCATCAATTCTTCCAGCTTTCTGCGCGGATCGGCCGTCTGCAGCAGGGGCCGGTTCTTGTCGTGGGCGGTGCGGGCCAGGATGCTGTTGACGCTGGCGCGCAGGTAGATCACGGTGCCGCGCGCCTTCAGGTAGGCGCGGCTGTCGGGATTGAGGATGGCGCCGCCGCCGGTGGCCAGCACGATGCCCTGCTGGGCCGTGAGCTCGCGGATCACCTCCGCCTCGCGGCGGCGGAAACTCTGCTCGCCTTCGATCTCGAAGATCCAGGGGATGGAGGCGCCCGTGCGGGCTTCGATCTCGTGGTCCGAGTCGATGAACTTCAAGCCCAGCTTGCGGGCGAGGATGCGGCCTATCGTCGTCTTGCCCGCACCCATCAGCCCTACTAAAAACACATTTTGCATGAACTTCCGTACTTAGTTTGGAATCGTGCAGCCATTGGCCACTAACGCTCCGTTGTAGGTGTCGCCGGTGCGCACGGTGCCATAAGGGCTGTAGCGGCCAGGCGGCGAGGTCGTGACGGAAGTGTAATCCGTGCTCAGGCCCGGCAATCTGACATAGCCGACATAACGCGCCTCGGTGCCCGACACCTGGCCGCGGATGGTCAGGTCCACGTCCAGCCAGTTGGCGCGGTCGCGCGGGTAGATCAGCGAGACGATGGCCTGGCCATTGGCGTCCGTGGTGCCGCTGGAGGTCACGGTGATCGTGATGCCCGGATCGAGGCGGCCGTTACCGTTGACGTCCTCGCCCGTCTCCAGGATACCGTCGCTGTTGGTGTCCTCGTTCAGGCAGGTGGTCGGAATCTTGTCCACGTCGGTGCTGACGGCCCACGGCCCTTGCAGGCCCTGGAAGTACAGCTGGCCCTTGTAGTAGTTGCGGGGGCGCACGGAACCGGTGATGTTCACGCCCGGCACGGCGTTGCCGGTCGCGTCGGTGACGAACACGGCGTAGTCGAGCTGGTAAGTGGCCGAGTTCGGCGTACCGATCGTGGCGCCCGTGCCGGCGCCAATGAACAGCGACTTCTTGGCCACCGTCAGGTTGACCAGGGCGCTGGCCGTGGACGCGCCTTGCAGCTGGGCCATGACGGTCACGCCGTCGAGCTTGGTGTCGGCCGTGCCGGCGATATAGCTGACGGAGGCGGAACCGTCGCTGGCCGTGGTGACCACGGACGGCTGGGTCAGGCTGCCGCCGCTGGGGTCGGTCACGATGGAGAATGCCACCTGGGCATTCTTGACCAGGTTGTTGGCGGCCGTGCCGTCGCGCACGATGGCGCGCAAGGTGGTCTGCTGCACGGTGCTGCCGGGCAGGTTGGCGCCCACCACGGCCGGATCGGCCTGCACGCTGATGGTGGCGCTGGCCGTCAGCGGCGCCAGGAATTCCAGCGTCCCTTGCACCGTCACGCCGCCCGCGTTGGCCGTCAGGGTGGCCACGCCGGGGCTGGACGCGGACACGTAGCCGGTGGCGTTGCCGTTGACCAGGGTCAGCGGCGCGTTCGAGGCGCTGGTGCAGCCGGCGTCGCTGTAGATGGTGCCGCGCGAGGCGCTCAGTGCCACCGAACCGGCCTGCGGCACGCCATTCACATCGTAATGGATGGCCACGATCTGGCAGGTGTTGGTGTTGGCGCTGGCGATGGGATTGCCCGAGCCGTCCACGGCCGCCACGTTGAAGTTGGACGAGCTGACGTTGATGCTGGAGCTGGCCGTCTCGCCCATGGCCTTGACGACGATGGTGTCGGCGCCGGCCGTCATGGCCGAGTAGCTCAGCACCAGCTGGCCGGCCGTGTTGGTGACGGCGGCCCCGCCGCCCTTGACGCTCAGCGCGTTGGCGCCCGAGCTGAACGTGACGGCGCGGCCTGCCAGCGCGTTGCCGGCCGAATCGACCAGCTTGACGGTGACGTCGGTGCTGGCGCCCACTTTCACGCTGCTGCTGTTGTTGATGACCAGCTTGTTGCCGACCACGCTGACCACGGCCGTGACATCCTTCGCGCCCGGCGTGCGGGCCGTGACGGTGATGGTGCGCGAGGTCGGGTCGCCGCCCGTGCTCAGTTTCTCGGTCACCTTGCCGTTGGCATCCGTGATGCGGTTGGTCAGCGTCAGGCTGCCCGAGTCGGCCGACAGGTCCACCTTCACGCCGGGCATGATGGAATTGTTGGCATCCTTGACCAGGGCCGTCAGGTTCACTTCGTTGCCGGCGGCGCCAGCCGACTGCAGCACGCCCGAATCGGCCGTCAGCACCAGGGTCGGGGTGGCGGCCACCACGGTCACCTTGATGGGGGCGGAGGTGGCGTTGCCGGCGCTGGCCGTGATGGTGATCACGCGCGGCGTGCTATTGCCCTTGGTATTGAGTTTCTCCACCACGGCGCCGCTGGAATTGGTCTGGCGCACCGTGTTGGTGATGTTGCCCGAATCGGCCGAGAAATTGACCGTCTCGCCGGGCAGCACGTTGCTGTTGGCATCCTTGACGATGGCCGTCAGCGTCACTTCCGTGCCATCGATGCCGGACGAATCGATGGTGCTGGCACTGGCGATCAGCAGCACGGTGGCGGCCTTGGACGGCGCCACGCCATTGCTGTTGGTGCCGGGCGAACCGCCGCCACCGCCGCAGGCGGCCAGCAGCGTGGAGCAGGCGAGCAGCGCCAGCCAACCGGTGAATTTTTTCATGACGCTCTTTTCCGTAGTGATCATCGTATTACCCTTGTTTACAGCGCAACGTTGCCATTATCGCGTCGAGAGCCGCTCGGCGACAATCTTCGGCGTAATAAATACCAACAATTCGGTCTTGTCATTGGTGCGGCCCGTGGTACGGAACAGATAACCGAGCACCGGCACGTCGCCCAGCAACGGCACCTTGCTGACCTCCTTGCGCTCGACTTGCTGGTAGATGCCGCCCAGCACCACCGTGCCGCCATTCTCCACCATGACCTGGGTCTTGACGTGCTTGGTGTCGATGGCGAAGCCGGCCCGGGTTTCCTGGCCCACGCTGTCCTTGTTGACATCCACGTCCACCACCACGTTGCCGTCGGGCGTGATCTGCGGCGTCACTTCCAGCCGCAGGTTGGCCTTGCGGAACACGATCGAGGTGGCGCCGCTGCTGGTGGCCACCTGGTAGGGCAGCTCGATGCCCTGCTCGATCAGGGCCACCGCCTTGTCGGCCGTGATCACGCGCGGGCTGGAAATGATCTTGCCGGTGCCATCGGCCTCCAGCGCCGACAGTTCCAGGTTCAGGAAGCGGTTGGCGGCCGACGAGAACAGGCTGATGGCCAGGTTGCCGGTGGCCACGCCGTTGATGGGGGCGGCCGGCAGGTTGATCATCTGGCTGTTGGTGAAGCCGTCGCCCTTGTCCGGGGTCTGGCCGGTCACCTGGCCCACGCCCGTGATGTTGCCGCCGATGGCGACGCGGGTGTTGCTGTTGCCGATCTGGTAGCCCGAGTCGCCGCCGCGCAGCGTGCGCAGGTCGGCGAAACCGAGCTTGGCGCCCAGGTTGCGGGTGAAGGTGTCGCTGGCCTCGACGATGCGGGCCTCGATCAGTACCTGCTTGGTGGCGACGTCGGTCTTGGCGATCAGCTTGCGGATGTCGTCGAGCTTGGAGGCGATATCGGTCACGAACAGCTGGTTGGTGCGCGGCTCGATGATGGCGCTGCCGCGCTTGGACAGCATGCGGTTCTTGTCGCCGCCGGCGCCGCCGTCCAGGCCGAACACGGTCTTGAACGCCTCGGCCTTCTGGTAGTTGAGCTGGAAGATCTCGGACTTGAGCGGCTCCAGGTCGGCGATCTGGGCCTTCTGTTCCAGTTCCAGCTTTTCCTTGGTCAGCAGTTCATCCTTGGGCGCGATCCACAGCACGCTGCCATTCTTGCGCATGTCCAGCCCCTTGGCCTGCAGCACCACGTCAAGCGCCTGGTCCCATGGCACTTCCTTCAGGCGCAAGGTCAGGTTGCCCGACACGCTGTCGCTGGTGATGATGTTCAGGCCCGAGATGTCGGCGATGGCCTGCAGCGCGGCCCGCACCTCCACGTTCTGGAAGTTGAACGACAGCTTCTCGCCACGGTAGCCCTGGGTGCCCTGGGTCAGCTTGTTGGGGTCTTCCTTGATCGGCTTGACGTCGATCACCAGCTGCGTCTCGCTCTGGTACACGGACTGTTCCCACAGGCCGCGCGCGGCGATCGTCATGCGCGTGTTCTCGCCCTGGGGCACGGTGGTGATCAGGTGCACGGGAGTGCCGTAGTCGCCCACGTCGAGCCGGCGGCGCAAGGTTTCGGGCAAGCCCGTCTTGAGGAAATCGACCACCACCCCGGTGGCCACCTGGCGCACGTCGACAGCCACCTGGCTGTTGGGCAGGTCGACCACCACCCGGCCTTCGCCGTTGGCGCCGCGGCGGAAGTCCAGGTCGCGCAGCATTTGACGGCCAGCCGGCGCCGCCGGGGTGGCCGCGCCTTTCGCCGGCGCCACCGGCAAGCCGCTGGCGTCGACCGCCGTGGCCACACCGCCGGAGCCGTCGATGGTGAGGATGATGGCGTTGCCATCGATGGCGGTGGCGTAGTTCAGGCTGCGCTTGAGGTTGAACACCAGGCGCGAGCGCTCGCCGGCCTGCACCACGTTCACGCTGTGCAGGTCACCGAGGTTCATTTCCTGGGTGGTCTTGCCGGTGGCGTTGCTGGTGGCGCCGAAGTCGAGCGCGATGCGGGGCGGGTTGGTGATGGCGAAGCCGATCGGCAGCTTGTCGGGCGCGTTGCGCAGCGCGATCTTGACGATCACGTTGGCGCCCTGCTGGTTGGCGGTGACCGACTCGATGGCGTTGGCGGCGGCGGCCGTGGCCGGGGCCACCGGCTGGGCCAGCACGGCGCCGGGCCAGCCAGCCCCGCAAGCCAGCGCCAGCGCCAGCATCAGGCCGGCGTGGCGCGCGCGCGCGGCCAGGGTGGGAAGGAATGGGCTCATTTGGTGGTCTCCTTGCTTTCCTGCAGCTCCAACTTGGACATGCGTTCGACCCAGTCGCCGGTCGCATCCTGGACAATTTCCTTGATATTGACGGCGCCTTCCGTCACGCCCGTGATCAGGCCGAAATTCTGGCCCACATGCTGGCCGGGCCTGACCTGGTACACCGAACGGTCGATCTGCAGCAAGGCGTAGATCACCCCGCCCTTTTGCAGCGTGCCGACCATTTTCACGGTGTCGAGCGGGAAGCTTTCAAGCAACTCCTTGCGGCGCTCCAGGTCGGGCCGCACGCCGCCGCCGCGGTTGGCGGCCTTGGCCAGCTCCACCAGCAGCTTGTTGGGATTGAACGGGTCGATGGCGTCGTTGGATGCGTAGGCGAACGGGATGAAGGTCTTTGGCGGCGTCAGCGGCGGCACGGCCACGCGCGCCTGCGCGTCCACTTCCTTCATCCATTGCCGCACTTCCTGCTCATCGCTGTTGCCGCAGCCAGCCAGCGCCAGCGCGGCGCCCAGCGCCGCCAGCACGGCGCGCGATGTGGAGAGCTCAGTGTTCATTTCTTCGCCGCCTTTTTCTTCTCGGCCATGGCCTTGCGCTGGGCCGCCACTTCTTCCGGATCGAGGTAGCGGAAGGTCTTGGCCACGGCGTCCAGCGTCAGACCGCCATCCTTGCCGGCCGTGATGGCCATGTTGTTGAGCGTGACGATGCGCGGCAGGTTGGCCATGTCGCCCGTGAACGCGCCGATGTCGTGGTAATTGCCGGTGACCTTGATGTCGATCGGCAGCTCGGCGTAATAATCCTTGACCACCACCTGGCCCGGCTTGAACAGCTCGAACTGCAAGCCGCGCCCGAGGCCGGCCTGGTTGATGTCCGACAGCAGGGCCGCCATTTCCGCCTTGCTCGGCAACTGCTTCTGCAGCCGCTCCACGTATTGGTCGACCTGCACCTTCTGCGCGCGCAAGGCATCCAGGTTGACGGCCTGTCCGGCCTTGAAGCGGTATTCGTCACGCAGCTTCAGTTCGGTCTGGGCGCCGGCGTCCTGCTCCTCGAACTGGCTGTCCCAGTAGGCGAAATAACCGAGCGCCACCACGCCAGCCAGCACGCCCAGCGCGCACAGCAGGCGCGGCGCCAGCGGCCACTGGCCCGGATGCCGGTCGTTCAGGCCGCGAAACTGCGCCGCCAGCGACTCTCCCATTAATTTCAGATCGGCCATGTCGGTTCCTGTGTTCTCAAGGCTTGGCCGGCGGCAGGCCGGTCGCCGGCGCGCCTGCGGTGAGGGCCGGATTGGCAGCGGCTGGGTTGCCGGCCGGCTTGGCGCCCGCGGGGTTGCTGCCCGGTTTATTGCCCGGCTTGGCGCCCGCCTCGGGCTGGTCCTTGTCGCGTGGACGCTTGATGTTGACGGTGAGATTGAATTCGACCACCTTCTTGGCCGTCTTGCCCTGGCCCAGGCCGGTCGAGCGCACTTCGATCAGGTCGGGCCGCTCCAGCCAGGGCGAGGCGCCGGCCAGGTTGCGCAGCAGTTCGGACACCCGCTCCTGCGACTGGGCGTAACCGTTGACGGACACTTTCTGCCCTTCCTGCTTGAACGCCTTCAGGTAGACCCCGGCCGGGGTCTGCTTGACCAGTTCGTCCATCAGGTAGACCGGCTGGTTGCGGTCGCCCTGCAAATCCTCCACTGCCTGCTGGCGCGCCTTGAGCGCCTCGATTTCCTGCTTGAGGGTGGCGATCTCGGCGATCTTCTTGTCGAGCGAGACAATGGCGGCCTTGATCACCTGGTTGCGTTCGTTCTGGATCGAGATGCGGCGCGCGTTGTAAGCGCCCACCAGCAACACGATGGCGGCGCCGGCGATGGCGCCCAGCCCCAGCAAGGCGAAGAAGGCGGCCTTCTTCTGTTTGCGCTTTTCCTCGCGGTGAGGCAGCAGATTAATCCGTATCATCAGCCAAACCTCCGCAAGGCCAGGCCGCAGGCGACCAGGTAGGCAGGCGCGTCGGTGCGCAGCTGCGATTCACGCACGGACGGCGCCAGCGTCATGCCCTTGAATGGCGACACCACGGCGCTGGAAATCTTGGTGCGGCTGGCCACCAGGTCCAGCAGGCCGGGGATCAGCGCGCAGCCGCCGGCCAGGTACAGCTGGTCGACCTTGGTGTAGGGCGTGGACGTGAAGAAGAACTGGATCGCGCGCGTCACTTCCAGCGCGGCGCTTTCCAGGAACGGGACCAGCAAATCGTCATGGTAGTTGTCGGGCAGGTCGCCGGTTTTCTTGCGCGCCTCGGCCTCGTCCCATGCCATGCCATAGGCGCGCACGATATCCTGGGTCAGCGTGTTGCCGCCGAAGGCCTGTTCGCGCTCGTAGATGGTGGCGCCGTCGAGCAGCACGGAAATGTGGGTGGCCTGGGCGCCGATCTGGAACAGCGCCACCACCTGGCCGGCGCCGGCGTCGGGCTGCAAGGCCATCACGCGGTCCAGCGCGGCGCGCGCCGCATACGATTCGATGTCCATCACCAGCGCCTTGAGGCCGGAGGCCTCGGCGATCGCGACCCGGTCCTCCACCTTTTCGCGGCGCGAGGCGGCCAGCATGACTTCGATATCGTCGGGCGAACCGGCGGCCGGACCGATCACGTCGAAGTCCAGGCTCACTTCGTCCAGCGCGAACGGGATGTACTGGCTCGCCTCCGATTCCACCTGCACTTCGAGCTGGTCTTCCGACAGGCCGGCAGGCAGGATGATTTTCTTGGTGATCACGGACGCCGGTGGCATGCCCAGCGCCACATGCCTGGCGCGGGTGCCGCTCTTCTTCCAGACGCGGCGCACCGCGTCCACCACCTGGTCCATATTCTCGATATTGCCGTCCACCACGGCGCCGCGCGGCAACGGTTCGGCCGCGTAACGTTCCAGCCGGATGCCATCCTTGCCGGCCGGCGCCAGTTCCACCAGGCGCACGCCGGAGGTGCTGATATCGATGCCGACCAGCGGCGGATTGCCCTGGCCCAGCAGATTTTGCAGATCGATCATCGCCGCCCCCCGCGGTCATGGATGGCTGCACGGCGACGGCCAACACCACCGCCGCTGTGCTGCCTGACGTGCACTGGAACTGTTTGCATAGGGAACTCGTTGTAAAACCAGCGTTTAGACTGCGAACATAAGTTGGTACATTAAATGCTGGCAATATAAGTGTAAAGGTATTTCTATTGTGCACAATTAGCCGTGTGTGCCCCTTGCGCCACACTCGCGCGCCGCGCTGTGGCACCCTGAATAACTAAGTTGTTTTGTTGTTCACGTGGAAATTTCCGGTGCCCTGCCAGCATCGCGCCGCCACCATGGCCACTCGCTTATAATGGCCCGCACTTGATACCGAAAGCGAACGCACGCATGACTTCGACCCCTACCACGCCACCCGCCACCACCCCGCCCGCCGGCAACGGCGGCCAACCCCGACGTTTCTTCATGCTGGCCGCCCTCACCATGGTGGGCCTGGGCGTGGGCGCCGTGCTGCTGGTCGTGCTGGGCCTGGCGCTGGCCTACCCCAACCTGCCGGAACTGGACACGCTCACCGACTACCGGCCGAAGATGCCACTGCGCATCTTCTCCGCCGACAACGTGCTGATCGGCGAGTTCGGCGAGGAGCGCCGCAACCTGGTGCGCTTCAAGGATATCCCGGACGTCATGAAAAAGGCCGTGCTGGCCATCGAGGACGACCGTTTCTATGAACACGGCGGCATCGACTACATGGGCATCCTGCGCGCGGCCGTGCACAACCTGACGGGCGGCGCGCGCCAGGGCGCCTCCACCATCACCCAGCAGGTGGCGCGCAACTTCTTCCTGTCGAGCGAGCAGACCCTCAAGCGCAAGGCCTACGAGGCGCTGCTGGCATGGAAGATCGAACAGAACCTCAGCAAGGACCAGATCCTCGAGGTGTACATGAACCAGATCTACCTGGGCCAGCGCGCCTATGGCTTCTCGTCGGCGGCCCAGATTTATTTCGGCAAGAACCTGAAGGATATCTCCGTGGCCGAGGCGGCCATGCTGGCCGGGCTGCCCAAGGCGCCGTCGGCCTACAACCCGGTGGTCAATCCCAAGCGGGCGCGGGCGCGCCAGCAGTACATCCTGCTGCGCATGCACGAGCTGGGCTACATCACGGACAAGCAGTTCGAGCAAGCCAAGGCCGAGCAGCTCAAGGTCAAGACCGACAGCAGCGAGTTCGGCGTGCACGCCGAGTACGTGGCCGAGATGGCGCGCCAGCTGGTCTATGAACAGTTCAAGGAAGACACCTACACGCGCGGCCTGAACGTGTTCACCACCATCACCAAGGCTGACCAGGACGCGGCCTACCTGGCCCTGCGCCGCGGCGTGATGGATTACGAGAAGCGCCACGCCTACCGGGGGCCGGAAGCCTACATCGACATCCCCGGCAACAAGGAGGAAGCCGACGACGCCATCGAAACGGAACTGGCCGACCACCCCGACAGCGACGACATCGTGGCCGCCATGGTGCTGCAGGCCTCGCCGCAGAAGATCACGGCCGTCACCGCCTCGGGCGAGGAAATCACGATCACGGGCGCCGGGCTGGAGATGGGCCGCTCGTGGCTGTCGGACAAGGCCGCGCCCAACAAGCGCATCCGCCGCGGCGCCGTGATCCGCGTGATGCAGGAGGGTAAGGACTGGCAAGTGACGCAGATGCCCGAAATCGAATCGGCCTTCATCTCGGCCAGCACCCAGGACGGCGCCATCAAGGCCATGGTGGGCGGCTTCGATTACAACCGCAACAAGTTCAACCACGTGACCCAAGCCTGGCGCCAGCCCGGTTCCTCGTTCAAGCCCTTCATCTATTCCGCCTCGCTGGAGCGCGGCCTGTCGCCGGCCACCGTCATCAACGACGCGCCGATCTCGTTCGACGCCGGCCAGACCGGCGGCCAGGCCTGGGAACCTAAGAACTACGACAACAAGTACGAAGGTCCGATGACCATGCGCCGTGGCCTGACCAAGTCCAAGAACATGATCTCGATCCGCATCCTGCACAAGATCGGCGCCAAGTACGGCCAGGAATACAGCACCCGCTTCGGCTTCGACGCCGACAAGAACCCGCCCTACCTGACCCTGGCGCTGGGCGCGGGCAACGTGACGCCGCTGCAGATGGCGGGCGCCTATGCCGTGTTCGCCAACGGCGGCTACAAGGTCAGCCCCTACCTGATCGCCAAGGTGACGGACGCGGACGGCAAGGTGCTGTCGCAAGCCGCGCCCGACCTGGCCGGCGACGAGAAGAACCGCGTCATCGACGAGCGCAACGCTTTCCTGATGGATTCCATGCTCAAGGACGTGGTGCGCTTCGGCACGGCCACCAAGGCGCTGGTGCTCAAGCGGCCCGACATCGCCGGCAAGACCGGCACCACCAACGATTCGATCGACGCCTGGTTCGCCGGCTACCAGCCCAAGCTGGTGGGCATCGCCTGGATCGGCTACGACCAGCCCAAGAACCTGGGCAACAAGGAAACCGGTGGCGGCCTGGCGTTGCCGATCTGGATCGGCTACATGCAGAAGGCCTTGAAGAGCATCCCGATCGAGGAACGGGCCGTGCCCGAAGGGATGATGCTGGTGGGCGACGAATACTATTACGCGGAAAATCCGCCCGGCACCGGCGTGCACAACCTCGACGGTCCGGGCCACGGCACGCCGGCCGAGGAAAAGGCCAGGGACACCGTCAAGAACGAGCTGTTCTGACGGACGCCCCGGCGCGGGGATCAGTTCAGTCCGCGTCCGGCGAGATCACGACGGGCGAGCCGGACTGGGCGGTCACCAGTTCCGACAGCGAGGCGTACAGTTCCGAGTCATCGCGCGTGTTGCGCCATTGGCCGTCGCGCTGCTTGTAGTGAAAGCCGCCGGCGCGGGCGGCCACCCACAGTTCCTGCATGGCGGCCTGGCTGTTGACGATGATCTTGGAACCGTTGTTGATGAACTCGATTTCAAGCACATTGCCGCTACGGCTGCACTCGACGTCGAGCATGTCCTCGTCGTTCAAGCGGTCCAGCGCCGCCTCGATGGCGCTCAATGCGCTTTCCGCCTGCGCCAGGAATTCCGATTCGCCCATGCTACACTCCCATATTCTCTAGTCAAACCATGATTCTAATCGTGAAGTCCTCCGTCGCGCGCATTCCCCGTGTTTTCGGCACCATCCTGTGCCTGTCCGCCTTGCTGAGCGCCTGCGGCCAACCCGGCCCGCTGTACCTGCCCAAGGCACCCGCCAAGCCCGCCACGAGCAACGGCCAGGCACCCGCCGCACCGGCCCCCACCACCCCTGCTATCGACCACTAATCCATGTCGCAATTTGCTTACCACAACGGCGTGCTGCACGCCGAAGGCGTCTCTCTGAGCGCCATCGCCGAACAGTTCGGCACCCCGACCTACGTCTATTCCAAGGCCGCCCTGCTGGGCAACTTCGCCGCCTACGCCGACGCCTGCCGCGGCCGCGACGCGCTGGTGTGCTACGCCATGAAAGCCAATTCCAACCTGGCCATCCTGGACTTGCTGGCGCGCCAGGGCGCCGGTTTCGACATCGTGTCCGGTGGCGAACTGCTGCGCGTGATCGCGGCCGGCGGCGACCCGCGCAAGGTGATCTTCTCGGGCGTGGGCAAGACCGTGGACGAAATGCGCCTGGCGCTGGAGCACGACATCCTGTGCTTCAACGTGGAATCGATCCCCGAACTGCACCGCCTGAACGAAGTGGCCGGCAGCATGGGCAAGCGGGCCCGCATCTCGCTGCGCGTGAACCCCAACGTCGACCCCAAGACCCACCCCTACATCGCCACCGGCCTGAAGGCCAACAAGTTCGGCGTGGCCTTCGACGACGCACTGGCCACCTACCGCACGGCGGCCCAGCTGCCGCACCTGGAAGTGACGGGCATCGACTGCCACATCGGCTCGCAGCTGCTGGATGACGCACCGCTGCTGGAAGCGCTGGACCGCCTGATCGAACTGATCGACACGCTGGGCGCGGAAGGCATCGTGCTGCACCACCTCGACATCGGCGGCGGCATCGGCATCAACTACGGCGAAGCCGGCGAGGCGCCGCCGGTGGCCGTGGCCGACTACCTGGGCCGCTTGTTCGCCAAAGTGGACGCCTGGCGCGCCGCGCGCCACCACGGCGCACCGATCAAGGTGATCTTCGAGCCGGGCCGCTCCATCGTGGGCAACACGGGCGTGCTGCTGACCAAGGTGGAATTCCTCAAGCACGGCGAGGAAAAGAATTTCTGCGTGGTGGATGCGGCCATGAACGACATGATGCGTCCGGCCCTGTACCAGGCGTGGATGGACATGCAGCCCGTGGCGCCCGGCAGCACGCCGGCCCAGACCTATGACGTGGTGGGCCCGATCTGCGAATCGGGCGACTGGCTGGCGCGCGACCGCAAGCTGGCCGTGCAGCCGGGCGACCTGCTGGCCATGATGCAGGCCGGCGCCTACGGCCTGACGATGGCGTCCAACTACAACACCCGTGGCCGCGCGGCCGAAGTGATCGTGGACGGCGACCTGTGCCACCTGGTGCGCCGGCGCGAGACGCCGGCCGAACTGTACGCGCTGGAATCGGTCATCAAGTAATCAACTGGTAAGCGTCTAGCGATACCACTGCGGGCCGCCACAATCGCGGCGGCCCGCCCTTCCCTATCCCCGCACCGAGCCGGTCCGTGCCGTTGGCATGCCGCACGAACATGCCTGCTGCGCGCGCACCTGCCGTTGGCGCCACACCAGCCGCACCCCGAGCAACACTGCCACGATCACGCCGAAGATGATGGGCTGCGTGAAGTTGTGCTTGCCCGCCTTCATCCACCAGAAATGCAGTATCGCGAGCGGCGCCACCACGTACACGAGACGGTGCAGCCACTGCCAGCGCTTGCCGCCGAGGCGGCGCACCATGGCGTTGGTGCTGGTCACGGCCAGCGGCACCAGCAGCACGAAGGCCGCGAAGCCGACCGTGATGAAGGGCCGCTTGAGCACGTCCTTCCACATTTCCTGCACGTCGAAGAAGTGGTCGAACCACAGGAAGGTGGTGAAGTGCAGCGCCGCGTAGAAGAACACATACAGCCCCAGCATGCGGCGCAGCTTGATCAGCCAGTTCCACTTGCTCAGCTTGCGCAGCGGCGTGACGGCCAGCGTGATGCACAGGAAATACAGTGTCCAGTCGCCGGTGCCGCGCGTGATGAATTCCAGCGGTTCGACCAGTTGCCCGGTCACGGTCAGATACACCATGCGTACAAAGGGCACCAGCGCCAGCGCGAAGATGGCGCCCTTGATCCAGCTGAGCTGGCGGGGGTTGGGGTGGAAGTCCATTTTAGAAATACTTTCTCAGGTCCATGCCGGTGTACAGCGAGGCCACGTCGTTATAGCCGTTGAACATCAGCGTCTTGCGCTTGCGGGTGAAGAAGCTGTCCTCGCCGATGCGGCGCTCGCTGGCCTGCGACCAGCGCGGGTGGTCCACTTCCGGGTTCACGTTGGAATAGAAGCCATACTCCTGCGGCGCGGCCACGTTCCACGCCGTGCGCGGCTGGTCCTTGACGAAGCGGATGCGCACGATGGACTTGGCCGACTTGAAACCATACTTCCAGGGCACCACGATACGCACCGGCGCGCCGTTCTGGTTGGGTAACGTCTCGCCGTACATGCCCAGGGTCAGCAGCGCCAGCGGGTGGCGTGCCTCGTCCAGCCGCAAGCCTTCCACGTAGGGCCATTCCAGCACGCGGCTGCCCACGCCGGGCATCTGCTTCTTGTCGGCCAGCGAGGTGAATTCCACGTACTTGGCGTTGCCGGTCGGTTCGACCCGCTTGATGATCTCGGAGAACGAGTAACCCATCCACGGGATCACCATCGACCACCCTTCCACGCAGCGCAGCCGGTACACGCGCTCTTCGATAGGCGCCAGCTTGAGCAGCGCGTCCAGGTCCAGCGTGAGCGGCTTTTTCACTTCGCCGTCGATGGTGACGGTCCAGGGGCGCGGTTTCAGCGTGTGGGCGTACTGGGCCGGGTCCGACTTGTCAGTGCCGAATTCGTAGAAGTTGTTGTAGCTGGTGGCGTCCTTGTAGGCCGTGGGCTTGTCCATGGCCGAATAAGCGGGATTGCGGGCGCCGGCCAGCCTGGGGTTGACGCCCTGGGCGAACGCTTCGCGGCTGGCCAGTTCCAGCAAGGCGGCGCTGCCCATCGTGCCGGCCGCCAGCTGTTTCATGAAATGACGGCGCGACTCGAACACGGCGCGCGGCGTGATTTCGGAGGGGAACGGCACATCGAGGCCGTTGGGGGAACGTTTGATCAGCATGGCGACTCCAGAAAGGTGCGGGTTTGAGGCTTGGTCTGTCCACCAACCGCAAACCTTACACCATTCCTTCGTCAGCCGTACTTAGGCCTGGCTTAGAGCTTGCCGTAGGAGTGCAAACCGGACAGGAACATATTCACCCCCAGGAAGGCGAAAGTGGTGACGATCAGGCCCGTCAGCGCCCACCAGGCGGCAGCGCGGCCGCGCAAGCCCGTCATCAAGCGCATGTGCAGCCAGGCCGCGTAGTTGAGCCAGACGATCAGGGCCCAGGTTTCCTTCGGGTCCCACGACCAGTAGCCGCCCCACGCTTCAGCCGCCCACAGCGCGCCCAGGATGGTGGCGATGGTGAAGAAGGCGAAACCGGCCGAGATGGCCTTGTACATCACGTCGTCCAGCACTTCCAGCGATGGCAACCGGTCCACCAGCTTGCCCGAGCTCTTGAGCAGATAGGCGGCCGCCACCATGGCCGCCAGCGCGAAGTTGCCGTAGCCAATGAAGTTGGCCGGCACGTGGATCTTCATCCACCAGCTTTGCAGGGCCGGCACCAGCGGCTGGATGTCGGAAGCGTCGCGGCTGACCGTGTACCACAGCAGGAAGCCGATGGCGGCCGAGATCACCAGCAGCACGAAGGCGCCCATCTGGCGCGTCGCGTAACGCTGCTCGAAGTACAGGTAGAACATGGCCGTGATCAGCGAGAACAGGATGAACACTTCGTACAGGTTGGAGACGGGAATGTGCCCCACGTCGGTGCCGATCAGGTAGGACTCGTACCAGCGCACCATCAAGCCCGTCAGGCCCAGCACGACGGCCGTCCAGCACAGCTTGGAGCCGATGGTGGCGCCCGTGGCCGAGCGCGTGGCCAGGCCGATGCCGTAGAACAAGGTGGACAGGAAGAACATCACGCTCATCCACAGGATGGCGGACTGGCTCGACAGCATGTTGCGCAACAGGAATTTCTTGGTGCCCATGTCCAGCTCGCCGCCGTACAGGGAGATGGCCCACAGCGCCAGCAAGGCCACCAGCGGCATCAGCCAGCGCACCGGCTTCCAGTGCCAGCCCAGCGCCGCGAAGGTGGGCGCGGCGGCCAGCAGGATGCCTTTTTCGTAGACATCCATGTAGTTGCCGAAGCGGTTCAGCGCGTACAGGGCGGCGGCCAGCAGGCCGGCCGCGAACAGCCAGTCGAACAGGCCCAAGCGCTTGAAATAGCCAGGCGCCTGGCTGTAGGTCGTGGTGGGGGTGGGGCTTTGCGACAGTTCCATCTTCAATCTCCGGCTTTTTTGACAGCTTACGCCGATTGCGGCAGTTTTTCTTTCAGGCTAACGAATTCGTGTTCGAAATCGAGCGTCTTGCGCTGGGTGCTCATGGCCATGATGGCATCCGTGCCGCCGCCCGCTTCCTTGATCCAGACCCAGACCCGGCGCTCGCGGATGTAGAACATGGCGAATACGCCCAGCACCAGCAACAAGCAGCCGACGTAGACGACGGCCTTGCCGGGCGAGCGCGTGACCTGGAATACAGACGCCTTCACTTCGGTGAAGTCATCGAGCTGCAGGTAGACCGGGGCACCATAGAAGAAACTGTCGGACAGCGCGTTGGTGGCCAGTTGCAGGAAGCGGCCGTGGGTTTCGTCGGCCGGGGCCGGGGCCACGCCATCCTGGGCGCGCGCCACCTGCCACAAGTCCCACAGGGCGCCGTTGAGGATCTTCATGAAGATGTCGGCCGCCTTTTCCTGCTCGGCCTGGGGCACTTTCTCCAGGAAGCGGGAAATGGCGACGAAGCCGGCTTCCTTGTCATTGCCGGCGAAGATGGCCATGCTGCGCTCGGCCGACTGCTGCAACTGGGCGCGCAGCGCATCGCTGCCGTTGGGCATGGCGTGCTGGGCGTAGCGCTGGGCCGCTTGCGTGCGCAGGGCCGGATTGTGGATGGCGGCCCGCAGCCGCATCCATTCCGTCACGCTGTGGGCGTCGTCGGCCGGGATGCGCAGGTAGCTGAACGGGTCGCCCGGGTTCACGCGCATGCCGGCCAGGAACACGGTGGCGCCATCGACCGTCACCGGCTGCATGTAGTTCTGGTATTCACGCGCCTGGCCGGTCTTGTCGCGCAGCTTGTACTGCACGCTGGGGCCCACGTTCTTCAAATCCTTGTTGTTGGCGTTCTTGGCGGCCGAGCCGGTGTGCTTGTCCAGGCCCATGGCGAACTGCTCGTTGAAGCTCTGGCCCTTGGTCACGGCGCGGGTGTCGGTGCTGGCCAGGTTTTCCACGTTGAACGGACGGAAACCCGACCATTCGACCGTGTAGGCGTCGCCGATGGCGGTGCTGCCGCCCACTTCGCCGTTGATCCTGAAGGTTTGCTGGCTGCCGCCGGCCATCGGGTAGCCAGTCAGTTGCAGCTTGCTGCCGCCATCCTCGAAGCTGGACTGGTACACGGCCAGGCCCTTGTAGATCAGCGGCTTGTTCACTTCGATGGTGGCGGGGAATGTCTGGCCCGAGTCATGGTCGCGGATCACCACATCGCTGGCGAACAGCTTGGGCATGCCGGTGGTGTAGAACTCGATGTGGAATTTCTTCAGCTGGATGGTGAACGGCAAGTCCTGGATCAGCACGCCGTCGGCGCGCGGGATGATGGCCGCGTCGCTGGCCGAACCTTCGGGGATCATGGTGTTGCCACGGAAGGTGGGGTTGCCCAGGCCGAGGCGGTGTTGCTTGGGAATCTCGGCGATCACGCCATTGCCGGCGAACGGGGTCTTGCCCAGGAACCACTCCTGCAAGCGGATCGGCATGTCCGAATCGAGCAGGCCGCCGATGCAGATGATGACGATGGCCGAGTGCGCGAAGATGTAGCCGAACTTGTTGGCCGCGCCCTTCTTGGCCGTCACCAGCGTGGCGCCATCCTTTTCCACGGCCTTGCTGCGGTAGCCGGCGTCATGCAGGCGGTCCATGGTCTGCTGGGCCAGCGCGTGGCGCGCCAGCGGGGTTTGCCACTGGTGCTTGTGGTGGAAGTTGTGCAGCGATTGCTCGCGCACGTGTTCGCGCCAGCTGCGCATGTCGCGCAGCATCTTGGGCGTATTGCGCACGATGCACAGCGAGGTGGACACGACCAGGAAACCCATGATGGTGAGGAACCACCAGGCCGAATAGACCGAGTACAGGCTGAGCTTGTCGAACACGTCGAACCAGAACGGGCCGAACTGGTTCACATAGTTGGGCATCGGTTCGTTCTGCTTCATCACCGTGCCGATCATGGCGGCGATGGCGATCAAGGTCAGCAGCGCGATGGCGAAACGCATCGACGAGATCAGCTCGACGACTTCGGCCACCATGGGGCGGCGGGTTTTCAGGGTGATACCGGTGGTACTCGGGCTACTCATGCGCGTCAGTCTAAAAGGGAGGAGCGGGGTCGGAAGCAGGCAGCATACCAACAAAAAGGGCAGCCCGCTTTACGCTGCCGCCCTTTTTTCACTTCCGTGTCCGCCGCCGCACCGGATGGCGGTGCAGCTGGAAGGACAGCAATCGATTATTTCAAGCCAGCGATGTAATCGGCCACGGCCTTCATTTCGTCGGCCGACATGCGCTTGGCGATGGTGCTCATCTGCGGGCTGTTCTTGCGAGCGTCCGTGCGGAACAGGTCCAGCTGGGCTACCGTGTAGTCCTGGTGCTGGCCGCCGATGCGCGGGTATTGCACCGGCACGCCGGCGCCGCCGGCGCCGTGGCAGCTGGCGCAGGCTGGCACGTTCTTCTCGGCGATGCCGCCGCGATAGATTTTCTTGCCCAGGTCAACCGTATCCTTGTTCTTGGCGGCGCCAGGCTTCTGGGTCTGGGCGGCCAGGTAGGCGCCCACGTTTTTCTTGTCCTCTTCCGTCATGGCCTTGGCGTAGGTCGACATGATGGCCTGCACGCGCGCGGGGCTGGCGAAATCGTTCAGTTGCTTGACGATGTAGCCTTCATGCTGGCCAGCCAGTTTCGGGTTGACGGTGATGGTCGAATTGCCAGCCTCGCCGTGGCAGGACACGCACGCGGGGATGCTGCGGGTGGCGTCGCCTTCCGTGAACAGCTTGGCGCCTTTGGCCGGATCGGCCTTGACTACCGCGGGTTCCGCATGGGCAGGTTTTTTTTCTTCGGCGGCCGACGCGGTCGCCGACACAGCCAGCAGAGCGACGATCAAGGATTTTGCAAATGGTGAAAACGCACGATTCATTCAGACACCCTGAGACTAGTCAATAAATTGGTGGTAACCGTTGCCGTCGATATTTCGCTATCTCGACACCTGCCGCACTTCCCCAACCTAGCACGAAATATGCTTGGCAACAATTCGTAACCCCTTATTGTACAATAGCTTTCTCACGCTTTTGCCCCCCTTGTTGCAATTTCTACCTATCCCATGTCAATACTCTGGCAAGCTCGCTTCTTCACGACCGTCAACCAATTGCGCGACCTGCCCCATACCACGGTGCCGGAAATCGCTTTCGCGGGACGCTCCAACGCCGGTAAATCGACCGCCATCAACATTCTGTGCAACCAGAAGGGCTTGGCGTTCGCGTCCAAGACCCCGGGACGCACCCAGCACATCAATTTCTTCTCGATCGGCGGCGCCCACGTGGCCCAGCACCGGAAAGACCCCACCATCGTCGACGAGATCCGCTGCCTGCTGGTGGACTTGCCCGGTTACGGCTATGCAGAAGTGTCGGGCTCGGCCAAGCTGCACTGGCAGCGCCTGCTGGGCGACTATGTGCAACGGCGCGAACAGCTGGCGGCCCTGATCCTGATCATGGATGCGCGCCGCCCGTTCACCGAGCTCGACATCCAGATGCTGGAATGGTTCGCCCCCACGGGCAAGCCCATCCATTGCATCCTGACCAAGGTTGACAAGCTCAACCGCAATGAATCCGTCAACGTGCTGCGCCAGGCCAAGGCCAAGCTCGACAGCTACGTCGACCAGGACGGCGAAGGCTTCCCCTTCACCGTGCAGTTGTTCTCCGCGCTCAAGCGCATCGGCATCGACGAAGCCAACGACAAGATCATCGAGCTGGCCGGCCTGACGGAAGACGAGGCCGCCGCCCAGACGGCGCTGATCGACACGCCCGACGATGACGAGACCGACACCGATGCCGGCAGCGCCCAACCCTAACCTGTAGAAAGTGGATTGCTCACGATGCACACGCCTCACGTTACCGCCCAGTTTCCCGCCATCCGCATGCGCCGCATGCGCCGCGACCCGTTCTCGCGCGCCCTGATGCGCGAGAACACCGTCACCGCTTCCGACCTGATCTACCCCGTGTTCATCCTGGACGGCGTCAACCAGCGCGAGCCGGTGGCGTCCATGCCGGGCGTGGAGCGGGTATCGGTGGATCTGCTGCTCAAGGTGGCCGAGGAATGCGTAGCGCTGGGCATCCCCGTGCTGGCCCTGTTCCCGGTGATCGACAGCGCCCTGAAAACCCCGGACGGGGTGGAAGCGACCAATCCGGACGGCCTGGTGCCGCGCGCCGTGCGCGCGCTCAAGCAAGCATTCCCGGAACTGGGCATTTTGACCGACGTGGCGCTGGACCCGTACACCAGCCACGGCCAGGACGGCCTGATCGACGACAACGGCTACGTGATCAACGACGCCACCACCGCCATGCTGGTGCGCCAGGCGCTGGCCCAGGCCGAGGCCGGCGTGGACGTGGTGGCGCCGTCGGACATGATGGATGGCCGCATCGGCGCCATCCGCGCCGCGCTGGAAGAGAACGGCTACATCCACACCCGTATCATGGCTTACTCGGCCAAGTACGCCTCGGCCTTCTACGGTCCGTTCCGCGACGCCGTCGGTTCGGCCAAGAACCTGGGCAAGAGCGACAAGAACACTTACCAGATGGACCCGGCCAACAGCGACGAAGCATTGCGCGAAGTGGGCCTGGACCTGGCCGAAGGGGCCGACATGGTCATGGTCAAGCCCGGCATGCCCTACCTGGACGTGGTGCGCCGCGTAAAGGATGAATTCAAGGTGCCGACCTTCGCTTACCAGGTCAGCGGCGAATACGCGATGCTGAAGGCGGCCGCCCAGAACGGCTGGCTGGACCACGACAAGGTGATGATGGAAGCCATGATGTCGTTCAAGCGCGCCGGCGCCGACGGCGTGCTGACCTACTTCGCGCTGGACGTGGCACGCCTGCTCAAGGCGCGCGCCTAAGCACCGTCAAAAAACCAGAACCGGGGTCAGGTCATGCCCTCATGCAAGATGCGCGCATCTTGCATGCGGGCATGACCTGACCCCGATTTTCTTACCGGCCACGCCGGTACTCGGGGAACATTTCCTTCAACAAAAAGGCCGTCAGTTCCGGCTCATCCTGCTTGCGGGCGCTCATCACGATGACCTTGCCCAGCCGCTGCGATTCCCACGGGAAGTCGCCCGGGTGATCCTTGCGGATAATCTCGATCATCTTCTTCACGATGGCCGTCTCCAGGTCCGGCCAGTCGCCCACTTCCACGTGGACCTGCTGGGTCCAGTTGCGGCGGAAGTTCGTGTTCCAGCCCCGGAACTTGACTTCGGCGCCGTGGTAGGTGCGGTCGGCGATCGAGAACAAGCCACCCGTGTCGTCGCGGTCGCGGCCGTTCGAGCGGCCCTGGGCGCCGGCGATGTTGGCCTTGGCGATGCGCATGGCGCGGTCGTTCTCGCTTTCCTGCGCCGCTTCGGCCGGCTGCGGGTTTTCGGCCGCGCGCTGGGCACGGCGCTTGGCGATCATTTCCGACATATCCTGCTCGGGCGGCGGCTGCATGGGCGCCACCACCGGCGGCACATAGGTTTCCAGCTTGGGACGGGCGGCGGCCGGCGGCGTGATGGTCGCCACGGCACGCTTGGGCTGCGGCTGCGGCTTGACCTTGGCCAGCTCCGTCTTCTTCTCCGGCTTGTTGGGCTTGTTCGGCAATGGTGCGATATAGACCATTTCCCCGCCGCCGCGCGGCGGCGTGCGGTGAAATTGTTCGCTGGGCTTGAGGAAATAGTAGAGCACGGCCACCAGGTGCAGGCCAATCGAGATGGCGATGCCGATCCGGTCCGACATGCGCTTGCGCCGGCCGTAGCCATAGCCGTCGCGCGCAGGCAGGCGCTGGCCGCAGCATTGGCAATACTCGGAATCTGCTGACATCGTGTGCGTATCGTCGTGCAAGAGCGAACCTTCGTGGAGCGTGATCGTCAAAATGCGGTCATAGTGCCAGAGTCCCGCCATTTTTGGAACCGCGCCGCCAGGCCGGCGCCGCTCCGCGCCGGGGTGAAGGGGGCGCGCAGGTGGGCCAGCCTGAGTTCCGGTAGCTTACCGGAGCTTGGTCTTGATGAATGTTACGGTATGTATCAACACCGCTACATGGTGACGCGCGGCTGGGCCGGCTGGGAGGAAACGGCGTCGCTGGCCTCGGGGCGGCGGCGCGGCGCGCGCCGGGGCGCGTCGGGGATCTGGGCAAACATGGCGGAAACACAACGATCGGCATCCAGCACCTGGCGCGAGCGCATCATCGGGCGCGGCAATGCATGGGTGTAGTAATGCGGCCCCTCGACCGGGAAACCGAGCGCCCAGATGTTGGCGGCCGGCTGGCCGCTGGCATTGCGCGGATGACCATCCTGGTCGATATCGATGCCGCCCGGGTGGAACACGCCGTTGTAATAGGGCCGCACCATGCCGCGCCGCATCAGGTTCTGGGTGAACGGCGATTCGTCCGTTTCGGGATAGAACGTGTCCAGCCGCGCCACCACCAGCACGTCGAACGGGTGGCGCTCCTGCCGGGCGCCGAAGCGGGTTTGCAGCACGAACGTCGATTCATTCTCGTCGTTGCCGATCACGCCATTGGGACCGGAGACGATCTCCACCACGCCCGCGTCCAGCAGCGCCAGCAATTCCTCGTTGCGGTGCCGGGGCGGCCCGAACGCGATGCGATTGATGATGGGGTGGTAGACATTCAGGAACTTGCGGTGCGAGGCCGGCGTGAGGCCGCCGAATTCCAGCGCCGCCTGCAGGCTGGTTCGCACGTCGCGCAGCACGTCGGTGGCCGCCTTGACGGGACTGTCCACGTTGCCCTTGTGGGCTTCGGCCAGGTCGTCCACCAGCCAGCGGCGGAAATAGGTGCGGAATTCAGCTAGCGAACCGAACTCGCGTCCCCGCAAGGGGAACAGCAGGTTGTCGATGATGTCCGCCTCGGGCTGGCCCAGCACGTAGCGGGCCGGGTCGGGCGCGTGGCGATTCACGGTGGCGCGGTAGACGTAGCCCATTTCCTGCTTGAGCAGAGGCAGCAGTTCCGCGTCGAAATCGAGCTGGCGGCTGCCGCGCTCGCGCTGGGCCCGGTGGCGCAACGCTTCGATCGCTTCCGGCGTGAAGAAATGGGGTTTGTGGCGGCCATCAAGGCCCTTCTGGTTCAGGCCGCGCGCCGCGAACGGCAGGCACAGGCGGGAGCACAACAGCAGCGTCGGCTCGCGGCCCGACTTTTCGTAGTGCATGCCGCGCGCGTCGCGCACAAAGGCGCCGCCCCGCCCCACCGTCAATTCCGCGATCACATCGTGCGCGCTCAGGCCCAGGCCCTGGATGGCCACGCGCGCGTCGGCGCTGATCCGCACCAGCTGCGCCAGCGGGTAGACGTGGCGGTAGTAGCCAAGCCGGCTGTTGTAGCGCGCATGGTCTTGGGCGAACTTGCGGCACCACGCATCGTGGTCGCTGAGCACGTTGTTGCCATGGCCCGTGGCGAGGAACACGAAGTCGCTCAGGATGATGAAGCCGCTCTCCAGTTCCACCACGCAGCGCCCGTCCGGCTGCTGCCACAGGTCGTGCGCGCGCAGCCGGTGATGGGTGAGCGTGACGCCGGCTGGCAGGCTGGCCACCAGTTGCTCGTAAGCCCAGGTCAGGTATTCGCCCAGCAGGCGGCGCGGCAGGTAATCGAGCTCGCTGATCTCGGCCCCGGCCCCGGTCACGCCGATGCGGAAATACTGCTCGCCCACGCGCCGGTAGCCGACGTCGCGCGCCCATTGCGTCAGCGAAGGGGCGGCGCACACGGGGCCGTCCTTGACCACGCCCGGCGCGGGAAACAGGGTGACCTGGCTGGCGATGGTGTTGATCAGGAAGTGCTGGGGCTGGCGCGCCGAATGCACACCCTGCCCGCATTCGCCCGGCTCGACCAGGACCAGGTCGATCAGCAGGTCGCGGCCGCGGACCATGGCCGCCAGCCGCTCCAGTACGCTGAGCCCGCGCGGCCCCATGCCGATGATCGTGACGGTGTAGCGCTTCATCGCCCCTCCTTGCTGCAAGGAAAAAAGACCTTGCCTATGATACGAAGGGGCTCAGGGCGGCGGCTTGTGGCCGCTCAATGCTTGATGGTATTGACAGCTTTCAATGCAACAGTGCTACCGGCTTGCGGCTCGCCGGCCAGCACGTCGTCAGCCATCGGGCCGCTGCCGCTGTACTTGTCGAGGAACAAATAGATCACGGGCGTGATGTAGAGCGTGATCACTTGCGAGAACACCAGGCCGCCCACCACGGCCAAGCCCAGCGGCTGGCGCAGTTCGGCGCCCGCGCCCAGGCCCAGCGCAATCGGCAAGGCGCCCATCAGGGCTGCCATGGTGGTCATCATGATGGGGCGGAAACGCAGGACGCATGCTTCGCGGATGGCTGCGGCCGGCGTCATGCCCTCGTTGCGCTGCGCGTGCAGGGCGAAGTCAATCATCATGATGGCGTTCTTCTTGACGATGCCAATCAGCATCAGGATGCCGATGATGGCGATCATGGTCAGGTCGAGGTTGAACATGCGCAAGGTCAGCAGCGCGCCCACGGCGGCCGACGGCAGGCCGGCCAGGATGGTGAGCGGGTGGATGAAGCTTTCATACAGCACGCCGAGCAACACGTAGATCACGCCCAGCGCAGCCACGATCAGGATCACCTGGCTGCCTTGCGAGCTCTGGAACACGGCCGCGTCGCCGCCGTAGCTGGTGATGATGGAGGCCGGCAGGTTCATGGCCGCGCCCATCTTGTCGATCTTGGCCGTGGCCACGCCCAGCGGCACGTTGGGTGCCAGGTTGAACGACAGCGTGATCGCCTGCAACTGGCCCTGGTGGTTGACGGCCGTCGGCCCCACCGTGCGCTCGACCGTGGCGAAGCTGGCCAGCTGCACCAGCTGGCCGGCCTTGTTGCGCACCGAGATGCGGGTCAGCGCATCGTCGAACTGGCGGTCTTCGTTGGCCGCTTCCAGGATCACGAAGTAGCTGGCGGCCGAGGAATAAATGGTCGATACCTGGCGCTCGCCAAAAGCCAGGTAGAGCGCGCTGCGCACGTCGGCGATCTGCACGCCCAGGTTGTTGGCCTTGTCGCGGTCGATCTTGAGCGACGCTTGCAGGCCGCGGTTCTGGGCGTCGCTGGTTACGTCGCGGAAATCATTATCGGCGCGCATGCGATCGAGGAACTTGGTGGCCCAGTCGCCGAGCGCGTCCGGGCTGACCGATTGCAGCGTGTACTGGTAGCGGCTCTTGCTGGGCCGGCCGCCGAGCTGCAGGTTCTGGATCGGGCTCAGGTAGACCGCCACGCCGGGAATAGCGCGCGTGGCCTTGCGCAAACTGTCGAGCACTTGCGGCATCCTGGCGCGCTGGTCGCGCGGCTTGAGCACAAGGAACATGCGGCCGCTGTTGCCGCCGCTGACGAAGGACGTCACATCCTGCACGTTGGGATCGGCCTTGATGACGCTGGCCACCTTTTCCTGCAAGGCCATCAGGGCCGACGACGAGATGTCCTCGGCCGCCTCCGTCGTCACGCGGATCTGGCCCAGGTCTTCCTCGGGGAAAAAGCCCTTGGGGATGGTCACGTACAGCACCACCGTCAGCGCGAACGTACCGAGCGCGATCAGCAGCACCACGGTGCGGTGCGCCAGCGCCACGTCCAGCGTGGCCGCGTAGCCGCGGCGCAGGCGCGAGAAGCCGGCCTCGAACCAGCGGCCGATGAAGGTGTCGTCGCCCTCGGCATCGTGCGCATCGGCCGGCAGCAAACGGCTGGCCAGCATGGGCACCAGCGTCAGCGAGACGATGGCCGACACAAGGATCGACAGCGAGACGACGACGGCGAATTCATGGAACAGCAAGCCTATCGTGCCCGGCATGAAGAAGATGGGAATGAACACGGCCACCAGCGAAATAGAAATCGAGACGATGGTAAAGCCCATCTCGCGCGCCCCGATCAGCGAAGCCTGCAAGGGTTTCTTGCCCAGCTCGATATGGCGCACGATGTTTTCCAGCACCACGATGGCGTCGTCCACCACCAAGCCCACGGCCAAGGTGATGCCGAGCAGTGACACGTTGTCCAGGCTGTAGCCGAACGCGTACAGCAAGGCCAGCGCACCGAGCAGCGAAATCGGCATAGTGATGCCGGGAATGAAAGTGGCGGCCGCGCGGCGCAGGAACAGGAAGATCACCAGCACCACCAGGCCCACCGTCAGCGCCAGCGTGATGTTGACGTCGTGGATGGCATCGCGGATGGAGACGGAGCGGTCGTTGACGAGGTTGATCTTGATCGAGCTGGGCAACTGGGCCAGGAAGCGCGGCAGCAGGTGGCGCACGCCATCGACCACCTGCACCGTGTTGGCATTGGGCTGGCGCTGCACCAGCAGCACGATGGAACGCTCGCCGTTGTAGCTGCCGGCCGTCTTGACGGACTGGTAGCTGTCTTCCACGGTGGCCACTTCCTTCAGCCGCACCGGCTGGCCGTTGCGGGTGGCCACGATCAGCTCGGCGAATTCGGACGCCTTCATCAGCTGGGCGTTGCCCTGGATGGTGAGGGTCTGGCTGGGGCCGTCCAGGATGCCCAGCGGGCTGTTGGCGTTGGCGGCCTTGACGGCGGTCGCCAGTTCATCGAGCGTCAGGTTGCGCGCGTTGAGCTGGTCGGTGCGGGCGCGGATGCGCACGGCGAAACGCTTCTGGCCGTTGACGCCCACCTGGGCCACGCCGGGCAAGGTGGACAGGCTGGGCGCGATCAGGTTTTCCGCGTAATCGTTCAGTTCGGACAGGCTCAGCGATGGCGATGTCATGGTCATGAACAGCACCGGCGCATCGGCCGGGTTGACCTTGCGGTAGGACGGCAGTTCCGTCATTTCCTGCGGCAGCGAACGCTGGGCCCGCAACAGGGCCGCCTGCACGTCCACGGCCGCCGCGTTGACATCGATGGACGGGTCGAACTCCAGCGTGAGCGAGGTGGTGCCCAGGGTGCTGGTGGAGGTGATCAGGTTCAGGCCGGCGATGGTGGAGAACTGCTTTTCCAGCGGCAACGCGACGGACGAGGCCATGGTGTCGGGGCTGGCGCCGGGCAGGTCGGCGTTGACGTTGATGACGGGCGTGTTAAAGCTGGGCAGCGCCGCCACCGGGATGCTGGTGTAGGCCAGCACGCCGGCCAGGATCAGCGACAGCGACAGCAGCACCACCATCACGGGGCGGCGGATGCACAGTTCGGACACATTCATTGCGCTTTACCTTGTTCCGCCACGGGCGCGGCCTGAGCCGAGCCGCTGTCGCGCCCGCCCACAGCCACCGGCTTGACCTTGCCGCCCGGCCGCAAATTCTGCTTGCCTTCGACGATCACCTGCGCGTCGCCGCTCAGGCCGGAGACGGCCGCGTCGGTGCCGAACGCATACAGGCGTTCGATCGGGTTGGTCTTGGCCGTCTGGTCCGGCGCCACCGTGTAGACGAAGGTGCCGCGCGTGTTGCTGATGATAGCGTTTTGCGGCACCACCAGCGCGTCCTTGAGGGTGCGCACGGTGAGGCGCGCGTTCACGTACTGACCCGGCCACAGCTGGGTGTTGGCGTTGGCGAATTGGGCCTTCACGCGGATCACGCCGGCCACGGGGTCGACCGTGTTGTCGACGAAACTGAGCACGCCATCGACGCTGGGGCTGGAAGCACCGTTGGCGCCGGCCGTCACCTGCACCGGCACGCTGCCGGCGCGCTGGGCTGCCAGCACGTCGGCCAGCGCGCGTTCGGGCAGGGTGAAGGCGACCGTGATGGGGTCGAGCTGGGTGATGGTGGTCAGCGAGGTGTTCAGTTGCACCAGGCTGCCCGGATACACGTTGATGGCGCCCACCCGGCCCGCCATCGGCGCGCGGATCGCCGTGTAGCTGGCGTCCACGCCGGCCGAGCGGGCGGCGGCCGTGTCGGCCTGCACCAGCGCGCGGGCCGCTTCCACCTGGCTCTTGAGGGTGTCGACGGCGCCCTGGGCGATGAAGTTCTTGCTCAACAATTCCTGGCTGCGCTGGTACTGGCGCTGCAGGTCGGCCAGCGATGCCTGGTCGCGCGCCACCTGGGCTTGCGCCTTGTCCACGCTGGCGCGCGCGCTACGGTCATCGAGCGTGAACATCAGCTCGCCCGCGCGCACGAACTGGCCCTCCTTGATGTGGACCTTGGCGATGGTGCTGGTGGTTTGCGGGTGCAGGTCCACCGTGCTGATCGGGGTGACGGTGCCGTTGGCCTGGAAGATCACGGGCACATCCTGGCGCCGTGGCGTGATCACGCTGACCGTGGTCGGGCCTTGCGCGCCGGACTTGGCCAGCGCCGGCGCCTCGGCCTGGTGGGTGAAGTGCCAGACGCCATAGCCGGCCAGGGTGACCGCGCCGGCCAGGATGACGAAGGAGGATTTTTTCATGTTAATCAACAGTATTGCCGCCTGGCATAAGCGAAGCATTGTCGCATATTCGTGGGGCGCGAGCGCCCCATCGCAAGTGGACAACTCAGCGGCCGGCGTAGTATTCGGGCACGATCAGCGTCACTTCCAGCCCGCCCTGCGCATGGTTGGCCAGCATCAGGCTGGCGCCGTGCTGCTCGGCGATGTTGCGGGCGATGGTCAGGCCCAGCCCGGTGCCGCCGGAGGCGCGCGAACGCGACGATTCGATGCGGTAGAACGGTTCGAACACGCGCGCCATCTGTTCCGGCGCGATGCCGGGGCCACCGTCGCGGATGCGGATGCGGGCCGCGCCCACCATGCGCTCCACCGTCACGTGCGCGTACTGGCCGTACTTGACGGCGTTGTCGAGCAGGTTGACCAGGCAGCGCCGGATCGCCAGCGGCCGGCCCATCAGCGCCATGGCGGCCTGGCCCTTGAGCTCCACTTGCTGGCCGCTGTCGGCCGCGTCGGAGCACACGCTGTCGAGCAGCGAATCGAGGTCCAGCGCCTGCATGGTTTCCGTGGTGTCCATGCTGCGCGCCAGGTCCAGCCCTTCCTTGACCATTTGCTGCATGGCCGACAGGTCGTCCACCAGGCGCTGCTGTAATTCCTCGTCGTGCACTTTCTCCAGGCGCAGGCGCAGCCGGGTGAGCGGCGTCTGCAAATCGTGGGTAATCGCGGCCAGCATTTCCGTGCGCTGGGAAATGTGCTGGCGGATGCGGGCCTGCATGGCGTTGAAGGCGCCGGCCGCCTGGCGGATTTCGGACGCGCCGCCAATCGCCAGCGGCGGCCGGTTGATGTCGTTACCCAGGTCCTTGGCCGCCTGCGCCAGTTGCTTGAGCGGCCGCATGGCCATGCGCGCCACGAAATAGGCGAGCACGGCGATGCTGAGCAGGAAAGGCAGCAAGGTCAGCGGTTCGTTGCGCCCGCCGCCCGGTGGCGGACGCGGCGGCAGCACGGACAGCTTCATCATGGCGCCATCGTGCATACGCACCAGCATGGTTTCACAGGCGCCATGCCACTGCCGGGGGCCGAACAGGGTGATCGGCTTGCGCGGCTGGTCGCATTCGGCCGGCCGTTCGGCCAGCGGATGGAGCGTGAAACCGGTGCCCAGCCGGCCTTGCAGGGCTTGCGTGAATTCCGTGGCCGGCAAGGCTTGGGCGGCGGCGCTGGCCGCGGCGGCCGGTTCCAGCCGCACGCTGCCCCGGCTGGCCACGCGCAGGTAGGTCGCGCGCGAGGCCTCGGGCACCACGTCGGCGGTGGTGATGAGCTGCTCGGCCCGTTCGAGTGCATGGAAGTCGCGGTAGCGTTCCAGCGTGCGCGTGCGTTCGGTGACGGCCAGCCATTGGGTCAGCGCGGCCGAGGCGATAATGCCCAGCAGCAGGACCAGGAACACGCGCCCGGTCATCGACCCGATGAAGGCTTTCACGCCTGCGGCTCCACCGCGACCTGGCCGGCCAGCACATAGCCGCCATTGCGCACGGTCTTGATGATTTGCGGCAGCCGCGCGTCCTCGCCCAGCTTCTGGCGCAGGCGGCTGATCTGGATGTCGATCGAGCGGTCGAACGGGTCGGCGTCGCGGCCTTGCGTGAGGTTCAGCAACTGGTCGCGGTTGAGCACACGGTTCGGATGTTCGAGGAACACCTTGAGCAAGCGGTATTCGGCGCCCGACAGCATGATCACCAGGCCGTCCGGATTGAGCAGATGGCGCGCCGTCAGGTCCAGCGTCCAGCCGGAGAAACGGATGCGCTCGGCCTTGTCGCTGCCGTGGCCGCTGGGCATGGCGTTACTGCGCCGCAGCACGCTGCGGATGCGGGCCAGCAGCTCGCGCGGCTCGAACGGCTTGGGCAGGTAGTCGTCGGCCCCCATTTCCAGTCCCAGGATGCGGTCCAGCGGCTCGTTGCGGGCCGTCAGCATGATGACGGGCAGGGTCGAATGGGCGCGCAGCTTGCGGCACAGCGTGAGGCCGTCGTCGCCGGGCAGGTTCAGGTCCAGCACCACCAGGTCAGGCCGCGATTCGTCCAGCAGCTTCCACATGGCGGTGCCGTCGGCCGCGCCCAGCGTGCGGTAACCGTTGGTTTCCAGGTAATCGGCCAGCAAGGTGCGGATGTCGCGATCGTCGTCAACGATCAGAATTGTCGAGATGGATTCCATGTGTCCATTATCGCCAGTTTGGCCGCGCCTGACCAAGGGCCATTTGTATCGGCTTGTAGTAGTCCCTTGCCGGGGAAACAGTTTGATACAAAAAGCGGCAGCCGGGACACTTGGTCGAAACACGGGCCTGCCACCATATGCTGCATGAGACGAGCAACAACGCAGCGTCTTGCCACGACTTTGATAAGGGAACCACGATGAATACCGTACGCAAAAGCATCCTGATCGGCATGACCGTGCTGGGCCTGGCCGGCGCCAGCACCGCCGCCCTGGCCGACGATACGGCCGGCCGCCATGGCTGGCAGGCCAACAGCGAGCAACGCCAGGCCCGCATGGCCGACATGTTCGCCAAGCACCAGGCCAAGCTGCACGACCTGCTCAAGCTGACGGCGGCCCAGGAACCGGCCTGGACGGCTTACCAGAACGCCATCAAGCCCACCGCACCGGCCGAGCGCTTAGACCGCGCGGCCATCGCCAAGATGCCGGCCCCGGACCGGCTGGCCAAGATGATCGATATCAGCAAGCAGCGCACGCTGACCATGGAAGCCCACCTGGGCGCACTGAACACGTTCTATGGCCAGCTGACGGCGGAACAGAAGGCCATCTTCGATGACCACGTGATGGGCGGCGCGCACGGCCCGCATCCCATGATGCGCCACCGCGGCCAATGAGGGCCAATGAGGACCAATGAGCGCCAATGAGCCCTAGTAAAGGCCAGTAAGCATGCGCGGCACCCGGCATGGCCGGGCGCCGCCTATTTATTGCGGCAGGCGCGCCAGCGACTGCAGGAATTTGTCGGCGTCCTGGAAACCGATCACGCGCGCGTCGGGCAGCTCCTGGCCCTTACCGTCAAACAGGATGATGCCCGGCGGGCCGAACAGGTGGAAGCGCTTGAGCATGGCCTTGTCGGCCTCGTCGTTGGCCGTCACGTCCACTTGCAGCAGCACCGTGTTGGCCAGCCGCGCGCGCACGGCCGGCGCCACGAAAGTCAGCTTTTCCATTTCCTTGCAGGACACGCACCAGTCGGCGTAGAAGTCCAGCATGGCGCTCTTGCCCCCCGTTTGGGCCAGCGCGGCATCGAGTTCTGCCACCGTCTTGACGCGCTTGAACGGCAGCGGCTGCACTGCGCCCTGCGCCTGCAAATGGGCCAGCGGCGCCAGCACATCGCGCCCGCCCGTGCTCACCCCCACCAGTTGCACCAGGCCCAGCGCGGCGAACACGACACCGGCGCTCTTGGATGCCCAGTGCCCCGTCTTGTTGCGCAGCAGGTAGACGCCGTAGCCGACCAGCAGCGCCGTCCAGCCCAGCATCTGCACGGCCGCCGGCAGCACCGGCGACACCAGCCACCACGCCATCGCCAGCAGCAGCACACCGAAGAAGCGCTTCACGCCATCCATCCACAGTCCCGCCTTGGGCAGCAGGGTGCCGGCCGACACGCCCACCAGCAGCAGCGGCACGCTCATGCCCACGGCCATCGCAAACAGGGCGCTACCGCCAATGACGACGTCGCGCGTCTGGCTGATATAGACCAGCGCGCCAGCCAGCGGTGCGGCCACGCAGGGGCCGACGATCAAGGCCGAGATGGCGCCCATCACGAACACGCCGGCCAGCTTGCCGGCCGCCTGGCGGTGCGACATGGCGCTGAGCCGGGTTTGCAGCGCGGCCGGCACTTGCAGGTTGTAATAGCCGAACATGGACAGCGACATGGCGGCCATCAGCAGCGCGAACGCGCCCAGCACCCACGGGTTCTGCAAGGCGGCGGCCAGGCCTTCGCCGATCAGGCCGGCGGCCACGCCCAGCGCCGTGTAGACAATGGCCATGCCCAGCGAATAGGTGGACGACAGCAGCAGACCGCGCGCGCGGCTGGCCTTGGCGCCCTCGCCCACGATGATGAAGGACAGGATGGGCACCATGGGCAGCACGCAAGGCGTGAACGCCAGCCCCAGGCCCAGCAGCATGAACAGCGGGACGATGACGAGCAGCTTGCCGCCCTTGAGCGCCGCTTCCACGTTACCCGGCTGGGCTGGCGCGGCGGCGGGTGCTGGCGCGCTGGCGGCCGGTGCCATCACCGTCGTTTCCGGCGTCGGCACGGCGTTGACGGTCACGCCGGGCGACACGGGTGCGGACGGGACGGACGACTGCGTGGCGGGAGCCGACTGGCTGGCGCCGCCCGGCGGCGTGCCCTGCCCCAGCGCCAGCGCGGCCAGCCCCGGCGTACCGCTGGCCGTCAGCGCGGCCCTGGCTTCTTGCGGGGCGTAGCACAAGCCCTTGTCTGAGCAACCCTGGCCGGTGGAGATCAGCGTGAAGTTGCCGCCCGCCTCGACGGGAATGGTGATGGTGACGCTGCCGCGATAGGTTTCGACGTTCTTCTGGAACGTTTCATCGAAGTGGATTTTGCCGGGCGGGATCTTGGGCGTGCCCAGCGTGGCGCCTTGGGCGGCAAACTTGAAGCGCTCGCGGTACATGTAGTAGCCGTCCGCGATCTGGTAGGTGACGGCCACCGTGTGCGGATCGGCCATGCGGGCCGAGAAGCGGAAGGCAACGTCCGGCTCCAGGTAGTCCTCCTCGGCATGGGCCGGACGGCTGATGGCCAGGCACAGCAGCATGGCCAGCAACGCGGTCAGCAATAGCGACGAGGACAGCAGCGCCCGGCTCAGGGCGGGCAGCACGCGGGGGCGGGCGAAGGATAAGGCGGCGGGTCGTGACATAACTTTATCGATAACGACGGGTTGGGCTCAACGGGCAATAGTACACCGGCGCGCCCTCCCCCGTCTGAGCGCGGCCTTAAGATGGATGGCCGAAATGCAAAAAAGCCAGGCAGAGCCTGGCTTTTCTGACATGACAACGACCGGATATTACTCGGCGGTTGGCGCGTCTTCCACAGCGGTGACTTCTGGACGGTCCAGCAGCTCGACGTAAGCCATTGGCGCGTTGTCGCCAACGCGGAAGCCCATTTTCAGGATACGCAGGTAGCCGCCGTTACGGGCAGCGTAGCGTGGGCCCAGTTCAGCGAACAGTTTCACAACCATTTCGCGGTCACGCAGGCGGGAGAAAGCCAGACGCTTGTTGGCCAGGGTGTCGGTCTTGCCCAGGGTCAGGATAGGCTCGACAACGCGACGCAGTTCCTTGGCCTTTGGCAGGGTGGTCTTGATGGCTTCATGACGCAGCAGGGAAACGGTCATGTTGCGCAGCATGGCCAGACGGTGGGACGAGGTACGGTTCAGCTTACGGAGGCCGTGACGGTGACGCATGGTACTTCCTTTCGATGATGTTTAAATCCGAGTTCTTCGATCGCTGCCGCCAGGGCGGGAGCGCGGACCGGTTCTAGGGG
>DATFBD010000032.1:0-45804 GCA_035254005.1 Burkholderiaceae bacterium | reverse complement strand
GCAACTGGGGCCGAACAGCCTGCAGGCGCAAGGCGCGTTTGGCAGCCCGCGCGACCGGCTGGACTGGAAGCTCGACGCGCCCCAACTGGCCAGCGCCGGCCCGCCATTCGGCGGCACGCTGCACGCGGCGGGCACCTTGTCGGGCAGCGCCGAACGGCCGGCGCTGGCGCTGACGGTGGATGGCGCCAACTTGCGCGCGCCCGGCCAGCAGCAGATCAAATCGCTGCGTGGCAGCGCCAGCCTGGGCGCCATCCCGGTCGCCAGCGCAGGCGCAGGCGCTGGGGTGGCTGCGGGTGCGGGCGCAGTCACAGGTGCCCGCGCAGGTAGCGACGTGAGCATGCGGGCTGCTGCAGGTGCAGGTACGAGTGCGAATGCCAGTGCGGGTGCGGGCACAAAGTCGGCCAGCGCGGCCAACAAGGCGGACAACCCGGTCACCCGCATGCTGGCCGGCGTACGCGCGCTGGCGGGCGCGCGCGCGAACGAGGCTGGCGACGACCCCGTGATGGCCGACCTCGCCATCACCGGCTACGAGTCACCCTCGCTGACGCTGGACCGCGCCCGCCTGCAAGCGAGCGGCACGCGCGCGGCGCACGTGCTGCAACTGAGCGGCGGCAACCGCGACTTCGACGCGGCCATGCGCCTCAAGGGCGGCTGGAACGGCGAGGCGTGGACCGGCGCCATCGACACGCTGCAGAACCGGGGCCGCTACGCGCTCACGCTGCAAGCGCCGGCGCCGCTGCGGCTGGCCGCGCCCCCCGGCAGCGGTGTGCCCGGCCTGCTGCACCCCGAACAGATCGCGCTGGGCGCCACCGCCATCGCGCTGCCGGCCGGTTCCATCCGCATCGACAGCATGGAAAAGAACGGTCCACAATGGCGCAGCAAGGGCCAGGCGGCCGGGGTGCCCGTCAACTACCTGGCCCAGTTGTCCGACGCCTGGCGCGACAACATCCGCAGCGACATGACGGTGGGCGCGGCCTGGTCGCTGGCCGTGCAGGCCGCGCAGCCCGGCGGCGCGCCGGCAGTGGACGGCATGCTGCACCTGTACCGCGAACAGGGCGACCTGACCGTGACCGGCACCGACGTGCCGCTGCCACTGGGCCTGAAGCAACTGGACGCGCGCGTGGACGCAGCCAATGGCGCGCTGCGCCTGCAACTGGCACTGGACGGCAGCCGCGCCGGCCAGGCCCGGCTCGACGCCAGCGCCCAGCTGATCGACGGCAAGCTGGCCGACGCCAGCGCATTGTCCGTCAACGGCAGCGCCAACATGGGATCGCTGGCCTGGCTGGCGCCGCTGGCGGGCCAGCCGGGACTGGAGCTGGACGGCACGCTCAAGCTGGCCATGTCCGGCGCCGGCACCTGGGGCGCGCCGCAGCTGAATGGCGACATCACGGGCGACAAGCTGGTGCTGAACTGGGCCGAGCAAGGCATCCGCCTGCGCAACGGCCAGTTGCAGGCGCGCCTGGCGGGCGACCAGCTGCTGCTGCAAAGACTGGCGTTCGACGGCGCCGAGGGCCACGCCCAGGCGGAAGGCGCGATCCGCTTCGCCAACGCGGAAGCGAGCATGCAGCTCAAGCTGACGGCCGACCGGCTGGAAGTGCTGGCCCGGCCCGACCGCACGCTTGTCATCAGCGGCCAGAGCACGCTGGTACGCGACGCCAAGCGCTTCCAGCTGGACGGCAAATTCCGCGCCGACCGCGCCAACATCGAACTGGCCAGCCAGGACACGCCCACCATGAGTAGCGACGTGGTGATCCTCGGACGCGGCGCGGCCCCCGTCAAGGACAGCAAATCGCTGCCGCTCAGCGTGGACGTGGAGGCCGACCTGGGCGACGCCTTCACGCTCAAGGGCAAGGGACTGGATGCGCAACTGGCCGGCGCCGTGCGCATCCGCGTGGCCGACCGCCGGCCGCCGCGCGTGACGGGCAGCATCCGCGTGGCCAGCGGCACTTACGCGGCCTACGGGCAAAAGCTGGCGATCGAAAGAGGCGTGATCAATTTCACCGGCGCGTACGACAATCCGGGCCTGAACATCCTGGCCGTGCGCAAGCGCCCCGAAGGCGAAGCGCTCAACGAGAACAACGTGGAAGCGGGGGTGGAAGTGCGCGGCACGGCGCTGGCGCCGGTGGCCAAGCTGGTATCCACGCCAGCCGTCTCCGACAGCGACAAGCTGGCCTGGCTGGTGCTCGGCCACGGCATCGACAGCACGGCCGGCAACGACATGGCCCTGCTCAGCACGGCCGCGGGCGCCCTGTTCGGCGGCGGCCAGGGCCGGCTGGCCAACACGCTGGGCCTGGACGAACTGGGCGTGAGCCAGGCCAAGGGACTGGAGACGACGGTGGTCACGGTGGGCAAGCGGCTCTCCTCGCGCGCCTACCTGAGTTTCGAGCAGGGCGCCAGTTCCGCCACCAGCCTGGTCAAGCTGCGCTACAAGCTCAACCCGCGCATCACGCTGCAATTCCAGACCGGCACCAACAACGCGCTCGACGTGCTCTACACCTGGGCCTTCGACTAAGCGGCCAAGGCTAAGCGGCCAAGGGCGGCGGGCCGCCCCGCCGTCCCGTATCAATCCCGTTCTGGCTGACCGGCCGGATTATGGTCGGGCACCGGGTCATCCTGCGGCACCGGGTGGGGCTGGTGCGGCGGCGGTTCCGGCACCGGGTCGTCGACCGGGGCCGGGTCTGGCGCGCGGTGGGCGTGGATGGCTGCACTGTGCATGATCTCCCTCCGGATGTGCTGGCGATGAGCTTCCATTCTACGCCGCCACCGCCCCCGCTCCGCCCGATCTGAACACAATTTGATCTGGCTACCGATGCCGGCCCGCGCGCCGGCGCCTTACTCGGCGTGCTTGACGTACTGGTCGAGCCAGCGGTGGGTCTCGTACAGCATATGCAGGATCGATTCGCGCGCCCGGTAGGCGTGCGCCTCGTTGGGCAGCATCACCAGCCGCGCCGTGCCGCCCAGGCCCTTGATGGCCTGGAACATGCGCTCGCTCTGCATGGGGAAGGTGCCGGGATTGCTGTCCTGCTCACCGTGGATCAGCAGCATGGCGTCCTTGATCTTGTCCGCGTGGTTGAACGGCGACATGGCCTGGTACACATGGGCCGCCTGCCAGAACGGCCGCTCCTCGGACTGGAAGCCGAACGGCGTGAGCGTGCGGTTGTAGGCGCCGCTGCGGGCGATGCCGGCCCGGAACAGGCGCGTGTGGGCCAGCAGGTTGCCCGTCATGAAGGCGCCGTAGGAATGGCCGCCGACGGCGATGCGGCGGCGGTCGGCCACGCCGCGCCGCACCACCTCGTCCACGGCCGCCTCGGCGTCGGCCACCAGCTGGGCCAGGTAGCTGTCGTTCGGTTCCGCGTCGCCGCTGCCGATGATGGGGAAGGACGGGTTGTCCAGCACCGCGTAGCCGACGGCCAGCAAGGCCGCCGGTCCCCAATAGCTGACGGCATTGAAGCGGTACGGCGAGCCCGTGGTCTGGCTGGCTGCGCTGGCCGACTTGAATTCATGTGGATAGGCCCACATCAGCATGGGCAGCGGGCCGTCGCGCGCGGCGTCGTAACCGGGCGGCAGCATCAGGGTGGCCGTCAGCTCCACGCCATCGTTGCGGCGGTAGCGGATCTGCTCCTTTTGCACGTCCTTCAGTTCCGGGGTGGGATGGGGAAAGCTGGTCAGCGCCCGCAGTTGCGCATCGGGCGGCAGGCGCAGGTCGCGCACGTAGTAGTTGGGGCGCTCGGTGGGCGATTCGCGCGTGGTCAGCAACAGCGTACCCTCCTCGTTCAGTACGGCCGCCACGTTCTCGAAATACGGGGCGGCGCTCTGGAACAGCCGTTCCTTCTTGCGCGTGGTGAGGCTCAGGCGGTCGATGAAGGGGCGGTCGCCTTCCGGCGTGGCGCCGGCGCCATCGAGCAGGATGGTCGTCTCGGGCCCGATCACGAGGCGCGGGAAGCCGCTGGTGTCGGACCGCATCACGGGCGCGCCGGGGCTGCTGTAACGGTCCTCGTAGGAGCCTTCATAGATCAGTTCCGGCGCCAGCGTGGGATGGTCGGGCGCGATCATCCACTGGCGCACGGCGCGCGTCTTGTGCCAGCGTTCGTTGAGCAGGGCCACATCACCGCGGCCCCAGGCGATGCCGCCAAAGCGCATGGCCAGCCGCGCCAGCACCTGCGGCGCGCCGTGGAATGGCGCCGCATGCAGGTACAGCACGTCGCGATGCTCGACGTGGCGTGCCGGGTCGCCGCCATCCTGGGCCTCGGCCCACAGCAGCGAGGCCGGTGCGTCGGCGCGCCATGACACATGGCGCACGCCGGCCGACACGGCGTCGTTCCCCGGCGGCAGGCCCTCCTCCAGCGGCAGCATGGCCACCGGATGCAGCAATTTGGCATGCATGTCGCGCACTTCGATCCGCTCGCCGAAGCCGGAAACCGGCACCAGGTAAGAGTAGGGCCGCATGATGCAATGGGTGAGCAGGTACTGCCCGCCCGGCGCCACCGACACGCGCGAATACAGGTCCGGTTCCCCCAGCAGGCGTACGCTGCCCTGCAAATCCGAGTGGGCCAGTTGCACCGTGACGTAGTGTTCGAACAGGCGCGCGTCGTCCTCGCTGCGCAGCAGATCCTGGTAGGTGCGCAGCTGGCGCACGGCGCCTTCGGCATCGCTGTCGAGCTGCACGGGGCCGGCCGGCACGGGGGCGATGGCGGGCGGCTTGCTCATGCCGGCCGGTCGCAGTTGCAGCAGCAGGCCGCTGCTGTCGGGCAGCCACGAGAAGCCCCGGCTCAACACGGCCGACAGGGGCTGGCTCACCAGCCGGCGCGCGCGGCGCGCGGCGATGTCGATCAGCCACAGCTGCACTTCGCCCCGTTCGCCCTTGTAGGCCACGTGGCTGAAGGCCAGGTGGCGCTGGTCGGGCGCCCAGCTCAGGTCCGACACGCGCAGTGCGCGCGGCAAGCCACGGATGCGGCTTTCCTTGCCGCTGGCGATATCGAGCAGGGTCAGGTCGGCGCCATAGGCGACGCGGCTGGCGGTGCAAGTCCGGGGGTTGATCCGCAACCCGGCCAGTTTCAGCTCTGGCTGCGACACTTCCTCGATGCCCGGCAGCGGCGGCGTCTGCACCATGACTGCCAGGTCGCGGCGTGGGCTCAGGCTCAGGGCCGGCGCGCGCGGCGCGTCCACGATGGCCTGCAACGCGGGTACGGGCAACTGGTAGCGCCCATCCTGCGGCCCGCTGTTGGGCGAGGCGGCCATCAGGCCAATTCCGGGCGGCAAGGGAGGAATCAATGTGCTCATGTGGGTGGCGGTCCCTGTCTGTGCGGCGGTCGCCCCATATTGCTGATAGCTCCAGCGAAAGTCAATGCGCGACCGTTCTGGCTTACAATCGCGGGGCGCGGCACTTGGCCGCGCGCGTCTTTGGAATGCTGAAATGGAAATTACGACGATCATCCTGCTGTTGCTGGTGCCCCTGCTGGTGTGGCGCATTTACTCCCGCCTCAAGGCCGCCATGGGGCGCAGCCAGTCCATCCTGTGGCGCCACTACGCCGTGGTGCTGCTGCTGGCCGCGCTGGTGGGCGGGCTGGCCGCCAAGGTGCTCGACAGCCCGCTGGCGCTGGGCGCGCTGGTACTGGGCCTGGCCGGCGGGATCGCGCTGGGTTTTCGCAACATGCGGCTGAGCCGCCTGGAGAATACGCCGGAAGGCTATTTCTACACGCCCAACCTGCGCCTGGGCGTGCTGGTGGCTATGCTGTTCATCGCCCGGCTGCTGTATCGCGGCTTCGAGCTGTACCTGCAGATGCATAACGGCACCCCGCTGCCGGCCGAGGAATTTCACCGCAACCCGCTGACGGTGTTGCCGTTCTGCCTGCTGGCCGGCTTCTTCGGCAGCTACCATTGGTTGCTGGCGCGCTGGCAGCGCGGCCAGCAACCCGTGCCGCGCGGCCCGCTGGACCGGCTGCTGTAGCGCCAACGCCGGCGCCATTCTGGCGCTGGCGGGACTATCATTGGGACTATCATTGGTACTGGAAAGCAGTAAATTGATGGTATGCTTCATATATCCGTGAGGCAACTTTATTTTCTGCAAAGTAATCCATGCACATTAACGCCAGTCGATGAAGACGTCCATTTACGACAAGACCGCCAAAGGGCGCGAGGAGATTGCTACCCGGCGCTACCAGCTGGCGCCGCGCCTGCGCACGCTGCTGGTGATGGTCGATGGCCACCGTCCCGAGGATGAGTTGCTGCGCAACGTGGCCGGCCTGGGCCTGACGGCCGACGCCATGCAGGAACTGCTGGCGCAGCAATTCATCGTACTGTCGACCAGTTACAGCACCATCGACGCACCGCTGGTGGAGACGGTGGAGGCGATGGCCACGCCCGTGGCCACCGCCCCACTGACCCAGGCGCCGGCGCAGGCCATGCCGCCATCCGCCCCGGCTGCCGCCGCCGCGCCGGCCACCCGGACCAAGGCCGAACAATTCCAGGCGCTGTACGATTTCTACAACAAGACCATCAAGAGCACGATAGGCTTACGCGGCTTCACCTTGCAGCTGAAGGTAGAGAAGGCGTCGTGCGTGGAAGACTTCCGCGAATTGCGGCGCCCGTATCTGGAAGCGGTATTGAAAGCCAAGGGCAGCGAACTGGCGCAGCGCCTCGGCGAACAGCTCGACCAGTTGCTGGGCGAGCGCAGCGACGACGACCTGGTGCGTTAAAGAAAAATCGGGGACGGCCCCCGATTCTGGTGCAAAGAAAAATCGGGGTCCGCCCCGATTTTTCTTGGCGCAGGGTCAGGCGGCCTTGGGGGCCTCGCTGGGGCGGCGCTGCAGCACGAAGATGGGCTGGGCCCACAGCGTGTCCTTCTTCTTCTTGCTCGTGATGAGCGTCAGTTCCGAAGGATCGTAGACGTCCGTGTTGTGCGTGAGCGGCGTCGTCATCAGGTATTGCGCCTCGGTGTTCTTGAGGAACTCGCCCACCAGCTGGATGTTGCGGATGTCCAGGTGGGCGAACGGTTCGTCGATGAACACGAAGCCGCCCGAACCATCCTCGGACTTCAACAGGCCAATCAGCAGCACCAGCGACTTCATCACCTGCTGGCCGCCGGACGCTTCGCCGTCGTTCATGCCGATCGGCCCCTTGCCGTCGAACTTGAAGCGCACATGCAGGCCGGCCTGGGCCAATTGCGTATCATCGTTCTCCAGCCGCACCGGATCGGCATGCACTTCGATGCCGGCCAGCTCGCCCAGCTCCTTGATGTTCTTGCTGTACGTTTTAATCGTGTAGCGCAGCCGTTCGATGTAGGCGCCGCGCGCGTTGGCCGTGGCCTCGATGGCGCGGTTGTTCTGGTAGCGGCGCTCCTCGGTTTCCGTCTGGCGGCCGTGCAGCTGTTCGTTCAGGCGCTGGTACTGGTCGATCACGGTGGCGTCCAGCTCCCAGTCGTTGCGGGCCAGGCTCGCTTCCAGGCTGTGGATGCGCAGCGCGACCTGGTGCGAGTTCTGGTGCTCGGCCACCAGGCGCGCGCGGCGCGCCGGACGGCGCCAGCTCTTGGGCAGGTGGCGCCAGGCGCGGCGCAGCGCCAGCAGCGCGCGTGCGTGATCGCCGCGCTGCTCGATCTGGCGCTTGTTGTTCAGGCGCAGGCCCGCTTCCGCCTCGGACAGGGCGAAGCGCGCGTTCTGCCACACGGTGTCGGTACGGGTGCGCTGCACCGTGGCGTCCTTGATCAGCGCCGCCAGCTCGCCCAGGCGGGTGCCCACTTCCAGCCGCTCCTCGCGCAGCGGCACGGCGTTGCGCGCCGCTTCGTCGAATTCGGCCTGGCGGGCCGCCAGTTCCTTGGCCGCGTCCACGCCCGCGATGCGGGCCTTGAGCGCGCCCACTTCCGAGGCCAGCTTGCTGATGGCCAGCGTCAGCGCATCCTCCTGCGCCTCCAGCGCCGGCAGCGACTTCTGGATCGCTTCCATGCGCTGGGTGCGGCCGGCCGAGCCGAAGCGGTAGCGCGACGCTTCCACGAACAGCGAGCGGCCGCCGCGGCGTTCGCGGTGGTAGGCCTCGGGCGTGATCCATTCCTCGTCCTTGCCCAGCTTGAAGCCTTCATCCACCGTGTCCACGCGTGCGATGCGCGACAGCTGGTCCACCAGCCAGGCCGGCACCGGCGCCGAGAATTTCACCACCGACAGCAGGCTGTCATCCTTGACGCCGGGTGCCGTGACCAGCTCCGGCACGATGAAGTGGCGATAACGCTCCTTCTCGGCCAGGCGGTAGGCGGCCGGCGCATCCTTGGCTTTGTCGAGCAGCACCACGGAGGCATAGCCGCCCAGCACCCCTTCGACGGCGCATTGCCAGCGCGCGTCCGTCACTTCCACGATATCCGACAGCATGGCGTGGCCGATGCCGGCGTCGTTGAGGGCACGGCGCATGCCGCGCACCGCTTCCGGTTCCGGCATGGCCGTCTTGCCCTGCAGCGCGGCGATGGTGGCCAGCTCGCCGGCGATGCGGGCCGACAGCGCCTCGCGTGCCTGCTTCTGGCGCGCCAGTTCCGCTTCCTTTTGTTCCAGCTGCTGCGCCACTTCCGCGATGTCGTTGCCGGAATCGGCGGCCAGTTTTTGCAGGCGGGCCTTCTGTTCCAGCAGGCTGTCGAGCGGCTTGAGCTTGCCGTTGATCTGGCCCAGGCGGCTTTGCAGGGCGGTCGATTCCTGCTCCAGCACCGTTTCGTGCTGCTGCGCTTCCGTCAGCGCCTTCGCTTGCGCGGCCAGCGCGTTGCGCTTGTCCGTCAATTGCTGGTCGGCCTGCGCCAGCGGCTTGCGCGCTTCGCGCAACTGGCGGCTCACGTTGCCGTGCTTCTCGCGCGCCTCGTGGTATTCCAGCGTGGGCAGCACTTCTTCCTGCAGGTTGCGGCGTTCCTTGTTCAGGTCTTCCCACTGGTGGTAGTTGGCCACGCGCAGGCGCAAGCCTTCCAGGTTGGTCCTGGACGCTTCCAGCTCCGTTTCGAAGCGCTTCAGTTCCTCTTCCGTGTCGCGCTGGTGGCGCTTGGCCTCGTCGTAGGCATCCAGCACTTCCTTGTCGCCGAACACCTGGAACACCAGGTCGAGCAACTGGCGCGGCGCATATTCGCACAGCTTGTCCGTCTCGCCCTGCTCCAGCGCCAGCACCTTGGCCATGGCCGGCGACAGGCCGGCGTTGGCCAGGCGCTTGCGGTAGTTTTCCACGCCCAGCCAGTCGTTCGCTTCCGTGATCTCCTCGATCTGCACGTTCCCGGGGCGCATCAGGTACTGGCGCTTCCAGTCGCCGCCGTTTTTCTGGATCTGGCAGAACAGCGTCACCTCATCGTCGCTGAAGAAGCCGGAGCTGCGGAACGGGCGGTTCGACAACTGCTTGCCGACGTTCTTGTTGTCGACCACGGCGCGCAGCCAGGCCGTCTGCTGGCCCGAGTGGCGCGCGTAGTGCTTGTAGGTGCGGCCCATCGAGCAATCGAGGCCGAACAGGGTGCGCAGCGCGTCGAGCAGCGTGGTCTTGCCGGAGCCGTTCTGGCCGGCGATGGTGATGATCTTGGCGTCGAGCGGAATGTTCTTGATGCGCTGCCAGTAGTCCCAGTGCACCAGTTCGAGTGATTTGATGTGAAACATGGATTAGTCCCTGGCTGGAGTATCGTCGGACGGCGCGGCGCCGCTGTCGTCGCTGTCGTCAATGTCGGCGGCGTGGGTCTGGATGGCGTCGCCGGCGGGCAGCGCTTCGCGGTGGATGGCGGCCGCCACCTCGAACGCGGGCACCTCGAAGGCCGGTTCCTCATCGTCGTCGGCCGGCGTTGCCGGTGCTTCGTCCACGGCCAGCGGCGGCGTGGCGCGCGGCACGGGGATGATCTGGGCCGGGGCGCGCTTGAACACGTCGGCCAGCGCGCCGTTGATGATGCGTTCCTTGAGCAAGTCGGTATCCATCAAGAGATCCAGCAGCGGGCCTTCCACGATCACGTCGCCGCGCCGTTCGATGAAGCCCAGCTTGGCCAGGATGCCCAGGTTCATGTCGAGGCGGGTCTTCTTGCCCAGCTTGTCGCCGAAGTCGGCCAGCAGCGCCTTGTAGGCGATGCCGATCGACGTATCCTCGGCGCGCGGCAAAGGCTTCTCCACACCGAACATGTCGTTCTGGTCGTCCTCGGCGTGCTGATGGGTTTCCTGGCGCTCGCGCTTGGGCAGGATGATCTGGGCCCACAGCACCACCAGCAAGGCCACGCCATCGCGCGACAGGCCGAAGTTATTGTTTTGCCAGACGTCGCGCGCGCCGAAAATCTTCGGCTCGATGGCGCGCGTCAGGGCCAGCGTGACGTGGTCGGCGTACACGTTGTCGAGCAGTTTCAGGCCGGTGGCCAGCAGGCGCGTGTCCACTTCGGCGCGGAACAATTCGTCCGACAACACGCGCTTGACCAGCTTGTCGTCGCGGCGCAGGGTCTGGTGCGTGAGCAGGCGCGCGATCAGGATTTGTGCATCGTCATTCATCGGTCTTGTCGCCTTGCGGATCGAGGGAGAGGGACAGCGTGGCCAGCGACATGGCCGCCACGTGCAGGTCGGGCAGTTCGATCATTTCGTCGGACGGCGTGAAGGTCACGGGCAGGCGGGCCAGTTCGGCCGTGGCGCCCTGCAGGCTGGCTTCGGAGGCGTCGCCCAGCAGCGGCAGCAGCGAGGCGCGATACGAGGCCACGGCGAAGGTGGCCGGCAACAGCGAATCCTGGATCGGTATGGATTTCGGCGCTTCCTCCGCGATGCTGGGGAAATTGCCCAGCGCGGCGAAGTCGGACAGGCGCGCCAGCCAGTCATCCAGTTCTTTTTGCATGGCGGGTGTGTCGTTGATGGTGGTGGGTGCATCCTGGCCGGCCGGCAGGCCGCCCGGCGCCACGCCGGACACGCGGTCCGACAGCAGCTCGGTCTCGGCCACGTCGATCATCTCGGCCGGCGTGATAAACAGCGGCACGACCGGCTGGTCGATGGCGCCATCGGCCAGCGAGGCCAGGTCTTCATGTTGCAGCAGCCAGCGCTTGATGTCGGTGGTCGACAGGCCGGACTGGCCAAGGTGCACGCGCTGGCGTTCGATCTGGTTCAGGGCGCGCGAGAACATGCCCTGCATGTTGAGCAGCGCGCTCTGGGCGCGGCCGATGGCCTGCGCGGCCTTGTGGGTGGCGCTGTCCGCGTTCTCGTCGGCCGTGATGGCGCGCAGGATCTCGGAGCCCTTCTCGACCCAGTCGCAGGCCATGTGCCACTTGGCCTGCGAGGCGCGCAGGCGGAATTCGGAACCGGAGGCGATGGCGTCGGCGAATTCCTCGGTCAGTTCGACCAGCCGGCCCAGCAGGTGCTGCAGCTGCTCGACGGTGACGCCGCCCACGGCCTGGGCGCCGGCCACCTGCGACAGCAGGAAGCCCATTTCGGCCTCGTCCTCGTTCTGGCCCAGTGCCAGCAGGCCGTCGATGGCCGACAGCACGTTGCGGGCCATGGGCGTGACGCGGTACACGGCTTGCTGGGCGTCCCAGGCCAACAGCTGGTTCGAGCGCAGCCGCATCAGCACCGTTTCCAGGCTTTCCGGCAGCAGGTAGGCCAGCCGGGTGTTGATGTCGGCGCGCGAAAACGCCGACGTGGCCGTGTCGGACGCCAGTTCGCGCAGCACCAGCAGGCGCACCAGCACGCCGTCGAAGCCGCCGTGGAACAGGGCCGTGAACACCTGCAGCAGCGGTTGCGCGCGCTTCAGGTGGTAGACCTGCTCGATCTCGTCGGCCGATACGTTGGGCTGGAAATGGGCTTGCAGCGTGTCCTGGTGCTCTTGGCCGCTGCCCGGTGCCTCCGCGGCCACGGCCGCATTTGCCAATATTTCTATCATTCTGTGCCATTCTCGATGATGATTAAGATGACAACAGAATCCACCCTCGCGGGCCCGTCATCGTCATCGCGGGGGCGTCAGTATATCAGGCACGGCCTGGGGTCAGGTTGGCCGCGCGGCATCAGGTGGGATATTTTTCCCGGCCGGGACACTTGCCAGAAAAACCATGCCGATGCGCAAACCCGGCCGCGCCTATCACGCATCCATTACGCTCGTTCTGCACGCCCGCCTTCCAAGCGGGCACGGGATTGCGCGATTGCATCACGCAGTTTCTTCTGCAGCAAATCCTTGGGCGGCAACTGCGTCAGGTACTCGGCAACATGAATGCCACTTGCCCCCAACTCCAGCAGTTCGATCTGTTCCTGCTTCTTGCCACTGCACAGGATAATGCCCAGCGGCGACGCCTCCCCCGGTTCCTGCTCATATTTCGCCAGCCAGCGCAGGTAAAGCTCCATCTGGCCTTTATCAGAAGCCTTGAAATCGCCCAGCTTCAAGTCGACCGCAACGAGCCGCTTCAAGCGGCGGTTGTAGAACAACAAGTCAATATAAAAGTCGTCGTTATCAAGCTGGATACGCTTCTGCCTGGCAACGAAGGTAAACCCTGCGCCCAATTCCAACAGAAACCGTTCCATTTCACGCAGGATCGCATCTTCCAGATCCTTTTCTTGATAGCAGGCTTGTAACCCAAGAAAATCAAGCAGGTACGGGTCTTTGAATACCAGATCTGGGGCAAGCTCGCCAGCATTGCGCAGGTGAGCCAGTTCCTGGGCCAGCAGACTATCAGGCTGAGTGGATATGGCGGTTCGCTCGAACAGCATCGTATCCTTGCGTTCGCGCAACTGCCGCACGCTCCAACGTTCCCGCTCGCACATCTGCGCATAGAAGTCCCGCTGCAATGGATCCTTCAAATAAATGAGCTCGAGAAAATGACTCCAGGCCAATTGTCTTGACAGTGCCGAGACAATCGCTAAGTCTGAATAAGCTTCAGTAAAGCGCACCATGTGGCGCAGGTTCTTGCTGGAGAAGCCTCGGCCAAACTCCCGCTCCAGTTGCCGGGCCAAGGTAGAAATGATCTGTTCACCATATTCCGCCCTCTCCCCTCGCAAGATTTCTAAGCGGATGCGCTGGCCTATCCGCCAATACAACAGGGTGAGCGCACTGTTGACGACACGCGCAAGCTCGGTGCGACTGCGCTCAATCAGTTGACGTACATCGTTGACCAAGTCCGCCGGCAACGCAGGAACGGTGGGCGTCATAGCGGGAGGCATTCGGTCTCCTTGGTCAAGCAATGATGCGTTTGCGCTGCAGAGGCAGTGAATTCATTTTACACCGGGCTTGATCTTGTCCAGCGTCTGGTCGACGAAGTCGCCGTCCGCGTCGGCGAAGCGGATGCGCACCGGATACCATTCCAGCGATGGCGCCAGCCACAGGTCCACCTGCTGGCCCTGGGCGTCCGGCGGCGGCGCCTTGACCAGGTGCAGCGCGTTGACGTCGCCCTGGCCCGTGTGCACTGTCTCCTGGTTGACGACCTTGAACACCCAGGGCTCGGCATCACGCGAGCCGGCCACGAAATAGGCCCACTCCGTGCCCGGCTTGAAACGCTCCGGGTTGGCGCGGGCCTGGGCCAGCAGCTGCCACGGGGCGCTGGTGCGGTCCTGCTCGCCGCCCTTGAGCGGATAGCTGTCGTCACCGTCCGTGAAAACGATGGTCTTGCTGTCGCGCTTGAAGGTGGTGGTGCTGGGGTCCTTGCGGAAGCGCTTCTGGTAGAACATGACCGGCGCCAGGCCGTAGCCGTCCACTGCGCCCTCGCTGCGGTTTTCCAGGATCTTGCCGAAGATGACAGCGTGGCTTTCCGTGCTGATGCTGTACTTGCCCTCGCCCGCTTGCCATGTCACCACGGCGTCGCCCGAGATGGGCAGGCTGCGCTGGCGGGCCTGGATCGTGTAGTGCAGCTGGGCCGATGGCGGCAGATTAAAGGCGCGGCGCACGCTGGGGTGCTCGCTGGCGGTGGCGGCGGCCGTGGTGCTGGTCGCGTCCGCACCGGTGGCGGCGGGCTGCCGGCGCTGGGCCGCCAGCACTGGCAGCGGCGCCGCCAGCACGGCGGCCGCCAGCAGCAGCGCCGCCGTGGTGTTCGAAGTCGTCATGGTCATTTTCCCGAATTTGTCATGGTTATTCTGGAGACGGTCTGCGTGGTGAGCGCGCCGCTCGCTTCCGTGTTGCGGATCTGGACCGGATACCAGTAATGCGCTGGCGCCAGCCAGACGTCCAGCCGTGATGAATAGGTGCCCGGCTTGGGCGGGCGCGTCAGGTGCCAGGCCTGCAGCTTGCCCAGTCCCGTTTCCAGCTCCTCCTCGCCCACCAGCTGGAAGCGGAAGATATTCGCCTCCTTGTCCTCGCCCACCAGGATGTCGATGTCGGTGCCGAACTGGTTGGGGTCGGCCCGGCCGATGGCGCCCAGCTGGAACGGCACCGTGGCCTTGTCCTGCGCCCCGACCAGCAGCGGGTAGCTGCGTTCGGACGCGGAAAACGTGATCGTGCCCTCGTCGCGGTTGAAATGGGTGGCCGTTGGCGAGCGGCCGCTGCGCTTTTCGGTGGCCGTGACGGGCGCGATGCCGAAATCGTCGATGGTGCCGGCACTGGTCAGCACCAGCAGGTTGAGGCGGGTGATCAGCATGCTGATGCCCGCTTCCACCGACAAGGTGTAGCTGCCACCGTCAGTATGCCACTTCATGGCCGCCTCGCCCGTCCATTTGGTGCCGTTGGCGTCCACCCGGCGCACGTCGAGCAGGAAATCGGCCGATGGCGGCAGGTTGACCTTGTAGCGGCGCATGCCTTGGCCCGGCGCCTGCACGGGCGGGGCCGGTGGCGCGTCGCTGGTCTGGGCGGTGGGCGCCGGGGCCGCGCCCGGCGTGGCCTGGTCGGCGCCCGCTTGCGGCTGGGCGGCGGCCGGGGCGCTGTCGGCGCCGGCCGGGGCCTGGCCAGCGGACGCGGACAGGGCGCTGCTGTCGGCCGCGCCGCTATCGGCCACGGGTGGCGCAGGTGCGGGCGCCGGTTCCGGTGGCGTTGATGGCGGTGGCGGCGGCCGGTGGGCCGGCTTCTGCACAGGCTTGGGTGCGGGCTTGGAGGCGCTCAACGGTTGCAGCTCCGGCAACGGTGCTGCTTCGTGATGCTGCGGCAAGGCCAGGTGCAACTGGGCCGTGACGAGCGACGGCGGCGGCCGGCGGCGCGCTTCGCGCTGGCCCAGCTGGGTGCCGACCCAGTCTATCGTCAGGTAGTGCAGCGCCACGGTGGCGGCGCCCAGCAGCAACCAGCGGCGGCGTGGGCGGAGGAAGGTGGCGATCGTCATGGCGCTAGTTTAACGTGTCTGCGCCCTGCTCCGCTGACAGCACGGCACCGGCATGCGCCGGCGCATCAAGACCGGGTATCAAGACGGCGCATCAATCGCGCGCGTGAATGTTGTCAAAACCTTTTGAACGCCCTTGCGATATCTGCTACGCTAAACGCTCACTCACAGGAGAAACCAGCCATGTCGAACCCTCAAATGCCCAATATCCCCGGTGCTGCAGTCATGACGGACACCCTCGATTTCGTCAAGAACCTGTGGGGGAGCATGAGCGTGCCGGGCCTGACGGCGCCGACCCTGTCCGTGGATGAACTGGACAAGAAAATCAATGACTTGAAGGCCGTGGAAACGTGGTTGAACCTGAACATGAGCATGCTGCGCGGCAGTATCCAGGCGCTGGAAGTGCAGCGCGGCACCATCGCCACGCTCAAATCGGTGGGCGCCAGCATGGCGGCGGCCGTCAACCAGGGCGGCGGCGACGCCAAGTCACTGCTCGACACGGTGCCGTATGCGTCCGTGTTCTTCCAGCAGGCGCAGGCCGCGATGCCGGCCAAGGCGCCCGTGAAGGAAACCCCGCCAGCGCCCGCCGCTGCGCCAACGCCGGCCGCGCCGGCTGCCAGCGCGGCATCAGCCAACACGGCGGCAAGCAACGGCAGCAGCGCCAAGCCGGCCGCCAGCCCGAACGCTGACGCGGCCGCCCAAATGGCCAATCCGGCCGTGTGGTGGAATCTGCTGCAGGACCAGTTCAAGCAGGCCGTATCCAGCACGCTGGGACCGGAAGCGATGACCAGCGCCGGCAAGATGGCAGCGGCGGCCACGGCGGCCGCCACCTCGGTGGCGAAATCGGCGGCCAATGCCGCCACGGCAGCGACGGCCGCCGCCAAGCCGAAGATGGCATCCGCGGCGGAAGCGGCCAAGTCCACGCCTGCCAAACCCGCCACCAAGGCTGCCGCCAAGCCGCGCGCCGTCAAGGCCAAGCCGGCCAGTAAGTCGTCGACCCCGGAGTGAAATTTTTCAGATTACCGCCGCACCGCGCATCAGGGTCAGACCCTGGGGTCTGACCCTCGCCGATGCGGCGGTGTGTCAGACGGTCGAACATGGTTGCCGCAACCCTGGGTCAGACCCCTGGGTTTGACCCACTAGCCGCGCCGCCGCGATCAGGACAGGCGCAGGATGCGGATGGCTTCGATCAGGCCATCCGCCTGGCGCTGCACTTTCTCGATATTGATCAAGCCTTCTTCGGCCAGCCGCTTCGCGCTGTCTAGCGCGCCCTGGAAGCTGTCCAGCGTGTCGCCCTTGGCGGTCACAGGCCGGATCCAGGCCGTGCCGCCGATTTTCATTTTGTCATACACTTCTTTGGCGATATCGCGCATGGGTGTGCCCTTCTCTTGGCTGGTGCTTATCATAGGGCGCGGACAGGCCGCAAAGGCTGCGGGCCGCGCCGGATTTTTCAGTGTAATCATTTGACCGGTGGGAAACAAGCGCGCACGCCTGACCACCGTTGCGTCCATCCATCACTCGGATGACGTCTGCTCCAGCGCCTCGGCCACGGCGTCCAGCGCGGCCACGGGGGCCGGCGCCAGCAGGGCCAATTGCTCCATCAGCTGGGCGAAACGCTGCTGGCCGGGCGCGATTTTATCGACATGCATCAGCACCGCGATGGCTTCCTCCGACAGTTCGTGCGAGTAGCCCTTCTGCTGCAAATGGGAGATGATGATCTGCGCGGAATTGAACAGGATGCGCATGTTGTTGGGCAGCGCCAGGCGCGCCTCGCGCATCCACTCGACGGCCTCGTCCAGCTTGCCCGTCTTCCACAGCAGCACGCCCTTGTTCATCATGTCCGCCGCTTCCTTGCGCGAGGACTTGATGAGCGCCTCGCCTTCCTCGCTCATGCGGGCCTTGTCGAACACTTTCTGGATATCGTCGAGCAGCGGTTCGTTGTCGTCGTTGTTGCGGGCCACGTAGCACAGCAGGTCCACCGGCGCTTCCTTCACGCCCACGGCGAACAGCAAGGTCGCCATCTCCATGCAGGTGGGCACATCGGGGCGCAGCTTTTCCTCGACCAGCATCTGTTCCAGCTCGTCGCCGGACTTGCGGGCGCGCCGGTAGTCACCGCTCTCGTGATAGACCAGGCCTTCCGTGATCTTGGCGCGCAAGTTCACATGGTCGCCCGAGAACTGCTGCAGCGCGGAGTTCAGCAACCGCAACGCCTCCTTGGTGTCGTTCTTCTGGCCGTACACGCGGGCCAGGCCGAAATACGCGTCCACCGTCTTGAGGATGGAATATTCGCCGATCTCGATGCACTTGCGGAACGCGCGCTCGGCCAGCGGAATGTTGCCCAGCTTGAGCGCGGCCATGCCCAGGCTGCGCTGGCGCGGTACGGAATTGGGCGACAGCTTGGCCGCCTTTTCCAGCACGTCGCAGGCCTCCTCCGTCTTGCCCATGCGCTGGTAGGCTTGCGCCAGCTGGTCGAAGGCGTCGATGTAGAAACGGTTTTCCGCGATCACGCCCTGGAACATCTGGCGCGCCGCCTCCAGTTCGCCGTTGTTCATGCGGATCTTGCCCAGGCCGGTGCGGGCCCAGTTGTATTCGCGCCCCTCCAGCACCTTCTCGTACACGGCGCGCGCCGGTTCCGGCTCGCCGGCCTTGAGCAGCAGCGTGGCCTTCATGCGCAGCAGGTCGATCTCGTGCAGCTTGTTGTGGGCGATCTGCTCGTCGCACAGGCGGGCCGCGCGCAGGAAATCCTTGTCGGCGAAGGCCTGGTCGATCTCGCGGAAAATCTGCTTCTTGTGCCAGACGCGGTTCAAACGGGTCAGCAGCACGCCTTCCGTGATGGGCTTGATGATGTAGGCGTCCGGCTGGTGCTCGGCCGCGCCCATCACCGACTCCACGCTCTTTTCGGCCGACACCATCAGCCACACGCTGCTGGGCAGCATCAGGTGCTTGATGCGGGCTTCCTCCAGCACCTGCTGGCCGTTCTTGCCCTCGCCCAGGTTGTAATCGCACAGCACCACGTCGTAGCGGGTCTTGGCCAGCAACACCATGGCCTCGCCGCCGCTGGCCGCCTGGTCGATATGCTTGGCGCCCAGGTTGCGCAGCGATTCGCGCAGCAGTTGGCGGATGCCGACGAAGTCGTCCACCAGCAGGTAGCGTTTTTCAGCCCAGTCGACGGCGTCGATGGCGGCGGGATGGAGGGCGGTGGTGCTGGTCATGGTACGCGGGCTTCCTAAGGCAGGCGCAGGACGAAGCAGCCGCCGCCCAGCGTGCCGCCATTCGACAGCGCGATGCTGCCGCTGCGCTGGCGATGCTTGTGCATGCGCGCCACTTCGCGCGAGAAGTACAGCCCCAGGCCGCTGCTGTTGGTGAGGAAGTTGACGCGGCTTTGCTCCATGGGCGCGGCGCCCGCCTCCAGCATGGCGGGCGGGAAGCCGTCGCCGTTGTCCTCGACCCGCAGTTCCAGTTCGTCGCCGTCCACGCGGATGGCCAGGCGGATGCGGTCGCGCGTGTAGCGGATGGCGTTGTTGATGGCGTGCACCAGCACGCCGATCACCAGGTCTTCATCGAAGCTCCAGATCTGCTCGGGCGCGTAATCGAGTTCCAGCGTGATGCCGCGCGACTTGAGCAGGATGCGCGCCTGCGACGCCACCTGCTCGACCAGCTCACCGATCTGCTGCGGCGCCGGGTCGAACGGGTAGCCGGGCTTGCCCACTTCCTTGTACAGGGCCAGCAGCTGGATCAGGTTATCGTTCAGGCGGCGGGTCTGGTACAGCATGTGGGCCATCTGGCTGTAGGGCGTGGGCTCGGCGGGATCGGCATCCGCGGGCGCGGCGGCGGAGGTGGTGGGAGCAGGCGCTGGCACAGGCGCGGCCGACAACAACTGCTCCAGCGTGCCGCTGAGCACACCGATCGAGTTCTTCATGTCGTGCACGGTCGAGGCCAGGAACAAAAACAGCTCGGGCGCACCCGCTTGGTCATCCATTATTCAGCTCTCCAGAAGGGGCCACGCGGCGCCCTTGGTGTCCGCATTGCTGGAGTTGAATTATATCCTGCTGACAAGTGCAAACCCTTGGAATTGCGCTAGAGCAATGCATGAGTTGGCGCGGATGCAACGCTTGCCCGCGCCGCTCGCGCTAACGCCGGCGATATCACTTGCGAGCTCACTGGCTGCGGCGGCGCTGCTTGAGCAGGAAGCGGCCCGGGTCGATTGCTTCGGCCAGCGTGGCCTCCACCGGCAGCGGCGTGCCCTCCAGTTGCGACACCAGCAGCTCGGCCATCAGCGGCGCCCAGATGATGCCGCGCGACGCGTAGCCCAGCAGGCAGTACAGGCCCGGATGGCGCGGCACGTCGCTCAACTGTTCCAGCCGGCCGGCCGACGGATAATCCGGCAGCGCGCCGGCCAGCGGCAGCCGGTCCGGCGCGGCGCAGCGGAAGCCGACCCGGCCCGCCAGCGGCGCGTCGTCCACCCGCACGCCGTCGAGTATCTCGGCCAGCCGCGTGAGATTCTCCTGCTGGCAGGACGCGCGCAGCGCGCGCTCGTCGTCAGTGCCGTAGGTGGCGCCGGCGCACACCACGCCGTCCGACGGCGGCGTCACATACGCCTCGCGGCACACCACCAGCGACTGCGGCGGCACTCGCTCGGCCGCCAGGTGCGTGACCTGGCCGCGCAAGGCCGACAGCGGCAGCTCGGCCGCCTGCGCCAGCCGTGTGGCGCCCGTGCCATTGGCCAGGATCAGCGTGGGCGCCTGCGCCAGCAGCGCGCCATCGGCCGCGCGCACCTGCCATTCGCCATCCACGCGCGCCAGCGTGAGCGCCTCGGCATGGAACACACGATGCAAGCGTTCGCCGCACACCTCCAGCATGGCCTGGCACAGCGACGACGGACGCGCCCAGCCGCCCTGCCCGAACAGCCAGCCGCCATGCGGCGTGGCTGAACCAAGCAAGGCGCTGGCTGCCGGCGCATCGAGCCAGCGCACAAATTCCGGCGGATAGTCGCCCTGCTCCACCACCTCGCGCTGCACGCGCGCGTGGTCGGCATCGCGCGCCAGTTGCAGCACGCCGCAGCTGGCGCCCCGGAACGCCTGCCCCACGCCGCCCATGCGCTGCCATTCGCGCAGCGCGAACAGGTAGGCGGTACGGGTCAGGCGGGTGGGGATGTTGTCGTCCTTCGACAGCAGCGGCATGAAGATGCCGGCATGGTTGCCCGACGCTTCCTGCGCCGGGCCATCGTGACGTTCGATCAGCGTCACCTCCCAGCCGCGCGCGCACAGGCGGTGGCAGGCGGACGAACCGGCCACGCCGGCGCCGATGACGATGGCGCGCCGCACGGGTTGCGGCGGCGCCGGCGGCTGCGGGCGGCGGCTGGCGAAGCGCGCTTCAATATCGGGCACGGCGTGGTCCCGCGTCGCCGCTGCGACCTGGCAGGAGAAACCGGCGGCCGTCAGCGCCCACACCAGCGCCTCATCGGGCGCCAGCGCCTGCAGCGTGGCGCCCGCTGCGGCCAGGCTGGCCAGCGCGCGTGCCAGCGTGCGGGCGGGCGGCTGCTCGCCGACGGCGGCGGGCAAATGGAATGCCTGCACGCGCGCCACGATCTGCGGCAGCATGGCCGCCACCGTACCCACCATCAGGTCGAGCGTGACACGGCCGCCATCGAGCAGGATGCGGTGCATGCCGGGCATGGGCAGCTGCCACAAGGCGCGCAGCTGCGGATCGGCAATGTCCGATGCTTGCGGTGGGCACGGCGCGATTGCAATGTAGTGCAGTTCGCCCGCGCTGGCGGCCCACGTTGCCATGAAGTGGGCGCCATCACCGAAATCCGTCGCGAGGACGACGTGGCGCGCGCTCATGAACGGTGCGCCGCGTGGCGGATGCAGCTTGGGTCGTGGTCATCCACCATGCCGATGCCTTGCATGTAGGCGTAAATGATGGTCGAGCCGACGAACTTGAAGCCGCGCTTGGCCAGGTCCTTGGAGATGCGGTCGGACAGGGCCGTCTTGCTGGGCCGTGGCTGTTCGGCGTTGACAATGGGTTGTCCATCCACGTAGTCCCACAGCAGGCGGTCGAGCGAGCCGCCTTCCGCACGCAGACGCAGGTAGGCGCGCGCGTTGCTGATGGCGGCCGCCACCTTCAAACGGTTGCGCACGATGCCGGGATCGGCCAGCAACTGCGCCACCTTGGCCTCGTCGTAGGCGGCGATCTTTTCCGCATCCCAGTTGTCGAACGCGGCGCGGTAGCTGTCGCGTTTATTGAGGATGGTCTCCCAGCTCAGCCCCGCCTGCGCGCCTTCCAGGTTCAGCATCTCGAACAGGCGCAACTCATCGTGGCAAGGTACGCCCCATTCATGGTCGTGGTAATCGAGATAACGCGGATTAGCCGGGTTGGCCCAGCGGCAGCGGATAACAGTCATGGTGGCAAGTTCAGGCGCTTCAGGCGCTTAGGCGCCAAGGGCGGTCAGTATAAATTATTTGGGCCATGCCGTACCGGCGCCGGATCATGGCTCAGGCGCGCGCCAGCAACTGCTCGGCCGCGAAGATCCCCGACAGCAGCGACGTGCTCACGCCGAAGCCCGGATACGACGTCTGGCCCGCCTGATACAGGCCGGGAATCGGTGTGGCGTGCGGATACTGGGCGCGGTTGTCGGCGGCCGGCGACAAGCCGTAGACCGCGCCCTCGTACAGGAACATCCGGTCGCGGAAGTAGCGCGGCGAACGCACGCGGCGCACGGCCACGTCCAGCGGATGCAGCGCCGCCAGGGCTTGCTGCGCGGCCTGCGCCACCTGCTCCGCGCGCGCATCCGTCCACGCATCGGGCGCCAGCGACTGGTCGATGGATGGGTACACCTCGATGATGCTGCCGCCCCCGCGCGCCAGCTCGGGCGCGGTGACAGTGGGCACGCTGTAAGCCAGGCAGGCCATGTCGCCCGCATCGAGGAAGCGATGCTGCTGTTCCATCAGCGGCGTGCGGTAGTTGAAGTGGCTGACGCCATCGATGCGGTTGCGCAGCCCGAACTGCACCGACACGGCCCGCTGCGACAGCGGCGCGCGCTGCGTCTTCCTGCGCATGGCGGCTGGGACATCGGCCGGGTCCAGCAGCGAAGCGAAGGTATGCATGCCGCTGACGGTGGAAACGATGGCGTCGTACGGCACGGCGCCCCTGCCCTCCACGTTCAATGCGGTGGCGCGGCCGTGCGCGACAGCGATGGATTTCACCTGCGCACTGCAAACGAGCTTGCCGCCCAGCGCCAGCAGACGCTGCTCCAGCACGGCCGGGATGGCGCCCATGCCGGCCACCGGCAGGTAGAACTGGTCAAGCAGCATGGCCATCGTGCCCACCATCTGGAACGCCGGTGTGCGTTCCGGCGCCAGGCCCGTGTACAGGGTGACGTTGGCCAGCGCCGCGCGCAGCTTGGGATCGGCGATGTGCCGCCCCAGTTCCTTGCCCACGGTGCCGGCCAGCTTGGGCAGATGGCGCCAGGTGGCCGCCAGCAGGCGCGGTACGGATAACGGCCGCACGATGATTTCACCCGTCAGCACGTCATACAGTTCGCGCCAGCGGGCCGTCAGGTGCGCCAGCTCCGCCCGCAGCGCGTCGGCGCGGCCATCCAGGCCGGGGCCTTGCGCGGCCAGCGCGCCGCCTACGCCAAAGGTGATGGCGCTGCCGTCAGCGAACGTGGAAGTCTGCAAGCGCTCGATCTGGCGCAGCGGCAGCAGCGCGGCACGGTCCATGCCCAGCCGCGCGAAGCCCACGTCGAGGATGCCGGGGATGGCCAGGTACATGGCGCCGTCGGCGAACTGGTAGCCATCGAGCTCGGTGGTGGTGCAGCAGCCGCCCGCGCGCTCGGCCCGTTCGTACACGGTGACTTCGAGGCCGCGTTGGGCCAGATGAATGCCGGCGGCCAGGCCGGCCACGCCCGCGCCGATCACGGCGACCGTTTTCGTCTTCATGCGCGCTCCTGGAAAAAGCCCGGCCGCGCAAAAAAAATCAGATCAGCCGTGACGGCACACAATCTATCACTGTTTTGACAACATTGCAGGCCGCCGGTGCCGGCCTGCCCTGGCCGGTCTTATTTGCCCGGGTTTTTCAGCTCCCGCTTCAAGCTTTCGCTCATGGGGAATTTGAAGGTGGGGGTGAGGAACCACTTGCTGTAGATCTTGGTGAATTCGCCCGAGGCGCTCAGCTTCGCCAGCGTCGCATCGACCAGCTGTTGCAGCGGCTTGTTATCCTTGCGCAGCATGATGGCGATCGGGTCGCTGGCCAGCGACTCCTTGAGCAGCACGAAGCCTTTGGGATTGCTCGCGGTGGCGGCCAGCTGCGCCAGCTGCACATCGTCATGGACGAAGGCATCGACCTTCTTTTGCTGCAGCGCGCCGAACGACTCCACGTTGTCGTGCGACTTGACGAACTGGATGTGCAAGCCCTTGTCCAGGTCAGCCTTGGCCAGCGCCGGCGCGCCGGACGCACCCTGGTTGACGATCACGCGCTTGTCTTTCAGGTCGGCCACGGACTGAATGCCGGAATCGGCACGCACCATGACCTTGGTATCGGAGAAGAAGATGGGGGTGGAGAACGCCACCTCGGTGGCGCGCTGCGGCGTGATCGAGGTCGAGCCGCATTCCAGGTCAACAGAGCCATCCTTCACCTTCGCGATCCGGTCGCTGGACGACACGGGGACGTAGTTCACCTTCAGGTCCGGCTGGCCCAGTTCCTTCCTGATGGCCTCGACCACGGCGCCGCACAGGTCGATGGTGTAGCCGGCCGGCTTATGCTGGGCGTCGGCGAACGAGAACGGCTGCGACGCGTCCCGGTAGCCTATCGTGATCGCACCGGGCTTGGCCAGCTTGAGCTGCCCGCCCGTTTCGCCGGCCACCGCGCTGGCCATCACACCCAGCAGTGCTGCCGCCAACACCATTACTTTATCGCTTCGCATCTTCGGTCTCCTCTTGTTATTGCAACGTCAAACACAGGAAGACAGCAATCGGCGTGCCAATGCCCGCGGGACTGGCGTATGCCCGGCAAGTACTTGTTTTTGCGGAGGATATTATTATCCGAAAACGGGGCGGGCGCAGCGCGCGTCTGAGCAATTGGACGACCCGGCTCTGTTCGATATGAATAATCGGAATCAGGTGCCAGCCCGCCCGCTCAGGATTCCAGGTCGCTCGACAAGCCCACGCGGCGCCGTTCGCCGCCCAGCACCAGCGGGCCGGCCAGGCTGCTCAACAGGCGCACCTCGCCCTCGGCCACGGCCTGGTCGAGGTGATGCATCAGGCGCGGGAACAGGCCGTCCTGGCGCGCGCCTTCGGTGCTGTACAGCGCGGCCCAGGCGTTGCGTCCCGAACGTTTGGCGATGTACAGGCCCTGGTCGGCCAGCTCCACCACCTGCGGCCACGGCAGCAGCCGCGGTTGCGATGGCAGGAAGGGATAGCAGGCGAAGCCGATCGAGCAGGTGCGCGCCAGCCGGGTGCCGTCCGGCAGTTCGAAATCGCGTTCGGCCACGGCGCGGCGCATGCGCTCGGCCACCACGCGCGCCTCGTCGCGGTGGGTGGCGCGCGCCAGCACCAGGAATTCCTCGCCGCCCCAGCGCACCAGATAATCCGATTCGCGGAACACTTCGCGCAGCCGTTCCTGCATCTGCACCAGCACCGAGTCGCCGGCCGCGTGGCCGTACTGGTCGTTCACTTGCTTGAAGTGGTCCAGGTCGACCATGAAGAACACCAGGTCCTTGGGCGCGAGCAGTTCGCATTCGGTGGGCGCGCGGTGCGCCGGCTGGTCGTAGCCGCGCAGGCTCATGGCCACGTCGGCATCGACGTTCTGCAGGAAGAAGCGGCGGTTGCGCAAGCCCGTCAACTGGTCCGTCAGGCTCACGTCCTCCAGCGCCTTGTAGGCCCGCTCCAGCTCCAGGTTCTTTTCCAACAGCTGTTCCTGGGTCGCGCTCAGGGTCTTGAGCGTGGCCGCCACCTGGCGGTAGGCGGCCGCGTTGTCGAGCGCGATGGCGCCATACGCGCACAGCGTGCGGAAGATCAGCCGTTCCCGTTCGCCGTAGGCGCGCGCTTGCATCGACTGCACCGTCATCACGCCCAGCACCCGCTCGCCCACGCGCAGCGGCGCGAACAGCAGGCTCAAAGTGGGCAGCGTGCCGGGGATCAGGTTGGGGGTCGCTTGCGCATCGTCGATTTCGACCAGGATCTCGCGCCGCTCGCGCACGCAGCGCGCCGAATTGGCATTCGGCTCGGACAGTGGCACGCGCATGGCCGGCAGCGACTGGCCAGCCTCCACGCCGAACACGCAGTTCAGCGTCTCGCCGTCCGGCTCCAGCAGGAACACCGAGAAATGGGTGGCGTCGAGCAGGCCGTGCACATGGCGGTCGAGCGCCCCGAACACCGCCGCCGCGTCCAGGTGGGCCGTGATTTCCTGGCCGATGGCGCTCAAGTGTTCCAGCGTGGCGCTGGTCTGTTGCAGCACCTCGGCCCGTTGCGCCTCGGCCGCCGCCAGCTGGCGGTGATGCTCGCCCTCGGTCTGGGCGCGCTCGGTCTGGTACTGCACCTGCATCGCAATGGCGCGGTTGGTGGCCTGCTGGTTGTGGATGCGCTCGCGCGCGGCGCTGGCCTGCAGCGCGATCTCGTAGGCGCGCGCATGGTCGCCGGTGGCCGCGTATTCGCGCGCGGCCGCGTCCAGCAAGGTGCCGGGCACGATGTAGCCGTCGATGGTGGCGGCGATGCCCAGCGCCAGCTGCAGGTAGTGCAGCACGGCGTTGGCCGCGTTCATCGGTTGCGGGTCGGGCAGCGCGTGGTGCGCGTGGATGCGGGCCAGCACGTCGAGCGCGGCGATCTGGTTGGCCGCGTCGCCATGCTCGCGCGCCAGCGCCAGCGCGGCGTTGGCGGCGGCCACGGCGTCGGCCGGGCGGCCCAGCTGCGACAAGGCGTGCGCCTGGCCGCGCCGGGCGCCGCTCTGGAAGTCGGACTGGCACAGCGCGTCGCCGCGCTCGGCCAGCCGGCTGAAGCTCTCCAGCGCGGCCGGGTAATTGCCCAGGTCCAGCGCCAGGTCGCCCTGGTATTCGAGCGCCACCGCGTAGGCGCGCGAGCCCGACAGCGGCGCCAGCGTGTGCAGCGCCTCGCGCAGCAAGTGCTGGGCCGCCTCGCGCTGGCCCAGGTGGCGCAGCGTCTCGCCGGTCTGCATCAGGCACAGGCCCACGCTCATGGGCCAGCCTGTGGGGCGCGCCAGGTCCAGCCCGCGCTGCATCCATTCCAGCGCCGCCTCGTGCGCGTTCAGGCTGGTGAAGGCATTGCCGATATTGGTGGCGACGATGATGGCGCGCCGCAGCTGGCCGGTGGCCAGCGTGGCCTCGTAGGCGCGCATCAGGTGGCCGATGGCACGCCCGAAATCGCAGGCCTGGTAGGCGCAGGTGCCGAAATAGTCGCTGATCCAGCCGGCGGCGGCCACCGGCTTGCCGTCCAGCGCCACGTCGAAGCGGCCGGCCCAGCGCGCGCTGGTGCTTTGCCAGTCCGCGAACACGGCTGTAATGGCGGTGGCCGCCTCGATCACGTCCAGCCGCACGGCGTCGCCACCGGCACTGGCCGCGGCCGCCGCCTGTTCCAGGCAGGCGCGGGCCTGTCCGGAGCCGCCCCGGTCGGTGGCGATCCAGGCCAGCAGCCACAATGCGTCGGCCTGGCCGGCATGGTCGGCCGCCAGTTCCAGCGCGGCCAGCGCGGCGCGCGCCAGCCGCTCGGCGCCGTCCAGCTGGCCCCGCAGCCACGTGGTTTCCGCTTCGATCAGTTGCAGCCGGGCGGCCAGGGGCGCACGCCGCGCCTCGGGCAACTGCCCCAGGCCGACGGCCGCCTCGGCCGACCAGGCGGCCGCCCGCACGGGGTCGCGCTGGCGCATGTGCCAGGCCAGCTGCGACAACAAGTCCAGCCGCACCGCCCCCTGGGCGTCGGACAAGTCCGCCTCCCATTGCGCCAACTCATGATCGAGCGCAAACATGTCCACTGATTCCGTCCCTCAACCTGTGATGTCCCGCCCCGGGTCCCGGTGGCGCGACGCTATTGCTTTAACGCATGTATGCGTCCGTCAGCATTATTCCACAGTTTGATCGTCATGCCGCCGCCTTGCCGCGCCCCGTATGGCGGCCATGCCACAAGCCATTGATTCGCAAGGGATTTATAATGCCAAATGGAAACTGATATTTATTTTAAGAATTATCCCAGCCACTGCCGCGCAAGCGCCACGGCAGCCGAGAATGAAAAGAATGACAAGGCGGTCGACACCAAAATGATGCGCGCGATGCGTCCCGTGTCGGCCCCGAAGCGCTCGGCCAGGATGGCCACGTTGCTGGCACTGGGCAGGCAGGCCACCAGCACGATCACGGCCAGCGCCTGCCGTTCCAGTGGCACGCCCAGCGCCCGCGCGCCCAGGCCCAGCCCCAGCATCAGCAGCGGATGCAGCAGCAGCTTCTTGAACGCCACCGGCACATAATCGCGCCAGTGGGTGACGGCGGCGCTGCCCATCTGGGAGCGCGCCAGGACGGCGCCCATGGTGAACAGGGCCACCGGCGAGGCGGCGTCGGCCAGCAGGCCCACGGTGCGCAGCAGCGGCCCGGGCAGGACCAGCCCGGCGGCCGAGGCCAGCGCCCCCAGCGCGATGGCCCACGGCAGCGGGTTGCGTAGCATGCCATGCAGGGCGTTACGTAAAGCGTCGCGGCCGTGGCCGCTGCCCACGCGCGACAGCGCGATGCACAGCGAACTGGTGATCACCATGTCGATGGCGATGGTGACGATCACCGGCCCCGACGAGGCCGGCCCCAGCAGCGCCAGCAGCAGCGGCACGCCCATGAAACCGGTGTTGGGAAACGCCGCCACCAGGGCGCCGAAAGCGGCGTCGTTCCAGCTGATGCGGTGGCTCAGCGTGACGGCCACGGTCAGCCCCACCATCAGCAGCGCGCCCAGCAGGTAGACGCCGGCCACGCCGCCATCGAGCAGGCGGGCGATGGGGGTGCCGGCGCCGAAGCGGAACAGCAGGCACGGCAGCGCGAAATACAGCACGAAGGCGTTCAGGCCGGGAATGGCGGCCAGCGGCAGCAAGCCGCGCCGGGCGGCCAGGTAGCCGCACAGCACCAGCGCGAAAAAGGGAAAGGTGACGGACAGAATGGCGAGCATAGCCGGACATTGTAGCGGCAGCCAAAGCGGCCCGTGCAAACGGAAGCGGCAAGACGCGATACGGCGGCTACAATATATTTGCCATCGGCCGGAATAAAGGCCAGGGCCGCTTCGTATACGTCAGTGCAAGTCCGCTCTCACACTTCACCAACAACAAGGAAGCCATCATGCACACCATCACCCGCTCCACCCTGGCCGCCGTGGCCGCCCTGCTGCTGTCGGGCACCGCCCTGGCCGACGACCTCCTCATGAAAAAGGACGGCGTACTCGTCACCGCCAGAGGCATGACCGTCTACACCTTCGACAAGGACGTGGCCGACAGCGGCAAGAGCGCCTGCAACGGTCCCTGCGCCGAACTGTGGCCGGCCGTGTCGGCGCCGGCCAGCGTCAGCGCGCCGTATTCCGTCGTCACGCGCGACGATGGCAGCAAACAACTGGCCTACAAGGGCAAGCCGCTGTATGTGTACGGCAAGGATGAACCGGGCCAGCGCAACGGCGACAACTTCAAGACCATCTGGCACGTGGTCAAGGACTAAGCGCCCATGCACGACGACGGCGCCCGCCTGATCGCCTGCATTCCGCGCCTGCGCCGCTACGCGCGGGCGCTGCTGGGCGAGCGCGCCGAGGCCGACGACCTGGTGCAGGACACGGTCACGCGCGGCTGGGACCGGCTCGCCACCTGGCGCCGCGGCAGCGACATGCGGGCCTGGCTGTTCTCCATCATGCACAACCTGCATGTGGACAGCCTGCGCCAGCCCGGCCTGCCCACCGTGCCGCTGGACGAGGAGGTACCGCAGCCGGCCGACCCGGCCCAGCCGTCCGACCGGCTGGCCGTGCGCGACATGGACGCCGCCCTGCAACAACTGCCGCCCGAACAGCGCGCCGTGCTGCTGCTGGTGGCGGTAGAGGAACTGAGTTACGAGGAAACGGCGGCCACGCTGGGCATCCCGCTGGGCACGGTGATGTCGCGCCTGTCGCGCGGGCGTGAACGGCTGCGCCTGTTAATGCTGGGCCAGCCCGTGCCCGCCCCCCTGAAAGTGATCAAATGAGCGCACCCGTGGTCGAAGCCGAATTGCAAGCCTGGGTCGATGGCTGTCTGCCGGCCGCGCGCCGGGCGGCCGTGGACGCCTACCTGGCCCTGCATCCGGACGAGGCGGCGCGCCTGCGGGCCTACCGCCAGCAGAACGCGGCCCTGCGCGCGCGCTACAACCCGGTGCTCGATGAAGCCGTGCCGGCCGCGCTGGCGGCCCGTCCGCACGGCAGACTGTGGCACGCCGCGCGCGGCATGCTGGCCGCCAACGGCCCCTGGCGCCACGCGGCCATGCTGGCGCTGACGCTGGCCGGCGGCGCGGCCGGCTGGTGGCTGCACGACGTGGCGCCGGGCGCCATGCCGGCGGCGCCGGCCAGCGCGCTGGCCGGTGCCGGGCGCCCGGCGTCCGCGCCGGCCCGTCCGGCAGACATGGCCGCCAGCCCGGCCGCCCGGCTGGCGGCGGCCGACGTCGCGCCCTCGGCCGACGACCAGGCGCTGGCCCGCAGCGCGGCCGTGGCCCATGCCGTCTACAGCCCCGAGCAGCGCCATCCGGTGGAAGTGGGCGCCGACCAGCAACAACACCTGGTCACGTGGCTGTCCAAACGGCTGGGCGCACCGCTGCATCCGCCGCAACTGGGGGCGCTCGGTTACGAATTGATCGGGGGACGCTTGCTGCCCGGGCAGAGTGGCCCGGTCGCCCAATTCATGTATGACAATGGCGGCGGCGGGCGCCTGACCTTGTATGTGTCAACGGAGCAGCGCCACAACCACACGACCGCGTTCCGCTTCGCGCAGCAAGGCAAGGTGGGGGTGTTTTACTGGATAGACGGGCGCTACGGTTATGCCCTGTCCGGCGCGCTGGACAAGGCCGCGCTGGCCAAGCTGGCCGACGCCGTGTATGCCCAGCTTGAGCCGCCCGGCTGAGGGCGGCTCAAGGAAGTCGTTTCAACCCGCCCATGGCGTCGTTGTGGCGCCTCGCCGTGCACGCGCGCTGCCTTCGCCGCCACGCCTGGCCATGGTCATGTTGAGCCGGCTTCCCCAAACCGGGTTCAGGCGTGCTTGCCCACTTCAATCAGGCGCGAGCGCATCATCTCGCTGGCGGCCGGGCCCGGCGCAAACATGTAGTCCTCGTCGTTGATGGCCAGGCCGCTGTTGGCATCCACCAGCACCTGGTCGGCCGGCTTGCCGGTCTCGCGGCTCACCACCAGCAGGCTGGCCCCTTCCGGCGCCAGATGCTCGTTACCCCAGGCGATGAAGGCCAGCAGCACCGGCTTGAAGTCGCGCCCGGCCTTGGTCAGCACATATTCATAGCGGGGCGGACGGGCGCTGTACTGGCGCCGCTCCATCAGGCCGCCTTCCACCAGGCCGGCCAGGCGGCGCGTGAGCATGTTGGGGGCGATCTTCAAACTCTTCTCGAATTCGTCGAAGCGCGTCATGCCATAGAACGCGTCGCGCAGGATCAGAATGCTCCACCACTCACCCACCTTGCCCAGGCTGCGGGCGATGGGGCAAGGCATGCGGCCAAAATCAGTATGTTTCATAATTGACTCCGTAGCAGTTTCGGTCCATGTGAGAATGACTGGGCGCAGTGCCGCGCCGCCATTCCATTATTGGCCTTTCACAAAATCCGTGCTTTTGCTGCGAGCGACTGCGTGTTTGCAAGCGGAGAAAACTATTAAATTTTTTAGAAAGATAGGCATAATAAGCAACATCACATACTAGCCACTCACCCGACAGGACCCTGAACACCGCCCATGCAACCGACCAGCGCCCCGCCCATGCGCAACATACTCGTCGTGGATGACTCCGCGTTCGAGCAGCGCATGCTGATGGACTTGCTCAGCGAGCAGCCCTATCGGATCTCGGTCGCCTTCAACGGGCTGCAAGGCTACCAGCTGGCTTTGGCCAACCAGCCCGACCTGATCCTGCTGGACGTGCGCATGCCCAATATGGACGGCTACACGGCCTGCCGCCTGCTCAAGGCCAACCCGGCCACCCACAACATCCCGGTGATCTTCCTCAGCGGCGCCGGCGCCGACGAGGAGCGCATCATGGGCTTGTCGATCGGCGGCGTGGACTATGTCTCCAAGCCGTTCTCGCCGGGCGAGCTGGCGGCGCGCATCCAGGTGCACCTGAACCTGGCCCGGCGCAACAATCCGCCTGTCATCGCAGCGGAACCGGCCACCGCCACGCCGGCGCCGCCGTCCGATCCCGATGCCGTGCTGGTGGCCGCCGCCAAGCGCCTGATCGACGACAACCTGGCCGATGTGCCCGGCCTGGCCGAGATCGCGCGCAGCGTGGGCACCTACCGTGAAAAGCTGACGCAAGCGTTCCGCACCCAGACCGGCACGACCGTGTTCGCCTACATCCGCGAACAGCGTCTGCGCCGTGGCCAGCAACTGCTGAGCGAGTCCGACATGGACGTCCAGGACATAGCGTTGTTAATTGGATTTAACAGCGCCGGCAATTTCGCCACCGCCTTCCGTGAGCGCAACGGCGTCACGCCCAGCGCATACCGCCAGGCCAGCCAGGCCATGCCGCAGAAGAAGACGCCGGACGCCTGACGCCGGCCCGTGGCCTATACTGTCGGTTTTTTCTCGCCCGATGGATGTATTTCCTGCGGCGGAGTCCACCCACGCGAAGCGCCCTCATCATGAAATCTCGTTCCACCGGTGGCCTGGTCTACTCCACCGACGGCGGCCGCATGTGCCCCGATTGCCGGCAACCACTGGCCGCCTGCAGCTGCAAGGCCAGCGCCAAGGCCGTACCCCAGGGTGACGGCGTGGTGCGCGTGTCGCGCCAGACCAAGGGCCGGGGCGGCAAGTGCGTCACGCTGGTCAAGGGCGTGGCGCTGGATGCCACCGCCCTCGCCGCCCTCGGCAAGCAGCTGCGCACGGCCTGCGGCAGCGGCGGCACCGTCAAGGATGGCGTGATCGAAATCCAGGGTGACCATTGCGAGCAGGTCATGGCCACGCTGCTCAAGCTCGGCCACCAGGCCAGGCGCGCCGGCGGCTAAGGCCGGCGACGCGCCCAGCCCATCCACGCGGGTCAGGCGAACAGCTGCGCCGCGAATGCCACGAAGGCGTTGACCTTGGCCGCCCGCAAATGGCGCGGCGGGAAGATCACGCAGATGTCCGGCCCTGGCGCCTGCCATGCCGCCAGCAGCGGCACCAGCGCCCCGCTGCGCAGCGGCTCGCGCAGCGACACCGACAAGTGCTGGATGATGCCGGCGCCCGCCATCGCGGCCTCGACCAGGGTATCCACATGGTCCATCGCCACCCGGCCGGCCGGCGTGGCGGGAAACACGGCGCCATCGCGCTGGAACAGCCAGGGACGGACCTGGCGCGACTTCGGATAGAGAAAATTGAGGCAGGGGTAGTCCGCCAGTGCGTCGGGCGCGGACGGCGTGCCGTGGCGGCGCAGTAACTCCGGCGAGGCGCAGGTCACGTAGTCGGTCCGGGCCACCGTCCTGGCCACCAGGCCGCTGTCCTGCGGCGCGCCTATCCTGAGCAGCACATCGACACCTTCCTCCGTCATGTCGATCATGCGGTCGGACGCCGTCACCTTGAGCGTCAGGTCGGGATACGCGGCCAGGAAGCGCGGCAGCGCCGGCGCCAGGTACAGGCGCGCCAGGATGCCGGGCAAGTCCACGCGCAACACGCCGCTGGGCGTGTGCGCCGATTCGCGCAGGCTGCCTTCCAGCTCGCCCATGTCGCCCACCAGCCGCAATGCATGCTCATAGCAGCGCCGGCCCTCGTCGGTGAGGGACATGCTGCGCGTGGTGCGGTTCAGCAGCCGCACCTGGAAATGGGCTTCCAGCCCCGCCACCTGGTTGGTGACGGACGACGTGGACATGCCCAGCCGCTGCGCCGCCCGCGCGAAGGCGCCCGTCTCCACCACCGCGCAAAACACCTTGAGCGCCTCCAGCCTGTCCATCCCCCGCTCCTCAGCATGATTGTGGCGACGATTATCCACTGTTTCGCAATACAGTCACGCGGCGCGCCCCATTTTTCCCGCGCCCGGACATTCCTACACTGGCCGTATCGATCAGCCAGCCGGCGATCCAACCACCGGAAAGGAAACCCATCATGTCCACCTCCCCCCTGATGCAAGCGGCCGTCCTGCACGCCTACGGCCAGCCGCTCACGCTGGAACACATCGCCCGTCCGCAGGCCGGCCCCGGCCAGGTGCTGGTGCGCGTCAAGGCCAGCGGCGTCAACCCGCTCGACCTCAAGATCGCCGCCGGCCAGGCCGCCCATGCGCGCACCGTGCCGCCGGCCGTGCTGGGTATCGACCTGGCCGGCGTGGTGGCGGAAGTGGGCGCCAATGTCGACGGCTTCAGCGTCGGCGACGAAGTGTTTGGCATGACGGGCGGCGTGGGCGGCATCCAGGGGTCGCTGGCCGAATACGCGGCCGTCGACGCCAGCCTGCTGGCCATCAAGCCGCGCAACCTCACCATGCGCGAGGCAGCCGCCCTGCCGCTGGTCTTCATCACGGCATGGGAGGGACTGGTGGACCGCGCCCGGCTTCACGCCGGCCAGACGGTGCTGGTGCAGGGCGGCGCCGGCGGCGTGGGCCATATCGCGGTGCAGATCGCGCACGCGCTTGGCGCCCAGGTGTTCGCCACCGGCAGCGCGGCGCAGCGCCAGACCATCGAAGGCTACGGCGCCACCCCCATCGACTACCGCGCGGAGACGGCGGCGCAATACGTGGCCCGGCTGACCGGCGGCGAAGGCTTCGACATCATCTACGACACGGTGGGCGGCGCCACACTGGATGCCTCGTTCGCCGCCGCGCGCCAGTACCACGGCCACGTGGTCAGCTGCCTGGGCTGGGGCACGCATGCGCTGGCGCCGCTGTCGTTCCGCGCCGCCAGCTATTCCGGTGTATTCACTTTGCTGCCACTGTTATCGGGCCAGGGGCGCGCCCACCACGGCGCCATCCTGCGCGAGGCGGCCGCGTTGATCGAGGCCGGCAAGATCAAGGTCCACCTGGACCCGGCGCGCTATACGCTGGAGACGGTCAACGAGGCCCACCGCGCGGCAGGGAGCGGCGCGGCACAGGGCAAGCTGGTGGTGGACATCGCGTAAAGAACAGGCCGGGGAGCGCGGCCGGCCGGGTGCCGGAACCGGTCGCACTGCGCCCGGGCGCGGCTCAGTCGCCGCGGCAGTCGGGCGGCAGCAGCTGCGGCGGAATATCCTCGCTGCCGCAATGCCAGGCCACTTTCTTGTTCTCGTCGAGCCGTGGCGTGAACGCGATCGCCTTGCCGCGCAAGGCCACATCGGCCGGGAACACCCGTACCACGCCATTGCCCGGATCGACGCGCACATCCTGCACGACATGGCCGGGATCGGCCAGCGCGAAACCGGCCTGCTCCAGCGACGTGGGGCCGCTGCCATTGGCGTAGAAATAGCCTTCCACCTTGGCGCTGGCGGCGCGCCCCACGGCCACGGCCTGCGCCACCCGCGCCTTGGACGTGTAGTCCTGGTAGGCCGGAATGGCCACCGCCGCCAGCACGCCCGCCACCGCCACCACGGACAGCAGCGCGCCGGCGCCGCCCACGCCCATGCGGGGGATGAACAGGGCCAGCACGTAAGCCAGCTTGCTGCGGCCCGGTTGCCTGACCTCCGTGCCCTGCGCCAGGCCACGCATCACGGCCATGCGCTTGACCAGCCACGGGTAGTCGCTGACCAGCTCATGGAACGACATCCAGAAACCGGACGTCTCCGCGGCCTGCGCCGAATAATGGGCCAGGTTCATCTGGCGCCAGCGCCTGCCGCCGGCCGCCAGCGCGGCCAGGCCCAGCTGTGCGCTCTTGAGGTCGTCGCAGGCATGGAAGCCGTGGCGGTCGCAGGTGTACTCACGCGCCCGCGCGTAGGCCGCGCCCAGCAGCGGGATGATGGAGGCCGGCATCAACAGCGCCGACCAGCGCAAATGGTTGCGCTTGATGTGGCCCAGCTCATGGCCGATGTAGAAGTTGATCGCGTCCGGCTTGGCTTCCAGCGCATCGACCACGTCCGAATAGAGCACGATGAAGTTGCTGCCCAGGAAGCGGGTGGCGAAAGCGTTGAACACGCCGCCCATCTGCAACAGGTAGGCGTCCGGCACCTGCTCCAGGCCCAGCCGCTGGCAGCACTGGTCGATACGCTCCTTCAGGTCCGGGAACTGCTGCCAGGTGATCTTGACCGCCGTGCCCTTCAGGTAGGAAATCAGGGCCGATTGCGCAAAGCAGTAGGCGACAAAGAACAGCAGCAGATACACCAGCGCCACCCCCACCGTGCCGACGATGAGACCAAGCCAGATCAGCAGGGAAATGGCCAGCATCCAGCCAAACAGTGTCCTCTCGTTTTTGTAAATCAGTTCCATGTTGGCCTTCGAAAAGTTTCCATCAGGATATTTTAAGCGACGATTTACGAAAAAGACAACTGTTTTTGCTAACTTTTCTTTTGGGATGGAAAAGCGGCGATATTGTATGATTTTGCTGTTATCCGCCCTTCCAACCTATCCCATCCCATCATGAGCCGTTTCTGGAGTCCCGTCGTCCACAGCCTCACCCCCTACACGCCTGGCGAGCAGGTCAAGTTGCCCAACCTCGTCAAGCTCAACACCAACGAAAATCCGTATGGCCCCTCGCCCAAGGCCGTGGCCGCCATGCAGGCGGCCGTGGGCGACCAGTTGCGCCTGTATCCGGACCCGAACGGCACCGCGCTCAAGGATGCGCTGGCCCGCTACCACGGGCTGACACGCGAGCATATCTTCGTCGGCAACAGCTCCGACGAAGTGCTGGCCCACACCTTCCACGCCCTGCTCAAGCATGAGCTGCCGCTGCTATGCCCGGACATCAGCTACAGCTTCTACCCCACCTATTGCAGCCTGTACGGCATCGATTACCGCGCCGTGCCGCTGAACGCGCAGTTCGAGATCGACGTCGATGATTACGCCCAGCCATGCGGCGCCATCATCCTGGCCAATCCCAACGCGCCCACCGGCCGCGCGCTGAGCCTGCAGCAAATCGAGCGCCTGCTGGCCGCCCACCGCGACCAGGTGGTGGTGATCGACGAAGCCTATGTGGACTTCGGCGCCGACAGCGCCATCACCCTGCTCGACCGCTACGACAACCTGCTGGTGGTGCAGACCTTCTCCAAGTCGCGCTCGCTGGCCGGGCTGCGGGTCGGCTTCGCGGCCGGCCATCCGGACCTGATCGCCGGCCTGGAGCGGGTCAAGAACAGCTTCAACTGCTACCCGCTGGGCCAGGTGGCCCAGGCCGGCGCCGTGGCCGCGCTGGAAGACCGGGCCTGGTTCGAGCAGACCCGCGCCGCCATCATGGCCACCCGCGCGCGCCTGACGCAACAACTGGCCGCGCTCGGCTTCGAGGTGCTGCCCTCGTCCACCAACTTCGTGTTCGCCCGCCATCCGGGCCATGACGGCGCGCAACTGGCCGCCGGCCTGCGCGAACAGGGGGTGCTGGTGCGCCACTTCCGCCAGCCCCGCATCGACCAGTTCCTGCGCATCTCGATCGGCACCGACGCGGAATGCGCGCGCCTGGTGGCCGCGCTGACCGAGCTGACGGCATAAGCGCACCAGCGCCGCCTGGCTGCAACCCGTCACAAGAATGATGCAATTTGTCAAATGCAATTTTGCAATTGTTCTAGAAATACCACATTGACAACAAGAAATATGTAAATGCTAATGGAATGACGGTATGATCGGTGCCTCCAGACGGTCCCGGCCATATCGTCGCCCGCGCCCCCGCGCGGCGGCAGGCGACACGGGACCGGTCATCGCACCTTTTCACGACAGAAAGTGCCCGCTATGCCGACCTTCCGTTCCGCCCTCGCCAGCCTGGCGTTCATCCTGGCCGCACCCGCCGCGCTGGCCGGCAATCTCGTCATCAACGGCGATTTCGAAAACGCCGACACCAGCATGTGGCTGCATTCGGGTGACACCTCGGCCCAGTATTTCAGCGGCGACTGGAGCGGCTCGCCGCTGTCCAATTCAGCCAACACGGTGTTCGCCGATGGTGCCTATCCCGGCCTGGGCTACCTGGGCCAGAACATCGCCACCGTGGCCGGCGCCAAATACACGCTGGAATTCGACCTGCAGCGCATCGACACCACCAATGGCAACCTGGCCACCCCGCTGAGCAATGAAGTGCTGGTCACCTTCGGCGGCAATACGGTGTTCCACCAGACCAACACCAGCGGCGACTGGACCCATTACACGGTGAGTAACCTGACGGCCGCCGGCGCCCACACGCTGCTGCAGTTTGGCGACAGCAACCACTACGACTACAACCAGCTCGATAACGTCTCGCTGGTGATGTCGGCCGTGCCCGAGCCGGCCACTGCCCTGATGCTGATGGGCGGCCTGGTGCTGATGGCCGCGCGCCGCTTCCGCCGTCCGCCACCGTTCTAACCGTGCCCGGCCCGCGCCTGCGCGCGGCCCGGCTTTCCCCAATTCATCCACGGCCCGTGCCGGCGTTCGCCGCGCGGCGCCGCCATCCACGAGGAGCGCGCAATGTCGGAACCCTTTCTCGGCGAAATAAAAATGACCAGCTTCGGCTTCGCGCCGCGCGGCTGGGCCTTCTGCAATGGCCAGCTGCTGCCGATCAACCAGAACCAGGCCTTGTTCAGCCTGCTGGGCACGGCCTACGGCGGCGACGGCCGCACCACCTTCGCGCTGCCCGACATGCGCGGCCGCGTGCCGGTCCACGGCGCCAATATCGGCGAGCGCGGCGGCGAAGCCCAGCATACGGTGACCTCGGTCGAAATGCCGGCCCACAGCCACGCCATGCTGGCGTCCACGGCCATCAGCCACTCGTCCGACCCCACGGGCCGCGTGCTCGGTTCGGTGGAGGCGGGCGCGCTCAACATCTACCACCAGGCCGACGGCTCGGCCGCGCTGCACCCGAGCACGCTGGGCCAGGCTGGCGGCAACCAGTCGCACAACAATATGCAACCGTACAGCACCACCAATTTCATCATCGCGCTGCAGGGTATCTACCCTTCGCGCTATTGAACGGCCCATCCCAGGAGAGACCCCATGGCTGACCCTTTTATCGGCGAGATCCGCATGTTCGCGGGCAACTTCGCGCCCCAAGGATGGGCATTTTGCGATGGCGCCATCCTGTCCATCGCGGAAAATGACGCGCTATTCGCGCTGATCGGCACCACCTACGGCGGTGACGGCCAGTCGACGTTCGCGCTGCCCGACTTGCGCGGCCGCGTGCCCGTGCACCAGGGCAGCCTGGCCGGCAACTATTATGTGCTGGGCCAGCAGGGCGGCAGCGAGACCGTGACGCTGACGCACCACCAGATCCCGGCCCACAACCACCTGGTGGGCGCCAGCAGCGCCATGCCGCCGGCCACCGGCACCGGCATCGAAGTGACCGTCGTCACGCCCTACGTGCCCGCCTCGCCCGGCGCCAAGCCCAAGCTGTACGTGGCGCCCGGCATGCCCGCGCCCATGTACGCCGGCGCCGTGACGGCCAGCGGCGGCAGCCAGCCACACAACAACATGGCGCCCTACCTGGGCGTGCATTTCATCATTTCGCTGTTCGGTATTTTCCCGAGCCAAAGCTGAGGAGTTCGACATGGATCCATTCGTCGCCGAGATTCGCATGTTCGCCGGCAATTTCCCGCCCCAAGGCTGGGCCATGTGCAATGGCCAGCTGATGCCCATCGCCCAGAATACGGCCCTGTTCTCGCTGCTGGGCACCACCTACGGCGGCGATGGCCGGACCACGTTTGCCCTGCCCAACCTGCAGCAGCGCATCCCGCTGCACGCCGGCCAGGGCGCGGGCCCGGGCCTGACCGAGCGCGTGCTGGGGGAAATGGGCGGCGAGGCCAGCCACACGCTGAGCACGGCCGAACTGCCGTCCCATAGCCACGCGCCGCTGGCGTCGGGTGCGCCGGCCGCCAGCGGCACGGCCAACAATGGCATGCTGGCCAAGACCACCTGCCCCACCCCGCCCTACCACGACCCGGTCGCGCTGCAGCCGATGCCGGCGGGCGTGGTCGGCGTGGCCGGCGGCAACGCGGCCCATAACAACCAGCAGCCCTACCTGATGGTCAATTTCATCATCGCGCTGCAGGGCGTGTTCCCGCCGCGCGCCTGAGCCATCATGGATATCGACCACGCCATCACCCTGCGCCCGCCCACCGAGGCCGACCAGCCGTTCCTGCTGGAGCTGTACGCCAGCACCCGCGGCGACCTGGCCCAGCTCGATTCGGAAACCACGCGCCAGCTGATCGTGCGCATGCAGTTCGACGCGCAGCAAAGCTGGTACCGGGCCCAGTATCCGCAGGCCGACGTCAACCTGATCCTGGCTGACGAGGTCCCGGTGGGCCGGCTGTACGTGGCGCGCGGCACGGAAGAAATCCGCCTGATCGACATCTGCCTGCTGCCCGAATATCGGCGCCATGGCATCGGCGCCGCGCTGCTGCGCGAACTGCAGGACGAAGGCGCGGCGACGGCGTTGCCGGTGCGGCTGCTGGTGGCGATGGACAATCCGGCCATCCGCCTGTACCAGCGCCTGGGCTTCATGCCGGTCGACCTGCGCGGCATGCACCGCGCCATGGAATGGCAGGCGGCGCAGAACGAGGCCGAGGCCTCGGCCGCCGTGCAGCGCGCTCCCACCCACACTTCGTAAAGGACATCACTATGGAACGGCGTACCTTCATCCTGGCCACTGGTGGCCTGTTCGGCACTGCCAGCGCCGGCCACGCGGCGCCGCTGGCGGCACTGGCCACGCCCGGCCTGGCCAGCGCCGCCACGCTGCGCGCGGCCACCTTCACGCGCCTGGTCAACCAGTCGTTCAATGTGTACGCCAGCCAGCGCGGCGTGGCCATGCAACTGGTGGCGGTCAAGCAGCAGCCGTCGGCCGCCGGCCACGAGCAGTTCGGCCTGACCTTCAACGGCGCCGGCGCCACCCTGCCCAGCGGCACCTACACGGTGGAGCACGCGGCCATCGGCCAGGTGCCCATGTACCTGGAAGCGGCCGGTTCGGACGCGCAAGGCGCCACCTACCGCGCCGACTTCAACCTGCTGGTCTGAGGCCGCTCAGAACTTCGCGTTCAGCCCCAGCCTGATGGCGCGCGGCGAACCGGGCGAGATGTTGTCGTTGCTGTTGGCCGACGCGTAGTACTTCTTGTCCAACAGGTTCTCGACGTTGAGCTGCAGCTGCAGGTTGCGGTTGACGGTGTAGTACAGCGCAGCGTCGAAGCGGGTGAAGCCGGGCAGCACGACGTTGTTGGCGGTGGACGGGAAGATGCTGCTGCGGTACACGATGCCCAGCGCGGCGCCCAGCGCGTCACTGAAATCGTAGCGGTTCCACAGCGAGGCGCTGTGGCGGGGCACCTGCGCCAGCACGGCGCCCGCGTACGGTCCCGTTTTGGCCACGTCGGCCGTCAGCTTTGCATCCTGGTAGGCATAGCCGCCCATCACACTCCAGTTCTTCCACACGCTGCCGCTCAGGCCCAGCTCCACGCCCTTGCTGCGCTGGCCGTCGGCCAGCACCGACTTGGTCGCATCGGTGGGATCGGCCACTACCACGTTCTTGCGGTCCAGCCGATAGATGGCCAGCGTGGCCGCCAGCTTGGGCAGCACGTCCCACTTCACGCCCACTTCCAGGTTCTTGAACTGTTCCGGATCGAAGGCCGCATTGGTCGGCGTGAGCGAGGCCAGCTGGTCGCCGGCGCGCGGCAGGTAGGCCAGGCTGTAGCTGCCGTAGATCGACACGGCTGCCACCGGCTTGTACACCAGGCCCGCGCGCGGCGACACGGGCGTGTCGGTCACGGTGATGGTGCTGTTGTTGCGGTGGTTCAGGAAGTCCACCTTGAAGCGGTCGTAGCGCAGGCCGGCGATGGCTTGCCACTGGGGCGAGAGCTGCAACTGGTCCTGCAGGTACACCGAGGCGACCGTCGAGGTGCCATGGTTGTCGGCATCCGTGGCGGCCTGCCGGAAGGTGATGGGCGCGGTAACGATGGGGTTGGAGGTCGGCACGCTGATCGTGGTGGCGTTCGCGCCCACGCTCGGGAAGTAGCCGGTGTTGCGGTAGTTGTCCGTCACCTGGCGGCCCAGCTCCACGCCGGTGGCCAGCTTGTGCAGCAGCGCGCCGGTCTGCAGGTCGAAGGTGAGGTCGGTCTGGTTGAACAGATTGCTGCGCTGGGTGGCGTTGTTGTAGGCCTTGATCTCCACGCTGCGGCCATCGGCGCTGACGGCGCCGGAAAACGCGTTCTGATAGAACTTGTCGTAGTCGGCGTAGCGGGTACGGTTGCGCAGCAGCGCGCCGTGGCCCAGGTCATGCTCGATCACTGCCGTGAAGGCGTCCACGCTGGCCTTGGCGCGGCTCAGCTTCGCGTTACCGAAGAAGGTGGAGGGGGCGGTGTCGAACGGCTTGCCCTGCCAGGACGGAATGCCGCGATCGGCCGTGCGGTCGTCGTCGAAATGCTCATAGCCCAGCACCACGTTGGTGTTGGCGCCGGCGCGGATGCCCAGCGTGGGGTTGATGCCGGAACGCTCGACGCTCACGCCGTCGCGGAAGCTGCCCGATTTCTCGTACAGGCCATTGACGCGCACGGCCACGCTGTCGTTGAGCACCTGGCCCAGGTCGGCCGTCAGGCGCCGGTTGGCCCAGGAACCGAGCGTGAGCGACGCTTCGCGCAGGCTGTTCCACTCGGGCTGCTTGCTGACCCGGTTGATCACGCCGCCCGAACCGCCACGGCCGAAGATCATCGCGTTCGCGCCTTTCAGCGCTTCGACGCGCTCGATGTTGTAGAAGTCGCGGTAGTACTGCACGTCGTCGCGCATGCCGTCGATGAAGAAGTCGCCCGTCGAGCTGTTGCCACGGAACACGGCCGTGTCGCGGTTACCCTCGCCCTGCGCCGTCACCACGCCAGGCACATAGCGGATCACGTCGGCCATCGATTGCATGGCCTGGTCGCGGATCAGCTCCCTGGTCACCACCGTGATCGCTTGCGGGGTGTCGCGCAGCGCGGTGTCGGTCTTGGTCGCAGTGGTGCTGTGGCTGGCGCCGTAGCCCGATTCGGCCGTGCCCGTGATGGTGATCTGCTGCATCGGCATCTCGTCATCCGCGCGCGCGGCCACATGGGCCAGCAGCACCGACGCGCACGCGGCGCCGGCAAGCAGGCGGGCCGCGTGCGCGATGGCGGACAGGCGGGGTTCGGGCGCGGCAATGACAGGGACGGCGGGGATGTGGCGCGACATGCTGTTTTCCTTAATGCAAATGAGAATGGTTCGCATTATCAATCAATTTGTTACAACAATCAACCACAATGGCGGCATGGCATCTATGCGAAATCAAGTCCGGTGCAGCAATCGGCGCTTGGCCAAGCAGGCGCGGCAACCAGAGAAATAGAGCCCGGCGTCTATCGGCGTGACGCTATGATGACGGCGCAGACGAACAAGAACATGGAACACATATGGCTGACATGCTGATCAAGTTGCACCGCAATCCCCTCACCTCGCGCCTCGTCAAGGCACTGGGCGTGCCCAATCCCGTTACGCTGGCGCGGGCCGACGGCGGCTACGCGCAGCGGCCGTTTGAGGGCAGGCACGCGCTGTTGTGCCGCAGCCCCGGCGGCTACGCGGCCGATGTCCTGCGGCGCGGCCTGGCGGACGCCGGCGCCAGCCAGGTCGATCAGCTCCCGCCGGACAGCACCGTGCGCGCCGACATCGTGGTGATGGACGCCACCGGCTGCGCCGCCCCCGCCGACTATCACGCGCTGTATGACGCCTTCCACCCCATCATGCGCCGCATTGCCCGCAACGGCCGGGTGCTGCTGGTGGCGGCCAGCCCGGACGACTGCGCCACGCCAACTGCGCACGCCGTCAGCCGTGGCATGGAAGGCTTTGTACGCAGCCTGGCCAAGGAACTGGGGCCGAAAGGGATCACCGTCAACCAGCTGTACGCGGCGCGCGCCGCACTGGACCGGCTGGACGGACCGCTGCGCTTTTTCTGCGGTGTACCGTCGACCTATGTAACGGGCCAGGTGCTGCATGTGACGGCGCACGTGGCGGCGCCGGCGGCCACGCCATTTCGCAAGGCGCTGGCCGGCAAGGTGGCGCTGGTGACGGGCGCGGCCCGCGGCATCGGCCGCGTCACGGCCGAACGGCTGGCGCAGGAAGGCGCCACCGTGGTGGCGCTGGACGTGCCGGCGGCCGAGGAGGAACTGCGGCGCGTGTGCGCGCCGTTCGATGGCGTGCCGCTGGCGATGGACATCGCCTCGGAAGCGGCGCCGGCGCAACTGGCCGGCTTCCTCGGCGAGCGTTTCGGCGGGGTCGATATCGTGGTCCATAACGCCGGCGTCACGCGCGACAAGACGCTGGCCAACATGAGCGAACCGCAGTGGGAACTGGTCATGCAGATCAACCTGGCCGCCGTGATGGCGATCGACGCGCGGCTGCTGGACCAGGGCCTGGTGAAGCGGGATGGACGCATCGTCTGCCTGTCCTCCGTCAGCGGCGTGGCCGGCAACTTCGGCCAGACCAACTACGCCACCAGCAAGGCCGCGCTGATCGGCTACGTGGCCGCGCAGGCGCCGCTGCTGGCGCCGCGCGGCATCTGCATCAACGCCGTGGCGCCGGGCTTCATCCAGACCGCCATGACGGCGCAGATGCCGTTCCTGACGCGCGAACTGGGCAGCCGTCTCAATTCGCTGAAACAGGCCGGCCTGCCGCGCGACGTGGCCGAGCTGGTCACCTTCCTGGGCACGCCGGGCGCCAGCGGCATCACGGGCAATACGGTGCGGGTCTGCGGCCAGGGGTTGATCGGCGCGTGACCGCGCCCATCCCAGCCAGCTGGTTCAATGCGCTCGTCCCAACATACTGTCGGCTCCTTCAGAACAGTTCGCTATGGGAGCCGAGCCGGACGAGCCGCAAGACACCATCCACTTGTTTGGATTCCTTTCCCAAATGATCGCCAGAGGATGGGAAATTCGCTTGCGATTGCAGCCACTATGTGACAACAATCGTCCGTCTTTGAAAGGACTACGTCATGGCCATCACCGATACCTACGTGCGCGCACGGATAGACACCGACACGAAAATTCGCGCGGCCGAAGCACTTGATGCAATGGGATTATCCATTTCAGACGCCATCCGCCTGCTGATGCTGCGCATAGCGGAAGAACGTCGTCTGCCTTTTGAAGTCAAAGTGCCCAATGCCAAGACCCGCGCGGCAATGGCCAAACTTGAGGCCGGGAAAGGAACACGGTTTGCCAACATCGAGGCGTTGATGGCCGACCTGGAGTCGGATGACTGATACCACCAGCAAGGCCGCGCTGAGACCAAGGGCTGAATACGTATGCGCCCGCAACCCACACGACTGATACCGTCGAGTCGTCGTCGAGCGGCATGTTAAATCCTTGGCAATGAATGACCGACACGAAGTAAGATACCTGATCGTCATTTCATTTTCTCGGACACCCGCCTATGCCCGCCATCACCCAAACCACGACCGCCTGGCTGATCATCCTCGTTTCCGGACTGCTGGAGATTGTTTTCTCCGTCAGCATGAAACTGTCAGACAACTACACCAAGCCGCTACCCTCCGTGATTTCCATCGGCGCCGCCATCCTCAGCGTCTGGCTCATGAGCCTGACGCTCAAGGCGATTCCTGTCGGCACCGCCTACGCCGTCTGGGCTGGCATAGGCGCGGCTGGAACGGTCGTGGTGGGCATGCTGATGTTCCAGGAGCCCGCCACGTTTTCCCGCCTCAGCTGCATCGGGCTGGTCGTGGCGGGCATCGTCGGCTTGCAGCTTCAGGCTGCTGCCTGAATGGACAGGGCGGGACTGCTGCCCGCCCACCTGCTCAAGCGAATTTCGAAAAGTCCGGCTTGCGCTTCTCGAAGAAGGCCGTAAACGCTTCCTTCGCTTCCGGCGCTTCCAGCATGGCGCCGAACAGCTTGTTCTCGGCCGTCATGGTTTGCGTGATGGCGGCGTTGCGGCTGGCCTTCATCAGTTGCTTGGTGGCGCGCACGGAACTGGCCGGCAGGGCCACCAGCTTGGCCGCCTGCGCGCGCGCGAACGGCAGCAGTTCGGCCACCGGCAGCACTTTCGACACCAGGCCCATGTCCAGCGCTTCCTGCGCCGGGAACGCTTCGCCCAGCATCAGCTTCTCGGCTGCGCGCGGATAGCCGGCCACTTGCGTCAGCAGCAGGCTGGAGGCGAATTCCGGGCACAGGCCCAGCTGCGAGAACGGCATCGAGAACCTGGCGTTGTCGGCCGCGTACACCAGGTCGCAGTGCATCAGCAGCGTGGTACCGATGCCGACCGCCGCGCCGGCCACGGCCGCCACCACGGGCTTGGTGGCGCCGCTCAGGGCCAGCATGAAGCGGAACACGGCGCGCTCTTCGAGCGCCACGCCATCGCTGCTGCGGGCGCTTTTCAGGAAGTCTTCCAGGTCGTTACCGGCCGTGAAAATCTCGGGCTTG
>DATFBD010000031.1:0-43408 GCA_035254005.1 Burkholderiaceae bacterium | reverse complement strand
TACGTTTATTCCTGAGCTGGAAGACCTGAATCTGACGACTTATCGTCAGCTGCTGGCAGGGCAGAATCGCATCATCATTGAGCGCGGGCAAGACGCGTTTTACATTCATCTGGTCGCCCACACGAGCCGCAACCTTGAGGCATTGATTCGCCGTCGCCTAATGTCGCCGCAATAATCAGACTGGCAACGGCCGGGAATTGACAGGCGGGGATGCCATACATGAAAAAAGCCCTTACGATTTTTCATAAGGGTTTGATTTCAAAGCATAAAGCAAATTGGTAGGCCTCCCCGGAGTCGAGCCGGGCACCAACGGATAATGAGTCCGCAAAAATGGGTATTCATGCGCGTTGGTCGATGTTGAAGATTTCGACAAAAACATTAAAAATCATGGTCTTATGATTTTATCGCTGGTTCTGGGTGTTGATGAGAGTTCATTGATATACTCGAAATTCACTTACACAGCCGTTACATGGAACTCATCAGCGGACAAGGACACAGCAACGAATGTCGAGAGTAAAACTGACAGCAGGCCGCATCGCGGCCTTCATGTGCGAGGACGGGAAATCGCAGTCGTTCATGTGGCACGCGACAGTGCATCAGCTAACGCTGCGGGTCACCAGCACCGGGGCCAGAGCATTCATCTTTCAATCAACCTGGGCCGGCAAGACAATCCGTATGACCATCGGTTCGCCCAAGGCTTGGGCGATTGAACAGGCCGAGAGCGAGGCCAGGAAGCTGCAGACCATCGTCGACAGCGGTAAGGATCCGCGCCAAGTCAAGCAAGACGAAATAGAGCCTATGAATGCAGTTGCAGCCGTGAAGGCTGCAACTGAAGAGGCTGCGAAACATGCGGCAGCACGAGACGCTCTCACCTTGAAGACAGTTTAGGAAACGTACGTTGCGAACCGGACGCCGCACTGGGGCGAGCGCCACCGCGCTGACCACTTCAAACTCATCAAGGCAGGTGGGGAACCGCGGACGCGAAGCAAGAAAAAGGTGCCGGAACCTGGCCCGCTTGCGGCTCTCGCCGATGTGCGCCTTGTCGATCTCGTACCAGAACGAATCGAAACATGGGCAAAGGTAGAAGCGGTCAAAAGGCCGACAAGTGCAAGGCTTGCGCACCGTATGCTCAAGGCTTTCCTAAACTGGTGCATCGAGCATCCAGTCTACGGCAGCGCCGTTACTACCAATGCTGCCCGCAGCAAGCGGGCTCGGGAGGTCCTGGGCAAGCCCGGCGTCAAACGTGACTCGCTACAGCGGGAACAATTGGCAGCGTGGTTTGCCGCAGTCCGTAGCCTTGCAAACCCGGTGATGGCGGCTTACTTGCAAACGCTGCTTCTTACCGGTGCACGGCCAGGCGAAATCATGGCGATGCGTTGGGAAGATCTGAACCTTCGATGGAAAGGACTAACAATCAGGGTCAAGGTAGAGGGCGAACGTGAGATTCTGCTGACGCCATACGTAGCAACGCTTCTTTCTGCCTTACCCCGCCGTAATGACTGGGTGTTCTCGAGTACGAAAGGTGGGCATATCACCAGTCCGAACTATCAACTCAAATCTGTGTGTGCTGTTGCAGGCATCGAAGGGCTAACGTTGCATGGGTTGAGGCGCTCGTTTAAGTCATTGTCGGAGTGGCTTGACCTTCCTGCTGGTGTAATCGCTCAAATCCAAGGGCATAAGCCGAGTGCCTGGCCTTCCCCCGAGCTGACGGACACTTTCTGCTAGGCGCATTTTAAGTTTTCGTATTGTACTGGGTTGACATACCCCAGTGTGGAATGCCGGCGCTTTGGATTGTAGAAGCGTTCGATGTAGTCGAAGACATCTGCGCGCAGCTCATCGCGTGTTTTGTAATGCCGCCTCGCCAGGCGCTCAGTCTTCATGGTTGAGAAAAAGCTTTCCATCGCAGCGTTATCCCAGCAGTTGCCGCGACGGCTGATGCTGCAGACGATTCCGTGCGTTTCCAGCAGACGTTGAAAGTTCTCGCTGGTGTATTGGGTTCCTTGGTCCGAGTGATGCAGCACCGACTTTGGACGACCACGTCGAAATACGGCCATTACCAGGGCATCCATCACCAGTTGCGATGTCATCGTCGGCTGCATCGACCAACCGACAACGCGGCGCGAAAAAAGATCGAGTACCACCGCGACGAAAAGCCAACCCTCCCCAGTCCACACATAGGTAAAGTCGGCGGCCCATTTCTGGTTCGGAGCTGTGGCTTCAAATTGACGATCCAGCAGATTTGGTGCGATCGAGTGCACGACATCTGCGACATGGCCCGGCATGCGCCGTCGCTTATGCCGTGCCTTCAATCCGGCAGCCTTCATCAATCTCGCCACACGGTTCTCGCTGCATACGAGACCCGCTTCTTTCAGGTCCCGAAAGACGCGTGGCGAACCGTAGGTGTTATCGCTAGCTTGATGACTCAGGCGAATCGACTTGAGCAAACGCTCGTTCTCTTGCTCGCGTAGGCTCGGTGGTCGCTTGGACCAGTCATAGAAGCCGCTGTGGGAAACGCCAAGCACTCGGCACATACTCCGGACCGGCCAAATTGACCGGTGCTTGGTGATGAAGGCGTACTTCACTTGGGCTCCGCAGCGAAGTAGCCGAGCGCCTTCCTAAGAAACTCACCCACAATCCGTTGTGCCCAGAGCCTGGAGCGCAAAGCCGAACTGCGCCGCACGGCGATGCAGTTGCTTGACGACGCGGTCGCGGTATTGCTGTTCGTAGTGGTCGGCGCCGGGGTCTCGGTAGTCCATACCATATCGCATTGCGTTATAGAATAGGACCGCGATCTTGCGGGCTGTGGCCGTTACCGCCTTGGCGGTGCCTATGCGACCAGCAAGGCGTCTGTAGAAGGCGCCAAGTGCCGTGTTGCTCCGTCCGACAGTCACTGCGGCCAATCGAATCGCGACGGTAAGCCTGCTACTGGTTTTGCGGGTATGGGCAGACAACACCTTGCCACCGCTGATCTTACATCCGGGTGACAGCGTCAGCCAGGAGGTGAAGTGCTTCGCGGTGCGCCATCGGCTCAGGTCCGTGCCGCATTCTCCAATGAAACGCAGCGCAAGGAAGGGGCCGATGCCGTGGATTTGCGTGAGATCGGTGCCGGTGAGTTGATACATTGCCGAGCGTACGTCGAACTTCGGATCGCTCGGCAACTTGCTACGGTGCTTTGCCTTTGGGAGCGGAGCGTCCGGCATAGGCTTGCCGATGTTCAGGCCCGCCATCGTACGTTCAATTTCGCTATCGCATTCGTCAATACACTGCTGATAGAAATCATAGAGGGCGAGCGCCTGCTTGAGCGCGAATACATGCTCGGGCTGGTAATTTCCGACCAGCGCGCTGCGTATGGTTTCAAGACTTTCCTTGCAACGCACATCGCGCATTGCAGCCAACGTATCGGGATCGCGCTCTCCGCCGACGATGGCGCGGATGATGCGCATCCCGGTGACACCGGTGATGTTCGCTATGACGTGATGCAGTTGGATATTCATGAAGGTCAGCGCCTTCTGCATGTGCTGGATATGAGCGGCGGCGTAGTCGGTGTGTTTTTCGCGTGCGCGCAGATAGGACCGTAATTCCGCGATGTCGCGACCGGGACGGAAGCTGGCCCGTAGCAGTCCACAGGCATGCAAGCGCTGCAACCACTGTGCATCGTTGACGTCGCTCTTTCGGCCAGGTACCGCCCGTGCCTCACGGGCGTTGGCTAGAATCACTTCCAGCCCATGCGACTCGAGAACCTCGTAGGCGGCGACCCAGTAGACGCCGGTCGATTCCATCACGACCGTCTTCGTCCCGGTCGCGACCAGCCAGTTAGCCATGCGATTGAGGTCGCTGGTAAATGCCTGGAAAGTCTGGACCGGCTCATCACATAGGTCTGGGCTGACAGCAGCCACATGGAATCGCGAGCCAATATCGATGCCGGCCGCATAGGGATGGATGATCGGCAGCCCTGTGGGCTTGGATCGGGAACGCTCTTTGGACATGGGCCACCTCCTGGATAGTCAAGCGCAGGACGGGGACTCGGAATTAATCAACTTCCTAAACGGGGTCGCCATCGGCGCCGCCACAGATGAGTCCGCAGCTTCCCCTGGGCCAGGTTTTTTGACGGGGTCTATGCCTCCAAAAAGCGTTCGGCCGCGGTCTCTGCGAGCGTCCAGTGTACTCGTCCGGAGTTTCTATTCATGAGGGCCACGGGCAACCGTGTGGGGCGGTTTTTTAAAATGTCACGCTCCGTTTTGACCTTTGCAAGCTCACGCCGCATGCGTTCATATTCTTCGACCGAAACGGATTCCGCAGCCTTCGCAGACGGCGATTCCGGGGCTTCCGCCTCTCGGCACCAACGCGCCAGCAGGCTCCCCGAAATTCCGAGATCCCTCGCGATATCGGCTTTAGTGGATCCTGATTGGCTGACCAGCTTTACCGCTTCCTGCTTAAACTCTTCCGTGAAAGACCTTCTTTGACGTGCCATAAATAACCTCCGATAGTGACATCATACCTATCGAAAGTGTCCGTGCTGCTGGGGGAAGGCCAGTTTCGGCGACGAGAACCGGAAGGTGCGTATACGTGGTATCTGGTCAACTGCCCTACTACCCTTTGTCTGTTGGCGCGATCTCTGTCCGCCTCGAACGGCGTGTCCAAATTTTGATAAAGGTATTCATTTGACGTCGAAGCTGCCCCTGACTGCATCCCAGCCTGCCCCATCGGGCAAGCTCACGACCGTTCAGTTCCAACAGTTGGCCGAGGTGCCGCCCGCAATCGCTTGGTTCGCCAACATCGACAACCCGCGCACTCGCCGCGCGTATGAGAGCGATCAGCGCGAGTTCATCGCCTTTACTGGGATCGAGGATCCGACACAGTTCCGCTGCGTCGGCCGCGGCCACGTACTGGCCTGGCGCCGCGATCTGGAGCGGCGCGACTTGAGCGCTGCAACGATCCGCCGCAAACTGGCCGCGCTGTCGTCACTGTTCGATTACTTGTGCGAGTCCCACGCGGTGACCGGCAATCCGGTCGAGGGAGTAAACCGCCCAAGGATGGACAGCGGCGAAGGGAAGACGCCGGCGATTGGCGATCATCAGGTACGCGCGCTTCTACAAGTTGCCGATGGGTCCACGATGCGCGGCCGGCGTGATCGCGCGATCTTGGCCACCCTGCTATACCACGGCCTGCGCCGCGCGGAGCTGTGCTCGCTGCGCGTGGCTGACATGCAGGTGCGCCGCGGCGTGAAGCACTTACAGGTACGCGGTAAAGGCAGCAAGATCCGCTATGTGCCACTGCACCCAGGCGCGGCCGGCGCGATCGCGGAATACCTCGAGGTCGCTGGGCATAACAATGATGCGAACGGTGCGCTGTTCCGATCAACCAGCAACAACACGCGCAGTAGCACTGCGTCGATCACACCCGATGGCGTCTACAAGATGCTGGCCGGCTATGCCAGGGCGCTCCAGATCGCACTCCGTGCAACCGCCGCTACCAACCCGCTCGATCACGGAGCCGACATTGCCAAGGTCCAGGAATGGCTGGGCCACGCGAACATCGCGACCACACGCGTTTATGACCGCCGCCAGAGCCGCCCCGAAGACAGCCCGACATTTAAATACTGAGACAGTATCAGAACGTAATGGTTACGGTGTGCTCTTGCAAGACTACCTCTCGCGCCTTGACCTGCATGTGACCACATCTATAGGCTTTGTGTACGCGACTCGAATATCAGCGTATTAGCGGAACTATAGGCCAAGCGCAGGTCTCTGGGACAATACTAGCCTTTTATCGGCATAGGCCATTTTCAACCATCATTAACTCGACCGGCCATTTCAAAAGACCAGCCTCAAGGTCGAAAGGTGCAACCCATAATTTGAGATCCGAAGAAAAATCGAACCTCGGAAAGGGGAGGTCGAACCCCGCCGTCTTCGGATAGATCAGGACCATGTTCCCAGCCCCACCCAGATATTTGTGGCCATACGCAAACATCTGATAAAAGTCGCTCTGGCTCAGGCCATACTTGTTGTCTCTGTCCGCGACCGCGAGTAGCTTCCACTTCGCGTCCATCACTGACATGATCTTGCCCCCGTCGAGCACAAGAAAGTCCGGACGCAGCTGAAACATGTCGGCGCCATCGTGCGCGCACAGCGATTCGCTGCGCGCTTGGGCTTTCAGCCGGTAGTGCCGCGGCAACTGCCTGGAAAGCCGCACCTCCACATAGCGTTCGAACAGTTTCTCCATCGGGAACAGCAGGCTGATGCCATTGATAGCACCGCGTACCGCCAGTGGTATGTGCTCACCCAGAACCAGCTCGCACCATGGCCGGACCGCCGCGTAGTGCGCCATCAGGCGATCGGTGCGCCACGCTCGGAAATCGGCCCGCGTGTCGACACTGTGCGGCATGTCGGCGAACAGACCGGCCAACTCGTGCGCCATCCGCCAAGTGTCCGACTCGGCGGTGGTCCGGCATACGCGCATCAGTGCCGATTTGAGCAGCCGGTTCTCCGGCCTGTCGGGCAGGAATAGGTCGTGACGGATGTTGAATATATGCCCCCGTCCAGGAGGCTGACGCATCTGCCTGACGACATTCAGCTGGCCGCGCAGGTAACGCTCCTCTTCTTCCACCCGCTGGTAATCGAAACGCAAACCGCGCTTGACCAGATCGTCGAGCGAAGACACGAAGCGCCTCATGACCCACTCTAGAAGCGGATGACGAAACATCGCGATGTCGGCTGCCTCCGCGGTGCGCACCGGCAGATCGAGTGCTTCCTCGAGCATCCTGACCAGCAGCGCACGAGCCCCGCCTGCCGTCGCCTCATCGGCGGACGGCGTATGCTTGGGCAAGATTTCCAGTAGGGTGCCGCAGGGCGTCTGTATCACGCCCACATGGCTGTCGAGGCGCAGCCAGCGCCGGTTTTCCAAGTGCAGCAAGGACGCGCCTGAGCGGCTGAACCCCGCCGCAAGATTGCACAGCCATTCGAACGCCGAGGGCGTGACGGTGGCCTGGTCGAGCGAAGCCGGGACGTCGTCCGTGGTCAGCCGTGCGTATTCGCGCACGACCACCGTCTTCACGCCGCGTCTCCGATAATGCCGAGATAGCTGTCGATCCTGTCGAAGGCTTTGTGATTGATACGCCAGCGCTTGTCGGCATCCCTTAGGTTGGCTGCCGCCGCGCCGAACAGTTTGGTCAGGTCGTCCGAAGCCTTCACCACGAAGGCCAGATCGGAGTTCTTCTTGGCCTGGTCGTTCAGGACCCAAGCGATACGCTCCCAGTCCTCGAAAAAATACTCCTGAAGCAAAGGCAGGATCTGCTGCCTGAAAATGAAGGAAAGTTCGGCAAGAGACGGATTCGTTTTCTCGCGCAGGGGCATGAAGTAGGCATGTCCGAGGCAGTGGTCACGGTCCAGCAAGACCTCGATCCGTTCGTTCATCAAGCGCAGCATGACACCGATGTTCACGCCCTCGACTTCAGTCTTCATCAGCAGCGTTGGGTCCGGAGCCATTTCCCTGAACGTGAAGCGCCGGCGCAGCGCGATGTCCAGTCCGGCCAGAGAACGGTCGGCGGTGTTCATGGTGCCGATCAGATAGACGTTGTCCGGCACGCTGAACGGCTTTTTCGAATACGGCAGCACGACGGTCAGTGCATCCGGCTTTCCCGTTCGCTTGCTGGGTTCGATCAGCGTGATGAGTTCGCCGAAGATGCGTGAAATATTGCCGCGGTTGATTTCGTCGATGATCAGCACGTGCGGCTTGCGCTCATCCTTGGCCTCGGCCTGGTGGACCGATTTTGCGCCCGACTGTTCCAGATAGGACAGCAAATCGCCCCAGGTTATCCGGTCGAGCGGGTACACCGTCTTCTGCGTCAGCTGCTTGTTGTCATTCAGTGGAAGGATCGACAGCGCAAGGTCGCGGTACAGCCAAGTCACGTGACGAACGTGCTGGTAATCGTCGCGGATGCTCCCTGGCGCCTCATCGTCGTACCGGTAGTCTCCGGTCACAACTCCCACCGCACAAAATTGTTCCGCAGTGTGCAGTACCAGCAGGATGTCCCCGGGCACGATCTCGTTCACGAAGTAGGCGAGCGTTCCCAGCTCTCCCGTGCCAAGCCCCTTGTAATAAGCGTTTTTCTCGCCGGACTTCAGGTCGCCCGTGTTACCCCAACCGATGCGCGCTTCACAATGATTGAGGCAGTAGGTTTTCTCGGGGCTTGAGCCGCTGCCATTGATCGATATCTTCCAGATACGCGGATTGCTGCGGATTCCCACGCCAGCCTGCACGCCCTGTGTGCGGGCACCGTCGCAGACGCGCTTGAAGACGCCCGGCTCGATCACATATTCGACCTGCCTGTCGTCGTTGACGGTCGCCCGCAGGCCCTCGACGAAATCCTCGTAACTAAAACTCTGGTGAAAAGTGACGAAGTGGACCTGTTCTGATGCGTTGAGGGTGTCGAAACGCTCCTTCAGCACGGCTGGCGCCGACTCGTGCGCCGCGAGAAATGCCGGGTCCAAAATGCGCAGCGTTTCGCGAATGGTTGCATGGGTCTTACCCGTGCCCGGCGGCCCGTACAGGATCTGATTCAGTGGAATTTGTACGTCTTCGAAGGAGGCTTGGGAACTCATGATGTCATTTGTGGGCGATTCGGGAGTGTCATAGGCGTCGAACAGTGCAAGCAGTGCGGCACGGGTGGGCACGGTCAGGTAAATCGCCGGCCACTCCCGCGCAAGCTTGGGGGCGTTCGCGTCAAGATGGTGGCTGCGCGAGCGGCCAACGGCGTAGTGCTCGATGTCTTTCAGCTGCGCCGCTACCTTGTCCAGCCACGCCCCGGGTTCCAGCCAGAGTTTGGCGCCCTTGGTATCGAGTGCGAGCGCCACATTGCGCCCTTCACTCGTCATGAAGCCTGCGACTTTATCAGTCCGCTCCTTGATCGGCTGGAACCTGTCCGGGTTTTCCTGCAGATAAGCCAGTGCGTCCTCCGTCCGCAGACTCATCGCGGCCAGCGTCGCCTGCGCACTGTCCCAGACCTCCGCGCCAAACTGGAACAAACCGGCATCTCCTCGCCTCGTCATCACCGTCTTCTGCAGGTCCGCTATATTGCGTTTCGAGGTCCGCTCAAGATAGGCCGCGAGATGGTCGCCACTGTACACAGGCAGCACGGTCGGGGACGACCGGTCCTGGTACAGGAAGGCGAGCTTCCATTTGATTGTCGTGCCCAGGTCGACCCGCTGGACGGCTTCCAGGTCGCCAGCACGGGCGGCCTGCGCTACCTCACAGACCAGCTCGCGCACACGCTCGAACGCCTCTTCCGCCGTGCTGCCGTATTTCGCATACCAACCGTACTCGGTCGAATACGCTCTACCCGCGCCACCCGGCTTGTCGCTCTGGTTCTTGCGCGAATAAACCCCAAATTTAAAGGCGGAGCCGCCCCAGACGGAACCAAGTTTTTCGGTCTTTTGCTCAAGCCAGCCGTACGTAAAGCAGTCGGCATCCCCCGCCCTGCTGTACTCCGCTAAGGTCATCCCAGCCAGTTTTTCGAGGGGCCAGCGTTCCAAAAAACTATCCCAAAGTTTATTGGCTTCTAAGTCTGAAATTGTCATTTCACAGCTAATGTTGATTTTATATCTAAACGCCTGATCTACCGGTACCGCGCAGGACAGTGATCAAGCAACGACAATTCCGAAGCGCTTACACAGCCCATAAATACCGTCCTCAAATGTTTCTGACGAACGATGCAGTTTCCAGTCCGTGCCATGCCGCTGCAACATCAGCATCACCCGCCCACGGCTACCGACAGCGCCGTGCCCTGATTGCCAAGCGACCAGAACCTCGCCACGTGCGGTATCGATCAGCTCGGTCGTAGAATCGACCGCTGGTAGACAGTGATGCCGTGCAGCGTGGACGTTCATGCTCACCGTGACGGCAATCTTGTCGATCTCCGGCGGTACTTGGTCAAGATCAATCTCCAGACTTTCGCTAACGTGCCGCCCGCGGTCCTTGTTAATGCCACTATTGCGCACCGAACCACAGGGCGAATGCCGCAAGATTGCGTTAGTGTCGGGATCGGTTGCCCAGTTTGAGATGAAGTCCGCATCGCCACGCACTTGACCTGCAGGCGTCAACAGAAACGCACAGGTGTCGACGCCGTACGGCGCCGCTGCACCGATCACAGACCAGCGGGTCTGCACGACCAGACATGGGGGCATAAACGCTGCCAGTTTAGCTTTGGCACGTTCTGCATAAGCACCGTCGGAATGGGTAATCATGAAGGCAGTCCAACTTGCTTTGCTATCGGCCTCGCATGCGGCGCGCCAAGCCAACTCTTCAGAGTCGACCGAGCGCGCTGTGGGCGCCAGCCGTGCAAGCGCAGAGCGGGCTTCGTCAGCATTTCTACTGGACGGATGGGCAGCGAGAAAGGCCGCATAGGCCTCGCGCGAATCAAGCTCCTGCGCGGTCCGCCACGCCATATCGGCACGGGCTTCCAACATGCCGGGGTCACGTTCCACGACTGCAGACGCAATAACGACTGGTGGCTTGTTCACGGGAGCACGCGCACCGCTGGACATGGACCAGCGCACACCCTGTTGGACAGGTCCGTCGCCCAGCGGATCGAGCTTGATGAGGTAGTTACTATTCTCATCGAAATGTCTGGCCAGCGCTGAAGGCATCGGCAAGGTGAGCTGATCTGGGCCAGTGATATGGCCCTGCAGTTCGATCCAGTTCTCAGCAACATCCCAGTCGTGCAAGTGCAGATAAGGACGGGGGTACCCCCAGCGCTTAAAGCATGCCCGTACTACGCCATTGACCAGGTTCGGCCCCGTAACGACGAGACCGACGCTTCGTTCTTCAACCCCGGTCTCTGCCAACCTAATCCTATACATCGCCATCTACTCCCCGCTATGCGTGCGCACGCAGCGCAGTCAGGATGTCGCCTAAGCGCGCATTGGCCTCGACATTGCCCGAGATGCCGGCCAGATAGTCAGCGTTGGTGCGGACTGTTGCCTGAAGGCCTTGCAGCCAATCCATCAGATAGGTCTTTTCGTAGTCAGCCGACGTTTCCGTTAGCGCTGCCATCGGCGTGGCTGTCTCACGGCTCGCGAAAATGACTTGCCGGGCCCCTTGCAGCGTATCGATGCCAACGCCGCTCGGATTGCATGGATAGTGCCCAGCAAGGTCAACAAAATGGTTCCAACGATTGGTCACGGGGGCAGTCTGGCGCCAGCGCCAGGTCCCGGTCTCGGCTCGGAAACTGCGATTCTTACGCACGTCTTCAGCAAGTTCGTCCACAAGCCCCGTCTTGCGCGCAGAGACTTCCAACTCGCGCGCAATGTCGAGTAAGTGCTGTGCCGTAACGCCGTAGTAGTTCAACACTTGCGGTGCCCGGGTCAGATCGGCAACCCCCGCCTGCCACGTAGCAATGACAGTCTCAACAAAAATATGCCCAAAATGGCGCTCTGCTGCCACGGGGCGTGGCGCTACCTCGACCGGCGCGAGCCCAAGCAGTGCCGCTGTTTCGGCATCGAGCTCGTCAGGTTCGGGTGCCGCTTGCGCCTTGTCGGTAGCGCGGTCTGGTATTGCAGCTTGCTCGGACTGATAGAACGCAGCACGCGCTGCCTCGTCGTCTAATTTAAGAGAGCCGATGAGTTCACCCAGACGCTCACGCTTGAGCAATGGGGCCAACGCAAGCAACAGGGTTTTGGCCAGCGTAGCCTTTTCGCTACGCAGTTCGCTGACGTCAGCGCTGATGTAATGGCGGCCCAACGCGTTGGCGACTCTGCGCACCAGCAGCGCCAACTGCTGCCGTACCTGGTTTGCTTTGACTTGCGGATGGCAGATGGGGGCCAGCGCCTTCACGATGCGCATAATGCCGCCATCGTTGAGCAACATGGCCTCGTCCCAAGCGGCAGCTGGCTCGGCAAAATGTTCGTGCACAAGCGGATTGTCGAGGAACGCACCCCGCAAGGTCGCGATAAACTCTTGCTTATCAGGGCGCACCGAGGTTTCTTGTGCGTTCCCTGCGCCGCCATAGGCGAACAAGGCGTCTTGACGGAAGTTAGGGTTGCGCAGCCAGAAGGTATTCTTGAACGGCCCCCGGTTATCCCACCTCTTGACCCAGTCGGTACGGTGTGCGTGCGCAGCGAAGGGTTTAAGGAGCGAGGCTTCGAGTCGAGTGGCCCAGCGCGTGCCATCCACGCCCTTTCCGGCGCTTTGCTCAAAGGCCGTATCGAATTTCGTCAGCACGAACAGCAAGGTGGAAGGCACCTGGCTGCGGTCTGCGGCGGTGGCCCCGTGGGTCAATTCGATCCAGTTCTCGATGAGCTCACCTAAGCCGACCACTTCCTGATTCGACGGCCCGACGCAAAGCAACATCGCGGAGAGTTCGCGCTCTTCGGCATACCGTTCGAACAGGTACGCTACTTTACCCCGAAGGAAATTCTCGGCGCGAATGTCACGCTCACCTAAGCGCTGACGCGGCTGCGGCTGGCGCGAGCGTGCGCCAGGGAAGTCGAGCAGATCCGTGTGTGCGAAAAATGGGTGCGGACAATGCGCCAAGTTGATGCGCAGTTCCGACACCACCGCCGCGAGCTCGGCGCGCTCCAACTGGACCGCGGTGCCGTTAGGTGCGACCACGTTCACCAAATCGCCGGCTGCCTCCCCGAGCATGCTCAGGGTCGCGACATCGATAATGCTTTGGGTCGAGCGCTGCCAGTTGTCGCCGCGAACATCGAACAACACCGCTGGTTCGCACAACGCAGAGCGCGCACCACCGAGTTGCATCAAGCGGCCTTGCAATCGTCGGTAAATATCCGTATAGCTGGGCAGTTGTTCCCACAAGGTCGAGAACAAAGCGACGCGCGCTTCTGGCCCAAGGGCAGGCGCAAGCTCGATCGCTTGCTGCCAGAATCCAAAGCGTCGCAGCGCCTTCACGCGTGTGTTGCTGCCCAGATGGCCGTTCACGTACGCTTCCAGGTCGTACACCGCTTCAATCGCGATGCCAGCCCCAGCCCGAACAAGACCGCGCGCAGCAGCGATGGCCTGGTCGATCTCGGCCTGATGCTGCTCAGGCTCGCTGTCGTCGGGATGTTGGACATCGGCGGCGAATGAGTTGGCGAGAATCTTGACGACATCGATCTCGGTTAACAACCCAACCTGCACCGGAAAGTCTGGCGTTCCTAACGCGCCTGGCTGGTAAGTAAAGCGCGTGACCAAGCCAGTCGATTCCTTACCCCCTTCTGGATTGATTTTGGCGAGGAAGTCTTCTTGGCGGTCGCCAAATAAGGACAAGACGCTGCCGTCTCGATCACGTGCAAGTGCCGAGATCAAGTAGGATTTGCCGGCCTGGCTTGGGCCAAACACCCCGACCGCCATTTTGGCACCGGCGGCATATTGCAGCCGTTCGGCGTTCACTACAGCCACGCGTAGTTCGCGCGTCAGCAGCGCGTCAGCGCGGACGGCGTCATCGCCCGACTCGCTGCACCATGCAAGCGCTTGCTGGCAGGCTCGTGCCACCGAGGCGGCGGCATCCTTGAGATTGTCGTTGTGCTCCAAGTGTGCTCCCGCTGTCAGTGGCGCTCGAACAGACCGGTATCGATCCAGTGGCCGTGTTCGTCTTTAAGTGTCTTCAGTTGTAGTGTCAAGTCGCGCGCCGGGACTATATGGCCGTCGGCGGCGCTGATCTCTTCGATCTTGAACACGCCTTCATCAAACGTCGCGTTATCTTCTTCGGCTACGGGGCCGGCCCGATTGCGCCGGTAGCTGAGTGTGACCCGGTAAGGTACGCCATGACGGATCGCCGTCTCTTTCGCACTTTGGCTAGCGAAGCATAAGTAATAAAACGGTGTCGCCGTCCAACGCTCGAGAGGCAGCTGTCGGAAACCGATAAAGATCGGGCCAACAAAGTCGAAGGTATGTTCCTGCTCCTGATCGGCCTGTGCGTCTAAGTCGATGCCCGAAAAAAAGCGATCGGCGGCCAAAATCTGACCGCTTTTCTGCATGAGCCCAACGTGGCGTACGGTCGAGACTGGCTTGAGCCTCGATGTCCTGCAGTGGAAATTCAGGAGATCGCCTTCGGACAGTGCACACAGCATTGCTCCAACCACGCCGGTCGTCTTCGGGTCGGCGATGACGCCACCCCGGCTCCAGAACGGATACCAACGCTCGACCTGATAAGTGTTCATCGGCACAATGCGCGAAGCCGGCAATGGCGGGCGCCTCTGGACCACCGCCTTCACGGCGGGCAGACACGACGGCCGTCCCGACAGCAGTAGTACGTCACACGACCAAGCCGCAACGGCCTCGCACAGATCGCGCAGCACGGGCGTTACGACGTTTTCGATGGTGCGCGCCACCTCGGCCAAGTTGACTGGATTCTCCCAGTCGCGCAGCGAAAAGCCGGGTAGGCCATGCTGCATGATCGGTTCGTCCAGATAGCGCAAGACTTCCGCGCGCGGCTGACTACTCCCGGCAAACACGTCGGCAAAACGAAGTGTAAATGGCGTCGTTGCTGCCTCGGCCAATGGCGTTTGTTCGGCCTGGCGCAAAATCGCAAGACCCATCGGAACCGCATACTGCTGGGCAAATTGGCTACGGAGGTTACGGTCCTGTTCAGACAGGCCAGCGTAGTCACGGCACAGGCGCGACGTTAACACGGTCGCGGCATCGGCTAGCCCACGCTCCGCCAGCGCCGCCTCCAGGGGTGCGAGCACATGGCGCTCAATCACTGCTTTTAAAATATTGTCGCCGGCCAGATTAAAACCTTCGCGAAATTCCTGAACCGGTTCCAGAAGCGCTGCCGCACCGGCCGACTTATCGACGTAAGTTGTCACGATCAAGTCAGTGGTACCCCCGCCAATATCGATGCTAGCCACGCGGAAGCACGGCCGCTCACCGTGCGCGGCACGGCGTCGCCCGAACACGCTGAAATAAGCGCTGGCATCACCTGCGTATTTTTCGGCAACTTCGTTATAAACGTAGACCATTTGCGTGGTGCTGGCCTCGTCCCATTGGCAGCGCACTGCAGGTGGTGCTTGGTACGCAAAGCGCACGTCGTGCGCGCCGTCTTCGTCAATCCAACCGAGCGCCCGCCACAAGGTTCCCACCGCCCAGTTGGCTGAGCGCTCAAAAATCTGCCGTTCGGCGATCGTCATGGCCGATGGTACGGTCAAGATCACGGTACGCAGACGACGTGCTAGGTCGCTGTTCTGTTTGGTTGCGCGCTGCGCAGGCGAATTGATCTGCACAAGTGCGTGCGCCAGGATTTCACAGAGCAGAAAGCACATCAGCGAACTACGCGAAAACATGGGCTCGGTAACCGGATACGGCTCCTGATCGCGTAGCAAAGCGTCTCGCTGCGCACGCGGATCCTCTAGCACATGCAGCGGGGTGCCCTGGTTATTCACGAAGCCAGCCAACAGACCGCTGTTCACCGGGGGTTCCTCCCCGTTCGGCTCGTCGGGGTCAGGACAGTAACGCCACTCCTGCAGACGCGCTCCGCGGTCCCAAAGATAGCGCTTGGGACTTGACATGGTCGTCTGGCCCTCGTCGCGCCGCGAACCCAGCGCAACGCGCGCAGCCTCGGGCCCAACCCGCACCATCGAGGGCCATTCGAAAGCGGCGCGGCGCCGCCCGCTACCACGCGCGTGCCCATGTGGATCGCCAAAGCGCATCTTCACGAACGCCAGGTTCGAGCCGAACGGCTCCGTATGGTGCTGCAGCGGATCAGACAGGTCCCGCAACTCCAGCACCGCGCTGTTCGCCAGTGCCAATCCTTGTTCCGGACGACGCTCGAGCAACATGCCAGCGGTACGCGAATTTCCGATATCGAGCACAAGGTCGACGTCAATCGGTTCGTTACGGTCTGGGTCGATCAGGCGCGCCGGGGGAATCGAGCCAGCGTTGTTCAACAGGTCGATGAAGGTGATGTAACGCGCGAGATGTTCCAGCTGATACTCGAACTCTTCAGTGCGTATTGGTCTGCCAGGGCGACGCCGCCGTAGCAGCGCGTAGTGCAAGTCTCGTAGCCATTCATGGACCCAGTCCTGCGCCAGGAACCACGCACTCTGGCTGACATCAGCGACCAAGGCAAACTCGGCGCCATCGCGCACGTCGCGCTCGCGCGGCGCTGGATACGTCTGTTCATCGCTACCCTCGTGAGCGGCTTCCAGGTTGGTATCGAAGGCAATCGTCAGCTGGTGGGTGTAACGCCCCTCGGGATCGTCCCATGTGCAAAGACGAGCCCGTACCCAATTGCTCGGACCGTTGCGGAAGCGCGGGGTCTCGGCCCCCGCCATCACTTCACGTCGGAAGAATGGCAGGGGTACCCATTGGTTCAGGTAGGGTTCAACGGCCTTCTCTGCACTGGTTGCGTAGGCTGGCTGAATCGGTTTGCCGTCTTGCCCAGGCCGTGGATCGGTTGCCGGCACACCTCTCGCTAGGTCAATGTAGCGACCATCTTCCTCTTTCAAGCACATCAAATGCCAGCGCCGCTCATCGCCAGACGCCCCGTCGTGGTACTCCCAAAACTGGATCTGGCTCTTCGGGATGGCCTTCAGGTTCAGTCCAATGTCCAGAAATTGAAGCGTGCCACCTGGGATCAGCGCGACACTGCCACGATACTCCGGTAAATGATGTTTTTTCATTGTTTGTTTTCCGTCGACGCGCAACGCGCCGCAATCTGGCCAGCCTGATCTCGCAGTGCCGCAATCTCGGTACGCAATTGCTGCTCTTCGTTGTCACCAGACAGAGCGAGGCTATCCGGCACAGTGCTGCAGGCCCGCACCAAAAAGCCAATCAGCAGGAGCGCCAGTATGAGTAGCAGCAGGTACCTCAGCAAGCCCCATAGACCGCCAGCCCAATGGCCGTGCCAGCCTAAGTCCTGACTGGCCGACACCTTGTACACTCCATTTACCGGAGTCGGCCTCCTCACTGGCGGGACCACGGGTGAAACCGGTGGCGTCACGCGTAAGGTCGGCTTGGGCGGCGGAGCCGCTCCGAACACCTTGCTTTGCTCGGGCTGGGTTTGTTCAATCGGTTCGTCTTGACGCAACCGGAGTGGCTCGCTGGCGGTCACGTGTTGCGGCTCAGGCGCCGGCCCGGGAACGGCAGCCGGCACGGCAGGCTCGGTTGCCACCACGGGCGGCGGCGCGTCTTCCGTGGGCTGCGTCGGTTCGCTTTCTACTCGGCCCGATCCTATCGTCCACAGATCGACGGACCGTTCGTCGCCCGTCACAAGACTACAGCCCCACTCCGCCAGAACTGGATGACCGCCGACAGAAAACAGGCAACGCGCCGGATCGGTCACGGTGAGCATCGCACGGAAGGTGTCAGCACGCGTACCTGCAGTCTGGGCACCGCTCGAGATATAGCGCTCCGCCACACTCTTGATTTGCGAACGAAGCTGATCCAGCTGACTCCACAACGCTTGCTGGGCGTCGGGCGGCAGTTGCGCGACTGGCACGATCGGCCCGTCTGCCCCCGTATACCACGCGATCTCGCCGCGAACAGGATTGAGCTGCGGCTCGGCGAATACGTCGCCTACCGTGCGATTGCCTGTATGTTGCACCAGCAGGCGCCGCATCTGCCCATACAGGTCGAGCACGGACTGCCCATATACGCCTCGGATATCAACTGCGGCGCGCGCTGTTACAAGGGGAAGTTTTCTCATCGCAGTGCTCCAGCATAGCAATGTTCGCTGGCTTCAGTAAAGCGTGCGCCGTGGGCGCGCAAGAATGTGCTCAGGTCTGCCGCGCTCAGCGCGTAGAGGACGCGTCCAGCAAACTCGCTGGACTTGCTCACAAAGGTGTTGACGCCAACAACACGCGCGCAGCGGTCCACAAGCGGGCCACCAGAATTGCCGGGCGAGATATCGGCCGTATGAATCACCAGTTTGACACCGTTGTCTTGAGGCTGGGTGACGCTGACTTCGCCAGGCGACAGCACTGTCTCCGGCGCTCCTCCGCCCTGCCCCTGCAACAAATTTGCCAAGCGCGGATCCGTGCGCATGACGAGACCTGGATAACCAGCTGCCACAACCGGCGCGAGCCGACTGGCATCATCAGCAATAGCCATCGGCATCGCAGCCACGGGCGCCGAAAGACGCAGTAAGGCGAAGTCGGGAGAACCTACCTTACTAGTCGGAGTGGTTGCCACCACATGCGCCGGCAGTACCTTACCCAACGTGCGACTCGTTACCCAGACACCGTCCGAGCCAGCGCTCTCAACCACGTGACTATTCGTAACGATCAGGTCGGGTGTCACGAAGAAGCCGCTTCCATGGGCATGCCTACTAATGACGAGCACAACTGCGGCATCAAGCATGGCGGTCAGCTGTTCTGGCGAACGCGGCTGTCCATCCGTAGGCGTAACGGGCAGCGTACCGCTCTGCGGAGGAATTGCGCGGTAGGCGTTATATTCTGTGCCGTGTGCACGCAAGTCGGCCGAGGTGCAGCCGGCCGCAACAAGCGCACTGAGGCGATCGCGCTCGCTACGCAGCGATGCCAGAAGCAAGCCACGCTGCGTTGCCGCGGTGCCCGACGCACTGGCACTTGCGCTTGTGCGCGTGAGCAGCAGCACGGCCACGAGCGCAGTGGCGAGCACAATGACCGTGCACCACCAAACGCGCGAGCTCATTGCCAGAGCAACCTTAAGAAGCAACTACCGCTTCTGCCCATGCACTTCACTTGGCAGGCGAAAGCGAGCTGGTGCGCTCATTGTTGGCAACCAAGCCAAGGGCGAGCTCTTTTTCGCGGATCACTTCAGATTCCGCGTTGAACAGCTTAGCCCGGTCAATCCATTTACGGGCAGCGACCGTGTCTTTCTGGGCAGCCGCATGGTCAGTCAGCGTCATGTATTGGCTGACGATGTTGGACACCAGTTCCTTGACTTCGCCGCCCCGATAGGTACCGGCCGGGTCGACCCGGTGGATTGTATCAAGGCAGGCTTTGGCCGATTTTTCTGGCGGGTCAGTGAATTGCGCCGCATCGGCATACAAATGTGCTCGGCGGAGTTGGTCGTCGATCTCAGCGCGATCATCGGCACTCAGCTTCACATCAGTGGTAGCGCTCACTTTATGTAAGGCAGCATCACCAGGCTTAGCTGTAGACTCGGCTTTTGGCAACATAAAGAACGCCCCAATTGCCAGCAGCGCCACCACGGTTGCCCCCACCAACGGAATCTTGAGCTTATTGCCGTCGGTACTGCGGCGAACGCCATTCGCTTTACAGAAACTGGACACATAGTCCTCTGCCACGCGCGGGTCCAGTCCGACCTTCTTACCCGGCGTTGCAATCACCACTTGATCAAGGCAATCTTTTTCTTCTTTCTTGTCGAGTACTTTGTCGTTATCAGTGGATTGATGGAGCCATTTATCGAGTGTAGCAACCAGTTGGCGTTCCGAGACGGCACCGTACTGATCAAGCACTTTGCGCAAAGTCAATTCGATTTCAGCCACCGCGAAGCCGCGCGCTGCCGCCTCTTCTTTGATGCCCTTCTCTTCATCGCGATCCAAGTAAAAGTCGTCTGCAACCGAAGCGGCAACGCGATTTTCGAGCCAAGCCTGTTCATTGTCGTTCATGTGATTCCTTATTAGCGGTGGTAGTGAGTGCAAAGACAGGGTCAAGGAACGGCCCAGGAAAACAGCCCCACTTTTTGTTTTACGTTGTGGGCGCGGCAATAAGCCAAAATCGCTGCCTGTGCAACCTCATACCGAAGTCCATGACAAAAGCCTGGACGCGACTTGCAAACCAATTGCACAGCATCGTCTTTTTCTTTCGCATCGAGTTTCCGGTCGCTTGCCGTGAAGCGGTGGAGTGCACTATCAAGCTCGGCAAGTAGTCGCAACTCATTGGCCGCCCCCATGCGCTCGAGCTGAAGGTCCACAGCGTGTTCGACGGTCACCACGTCTTGCCCGGTCGAGGCAACGCCGTGCGTCACAAAGGCACGGTACTCATCCACTGAGCAATAGTCGTCAAAGACGCGCGCCGCGATATAGGCGCTGAGTGCAGCCAACGTCTCTTGCGGTTTGGCAGGGTCGTTCGGACGGGATAGGTTAACGGCCATGAGTTACACACTGCATAAAATAGAATTGACGATCGACGTTGCGCGGAACCGTCGGGTCAGCTCGGCAGGGCCGCTGCCGCTTCCTGTCGTTTATGGACAATCGATGCCCACAGTGCTGCGCCGACGAAAGCGATACCGATGAGACCAGTGAACAGGTCGGGAATGTGATAACGCGCACTGACCAGCATGATCACGGCTAGCAGCCCGATCGCATAATGTGCGCCATGTTCGAGATAGACGAACTCTTCGAGCGCACCCAGACGGACCAGGTACACGGTCAGTGAGCGCACGAACGCCGCGCCGATCGCCAGGCCGAGCATGATCAGGACAATGTCATTGGTGATTGCGAATGCCCCGATCACGCCGTCGAACGAAAACGACGCGTCAAGTACTTCAATGTAAAGGAAGGCGCCGATGCTACCTTGCTTAACGAGCGCAACGGCACTCTCGGCGCTGGACTCACCCTCTTCAGCATCAGCGTTTTCAAGCAAGCCACCCAGGACGTCGACCGCAAGATAGACAATGACACCCCACAGGCCAGCGGTCCTCACCGATGCGGCTTGATCAGGCTCGACCATCGCGCTGGCGGCCATCACAGCCACTAAAGCCAACAAGATCGGTACAGCACTGATGCTGCCAAGTGCGCTCAGCGGGCGCTCAATGTAGCCGAGCCAATGCACATCTTTTTCATCATCGATGGCGAAATTTAAGAATACGAGTAGCAGGAACGCGCCGCCAAAGGCCGCAATTTGCGGGTGGTGACTAGCCAGCTGGGCCGCATACTGATCGGGCTGGTGCAGAGCCATCACCCAAACTTCTGCAATGTTTAAGTGCCCAGCAGTAGCGACGATCACTAAAGGGAAAAGTAGGCGCATGCCAAATACGGCAATCAGAACACCAAGACTAAGGAACAACCGCTGCCAGAAGGCGTTCCAAGTGCGCAGTACGGAGGCATTGACAACCGCATTATCAAATGACAGCGACACTTCCATTATACCCAGTACAGCAGCAACATAAATGGCGACTGCGGCGCCTCCTAGCCCGGCATGTGCAAAACCCCACGCTGCGGCACAAACTAGGCAAACAGCGGTAACAACGAAGGATGTGGTGAAGTTTTTCACGATGAGAAAGAGTAGTAAAAATGGGATGGGCCCGACGGCAACCGTGAGCAATTCTCACAAAAAACCACCTATTCACAGGCGGGAAGGCTGATTAATTGAAAATAGATTTTATTATATTTTTTTGTGCGAGCGGAAATTATTGTTGCAAGTTTTATGACGGTGCAAAAATGCAACATCAACGCTTGACTAAGGCTAACGCCGTTTCTCACCGGGGATCGACCTGGCGAAATTGGGGCCAGCGCAAGCCTCGGTGGGTAATATTCATATTTTTAGCGACTAATAACGGCTGGCGGCAGGTCCTTCTCCACAAAGAGTGGTTATCGCTAGGAAAACGTAATTACGACCTCCGCACGAGGAGGAGGAAGTGCCACTGTTCGTTTGCTCGCAGAATTGACCCACTCCGATTGACCCACCTTCCACTGCCTGGCAAATCCAGCCACGCGGTCATATGACCCTTCATAGCCCAGCTCCTTAAGGTCCAAGTGGAGCTGCTTCAGATTCCGCCGCTGCTTGCGGGGCTACTTGCTTCGGCCTTGAGCCACGCAGACAGCTGCACCGAATATTTGTCTAAGAGGCTTGTTGATCGCCGCTCCGCATGAGAGGGTTCTGTGGTTTCCGACCGTAAGTATCGCCGGACGGTATTGTGAGAGATACCTAGTCGCCTGGCGATCTCCAGGAGGGGAACCTGGTCACGAAGGTGCCAGCGTCGAATTATGCCTAGTAAAGCCACGTCGATCACTCCGCTCTCCTGCCGAAAGGACAGGGGGAATTGTGCTATGAACGTGGGTCAGATTCCGTTGCAAATTCGTGGGGAAGGTGGGTCAATTTTCAGTGCAAATTAACGCCCGCCAAGAGTAAAGCGGAACGGCCTCAAGAAACGCTTTGATGTCGGCGTCAGCAAGTTCTTTCATTTCAGTTGCAGTCATGACGATGATCTTCTGGGAGCTAACGTGAAAGCACGGGGGATCACCCGAATTGTAGAACTACTTGCGGAAGTGTAGAACAGAAAAGAGCTTAGCCGACGCTAAGCCCTTGAATTTATGGTAGGCCTCCCCGGGGTCGAATCGGGCACCAACGAATTATGAGTCGAATCATTCGATCGAGAAATTACTGCTAATCTCTTGGTTTCACAAGACTTTTCATCACTAGCGGTTAGTGTGGATCGCTCCGATCAAGCCCGTCTTTCCGGCAAATTTCCGGTAGAACTTGTACCAACATGTGCTAGGCTCTAGAACTGATACTCATTCGCGCCTAATCTTTCTCATCCATGTATCCCACGATTCGACCCTAATGGGAGGATGTGTACTTCTTTCCAGATCATGACGCTTTCTACTCTCTTCAAGATCGTTACGCGTCCTCCCACCGATAACGACACACCTGATGTTGATGTCCTTGTTGGGATCAACTTCAAGGTGACCGTCCGGTCCAAGTAATGAGTTATATTGAGAATTCCCACGTTCGACATTCAGACGGACTTGATGCACTTGGCTGCGGAAATCTTTTATGTTGTCTATGACGTGCCTTAGCCGAGTCCTAATTTGATGGACTGCTTCATCAATCTTGGCGGCAAACTTTTCATAATGCCCCTGATTCACTAAATGGAATTCGGCACCTTTCACTTCAATCAATGTGACGTCCATTCGAGACCGTCCGGAGAAGACGGCAAAGTCAACTGCCCCATCTGCGATGGGGAATTCGGAAAAACAAATGTACTCATCTTTGGGATCCGCATAGATCTCAGCAAATATTGATAAGTCTTGTTTTAAAAGACGTTGAAGTGCCTGCTCTCCTGCACCACTTTCGATGAGCTCATTGATCTGCGCCTTGCTGATCATCCGAGCCTCAATATCATTTCGTCTCTTAGTATTCTCGGGAGCCTCAAGCCAGGGCGAGTCTACAAAAGGATCGATCTCATATCGGATGCGATCAATCTCATTAAGTAGACGCGGTATCTCTGCAGTCTTCGCGGTTAACTCTGTCTCATCGCAACCAAGCAGCTCAATCACTGCACTTCGGTTGATGGAGCGCCAATTTGGCGCTCCAGTCGCGCTAAAGGTCACCAGATCGAAAGTCCCTTCCCTGTAGTTTTGGTCCTCATAATGCTCGATGAAACAACATTTTTCTGGCACCACGCCTCTGCCTCGTAGGGACTCACAAATAAATTCAATTGAGTTTGTGACAGAGGCCCCGGTGTTTTTATCACCAAGGTCAGTAAGCAATGCCGTAGTTTGCAGGTTGTTGTCGACAAACGTCCGAACGCGGCAAATACCGTCCCGGCGTGTTCCCACAGCAGTAGGATAGCGGTGAATAAGGTCGTTAATTTTCATCTTCTGAAGAAATAAATATTTCCTTCAGCATAACAGAACGCCTACGTAAGAAAATTCACACATTCTTACTTCAAGCAAGAAATATCGTAGAGGGCTATTTGTCGAGCGACGATCAGCCAAGATCAGAATTCAGCTGCCCCCCCCTCTTTTTTTACCATGCTCGAACTGCGCGCCAAGCGGCTTTCCTCATAGGAAGCAACTAGCAACAACTCCAAATTGCAGGGCTCTTCCGGCAAAACTCCAGCAGAGATATCGAATTGCTCCGCCTACCGCAAACGCTCTGCCACCAGATCCCTTACCCGCGATGCATGGTGCTGAGCCCACGCCGGATAGTTATCGCAGCCTATCAATGATTTCCGCAGTTGCGCGCGCGCCAGTACTCACCACATTTCTTGAAGTATGCCATTAGTGATTCACCAGTCGCCATAGGGACGCTTGGCTCGAATCATTCCATCCCGGCAGTTTTCCGGCAAAGGGCAGTTTTTGACCTATTTTTCGGCTGCATTGAAAAGAAAAAAGCCCCGACGATTGCTCGCAAGGGCTTGATTTCAAAGCATAAAGCAAATTGGTAGGCCTCCCCGGAGTCGAACCGGGCACCAACGGATTATGAGTCCGCTGCTCTAACCAGGCATGAGCTAGAGGCCCAGGGTGCTGCTGTTGCGCTGGGGCCGGTGCCGCTCCCCTCCCGCGCGTTCGTTGTTAAAACGAACCCGAGAGGATAAGCGGCATCCGGGACGCTAGTCAAGTCTTAGTTACCTTCGAGGAAGCTCTTGAGCTTGTCCGAACGCGACGGATGGCGCAGCTTGCGCAGGGCTTTCGCTTCGATCTGGCGGATGCGCTCGCGCGTGACATCGAACTGCTTGCCGACCTCTTCCAAGGTGTGGTCGGTCGACATTTCGATGCCGAAACGCATGCGCAGCACCTTCGCCTCACGCGGCGTCAGCGAATCGAGCACGTCCTTCACCACCCCGCGCATCGAGGCGTGCAGCGCCGCATCCGACGGCGCCAGCGTGTTGTTGTCCTCGATGAAGTCGCCCAAGTGGGAATCGTCGTCGTCGCCGATCGGCGTTTCCATCGAGATCGGCTCCTTGGCGATCTTCATGATCTTGCGGATCTTGTCCTCGGGCATCTCCATCTTGATGGCCAGCGTGGCTGGGTCCGGCTCGGCGCCCGTTTCCTGCAGGATCTGGCGCGAGATGCGGTTCATCTTGTTGATGGTTTCGATCATGTGCACCGGGATACGGATGGTGCGCGCCTGGTCGGCGATCGAGCGCGTGATGGCCTGGCGGATCCACCATGTGGCATAGGTCGAGAACTTGTAGCCGCGGCGGTATTCGAATTTGTCCACCGCCTTCATCAGGCCGATGTTGCCTTCCTGGATCAGGTCGAGGAATTGCAGGCCGCGGTTGGTGTATTTCTTGGCGATCGAGATCACCAGACGCAAGTTCGCTTCCGTCATTTCACGCTTGGCCTTGCGCGCCTTCATTTCACCGGCCGCCATCTGGCGGTTGATGTTGCGCAAGTCCGGCAGCGGCAGCACGACGCGCGCCTGCAGGTCGATCAGGCGTTGCTGCAGTTCCTTGATGGTCGGAATGTTGCGGCCCAGGATGGCGCTGTAGGCGTGGCCGGCGGCCACTTCGCCATCGACCCAGTCCAGGTTGGTTTCGTTGCCGGGGAAGACCTTGATGAAGTGGGCGCGCGGCATGCCGCACTTGTTGACGGCCACGTCGAGGATCTGCTTTTCGATGTGGCGTACTTCGTCCACCTGGCCGCGCAGCGTGTCGCACAGCTTTTCCACCACCTTGGCCGTGAAGCGGATGCCCAGCAGTTCCAGCGAGATGGCTTCCTGCGCCTTCACATAGGCCTTGGAATTGTAGCCATCCTTCTCGAAGGCCTTGCGCATCTTGTCGAACTGCATGGAGATGACGTCGAACTTCTCCAGCGCCGTCGCCTTCATCGCTTCCAGCTGTTCGGCCGAGAAGCCGGCGGCGCCCGAGGTGCTGGGCTCTTCCTCTTCTTCCTCTTCTTCCTCTTCTTCCTCTTCCTCTTCCTCGTCGTCCTCGCTGGCGGCGGCCGGCGCGGGCGCGGCGGCGGCGGCCGTTTCCTCGTTCTCGTCGACCAGGCCGTCGACGATCTCGTCGATCTTGATCTCGTCGGCGCGGATGCGCTCGGAGGCGGCGATGATCTCGGCGATCGTCACCGGGCAGGCCGAGATGGCCTGGATCATGTCTTTCAGGCCATCCTCGATACGCTTGGCGATTTCAATCTCGCCTTCGCGGGTCAGCAGTTCGACCGAGCCCATTTCGCGCATGTACATGCGCACCGGGTCGGTGGTGCGGCCAAAGTCGGAGTCGACCGTCGACAGGGCGGCCTCGGCCGCCGCTTCCGCTTCGTCGTCGCTGGTGACGGTGGCCACGTTGTCCGACAGCAGCAACGTCTCGGCATCGGGCGCGTGCTCGTAGACGGCGATGCCCATGTCGTTGAAGGTGCCGATGATGCCTTCGATCGCTTCCGGATCGACGATATTCTCGGGCAGGTGGTCATTGATCTCGGCGTAGGTGAGGAAACCGCGTTCCTTGCCGAACTTGATCAGGGTCTTGAGTTTCTGGCGCCGGCGTTCCAGTTCTTCCTCGGTCGCTTCCGTGTCCGACGAGAACGCATCTTTCAGCAAGGCCTTTTCCTTGGCCTTGCGGTCCTTGGCCTTGGCCTTGTCCACCGCTTTCAATTCGGCCCGTTCGACGGCGTTCAGGGCCGCCACTTCGTCGTTCTCGGGCTGGAATTCCTTGGGCTTGCGACCGCGCCGGCCGGGCACTTTCACCGTGGGCAAGACGTAGCCGGACGTGTCGATGGCGGCCAGCGTGGCCGCATCCGTCGTCTGGCTTACCGCCGGCGGGTTGCTGGCGACGCGCGTTTCCGGCTTGTCCGTCGCCTTTGCAGACTTGGCGGTCACTTTGCTGGGCTTCTCAGCCACTTTGGATTCAGGTTTCTTGGTTGGCACAGGCGCTTTCGATTACACAACGACTTGCTTATTTAGGATAAAGTTTCTTGCGGTCCTTGTGGGACCTCTGTCTTCGAACTTGCCGACCACACAAGTCCGACAATACTACGACTTACTTACACCTTGTTGGGCACGATCCGCGTCCACAACAGATTCCCTACCAACGGCCAAGACAGCCGTTTTCGGCAGAAATTCTACTGCATTTGACATGCGTGTGGGGGCTGGGAGCCATGACTGGTTCACGGGCGAACGGAACATCCGCCATCGGCCGCATGGTCATGCGCCGGTTCAACCAAAGCGGCCCTGGCCGCCGACGCTGCCTGACTGCGCCGATCAAGAGCCTAACTTACTAAAAAACAAACACACTCTGAACTGAAAAACGATGCCAAAATAGACAACACTTAGCGTTTTATTATAGCACGCACATTTGCAATTTCCAGAGGGCAGGCAGCCCCCTTCCCTCTGGCAAATCATGTCCGCCACACGCATCGGCCTAGCGGTGGGACAATTCCGCCTCTGCCTCGCGCAACAACTGATCTTGCTTCGAGGTAATCTCACGGTAGCGCACGCCCAGCTCATCCGATGACAGGCCGGCCGCCAGCAAATCGTGCAATTCCTGCTTCAGCGCATCGTTCTTGACCTGGCGGATGGCGCCGCGCAGGAACAGGCGCACGGCGTCGAAATCGGACTCGGGCTCCTTGACGATCTCGGCGATGATGGCGTCATATTCGTCGCCCTGCGACTTGAGGTGTTGCGCAAAAGCAGCAAAACCGCCGTTCGGCCCCATGGCCTGGGCCTGGGCCACGAGCTGGGCCAGCCGCTCGGCCGGTTCGGCACCGAAGAAGTGGAACGCGGCCAGCGCGTCGGCGTCGATGTCGAGCGCCAGCGGCGGGTGCGCCACCAGCAGCCGCACGATCTGCAATTCCAGCCCCACGGGCACCGGCCGGCCGCTGCGCGGCGGCGCCTGGCGCGCCACGGCCACCGGCTTGGCCAGCTCGAACAGCGCCTCGATCTCCGATGGCGTACTTTGCGTCAACTGGGCCAGCGCGCGCACGATCTGCAGCCGCAAGGCCGACGGCGCCATCGCCTGCAACAGCGGCTTGGCGTCGAACTGGGCCCGGGCCCGGCCTTCCGGTCCGTTCAAATCATGCTCGCCGACCACTTCCTTGATCAGGAACTGCGACAGCGGCATCGCTTCGTGGATTTCCTGCTCGAACGCTTCGGCCCCGTGGGCGCGCACGTAGCTGTCCGGGTCATGCTCGGTGGGCAGGAACAGGAACTTGATGGTCTTGTTGTCGGACACATGGGGCAAACAGGCCTCCAGCGCGCGGCGGGCGGCGCGGCGGCCGGCCTTGTCGCCGTCGAAACTGAAAATCACATTGTCCGTTTGACGCAACAGTTTCTGCACGTGGTTGGTGGTGCAAGCCGTACCCAGCGTGGCCACGGCTTGCGGGAAGCCCATCTGGGCCAGCGCCACCACGTCCATATAGCCTTCCGTCACCAGCACATAACCGGCGTCGCGGATGGCCTGGCGTGCCTCGAACAGGCCGTACAGCTCGAAGCCCTTGGAAAACAGCGGGGTTTCCGGGGAGTTCAGGTATTTCGGTTCGCCATGGTCGAGCACGCGGCCGCCGAAGGCGATCACCTGGCCCTTGGTATTCTTGATGGGGAACATGACGCGCTCGCGGAAGCGGTCATAGCGCTTGCGGTTGCCGCCATCCTCGTCCACCTTGTCGATCACCAGGCCGGACTCGGCCAGCACCACGGCTTCGTAGTCGGGGAACACGGAACGCAGGTTGTCCCAGCCGGCCGGCGCGTAGCCGAGGCCGAAGCGGGCCGCGATCTCGCCCGTCAGGCCGCGGTTCTTCAGGTAGGCGATGGCGTTGGGCGCAGTGCGCAACTGGGCACGGTAGAAATCGCAGGCGCGCGTCATGGCTTCCGTCAGGGCCATGCTGTGGGCCTGCATCTGGGCCCGCTGGGCCGGCGGGATCTTGTCGTCCTGCTCGGGCACCACCATGCCCACGTTCTGCGCCAGCTCCTTGACGGCGTCCACGAAGCCCATGCCCGAGTATTCGATCAAAAAGCCGATCGAGGTGCCGTGGGCGCCGCAGCCAAAGCAGTGGTAGAACTGCTTGGTGGGGCTGACCGTGAAGCTGGGCGATTTTTCGCTGTGGAACGGGCACAGGCCCATGAAGTTGGCGCCGCCTTTTTTCAGCTGCACATAGCGGCCCACGATGTCGACGATATCGACCCGGTTCAGTAAATCGGCAATGAAAGATTGGGGTATCACGGGCTGGCGCGGCCTTGTTTGGGATCAGACTAACCCGCCGCACCGGGCCCGGCTTTGCGGTGGCTCAAGGTGCGGCGGCGAACTTCTCAACGATTAATTTGGGCTCAGCGCCTTCTTCACAAGGGCGGACACCACGGTCATGTCGGCGCGGCCCGCCAGCTTGGGCTTGACGATGCCCATCACCTTGCCCATGTCCTGGGGACCGGCGGCGCCCGAGGCGGCCACGGCGGCAGCCACTTCGGCCGCGATTTCCGCGTCCGACAGGCCGGCCGGCATGTAGGCCGACAGCACCGCCAGTTCCGCTTTTTCGATCTCGGCCAGGTCGGCGCGGCCGCCGGCTTCGAACTGGGTGATGGAATCCTTGCGCTGCTTGATCATCTTTTCGACGATGGCGATGGTCTGGGCATCGTCCAGCTCGATGCGCTCGTCCACTTCCTTGCGCTTGATCTCGGCGATCAGCAGGCGGATCGTGTTGAGCTTGCCGGTTTCCTTGGCGCGCATGGCGGCCTTCATGTCTTCGGTGATTTGTGCTTTCAAGCTCATGGCGATCTTTCTATCAAAATAAACAGTTTATAAATGAGAAAACCCGCTGCGGCGAACCGGAGCGGGTAAGCGACTCATCTGGACTAACGACATCCAAACGCTGCGCAACATGGCCCGTGGCGACGATACGCCGCGCGACGGGGGCCAGTGCTGCCAGGACAGTCTTAGAACAGTTTCTTAGGCAGTTGTTGGCTGCGGATGCGCTTGTAGTGACGCTTCACGGCAGCTGCCAGCTTGCGCTTGCGCTCAGCCGTTGGCTTTTCATAGAACTCGCGTGCGCGCAGTTCGGTCAGCAGACCGGTTTTTTCGATGGTGCGTTTGAAGCGACGCATTGCGACTTCGAACGGCTCGTTTTCTTTAAGGCGAATAGTGGTCATGTAAAAATTCAAACCGTTGAGGTTATAGGAAGAAAGAGACTATAGCATCATTTTTCCATAAATGGAAGATGCCTGACCGCCGAAACGGCCTGCCATGCGGCTTTCAGTCAACAATACTCAGGCCGGAGTGCAATCTTGCCCGCATCTCAAGGCCAACAGCCGCTACATCAAGGTCGGCCAGTATATCAGACTGCTTGCCCAGCCGCCACACCGGAGGCCCAGGCCCACTGGAAGTTGTAGCCACCCAGCCACCCCGTCACGTCCACCGTCTCGCCCACGAAGTACAGGCCGGGCACCTTGGTGGCCATCATGGTCTGCTGCGACAGTTCGCGCGTATCCACGCCGCCGCGCGTCACCTCGGCCTTGCGGTAGCCTTCGGAACCGTTGGGCACCAAGGTCCACTGGTTGATGGCCTGGCCGAGACGGCGCAACTGGGCATCCGGCATGTCGGCCAGGCGCGCGTCCAGCGCGAAACCGTGGGCCAGCAACAGGCCTTCGGCCAGCCGGGCCGGCAGCCACTGGGACAGCACGTTGCCCAGCTGTTTCTTGATCGTGCCCTTGCCCTCGATCAGGGTCTGGGCCAGGTCCATTTCCGGCAGCAGGTTGATGACGATGGGCGTCCCCGGCTGCCAGTAGCTCGATATCTGCAGGATGGCCGGGCCGGACAGGCCGCGGTGGGTGAACAGCAAATCCTCGCGGAAGCGCCCGCCCGTCGGGTTGCGGCCCTTGAAGCTGCCCGTCTCCACATCCACTTCCAGCGCGATGCCGGCCAGCGGCACGAACGGCTTCCACGCCGCCTCGTCGAAGGTGAGCGGCACCAGCGCCGGGCGCGGCTCGACCAGCTTCAGGTCGAACTGGCGCGCGATGCGGTAGCCGAAGTCGGTGGCACCGATCTTGGGGATGGACAGGCCGCCCGTGGCCACCACCACGCTGGCCGCGTCGATGTCGCCGCTATCCGTTTGCAGCAGAAAGCGTCCGTCCGCCTGGCGCTCGACGCCGGCCACCTTGCACGGCATGCGCCATTCGACGCCGCCGGCCGCGCATTCATCCTTGAGCATCTGGATGATCTGCTCGGCAGAATCGTCGCAGAACAGCTGGCCCTTGTGCTTCTCGTGATAGCCGATCCGGTGTTTCTTGACCAGCGCCAGGAAGTCCTGCGGCGTGTAGCGCGACAGCGCGCTCTTGCAGAAGTGGGGATTGTCGGACAGGAAGTGCTGCGGCCCCGCATGCAGGTTGGTGAAGTTGCAGCGCCCGCCGCCGGAGATGCGGATCTTCTCGGCCAGCCGGGATGCATGGTCGAGCAGCACCACGCGCCGGCCACGCTGGGCCGCGACGGCCGCGCACATCATGCCGGCCGCGCCCGCGCCGATTACTGCCACATCAAACTGTTTCGCCATGTTGTTTCCGGTCCCGCACTGTTGCAAAGGCGTGATTGTACTGTGTGCGGGCGGCCGGGCACGGCGAGTGGCCCGCCGGCGGCCCGGCCGCGGGCAGGCCGATGGTCTGCCCGAACCTCAGGCCAGCGGTTCGCTGGCGTGCTGGCGCGAACGCAGGGTGCGCGACACCAGCAGGATCTGCGCCACCTGTTCGGCGATCGATGGCGGCACCGGCACCTCGCCGCGCAGCACGGAACCGATCCAGCCGGCCGTGGTGGCGGCGTCCTTCTCCTCGGGCAGCGCGGGCAGTTCCTGCACCAGGGTCTGCTTGGGCACCAGCATGGTACGCAAGCCGCCGTGGAACCAGTCGATCTGCTGGGCCTTGTTGGCATTGGCCACCGTCTCGCCTTCCGTGCCGCGCATCAGGAAGGCGTCGCCGCGCTCGTGCGGGGCGGCCGTGGTGAAGTACTCGCCCAGCATTTCCAGGTACTCGGGATGGGTGTAGGACACCAGCCGCAGCGCCGGCCCGGCGAACGGCTGCATGATCTTGACCAGCGTGTGGGTGGAATTGCGCACCCCCAGCACGGCGCGCAGCGCCAGCATGCGCGCCAGCTTGGGCGCCAGCACGTCGATGGTGATGAAGGCGGCGCGGCCCTGGGCCATGGCTTCCTCGGCCTCGGCATGGTCCTGCGCGGCCGTCACGCCCAGCGCCTCGAACACTTCGGCCGTGGCCACCCGGCCCGGATCGTGCGCCACGCCGTGCACCAGCACCGGCACGCCTTCGCGCGCCAGCAGCATGGCCAGCAGCGCCGTCAGGTTGGCCATCTTGCGCGCGCCGTTGTAGCTGGGGATGAGCACGGGCGCGTACTGGCCCGGCGGCGCCGTCAGCGGCGCGAACGCCGCTTCGGCCGCGTCCAGGAAGCCGGCGATTTCCTCCACCGATTCGCCCTTGATGCGCATCGCCAGCAGAATGGCGCCCAGTTCAAGGTCGGAAACGCGGCCGTCGAGCATGGCCTGGTACAAGTCGTGGGCGTCCTCGCGCGTCATGCTGCGGGCGCCGTTTTTGCCGCGGCCTATCTCCTTGATGAAGCGGGCGGCCGGAAAGGGAGTGTCAGGTGTCGTCATGGCCGATAGCTTACACGGAATTGACGCGGTGCAGCGGGGCCGGGTCCTGTCGCGCCATTTCAGCTACACTATGGCTCCCCCGGAAAAACCCTACTGCTGAGAACCGCCATGATTTCCCCAGATATCGAAAACATCAACGTCACCTCGTTCGGCGCCATGCCGTCGCCGGAAGCCCTGCACGCCAGGCTGCCGCTGACCGACCTGGCCTCGGACACGGTGATGAAGGGCCGCGAGGCGCTGCGCAACATCATCGACCGCAAGGACAAGCGCCTGTTCGTGGTGGTCGGCCCCTGCTCCATCCACGACCCGGTGGCCGGCCTCGATTACGCGCGCCGCCTGAAGGCGCTGCAGGAGGAAGTGGCCGACACCATGCTGCTGGTGATGCGCGTGTATTTCGAAAAGCCGCGCACCACCACCGGCTGGAAGGGTTACATCAACGATCCGGACATGGACGATTCCTTCCGCGTGGACGTGGGCATGGAGAAGGCCCGCCAGTTCCTGCTCGACGTGTGCGAACTGGGCCTGCCCACGGCCACCGAGGCGCTGGACCCGATCTCGCCCCAGTACCTGGGCGATTTGATCGCGTGGACCGCCATTGGCGCGCGCACCACGGAATCGCAAACGCACCGCGAGATGTCGTCCGGCCTGTCCACGCCGGTGGGCTTCAAGAACGGCACCGACGGCGACATCGGCATCGCCATCAACGCCATCCTGTCGTCGGCCCATCCGCACTCCTTCCTGGGCATTAACAGCCAGGGCAACGTGTCCATCGTGCGCACGCGCGGCAACGCCTACGGCCACGTGGTGCTGCGCGGCGGCGACGGCCGCCCCAACTACGATTCGGTGTCGATCGCCATCGCCGAACAGGCGCTGGCCAAGGCCAAGCTGCCAGCCACGCTGGTGGTGGACTGCTCGCACGCCAACAGCTATAAGAAACCGGAACTGCAACCGCTGGTGATGGCCGACGTGATCCACCAGATCGTCCAGGGCAACAAGTCGCTGGTGGGCGTGATGATCGAATCGAACATCGTGGCCGGCAACCAGAAGATCCCGGCCGACCTGAGCGAGCTGAAATACGGCTGCTCCGTGACGGACGCCTGCATCGACTGGGACACCACGGCCAAGATGCTGCGCGACGCGGCGGTGCAGCTGCGCAACCGGCCGTAAACGGCCGGGCCGGGCCATCGACCGCCACGCCGGGGCCGGGGCGGCCCTGTCCCCGGCCAGCGCCCCCCGCCACGCGGCCCGGCGGGGGGCGCTTTCCTTTACAATGGCGGATTACTCCTTCACCTCCGCACTTTTCATGATCGTTCTCGGCGTCGAATCCTCCTGTGACGAAACCGGCCTTGCGCTGTATGACACGCAACGCGGCCTGCTGTCGCACGCCCTCCATTCCCAGGTGGCCATGCACGAGGAATACGGCGGCGTGGTGCCGGAACTGGCCTCGCGCGACCATATCCGGCGCGCCATCCCGCTGCTGAAAAAGACGCTGGACGGCGCCGGCATCGCCATGGCCGACATCGACGCCATCGCCTACACGCAGGGCCCCGGCCTGGCCGGCGCGCTGCTGGTCGGCTCCTCCATCGCCTGCAGCCTGGGCCTGGCGCTGGACAAGCCGGTGCTGGGCGTGCACCACCTGGAAGGCCATCTGCTGTCGCCGCTGCTGGCCTCGCAGCCGCCCGAATTTCCGTTCGTGGCGTTGCTGGTATCGGGCGGCCACACCCAGCTGATGCGGGTCGATGGCGTGGGCCAGTACACGCTGCTGGGCGAAACCCTGGACGACGCGGCCGGCGAGGCGTTCGACAAGTCGGCCAAGCTGCTGGGCCTCGGTTATCCGGGCGGCCCCGCCATTTCGCGCCTGGCCGAATTCGGCGACCCGCTGGCCTACACGCTGCCACGCCCGATGCTGCACACCAAGGATTTCAACTTCAGCTTCTCGGGCCTGAAGACGGCCGTACTGACAGTGGTGAAGAACCACCAGGAAAAAGTGATCGCCAACATCTGCGAGCAGGACAAGGCCAACATCGCGCGCGGCTTCGTGGACGCCATCGTCGATGTGCTCACGGCCAAATGCGTGAAGGCGCTCAAACACACTGGCCTGAAGCGGCTGGTGATCGCCGGCGGCGTGGGCGCCAACGCCCAGCTGCGCGCATCGCTGAACGCAGCCGCCGCGAAGAAGCGCTTCAAAGTCTACTACCCCGAGCTGGAGTTCTGCACCGATAACGGCGCCATGATCGCCTTCGCCGGCGCCATGCGCCTGCAGATCAACCCGCAGGCGGCCCAGCGCGACTATTCGTTCAACGTGCGCCCACGCTGGCCACTGGACGAACTGCGGGTCATCTAACCGCCCCTCCCGAAACCGCCGCTCCCGCTTTTCGCGGCGTCAGCGCGCCACCGCCGCTGGCGCGCCGCGCTGGCCGGCCGCGAGAGTGGCCTGCGGTGGCGTGGCCAGCAAATCGGCACGCGGATCATCCCAACCGGGCACCCCTTTCGGACAAGCGCTGCCGCGCAGCGCCGCAAAACGCAGCGTGGTGAAATTGCCGCGCGGCGCGGTGGCGAAGCGGTAGTCGGACGCCTCGCCCTCGGCCATGAACAGGGCCGGTGCGCGGGCGAACCGCAGCCAGGCGTTGACGTGGCAATCGTCACGCTGCAACTGGCGCAGCGCCTGCAGGCTGGCCGTCACTTCGCTCGTTTCAACGATGGCCGGGTCCAGCACCAGCCGGGCACCATCATCCACCAGCCGGCGCGGGCAGGCCAGTGGCGCCAGCCAGCCCGGCGCCAGGCTGGCCACGCCGCGCCGCATGCGGTAGCGGCCGGCCGCCTCGTCGCTTTCCACCGAGACGAAGTTCCAGCACAAGGGTTGGGACGGATAGGCCGTCATCGCCACGTCCAGCACGCGCGCGGCCGGGTCAACGCGCTGCAGCGCGGCGCGGATATGCTGGCCGCCCACGTGCGAGGCCGCGCCCTGCCCCGCCACATACACAGCGCACAGCCCCAGCGCCAGCAGCAGCGCGGCCCGGCCGCGTGCGCCGGCCCGGCGCTGCGCGGTCCCCAGCAGCAAGCCCGTGCCCAGCAGGGCCGCGCACGACGCCGCGCCCAGGTAGCCTTGGGCCGTGAAAAACAGCAGCGCTGCCACCGGCACCGCCAGCGCCGCCGTGCGCGCGCGCCACGTGGCCAGCATCATGGCCAGCGGCGCGCCGAACGCGATCCAGTACAGCGGCTCGACGATGAATACCATGTCGCCGTAAAACCAGCGGCCATCGAAGGGATAGAACGGATGCAGGCCGTAGGAATTGGTGTAGTCGAGCAGCAAGTGCAGGCCCAGGCCGGCGGCGATGCTGGCCGCCAGTCCCCGCCGGGCCGGCCGGCTGGCCCGCAGCAAGGCGCGCGCGGCCGGCCAGCACAGCCACAACAGGGCAGCCAGCGCCAGCGCCTGCGGCAGCGCGTACAGCAGCGTGTGCGTGTGGCCGCGGTGGTTGAGCAGATAGCCCAGCGGATCGGGCAGCTGGCCGGACAGGAACAGGTCGAGGTCGGGGAAATTGCTGGCCAGCGCGCATGCGGCCAGCAACAGGCGCCGTCGCGTGCGGGCGCGCGAGCTATCGGCTTCCGGCGGCAGGCTGCGCTCCAGCAGCTCGCCCACGCCCAGGCCGACGACGGTGTGTGTGATGTTGTCCATGCCCGGCATCTTACCAGTGGACTGTAACGGAAGAATCGGGAGTGAAAGACGCGCCAGCTGCGTGCAGGGCAAGGCGCAAAGCGCAGCGATGCGGGCTATCGCGAGCATTTGCAACGCCGCCCTGCGCGTTGCTGGCGCGGCAGGCACTACCGATTCGACCGTTATAGTCCACTGAATGCCGGATGGCGGCGCCGGCGCCCGGTCCATGCGGGCCGGCGCCCCGGAACGGGTCAGTAGGCGATCTGGTTGCGGCCTTGCTGCTTGGCGCGCAGCAGGGCCGCGCCGGCCTGGCGCAGCAGGCTGTCGCCGTCGGCGATTTCCATGTGATTGAACGCACCCACCCCCACGCTGGCCGTGATCGGCAACACGCGCGATCCCACCAGGTGCTGCTGCGCCTCGATCTTGATGCGCAGGTTCTCGGCCAGCTTGCAGGCGCCATCGAACGGCGTGTTGGGCAGCACGATGCAGAGTTCCTCGCCGCCGTAGCGGGCCGGGATGTCGATCACGCGCACGCTCTCGCGCAGCATGCGGCCCACGCTGGCCAGCATCTGGTCGCCCACCGCCGGGCCGTGGGTGTCATTGATCTGGCGGAAGTGGTCCAGGTCTATCATCAGCGCCGACAGCGGCGCCCGGAAGCGCTTGGCGCGCGCCGATTCGAACTTGAGGCGCTGCAGCAGCGAGCGGCGGTTGTGCAGGCCCGTCAGCTCATCGGTGATGGTCAGTTGTTCCAGCTCGCGCATCGAGTCGCCCAGCGCCTTTTCCTTGGCCCGCAATTCGATCAGGGCCATGGCCTGGCGCGCCAGCCGCGCCAGCACCTGGCGCTGCTCCTCGCTCAGCCGGCCGGGCACGGTGTCCATCACGCACAGCGTGCCGATGGCGAAGCCGTCGGACGAGGTCAGCGCCACGCTGCTGTACATGCGCATGAACGGCGCATTGGTGGTCAGCGGCATGTGGGCCGTGCGGTAATCGGCGCGCAAGTCGGGAATCTCGGTGGCGCTGTCGCCAAGGATGGCCAGCGAGCAGTAGCAATCGGTGCGCGGCAGCACCGACAGTTCCATGCCCGTGTGGGCCTTGATCCAGACCCGCTCGGCATCCACCAGCGAAATGAAGGAATACGGTACGTTACACAGTTTGGCAGCGAGCTCGGTGAGGAAGTTGAATTCCTCGCTGGCGGGGGTGTCAAGAATGTTGTAACGGTGCAAGGCGGCCAGGCGGAACTGGTCGGTTTGCGGCCTCGCCATGGGCAAGACGTGGATTTTTTCTGCGGCCAGCATAAGACCCCCAAAGCAGCACTATCGATACCGGCGGCGGGATAGCCGGAGTGGCTCGCCCGAGCCTTTTGCTACTTTGACAGTTTATCCCAAAACAGGCGCGGCGGGCGCGCATCTGGGCCGCGTCCGCCACCATTTTTTACGACTCCGTCATGATCTGGCGCAGCGCGCGCTCGAACACCTCGACCGGCTGGCCGCCGGAGATCAGATGGCGCTGGTTGATGATGATGGCGGGCACGGAATTGATGCCGTGGCGGGCGAAGAATTGCTCGCGCTCACGCACCTCGTCCGCGTACTGATTGCTTTCGAGAATTTCCGATGCCGTGGCCGGGTCCAGTCCCGCCTCGCCGGCCATGCGCACCAGCACGTCGTGCGCGCTGGGGTTGAGGCCGCGGCTGAAATACGCTTCCAGCAAGGCCAGCTTGAGTTCCTTCTGGCGCCCTTGCAGTTCGGCCCAGTGCAGCAGGCGGTGGGCGTCGAAAGTGTTGTAGATGCGGCTGCGCTGGTCGAGCGCGAAATCGAAACCCACCTCGGCGCCGCGCGCGCGGATGGCGGCCCGGGTCTGGGCTTGCTGCTCGGCGCTGGCGCCGTATTTCTGCATCAGGTGTTCCGTGATGTCCTGGCCTTCCGGGCCCATGTTGGGGTTCAGTTCGAACGGCTGGAAGTGCAGCGTGACGTCAGCCTCGTCGCCGAGGTTGGCGATGGCCGCATCGAGCGCCTTGAGGCCGATGGCGCACCAGGGGCAGGAAACGTCGGAGACGAAATCGATGGTCAGAGGAGTGGTCATGTGGGGCCTTTGCTAGGGTGACGCGCCGCGCGAGATGCCGGCGCCCGCGCCCAAGATGGCGGCGGCGCGGCGAAATTCAAGCGGGCCGGGCGGGACAGGCCGATCGCCGGCCCCGCTGCCGGCTGACGCCGGCCGGTGGCCGCGGGTGACGGTGGATGCTTACTTGTGCTTGGCCTTGGCGGCCTCGGCGCTCTTGCTGCCGATACGGCTTTCCTTGCCAGCCAACAGGTTCGAAATGTTCTGGCTGTGGCGGTAGGCCAGCAGCACGCTCATGGCGACCACGGCGAACAGTTGCGGCTCCACGCCGAACAGCAAGCCATAGTAGAACGGCGCGAACAGGGCCGCGATCAGCGCCGCCAGCGAGGAATAGCGGAACGCGAACGCCACCACCAGCCAGGTGGCCAGCGTGGCCAGGCCCAGCCAGGGGTTCAGGCCCAGCAGCACGCCCAGCGCCGTGGCGACGCCCTTGCCACCCACGAAGCGGAAGAACACGGGCCACAAATGGCCCAGGAACACGGCGATCGCCACCAGCGCGATCGTCGTGTCGCCCACCTGCAACTGGTCGGCGTAGCGGATCGCCAGCCACACGGCCAGCCAGCCCTTGGCGCCGTCGCCGATCAGGGTCATGATGGCCGCCTTTTTGTTGCCACTTCGCAACACGTTGGTGGCGCCGGGATTCTTGGAGCCGTAGGTGCGCGGGTCGGCGATGCCGAACAGAGCGCTCATCACGACGGCGAACGAGATCGAGCCCACCAGATAGGCAGCCACGGTCATCCATACTGTATTCATTGTGTCCCTTTGCAGATAATTCCCGGCGCGCTGGGCCGGGGGAGGCTGAATATACACCAAGCCCGCCCGCCATCGGGAAAATTGTATGGTTTTGCCAACGCCGCGTGCCGGCTCAATCCGCCAGCGCGCAGTGCACGGCGCGCGCATGGAGCACGTCCACCAGCACCTGCGGCGCGATGCCCACCAGGTAGCCGCGCCGGCCGCCATTGATATAAATCGTTTCCAGCTCGAGGATGGATTGTTCCACGTAGATCGGCATGGCCTTGCGGGTGCCGAACGGCGACGTGCCGCCCACCTGGTAGCCGCTGTGGCGCTGCGCCACTTCCGGCTTGCACGGCTCGACCGACTTGCAGCCGATGGCGCGCGCCAGGTTCTTGGTCGACACCTTGCAGTCGCCGTGCATCAGCACGATCAGCGGCTTGGCCGCCTCGTCCTGCATCACCAGCGTCTTGACCACGTGGTGCTCGTCCACCCCCAGTTCGCGCGCCGACACGGTGGTGCCGCCGTGGTCCTCATAGTCGTAGGGATGTTCGCTGAACGCCACCTTGTGCTTGCGCAGCAGCTGGGTCGCCGGGGTTTCCGAAATGTGTTCTTTCTTTGCCATGCCGTGATACGCTAAACGTTCGCTAAGGAGTGTCGCATTATGCCGCAAGAAATTCGCCTTGCCACTTTCAATGTTTGCAACCTGGCCCCGCCGGGCGCGAAATTGTACGACAACCTGGCGCCGCTGACGGCGGCCGAATATGAAGCGAAAATCGATTGGACCGCGCGCCAGCTCGACCAGCTCGACGCCGACGTGGTGGGGCTGCAGGAAGTGTTCAGCCTCGACACCTTGCGCGCCGTGCTGGCGCGCACCCGGCGCTACGCCGGCGCCAGCGTGGCCGGGGTGGCGCCCGATCCGCTGGCCGAGCGCCTCACGCCGCAGGTGGCGCTGATTTCGCGCCTGCCGCTGGCCGGGCCGGCCAGCAGCCATCCCACCTTCCCCGCCGGCGTGGCGATGCCGATCGCCTGCCGCGACGCCGGGCGCTACGCGCGCGCGCCCGTGCATGCGCGGGTGCTGCTGCCCGGCGGCGGCGCGCTCGACGTGCTGGTGGTGCACCTGAAGTCGAAGCGGCCCGATTACCGCAACGGCGGCGACAGCGGCAACAACGGCGGCACCAATGGCACCAACGGCGCCAATGCCAACAGCGACAACAGCGGCAACAACGGCGCCAGCGGCGGCGCCGATCCCATGCAATACGCCCAGGCCAACCTGCGCTCCCTGATCCGGCGCGGCACCGAAGCGGTGGCGCTGCGCGCGCTGGCGCATGAACTGGCGCTGGGCGCGCAGCGTCCTTGCGTGGTACTGGGCGACTTCAACGACATGGTCGATGCCGTCACCACCGGCATCGTGCTGGGCGCCGGGGCGCCGTGCCAGCCCGGCGAGGAGTTGCGGGGCCGCCTGTTCGATTGCAACCAGATCCAGCTGCGCCTGGACCAGGCGCGCCACCTCGGCTACACCAACGTCCACGAGGGCCGCTACATGACCATCGACCACGTGCTGGTGTCGGAACAGTTCAACCCGGCCTCGCGCCACGCCATCGGCGAGGTGCTCGACGTGAGCTACCTGAACGATCACTTGCTGCTGCAACGGCCGGAAGCGTCCGACCATGGCCAGGTGCTGGTGCGGCTGCGCCTGTACGACGCGTCCAGCCCACCGGCCGTGGCTACAGGGTCAGACCCCAGGGTCTGACCCTGGGTTGCGAACCGGCTGTTTATCCGCCTGACACACCACCGCATACGGCGAGGGTCAGACCCTGGGGTCTGACCCTGGGGCGGAGGCGGAGGCAGAGGCGGAGGCGGGGGCGCAGGCCAGGCTCGGCGCCGGCCCCGAATCGCCGCGCAGATAACTGCCCTGGTACTGGTCGCAGCCCTGCTGCCGCAGGAACTGCAGCTGCGCCGCCGTCTCCACGCCCTCGGCCAGCACTTTCATCTTCAGGCTGTGGGCCAGCGCGATGATGGCGCTGACCACCGCCGCCTCGGCCGGTTCATGCTCGAAATCGTTGACGAAGGAGCGGTCGATCTTGAGCTTGTCGACCGGGCAGTCCTTCAAGTGGCCCAGGCGCGAATAGCCGGTGCCGAAATCGTCGATCACCAGGCTCACGCCCATGGCCCGCAGGTTTTGCAGCGTGGCCAGCGCGCCGCCGCCATCCTTCATCAACACCGCCTCCGTGATCTCCAGCGCCAGCAGCGACGGCGGCAAGGCCGATGCCTGCAGCACCTCGCCCACCATGGCCGCCAGGCCGCGCTGCATGAACTGGCTGGGCGACAGGTTGACCGCCACCACCAGCGGCCGGCCCTCGTCCTGCCAGCCGCGCGCGCGGCGGCACGCTTCCCGCAGCACCCAGTCGCCGATGGCTACCATCAGGCCGCAGTCCTCGGCCACGCCGATGAACCGGGCCGGCGCCAGCAGCCCCAGTTCCGGATGGCGCCAGCGCACCAGCGCCTCCATCCCCAGCACCTGGCCAGTGGCCAGGTCCAGCTCGGGCTGGAAGGCCAGCTCGAACTGGCACTCGCTCACGGCGCGCCGCAGGTCGTTTTCGAAGCGCACCCGCTCCCTGATCTGCACATTCATTTCGGCGTTGAAGAACTGGTAGCGGTTGCGGCCATGCTCCTTGGCGTGGTACATGGCCAGGTCGGCGTGGCGCACCAGCGTGTCGGCGTCGGCGCCATCGTCGGGATAGGTGGCGATGCCGATCGAGGTGGTCACGTCGAGCCGGTGCTGGTCCAGCACATACTGCTGGGTGATCGAGTGCAGCACGGTGGCCGCCACGTGGGCCGCCTGGTCGGCGGTGCCGATGTCGGTCAGCACGATCAGGAATTCGTCGCCGCCCTGGCGGCTCACCGTGTCCACCGCGCGCACGCAGCGCACCAGGCGCGCTGCCACTTCGCGCAGCAGCAGGTCGCCCACGTGGTGGCCCAGCGCATCGTTGATGTGCTTGAACCGGTCCAGGTCCAGGAACAGGATGGCCATCATGCTGTGGTGGCGGCGGGCCGCCGTCAGCGCCAGGTTCAGCCGGTCCAGCAACAGCGCGCGGTTCGGCAGGCCGGTCAGGAAGTCGTGTTCGGCCAGGTGGCGCGTGTGGGCTTCGGCCTGCTTGCGCTCCGTGATGTCCGACAGCATGGCCATGTAGTTGCTCACCTGCTGGCGCGCGTCGCGGATGGCGGTCAGCGCCAGCCAGGCCGGATAGCGCTGGCCGTTGGCGCGCACGGCCCACACTTCGCCCTGCCAGTGGTCGCCCTGGCTCACGGCGGCCAGGATGCGGTGGTACTGGGCCTCGTCCTCGATGCCGCAGCGGTGCGTGCCCAGCGGCTGGCCCAGCATCTGGGCGCCGTGGTAGCCGGTCACGTCGCTGTAGGCGCGGTTGACGGCGGCGATCACGTGCTGGCCATCGGTGAGCACGATGGCGTCGCGGCTGTTCTCAAACACCTGGGCCGCCAGGCACAGCGACTGCTCGGCCTCCTTGCGGGCCGAGATGTCGCGGATCACCGTGTAGAAGGTGTGCTGGCGGTCCAGCGTCACGGAGGTCATCAGGACCTCGGCCCAGAACGGCTGGCCGGCGCCGCCCAGGTAGCGCCAGTCGAAGCGCAGGTTGCCTTGCGCGCGCGCCTGCCGGGCCCGCAGCCGGGCGGCGGCGGCCGAGGCCTCGCCGTCGGCCTGGCAGGGCGGCGACAGCTGGGCCAGCGTGCGCCGCAACAGGGCATCCTGGCCGGTGCAGCCGAACAGGGCCAGCGCGGCCGGATTGGCGGCGGCGATGCGCCCGCGCCGCAGCAGCACGATGGCGTCGCTGGAACGCTCGACCAGGTGGCGGAAATTGGCGCCGGCCGCCAGTCGCGCGCTGTCCTCGGCCTTGCGGGCCGTGATGTCGACGTCCATGCAAAAGACCTGTTGCGGCACGCCGTCGCGCCCGACCGGGAACATGGTGGAATAAATCCACACGGTGCGCCCGTCGGCCAGCCGCATGCACCAGTCGCGCGCGGCGCAGGGACGGCCCGTGCGCCACACGCGGGCGATGGCCGCCTCGTAGTCGGCGGCCCGGGTGGCCGGCCGCATCAGCGCGGCCAACGGCCGGCCCAGCGCGTCGGCCGTGGCCACGCCATACAGCCGCGCGCTGCTGTGGTTCCAGAACCGCACGATGCCGTCCCGGTCCACGGCGCGCACGGCCACCAGCGGCGTGACCTCGATGGCGGCCACGAGATGGGCGATCACGTCGAGCGCCTGGTGGCCGGGGCCAAGGTAGCGCTCGCCGCTGGGGACTGGAAGACTCACGTTGGCCTCACGAAAGATATGCGCTCATCCGCGCTCAGACCATTTTTCCTCGCCGCGCGCACGCACGTTTGACTTCGCTCAAGAAAGTCACGCCACTGGCGGCGTGATCCGGTATCGGTTGCCATAAACCAACAGCCTGACGATCGGGGATGGCCCCGGCGAGGGCGCTGGCGTCCGTGTTTTTGCAGCTCACGCCCGTTTTTTTGCGCTTTGTCGCATTCCGGTGGCGGCCGCGGGCCGGACTTCTTAAAGTGACAACATGCGTTCAACGGCAGACGGAGGCAAGGGGGACAGGACTGTCCCCCTTCCAACTATGCGGTGCGCTGCAACCGGTCCCCAGGCGCCCCGCCGCCCCCATTCCACAAGAAGACGACAACATGAAAATCGA